>CALCKK010000017.1:0-1917 GCA_937966215.1 uncultured Collinsella sp. | reverse complement strand
GGTGCCGCACGTGGGCTGGGACCAGGTGCACATGACGCCCGCCGGCGCGGCCGACCCGCTGCTTGCTGGTTTTGCCGAGGGTGCCAACATGTACTTCACCCACAGCTATGCGGTGGCCGACGATGTCGATGCCGCCGATGTTCTGGCGCGCACGCACTACACGCGGAGCTTCCCGTGCATCGTGCGCCACGGCAACGTGTGGGGCTGCCAGTTCCATCCCGAGAAATCCTCCGCGCTGGGACAGCGCATCCTTAAGAACTTCGTCAACATCGTCGAGGAGGCCGGCCGATGATCCTGTTCCCCGCAATCGATCTGATCGGCGGCAAGGTCGTGCGCTTGGAGCGCGGCGATCGCAGCCGCTGCAAGGTATATTCCGACGACCCCGTGGCCGTTGCCCGCTCGTTTGCCGAGCAAGGTGCAAGCTGGGTGCACGTCGTCGATCTGTCCGCTGCCTTTGGCGAGGATGAGGACGCATGCGCTGCCAACTCGACGGCGATCAAGGCTATCTGCGGCATCGACGGTCTGTCCGTGGACGTGGGCGGCGGCGTCCGCTCGCTCGCACGCATCGACGAGCTGGCCGGCTATGGCGCGCGCCGTATTGCGCTGGGGACCGTGCTGGTGACCGAGCCGGGTTTTGCCGAGGTGGCGGCCAAAGGCTTTGGCGAGCTGCTGGTGGCAGACATCGCCGCCCGTGACGGCCAGGTCAAGGTGAACGGCTGGCGTGACGGCGCGGGCATGGCGCTCGACGATGCCGTGGCGCAGCTTTCCGAGCTGGGCTTTAAGCATTTGGTGTACACCGACATCGCGCGCGATGGCATGCAGACGGGCATCGACGTGGCGGCGTATCGCCATGTGGCCGAGGTTGCGGGTTTTCCCGTCATGGCTTCGGGTGGCATCTCGACACTCGACGATATCTGCGCGCTTGCCGCGGTGGGTGAGGATGCTATTGAGGGTGCGATCACCGGTCGCGCGCTCTACGAGGGCAACTTTACGCTGGCACAGGCGCTGGCCGCCGCCCGAGGGGAGGAGTAGCCCATGCTTACCAAGCGTGTGATTCCCTGTCTGGACGTTAAGGACGGCCGCGTGGTCAAGGGCGTCAACTTTGTGAGCCTGCGCGATGCGGGCGATCCGGTGGAGCTGGCGCGCGCCTACGACCGCGAGGGCGCGGACGAAGTCGTGTTCCTGGACATCACTGCGACGAGCGACAACCGTGCGACGACCATTGAGATGGCGGCGCATGCGGCCGAGGAGTTGGCCATTCCCTATACCGTGGGCGGCGGTTTTCGTGACCTGGCGGGCATGCGAACCATGGTGGCTGCCGGTGCCGATAAGGTGTCGCTCAACTCTGCTGCCGTGCGCGATCCGTCGCTGGTCAGCCAAGCTGCCGCTGCATTTGGCAGCCAGGCCGTGGTCGTGGCGATCGATGCCAAGCGTGTTGGTTTGCCCGGTGAGCCGGGAGCCGACAAGTGGGAGGTCTTTACCGCGGGCGGCCGTAACGCCACGGGTATCGATGCGGTGGCGTGGGCCGAGGAAGCGGCTCGTCGCGGCGCCGGTGAGATCTTGCTCACCAGCATGGATCGCGACGGCACCAAGGCTGGCTTCGACCTGGCACTCACCCGCGCCGTGGCGCGCGCGGTGCCGATCCCGGTGATCGCAAGCGGCGGCGTGGGCACGCTCGAGCATTTTGCCGAGGGCGTGATCGAGGGCGAGGCCGACGCCGTGCTGGCAGCAAGTGTCTTTCACTTTGGGACCTTCAGTATTCGCGAAGTCAAAGAATACATGGCCAGCCAGGGAATACCTGTGAGATTGGACTTCTAAATGGAGCAAGTGACAACCGCGGCAGAGCTCAAATACGACGACCGTGGGCTGATTCCTTGTGTGGTTCAGCAGTATGACACCGGTGAGGTGCTTATGGTT
>CALCKK010000016.1:0-6748 GCA_937966215.1 uncultured Collinsella sp. | reverse complement strand
GTATCACCAATGAATGCCGTCAGATCAACCGTGTGGTGCTCGACTGCACCTCCAAACCGCCGGCAACCATCGAGTGGGAGTGATTCCGCACAAAATCGTGAGGTTTATATAAGGTAATTTTACAGGTGTTTTGGTTGCTTGATATACGCTGAAATTACCTGCCAACCACCCGAAACGATGAAAGCCAATGGCCCTCTGGAGTCAATCCAAAGGGCCATTTTCATGTGATTGAGCTGCAAGAACATGCGTTTCGAGATAAACGTCGGATAGCAGCGCACTCACAACATCACGATTTTACGCCGATTAACTGGCACATTGTCGCTTTAGTACGTAAGCGTACTCATTTAAGTCACCCCAAAGTCGAAGAACTGCCATAGGGAGACTCAAGTGATACTCATGCCTTGCCCAAATTAAGATTTATAATTGTCAGGAAATGCAGGAAAAAGCAAGATAACTACAGGATGGCGCCTTATGGATTGTAATTGGCTATATTTCCCAAATACGCAGCGGCCCCCTGCACGAATGATGTCCATTGTTGAAGTCTTCAGCAATCATCTCGACGAAATCGCTTCGCCTCAAAATAGATTAACCAGCAACGATGTCCTTGCTGTGGTTGCAAGTGATCTTGAATCCGCGGGATTTCTGGTCGAGCGTGGCAAGAAAAAGTCGGAACTCCTTGAAATGCCTGTGCTTTTTAAGGAGCAAGGGAAAATAGAAAAAGCCTTTTGGGCAGATGCGTTTAATCTTGATGAAGGTATTGTAGTAGAGGTTGAAGCGGGGCGCGCCACCGTTAACTATCAGTTCCTTAAAGATTTCTTTGAAGCTTCTATGATGCTGGATGCAAATTATTTATGCATCGCAGTCAGGAACATCTACGAATCAAGTGGAACCCAAAGCAAAGACTTTGAAAAAGTAGTTACTTTCTTCAAGACGTTATACGCAAGCGGGCGAATAACCATTCCTTTAAAAGGAATAATGATTATTGGGTACTAAGGAGCAGCTAATGCCTGAATTCTTGAATAGCTTCCAAACATCACAAATACATGAGGTTTGCTTTCGCACACAGCATACATCACAAAATCGTGAGGTGTGGAGAAATTTCGAGAATTGCTCACAATTACGTGAGGTAATACCATTTGAATAGCGTTTTCGATGCGCTTGATGGAATCCGTTACGTCAGGACGAAAAATGTTTGGTGGAAAGTACAAGGGCGGCTTAGCGCCGCTATACTCCCGCAAGATCAAGAAACTCAGGGAGAAGAGGCAGCTCACCCAGAAGCAGCTGGCAGAGCTCAGCGGCATCAGCGAGAGCGCCTTGCGCAGCTACGAGCTGGGCGACCGCAAGCCAAAGAAGGAAGTCCTGGAACACATCGCGAAGGCGTTGAGAGTCAGGCCGGAGTACCTGTCCACACCGGAGTTCGGGCCCCAATTGGAGTTTTTCTACGCCCTTCTGGAGAACGACGAGCTGTATGGATACACCATCACCGAAATTGACGGTCGACCCGCCATCACCGGCGGTCTCTATACCGTTGGCTTGACCTTCGACGGCTTCCTTAGGGATTGGAAAGAGATGAAGCAGAGGCTCGATGCCAAGGAGATAACCCGCGAGGAGTACGAGGACTGGAAGCAAACCTATGACCCCGGCTATTGGGTGAATACCCCTGACGGCAAGAGTCCTTGGACCGGAAAGTAGGGGCAATTTTTGAAAGCAATACTCTTTAACCAATCGCATGATGATGATTCCATTGTTGTTAGCCCTACTTCCAGGCAAAGCGCAAACACGGAAACCGTCACCCTAAAAAGTGGTCCGATGATGCGGTTCTCCTTTGAGCCGCAGATTGTCGAAAACCAAAAAGAACCCAAGAACGCAGTTTGCGGAACCCTGGTCTACGAGAAGAAGGGAAAGAGCGAAGATCTCTATCCATCGGAGAAACGCGAAGAGCATGCCTCCAAGCTGGATGTTAAGACCGGCGACTACCTAAAACTTTCTCTGAGCACTTCCGAGACTCGCGCACTTTTTAACGCCCTAAGTAAACTATACCGCCTGTCGGGCGCCATGGACGGAATCCCTTCTTGGGACACTTCATATGTCGAGGTCAACAACGCAAGCATGGCATTGCTGAATCTACTTAAGAAAGATGCATCGGCAGCAAGAATGCTTCAAGAGGACACAAACTTTGAGCTTGTAAAGGAGCTGCTGAAGCTCTTGACTCAAGGAAAGTCTCGCGAAGAGCTCTCTCGCGTTTTGTCCAACCTTGAGGTCGATAATCTCCATCAGCTATCAGCCAGCTTAAGCTTGGAACTATTTGAGCGAGCGATTTCCGACATCGAAGAAAACTTCAGCAATACCAGCGAAGAGTTTTGGCAAACGAAGATCCTCAGCAAATATCCATGGATTATTGAGCAACTGTTTTCTACTCCTTACGTATTGTTCGGGTCAAAAATGTATCTTGGTGGCAAGTCAATTGAAAACCATGGTGGCAATGAAGCTGATTTCATCTTTAGAAATGAAGCGACGAGCAACGTTGCCATTATAGAAATCAAAAAACCTGACACTCATTTGCTCGGCAGGCCATATAGAGGACAGTCCTATTCGCTTAGCTCAGACTTAAGTGGAGCGGTTAATCAGGTTCTTAGTTACAAGCATTCGCTCGCAACAGAGCTGCGCAATCTCCAGGCAAACTCAACCGAGCAATTTGAAGCATTCAATCCTCAATGTATCGTGATCCTGGGTTGCACTAAAGAGTTTCATGACGAATACGGGCGTCCTGACAAAATCAAAGTGGGGACTTTCGAGAACTTCAGATCGAACGTCAACGGCGTAACAATCATCACTTATGACGAACTTCTCACGAAGATTAAGCGCCTTGTCTCTTTGTTGAAAGCCACCAAACAGGAAACTGACTTGCCAGATATTGAGCATGAAAGTGATTTTGGAGATTGTCCATTTTAGCCATCAGTGATTTTCATGAATAATCCAGACTCTGGGTATTGTTTGAGTACTCGGGTTTATACCCACTTGTGTCCACTGGGGTCAATCTACACAACCAGATGCAACCACGATTAACGACGATGCAAAATCAGGATTTTGAGTGGGAGTAAGCCGACAGGGTCCTGACCTGCACTTTTGAGTACCGCACTGTGCCGCTGAGTTTCGTTTCGTAAGAGAGTCACGGCAAATCCACCAGCGACATTAGTGAGTAAATCCGATTATCGAGCCTCCGTTCCCGCGTTGGGACGGAGGCTTTTTCTTTGCCTTTTTACTCCCTTTCACCTGCGATTTCGCCATTTACTCCCCGTGTTTCAAGACGGCAAGGCACGGGCGGTATCCGGAGAAATGGGAGTAAGGATTTATCCCAAGTGAATGGACGCACGGTTTTTCCCGAGGATGAAACGGGGCCATTTCTGGGTCCGTAAAAACTCAAATCAAACTCACTAGGTTTTTTGGCGGTCTCCGCACGGCGTTTCCCCAGGTAGTTAATGGGGAGTAAAGAATCTTGCCATCTCAGGGAAAATGCCGCGGCGATGGATTCGAGCAATTTGGACTTCAGACGCGGATGCCGCTCTCGTAGTGGCGCACGGCCCCCTCGGATACCGGAGTCCGAAGGAATTCACCGAACAGGGACTCGTCCTCTAAGAAACTGTCCAACACACCGTTACCAATCCAAGCAGGACCAGCGCTGGGGAGGGCAGAGGTCCCGGGCGTGCCGGAAGAACTGGCGAGGCTGCTCACGGAAGAGAAGGAAGAGGGCACCGCTAAAGATTACGCTGGGCTTTTTCGTCTGGCTGTTCCGCGCCGTGTTCAAGTGGGTGATGTAGTAAGAGGCGGGCAATTGCCCGCCTCTTTGTCTCTCTTAATCTGTTTGATCGTCAATGAGCCAGCAATCGGTTCCGTCTGTGAGCAACGTCCTAGCTGACCGCGATGCCGCCGCGATGCGTTCGATCTCGCCTTTTCGATCTTCGGCCTCGGACCTCAGTTTTGACTCTCCCGAGCGCAGGCTCGCTCGCATCTTGACCTTAGCTTCGAGGACCTGCTCCTTTGCAGCGGCCCTGGGCGTCTGGGAGACCAGCCTCTTGAGGGCGTTCCCCTGAGTACCGCGCGGAAGCGCGATGAACACCCCTTTCATACCCCCGATTTTCATCTCCATGAGCGCGGCGAGGACCTGCCTCTTTTTCAGAAAGCCCTGAGATTTGTCAAGGATCCTCTGCTCTTCGACGAGGGCGCTGCGGTCATCCATACTACCGTCGTAGTACATGCGCGTCATGGCGAGCGCCGACAGGGCCTGGAGGCACATGCCGAACTGAGCCTCGTAGGATTTGATCTCTTTAAGCAGCGGTTCGAGGTCTTTCTCGCGCTCCGCAGCGTCTCTGGCCTTATCTTCGACGCTGGCGAGCTGCTCGGTAATCCAATCGATTACCTGGCCGACGTCGTTGTACCTGCCCTCGATCTCGTTTCTTGCCGCCTGGCGCGCCTCGGCGGGCTTTTGGAGGTAATCGTCATGAAGGGCTGCGTAGGTCTTTGCGATGTCTAGGGCGTTTTTGACTTTTGCCTTCTGGTCGCTGGCGATCATGGAGGCGATTGATTCCAGCTTGGCATCGATGCGCTGGAGGCTGTCGCTGATTTCGGTCATGTACGCTTGGCCGACAACCATCGCCGCTGCGGCAAGACCGACGCTGGCGATCTGCGCGGGGCTGACCCTGGCGGCTTTGAGGGAGACATCGCCGCTCAGGCATCCCTTTGGATCCCGGACGAGGGCCCTCACTGCTTCTGAATCCTTCTTCGAGACAACGAGGTCCTTAAGGCTATAGCCTTCGGGGACCTCGACTTTGTAGAGCTGCTTTCCCTCGACGAGGTCTATGACGTTCGAGGCGAGGCCGAGAAAGGCGTCCGCCCGCTCTCCGATGCCGGCGTTGTTCTCTTTGCTCGTATTGGCGTTCGCGATGACCTTGATGCTGTCAAGGTCCTCGATCGCAACAACCTCGACGCTAATCGGTGCAAGTTCTTTGTCGCTCATGCTCTTAGCGCCTATCTCGCCTCATCGGAACGCGCTAGGACGTCCCATTTGTTGTACGAGATCTCGGCCTGAAGGTCCCTGACGAGGGCCTCATAGCGGGTCTTGAGGTCTTTCTCCTCGCACGGGAAGAGCAGGATCATCATGGGTCTTTTGAATTTGAAGTCGGCGTAGACGTCGACGTTGCCGAAACCGCAAAGCTGGGTGTAGATGCTGAATCCCATGGATTTGCCGCAACCGACATAGACGTCCTCGTAGGCGGAAAGGTCTTTCTCGCGATCCGACTTCATCGTGGTGATGGCGTAGCATCCGGCGATTGCCATGTACCCATCGCTGAGGTCGGCTTCGCTGGAGACGCTGTTCTCGAAGTTCTCGAAGAACTCCTTGGCGGAGATTGGCGGAAGCGAGCTTGCCACGGCCTTCTTGCGGGCTGCCTCGAGTGACTTTTGCCGCTCCTTCTCGTCCTTGACTGCTTGGCCTTTTGAAAGAATGGAATCCCTTGCTTCTCCCAGGCCGTCTGCCGCCTGCTTTACCTTCTGTTGCCCCCAATCGATCAGTGCGGGTCCAAATCGGTCCACGGCGGGTTTAACGAATGGCAGGACGTCCTTTCCGATGTCGATAGCCCTTTTGACGTCTTGCAGCTCTATCTTTCCCAATTGCGCACCTCTGTTCATGGATAACTGGAAGCTTCTCGAGAAGCAACCGGCAGCGTCTTGTTGCTATCAAGTGCGTAAATTATCTCACATATGTAAGACCCCTTGCCGAGATATAGCGGCAAGGGGTCGAAGGGCCAATTCGGGTGTGGTTTCGATCTGCAACTCCTAGTCTCGGTCGTCGTCGACCGCGCAGCAGGCGTAGGCCGTGAGCGTGAAGAGCTCCTGGTGATGAGCTCGAGGCCCTCGTTGGCATCGCAGCGCAGCTCGGTCATGGTGTAGGCGCCGTACGGCAGGACCGCCAGCGAGTCGTCGACCGGCGCCGAGGAGCCGTTCTCGCCGAGCAAGAACCAGATGCCTGCCTCAGGGTCCATGTCGTCGGCCACGATCGGGTCCTCATGGCCGAGCAGGGCGTCGTTGGCGTTGGTGTCCCTCGAGTGCCTGTTCCAGCTATTAGCGGTCGACGCGTCTCTGTTGCGGTCCGTCACCAGCACGTGCGTCTCGCCGGTGGCCGCGTTCTCGATGGCGAACGGGGCCATGAGGCCGGCGTGTCGGCCTCGGTCTTCTTGGAGGCCTCGGCCGGCGCAGACCTCGAAGGTTCGGGGCTCGCCGTCGGTCAGCAGGTAGCTCCCGTTCGTCGCCGTCTCCCGCACGTCGTAGGTCCCGTACGGAAGGGCGTCAGCCGTGGTCTGCGCGGTGTACGCGCCGGCCTCGTCGCTGCTCACTTCCCTGCGCACGGTGTCAGGTTCCATTGGTTCCGCGTTTTTCGCAATGTCGGTCACTTCGCTGCATCCTGTTGCTCTGGCGGTATTCGGACCAAGCAAGGCCAAGCCATGTCAGGAAAGCTGAAAACCATCGTCGCTTGGCATAGCAGTATCTACAGAATGATTGCATATCCTGTACACATGCAGAAATGTCCTTCTTCTGAAATTACACAGAGGAAGGACATTTCTTTACCGTTTTCAATATCTTTTGACAATCCGGAATATGACAGAATATTCCGAAACGACTATTGCTAGGCCAGCATGCTGGTCCACATGTTTGCGAAATCAGGAAGCGTTTTCGCAGTGGTGGCGATGTTCTT
>CALCKK010000015.1:0-1114 GCA_937966215.1 uncultured Collinsella sp. | reverse complement strand
CGGCTTAGAACGGTCGAACTTTGCCTTTTCAGCCATTGGAATATCCTCCCTTAAATTAGGTTTTGATATTGGTTACAACAGTCCTGCTAATACAGAATTGCATTGCAAAACTATTCTACTAGATTCCACCTGTAAAATCAAGTGTTTTACAGGAAATTTTGCCGGAGCTACACTACCCCGGCAAAATCTTTATCCGTTTTTCAACGATCAGCCCTTGGTGCGGCCTGCGATGATCTGATCAGCGATGTTCTTAGGCACCGGCTCGTAGTGAGACGGCTCCATGACATACTGGCCACGGCCCTGAGTCTTGGAACGCAGGTCGGTGGCGTAGCCGAACATCTGAGCCAGAGGAACGAATGCGTTGACACGCTGGGTGCCAGCCATTGCCTCCATGCCCTGGATCTGACCACGGCGAGCATTCAGATCGCCGATGACATCGCCCAGATACTCATCGGGAACGATGACAGCGACCTTCATGATAGGCTCGGTGATGATAGGATCAGCCTTGCGCATAGCATCCTTGAAGGCCATAGAACCTGCAATGGAGAAGGCCATCTCAGAGGAGTCGACCTCATGATAAGAACCATCCCACAGGGTGACCTTGACGTCAACGACAGGATAGCCTGCCAGAACGCCGGACTTCATAGCACCCTGGATACCGTTGTCGATAGCCGGGATGTATTCCTTCGGGATAGCGCCGCCAACGATGGCGTTGACGAACTCATAGCCCTTGCCTGCCTCGTTGGGCTCGATCTTGATCTTGACGTGACCGTACTGGCCCTTACCACCAGACTGACGAGCGTACTTGGTCTCCTGGTTGGCCTCCTTGCGGATGGTCTCACGGTAAGCGACCTGAGGTGCGCCGACGTTCGCCTCGACCTTGAACTCACGGAGCAGACGATCGACGATGATCTCCAGATGGAGCTCGCCCATGCCGGCGATGATGGTCTGACCAGTCTCTTCGTCGGTGTAGGTCTTGAAGGTAGGATCCTCTTCGGCCAGCTTTGCCAGCGCGATGCCCATCTTCTCGTTGCCGGCCTTGGTCTTAGGCTCGATGGCGACGCGGATAACGGGCTCGGGGAACTTCATGGACTCCAGAATGATGGGATGATTC
>CALCKK010000014.1:0-5387 GCA_937966215.1 uncultured Collinsella sp. | reverse complement strand
CATGGTCGTGGGCATCGTCGGCGCGTTCTTCGGCGTGCTGGCGTAAGGGCCCGGCTGCATAGATTTTCGTTGCAACCTGGAAAGGGGATGGAGCAGGCCTATGCCCTCCACCCCCTTTTGTATAGAAGGAGTTCGTATGTTCGCGAAGGATCGCGAAGCAATGCGCCTGACGCCGGCAGAGGTCAGGCTGATTCTTATTGAGTCCCTGCAGTGGTGCGCCAACAACGCGGTCTACTTTTTGGGGCTTATCGGTGCGGCCACGTATGATTTGGCTGGCACGGCCTTTTTGGTTGCTGCCATTACGCTCGTGCGCAATCTTATGACGTCGGTGGGCAATATGGTGTCGGGCACGGTCATCGACCGCTTTGGACCGCGCCGGACGTCGTTTGTGACGTGCGTGATTACGGCGGTGCTATCGCTTGGCGTGGGGTTGGCGCCGTTGTCTGTCCCCGGGCTCGTGTTTGCCGCGTGCGTCTTGGGACTTGCGGGCGGCTTTATCAACACCTGCACGCATGCGTTTCCGGGATACCTGGAGTCGACCACCGAGGGCCGTACCCGCGTGAACGGTCTCATGGTGTTTTACAGCAATATCGCCTATACCGCTGGCCCGCTGCTCGGTGGTGCCATCGTAAGCTGTTTTGCCACGCAATCGGTCTATCTGCTCATGGCGGGCATGATGGGTGTGGCGGCCGTGCTCTCCTTGGGCTGTCACGAGTGTGTTGCTCCCGCAAAAGGGGAAAAGCCGAAGGGCGGTATTCTGGGCGGCATGGCCGAGGGTGCGCGACTTACGTTTCGCGATCACGACCTGCGCCTCATCTTTATCTCGGGCTTTTTGGGTTTCTTTGCGTTTGGCGCGTTCGATTCGCTGGAGTCGTTGTTCTACCGTGATGTGCTCAACGTGGATATCGTCTGGCTGGGCTGGCTGTCCTCGGTCGTGGGCCTTACTTCCTCGGTGGGTGCGTTCATCCTGACCAAGCTTTCTGCTCGCCATGTCAACCTGCGATTGCTGCTCGGCGCGCTCATGGCCGTGGGCATTGGGTCCATGGTGTACGTGGGCACCGATATGCTGGGGGTCGCGATTATCGGTCAGGCGATTAACGGTATGGCCTGGGGTTTCCTGGAACCTCTACAGATGATTTTGATTCAGGAGCGCGCCGACATCAAATACCTGGGGCGCATTACCGGCTTTGTGCGTTTTGGTCTGATGAGCGCCGGCGTGCTGCCGCTGCTGGCGGCTCCGTTTTTAGCGGAGGCTTTGGGCGTCCAGGCGGTGCTGTTTGGGGCATCGACCATTATTGCGCTGGTGGGAACGCTGTTCTTTGTCGCACAAGGGAGGCGTCGGCGGTGTTAGCTATACATTCAATTCTAATTTAATACCACTCACCAGAGAATTTCGACCGTTCACCGAGGATTGGAATAGATTGATAAGTGGTATTAAAAACACGTTAGGTGTATGTCTATAATTGGTATCGAAAAGAAACGCGATGTATAGATTCGCGTACAGGACAGAAAGGAAAAGCCATGAAGGAAACCGAGAAGATCGAGATCATGCACTTTAGCCAGGAGGGCTACGTCGAGGACGGCAAGAACGTCTACGAGACCGGCAAGAAGATGACCGCGCTCGCCGACAAGGTCGCCGACGAGGGCTACGACGCCGTGTTCCTGATGGGCGTCGGCGGCACCTGGGACGAGCTCATGCAGCTCGAGTACCTCATGAACAAGTTCGGCGACCGCGACCTCGAGGTCTACCTGATCCACGCCGCCGAGTGGAACGTCATGGGCCACAAGCGCATGACCGAGAAGTCCGTCGTGCTCACCGCCTCCGAGTCCGGCACCACCCCCGAGGTCCTCGAGGCCGTCAAGAAGATGAAGGAAAAGGGCATTCGTGTCTACGCCATGACCAAGCCCGAGGGCCCCATCGGCCAGGCTGTCGGCGCCGAGAACTGCGTCAAGATGGCGTCCGATCATGGTAACGGTGGCTGCGAGATGGGCTACTACCTCGCCGACTGCTTCGGCCTGCGCCTGCTCAACCGCCGCGGCTGCTTCCCCAAGTTCGACCTGTTTATCGAGCAGACCAAGGACATCTGGAAGGACATGCTCGATATCCGCAAGCGCTTCGAGCCGCGCGCCGAGGAGCTCGCCAAGAAGTACGCCCTGGCCCCCTACACCATGTTCATCGGCTCCGGCGCCCTGTGGGGCGAGACCATCCTGTTCTCGATGTGCATCCTCGAGGAGATGCAGTGGAAGCGCACCCGCTACATCACCTCGGCCGACTTCTTCCACGGCACCCTCGAGCTCGTGGAGCCGGGCGTCCCGGTCTTCCTGTTCATGGGCGAGGACGAGAACCGCAAGCTCGACGAGCGCGTCCGCGCCTTCCTGACCCGCGGCGTGACCGGCGACACCGACATCAACATCATCGACACCGCCGAGTTCGCGATCCCCGGCCTTGACGACGAGTTCCGCGTCATCGTGTCTCCGTGGATCCTCTCCTCGCTGATCACCGATCGCCTTGCTGCTTACTACGAGACGGTTACCAAGCACAACCTCAACTACCGTCGTTACTATCACCAGTTCGACTACTAATCGGTGACAAATAAGCTACTGATCAAGAAGCACCCTGCCCGGGCGCATGCGTCCGGGCATTTTTATGCCGAAATTCGCAAGAAAGGGGAATCGAATGAGGCAGTTTATCGTGGCGTCCCATGCTCATTTCGCGTCTGGAATCGTCGAGAGCATCGGCCTGCTCTCCGGCGAGCGCGAAAACGTCCATGCGCTGTCTATGTATGTCGACGGAAACGAGGACCTGGTCAAGGAGGCTGCAGCGATTCTGGACGGCTTTGCCGCGGACGATGAGGTCGTAGTTTGCACCGACCTCTTTGGCGGCAGCGTCAACAACGAGTTCACCAAGATCGTCCAGACGCGCCCCAACACGCACCTGGTGACCAATATGAACCTGCCACTCCTTATTCAGCTGCTGTTCGTGCCCGACTCCACCCCGATCGATGAGGCCATTCGCCAGATCGTCGAGGCGGACGACACCAAGGTCAAGTACGTCAACGACCTGCTGGGGCAGGCCGAACTCGATGAGTTTTAATCGTTAGGAGCACATCATGATTCAGATGATTCGTGTAGATTATCGACTGCTGCACGGCCAGGTTGCCGTTAGTTGGACCTCGGCTCTGGGTGCCGACTGCATCCTGTTGGTGAGCGACACAGTCCTCAATGACAAGCTTCGTCTGCAGGCCCTGTCTCTTGCAAAGCCGGAGGGCTGCAAGGTCGTCGTCAAAAACACCGAGGATGCCGTCAAGGCGCTCCAGAGCGGTGTGACCGATAAGTACAAGCTCTTCGTGGTTTGCGAGACGATCCAGCAGGCCGGTGCCGTCGCCAAGGCGATGGGCGTCAAGAAGATCAACCTCGGCAATGTTGCCTTTAGCGAGGATGCCCGCCAGGTCTCGACGAGCGTGTTCCTTACGCCCGAGAACGAGGCCTACGTGAAGGAGCTGCTCGGCGACGGCTACGAGCTGTTCATTCAGATGATTCCGGCAGATGCGAAGACTGACGCCGCGAAGGTCATCGGTTAGGGGCCATCATGGTTATCAAGACAATCCTGATTTTCCTTATTGCCCTTTTGGGTTATTCCGAGTGGCTGACGGGCACGAGCTACCTCCAGCGCCCGATTGTGCTCGGACCTCTGGTTGGCCTTGTCATGGGCGACATGGTGACCGGCACGATCATGGGCGCCACGATGGAGCTTGCCATGGTCGGCGCCATCTCGGTCGGTGCGTATAACCCGCCCGATACGATTTCCGGCACTATCCTGGGCGTATCGCTTGCCATGCAGGCCGGTGCGGACGCTTCGGCGGCCCTGACCTTGGGCATTCCCATCGCAACGATCGTTCTGGCGCTCGATACCGCCCTGGGCCAGCCGGTGATGCTGCTGTTGGTGCACCGTATCGACAAAAACGTCGAGGACGGAGACACCAAGGCCATCACGCGCAACATGCTTATCGCGGGTTATGCGCAGAGCTGGTGCGGCCTGCTGATTATTCCCCTGGCATTCTTCTTTGGCGCCGATGCCGTCGCCAGCCTGCTCAACATCATCCCCGATTTCGTTCAGACCGGCATGGATGTCGCCGCCGCCTTCTTGCCCGCACTCGGCTTTGCGATGCTGGCGCAGATGATTATGAACAAAACGGTGGCTCCGTTCTTCTTCGCTGGCTTCTTCCTCGTCGCCTACTTTGGCATTAGCACGACGGGCGTGGCGATCTTTGCCGCGATCATCGTCGTCGCGATGACGGTTTTGGGCGAGAAGAAAAAGGCGGAGCAGCCCGCAGTGGCAACCGAGGATCCTGCGATTGGGAGTGGGTTCGATGAGTTTTAAGTTTGAGTCTTCTTATGACGGGCTGATTTCCCGCGCAGACCTTAAGAAGCTGTTCTGGCGCTCGATTCCCTATGAGCATTCCTGGAACTACGAGCGTATGGGCCATATCGGCTTTATGTGGGCCCTTATGCCGATCCTTCGCAAGCTGTATCCGCAGGATGCAGACTTTAAGGCCGCACTCAAGCGCCATATGGAGCTCTATAACGTCACGCCGTACATCTCGACGCTCCCCATGTCCATTGCTGCCGCAATGGAAGAGGTCAACGCTACTGACGATAGCTTTGACACGAGCGCGATCTCTAATGTCAAGCTTGCTTTGATGGGACCGCTGTCCGGCGTGGGCGATGCCTTCTACTGGGGCACGCTGCGAATTTTGGCAACGGGTGTCGGCACGTCGCTGGCGCTGCAGGGCTCTATTCTTGGCCCGATTTTGTTCCTGCTCGTGTTCAACGTCCCTCACTACATTATCCGTTACCTGCTGACGTTTGTGGGATATCGCTTTGGTTCGGACATGATCAGCAAGGTCCAGGAATCGGGCATTATGGACACGATCGTCAAGATGGCCTCTATCATGGGCGCCATGGTGATCGGTGCTATGACCATGGAGATGGTCACCGTGGACATTCCGCTCATGGTCGGCGCGGGCGATGGCGCTCAGACGCTCGCCGAGCTGCTCAACGGAATCTTCCCGGGCTTTGTCACGATGGGGCTGTTTGGAATCGTCTATCTCATGCTCAAGAAGAAGATGAATCCGCTGCTCATCATGCTCGTGATCCTACTCGTGAGTATCGCCGGCGCGTTCTTTGGAGTGCTTGGTGTTCAGTAGGGCATCCGTCATAATTAAAACAATGTAAGAGGGGGCGTCGCGCACACTGTGCTGCGGCGCCCTTTTGCCGAAAGGTGGACAAGATGGAGTATCCACAGCTTGCCGTCATGAATATCAGCCATCGCTATTTTGACCTTGAGGAATTCTTTTCCTCGGCAGCGGCCTCGGGCTACACGTGTT
>CALCKK010000013.1:0-146344 GCA_937966215.1 uncultured Collinsella sp. | reverse complement strand
CCTAGTGTTCGCTTCTAATAAAAGAAGGCCAAGATTCGGGACGCAGTTCAATTTATGTCTGTCCCCAATGAGTGCCCTTGGGGAGCGAAAATGGCTCGCTAGCCGATGGCGTTTTTGAGTTCCGCACGGCGCTTTTTCATGCCGGCCATGACGGCGTTGCGCAGCTCGGGCATGCGCGCGGTATCCATCTGGGGCACGCCCTCGAGCTTATAGGGAATACCCAGCTGCTCGTACTTGACGACACCCATCGTGTGATACGGCAGCATTTCCAGGCCCACCACGTTGTGCCATGGAGCGATCAGGCGACCGAGCTTCTCGCATTCCTCCGCCGTATCGGTGATACCCGGCACCACCACGTGGCGAATAACAACCTTAATCTTGCGACGGGCAAGCTCATCGCCAAACGCCAGGATGCGCGCAGGATCGCAACCGGTCAGCTTTTTATGCTCAACCGGATCGGCATGCTTGATGTCGAGCAGCACCATATCGGTCTCGTTGAGAACAGCATCGAACTTCTCCGGATGCTTGGGATCAAATGCATAGCCACAGCTGTCTAGGCAGGTGTGTACGCGGCCATCGGGGTTGTTGTGCATTGCACGGAACAGGTCGGCCAAAAACTCGGGCTGCAGGAGCGGTTCGCCGCCCGAAACGGTAATGCCGCCGCTACGGTAGAACTCATGGTTGCTCTGGAACTCGTCCATGAGATGCTCGACGGTCACCATCGTGCCGCCGTTAACAGACCAGGTATCGGGATTGTGACAATACGCACAACGCATGGGGCAACCCTGAACAAACACTACAAAGCGGATGCCGGGACCGTCGACCGTTCCCATCGTCTCGATCGAATGCACGCGACCCAGGGCATACGCAGAGTCCTCGGGATGAGCATCCACACCCTCAAGCGTCATCTCAGCCATTCCCGCAACCTTGCCTCTCTTTGGTTTTTGTCAATTAAAATGCCAGAGCCATTCTAGCCCATACGCCTGATGGCGAAACGGTTTAGCGGTCAATTTGATCGTCCTATTTGACTCCACGCAAAAGCGGCGGGAAGGTTGTCACAACCCGCTCGCCGCCGAAGCAATAGAAATCGATAGACGCCAGGCCCTACGCCTTAAGCGTAAGCACCGCGCCAAAGGCGGTCGGGCCGCAGTGGCTCGAGATGACGCCGCCGACCTGAGTCCAGGTAACGTCCTTAAAGCCCAGGTCGTGCGCATAGACTTCCATATCGTCGCGCAGCTCCTCGGAAAGGCCCACTGAATACGCCAAACCAATGTGCGAGTAATCAATATCGCCCTTCGCAACCATGTGGTCAATAAAGGCACGGGCACATTTGAGCATAGAGCCGCGGAGCTTCTTGGTCGCCACGAATTTGCCACCCGTTACCTCAATGCAGGGCTTAATCTTGAGCAGATGAGCGCCAAGAAACGCGACGTTGGGCAAGCGACCACCCGCCTTAAGGAAGGCAAGGTCCGTAGGAACAAAGCCCAGCAGCACGCGGTCCATCACCGAATTGGTAAAGGCGAAAATCTCGTCGACGGTGGCGTCCGGATGGGCTTCGATATACTTGGCGGTCTCAACGGCGACAAGCGACTGGCCCACCGACACAAAGCGCGTATCCATGGAGAAGACGTAATCGCGGCCCTTTGCCGCAATCTTCGACGACTGATGCGAGCAGGTCGTAACCTCGGAATACGCAAGATGCAAAATGGTCGCATCGGGCCGCTCGGCGTGGATGCGGTCGTACACATGCGCAAAATCCGCCGGCGAGCAACCGCTGGTCTTGGGCATCACACCAAACTCGTTGCAGCGCGAGTAAATCTCAAGCGGGTCGATCGATCCGTCTTCGACGGTCTCGTCACCAATCGTGACATGCATGGGCACGCGCACGATGCCATAGCGCTCGCAGAGCTCCGGCGTCACATCCGAACCAGACTCAACCACGATTACGTACTTGCCCATTATCATCACAACCCATCTCGACGTTGGCTTTTGAATATGTGACGCACGTCCGCCGTCCTGCTGCAGAACGGCCTCCAAGCGCCAAAGAGACGCCGCCCCTTGCACACAACAAAGGACAGCGTCTCCCTGGAAAACTCCGTGCTTATCTGAGATTCTACACGGTTTATTAAGGAGTGTTACTTATTCCGCAAACGGTAGCTATACGCGATAAACGGTAGCAAGCAAGAATCCAGAACGCTCAACCCATTAGGAGAGTTCCGCCTAAAGGGTAACTACACAGGACCCCGCCGGGGCTGTTTGGGCTACCTCCCAAAATATTCCGCAGGACGCAAGAAGCCCTCGCCGCACGAAGTGCGCAGCGAGGGCTTCTTGCATGTCCGAGGACGTTTTGGGAGGTAGCCCAAACAGCCCCGGCGATCCTGCGGGAGTTAAATCCCTTTAGAACTTGTTGTGGAAGGTACGCGAAATGACCTCGTCCTGCTGCTCCTTGGTGAGCGTGTGGAAGTTCACGGCGTAGCCGGAAACGCGAATGGTCAGCTGCGGGTACTTCTCGGGGTGAGCCTGAGCGTCGAGCAGCGTCTCACGGTTGAAGACGTTGATGTTCAGGTGGTGGCCACCCTTCTCGGCGTAAGCGTCGAGCATGTGGACCAGGTTATCGGCCTGAGTCTCGGAAACTTCAGAAACCTTCATAATGTGTCTCCTTCGATCGATAGGCGCCGGCCGAAACCGGCGCACTAATCAGTAATCGTTATTGTTAGTATAGCACTAACAATAGTTACTCGCCCAGCTGATCAAGGTCGATATCGCCAAAGAACACCTGGTCCTCCTTGCCGAGCGCACCCGGGATGATGGAGAAGGTGTTGGAGATGCCGTCCTGAGCATCGCGGAACGGGAGCTTGGAAACCGAAGACAGCGAAGCGATGGCGCCGTGGCTATCGCGCTTGTGCATGGGGTTAGCACCCGGGGCGAAGGGCTGGCCAGCCTTGCGGCCATCAGGCGTAGAACCGGTCTTCTTGCCGTACACGACGTTGGAGGTGATGGTCAGAACCGAGGTCGTGGGCACGGAGTTGCGGTAGGTGTCGTTCATGCGGATGTACTCCATGAACTGGTGCACAACGTCGTGAGCGATCTGGTCGACGCGGTCGTCGTCGTTACCGTACTTGGGGAACTCGCCCTCGGTCTCGAAGTCGACAATGATGCCGTTCTCGTCGCGGACGGGGTGGACCTTGGCGTACTTGATGGCGGACAGGGAGTCAGCCACGACGGAAAGGCCAGCAATGCCCGTAGCGAACCAGCGGTGCACGTGCTTGTCGTGCAGAGCCATCTGGATGCGCTCGTAGCAATACTTGTCGTGCATGTAGTGGATGATGTTCAGCGAGTTGACGTACACGCCAGCGAGCCACTTCATCATGTCGTTGTACTTGGCCACAACGTCGTCGTAATCGAGCGTATCGCCCTCGACGGCGCGATACTTGGGGCCGACCTGCTTCTTGGAGACCTCGTCAACACCGCCGTTGAGTGCGTACAGCAGGCACTTGGCCAGGTTGGCGCGGGCGCCGAAGAACTGCATCTCCTTGCCGATGCGCATGGAGGACACGCAGCAGGCAATGCCGTAGTCGTCGCCGTGGTAGACGCGCATGAGGTCGTCGTTCTCGTACTGAATCGAGGAGCTGGCGACAGAAGTCTTGGCGCAGAACTTCTTGAAGTTCTCGGGCAGACGGGTCGACCACAGAACGGTCATGTTGGGCTCGGGGCTGGTGCCCATGTTCTCGAGCGTGTGCAGGTAGCGGTAGCTCATCTTGGTAACGAGCGTACGGCCGTCAACACCCATGCCGCCGATGGACTCGGTGACCCACTGCGGATCGCCGGTAAACAGGGCCTGGTACTCGGGGGTACGGGCAAACTTGACCATGCGGAGCTTCATGATGAAGTGATCCACGAACTCCTGGATCTGCTCCTCGGTGAAGGTACCGTTGGCAAGGTCGCGCTCAGCGTAGATGTCGATGAACGTGGAGGTACGGCCGATGGACATAGCGGCGCCGTTCTGCTCCTTGACGGAAGCGAGGTAGGCGAAGTACATCCACTGGATGGCCTCCTGCGTGTTGGTAGCAGGGTTGGAAATGTCGAAACCATAGGTCTCGGCCATCATCTTGAGCTCGCCGAGGGCGCGGATCTGCTCCTGCAGCTCCTCACGATCGCGGATGTTGTCGGCGGTCATGACCGTCGGGGTGGAAGCCTTCTGGGCCTCCTTGTCCTTGATCAGGTAGTCGACGCCGTACAGGGCAACACGACGGTAGTCGCCGATGA
This sequence comes from uncultured Collinsella sp., assembly GCA_937966215.1. Taxonomy (GTDB): domain Bacteria; phylum Actinomycetota; class Coriobacteriia; order Coriobacteriales; family Coriobacteriaceae; genus Collinsella. The sequence continues at coordinate 142,078 of CALCKK010000013.1, read as the reverse complement.
TGCGGCCGCGGCCATAGCCATCGGGCAGACCGGTGATGATGTGGGCCGAGCGGCAGGCGCGCATCTCGGGGGTGTAGACATCGAAGACGCCGGCGTTGTGAGTCTTGCGCTCGAAGGTGTAGCGCTCGACAACGTTCTCGTCGATCTTGTAGCCGTGCTGGCTGGCAGCCTGGCAAGCGATGCGGATACCGCCGTTGACGTGCAGCGCGCGCTTGAGCGGCTTGTCGGTCTGGAGGCCGACGATGGTCTCCTTGTCGCGATGGGCGTTATCGATGTAGCCAGCGGGGTGGCTCACGATACCCGTGACGGTCTTGGTGTCCATATCGAGGACGCCGCCCTGCTCGCGCTCCTTGAGCAGCAGGTCGAGAACCTCGCCCCACAACTCCTTGGTACGCTCGGTCGGGCCGGCGAGGAACGACTCGTCGCCCTCGTAGGGGGTGTAGTTCTTCTGGATGAAGTCTCGGACGTCAACCTCTCCCGTCCAGATGCCTTCCTTGAAGCCTTCCCATGCCTCCTGCATTGTGTAACCACGCTCCTAGTTACGTGTAATGCGGCGCTCTCTCACACCGCTGCTTATTGAATTCTTGAATTATCGGCTTGCACTACCGGCTTCTTCCGTTCTTCACCACACATTGGTACAGGGAAAAACGTTTGTCCACCTTGGAACTGCAACCCAAAACCCAAGATTTCACCCGTTTGAGAAGGATAACATAGCCACCCCCTTCATCAGGGCTGTTATATGTTTCTTTTTTTATACCATTAGGGCGTTTTTAACAAATCCGCAGGAAATGCGAGCGCGAGCAACTACCGTTCACCGATTTGTTTGGTATATTTCCTTGCCTTTGTACGACGTTCACTCTAGCTGTTATGCCAGTTTTAGCAGGGTAAAGTGCCTCTGAGTAGGCTTTGGGACATGCCTAGAGATCTACCCCTAACTTTGCTGGTACCGACGGTGCACGGAGGTCGCCTAAAGGTAGTTTTCTAGACATGTCCCAAAAATCTACCGTATAGGGTGCGCGTGCAGGGGTATCATCTTCCACCGAAAATAGTTTCTAGTGTTAGGGGTTTTCGGTGGAAGATACCGATTTCCATGAGCTTGGGCGTCAACTCTTAACTGAGTTTGGCAGCATGCATCAGCGCATTTCGCGCTTTGCGGACAAAGCTCTCGGCGGCGAGATGGCTGTCATGCGCGCTCTCATGCTCGCTGGCGGTTCGCTCACGCCGAGCGAACTCGCTGATCGCGCCTGGGTCTCGAGCGCCCGCATCGCCAACATCCTGCGCGCCCTCGAAACCAAGGGCTGGGTCGAGCGCGAGCACTCAAAGACCGACCGTCGTCGCGTACACGTCACGGTGACCGACAAAGGCCGACAAGATCTCGAAATCAAACGTCGGGAATTCGAGAAACGCACCGCGGCCTTCCTCGAGCAGCTCGGCGAAACAGATACCCAAGAGATGGTGCGCCTCCTAAGGCGTGCCAACGAAATTATCGATCGCAATCAAGAAAGGAGAGATGCCGAGTGAGGATTCTCAAGCTCTTTAAAAAGCATATCCTGGCGCTACTCACGGCTATCGTACTTATCGTAATCAGCTGCAATGCCGACCTAGCGCTACCTACGTATATGAGTGACATCGTCGATGTGGGCGTGCAGCAAGGCGGCATCGCCTCGCCCGTACCCGACACCATTCGCGCCGAATCGCTCGACGACCTTGAGCTCTTTATGAGCGCCAAGGACGCCAAGACGGTAGAAGCTGCGTTTGGCAAGGCAGACAAAAACGGCATTCGCACGTACAAGGGAACCGAGGATGAGCGCGCCGACGGCAGCAAGCTCGCCGATATCATGAGCCTGCCCGAAACCGTCGTCCTTTCGCTCAACCAGGGCATCGACGCCAGTTCCATGGGCGACATGATGGGCACGTCCAACGAACAAGACAACAGCGCCGCCCAGGCCATGCCCACCCCCGAGCAGATGGCGGCGATGACGCCCGAGCAGCTCGCCGAGATGCAGCAGAAGGCCGCAGCGACACAGAACATGCAAAAGCAGATTGATGCCGACGGCGGCAAGGTCACCATGAAGAGCCTGCGCCTGGGCGTTGAAGGTGGCTTGATCGATCAGGGCAAGCTCGTCGAAGGTGCCAACGAGATGGCTGACAAAATGGGCTCCATGTCGGGTTCCATCGTGACCCAACGCGCCGTGACCTACGTGCAGGACGAGTACAAGGCGCAGGGTATCGACCCCGCTGACGTGCAGAACTCCTACCTGGGCCGTATGGCGACCACAATGTTTGGCCTGTGCCTGGTGTCGCTCGTTGCCACCATCCTGACCGGCGCCGTGGCTTCGCGCACCGCCTGCTCCATCGCCCGCGACCTGCGCCGCGAGACCTTCAACAAGGTTATGCACTTTTCGCCAGCAGAGGTGGGCAAGTTTAGCCAGGCCTCGCTCATCACCCGCTGCACCAACGACATTCAGCAAATTCAGATGGCAGCAACCCTGTTTATCCGCATGTGCCTCATGGCGCCTGTCATGGGTATCGTCGCGGTCATGCGCGTCCTGGCCAACCACACCGGCCTGGAGTGGACCATCGCCGTGGCCATTATCGCGGTCTCGGCCGTCGTCGGCGTGCTTATGGGCCTCACCATGCCCAAGTTCAAAAAGATGCAGAGCTTTGTGGACCGTGTGAACCTTACCGCCCGCGAGCTGCTCGACGGCCTTATGCCTATCCGTTCGTTCAACCGCGAGGAGCATGAGCTCGAGCGTTTTGACAAGGCGTCGCTCGACCTGATGACCACGCAGCTCTACACCAACCGCGCCATGAGCTTTATGATGCCGCTCATGATGCTCGTCATGAACTGCATCACCGTGCTTATCGTCTGGTTTGGCGCCCAGGGCGTGTCCGACGGCGTGATGCAGGTCGGCAACATGATGGCGTTTATCTCCTATACCATGCAGATCGTCATGGCGTTTATGATCCTCACCATGGTTTCGGTCATCCTGCCCCGCGCCGAGGTCGCAGCCGAGCGCGTGGAAGAGGTCATCACCTGCCCCACGAGCATCAACGACCCTGCCTCGCCCAAACTGCCCGCAGCCAGCGCGCCGCGCGGTGAGCTCACCTTCCGCGACGTGAGCTTCCAGTACCCCGATGCCCGCGCCGATGTCATCAGCGGTGTGAACTTCACCACGCACGCCGGCCAGATGCTCGGCATCATTGGCTCCACGGGCTCGGGCAAGTCCACGCTCGTGCAGCTGATTCCGCGCCTGTACGACGTCACGGGCGGCAGCATTTCGCTCGACGGCATCGACGTGCGCGACATGACCCTTTCCGATCTTCGCCGCCGCATCGGTTACATCCCGCAGCAGGGGCGCCTGTTCTCGGGCACCATCGAGAGCAACCTCAAGTTTGCCAGCGACATGGTAAGTGACGAGGATATGCGCCAGGCAGCACGCGTCGCCCAGGCGGAAGACTTTATCGCCGAGCGCGAGGGCGGCTACGACTCCCCCATCAGCCAGGGCGGCTCCAATGTCTCGGGCGGTCAGCGCCAACGCCTGGCCATCGCCCGCGCGTTGGCCAAAAAGCCCGAGGTCGTGGTGTTCGATGACTCGTTTAGCGCCCTCGACTACAAGACCGACGCGCGCCTGCGCGAGGAGCTTGCCAAAAACGTCACCGACGCCGCGCTCGTGGTCGTGGCCCAGCGCATCGCGACCATCATGCACGCCGACCAGATCATCGTGCTCGATGACGGCCACGTAGTGGGCACCGGCACGCACGAGGAGCTGCTGCGCAGCTGCCCGGCGTACCTGGAGATCGCACAGTCGCAGCTTTCCGCCGAGGAGCTGGGGCTTACCCAAGAAGAGATTGAAGCCGTTATGGAAGGAGGCGAGCGCTAATGGCAGACGAGACCAAGACTCAGATTCCCAAGCCCACCCGCCAGCGTGGTCCCATGGGCCGCGGCGAAAAAGCCAAGGACTTTAAGGGCACCATGAGGCAGTTGCTCGGCTATATCGGCCAGCACAAGATTGCCGTGTTTGCCGCCGTCGCCTTTGCCGTGTGCTCGGTCATCTTTAATATTGTGGGGCCCAAGGTGCTCGGCCAGGTTACCACCAAGCTGTTCGAGGGCCTGGTTGCCAAGGTCAACGGTACCGGCGACGTTGACTTTGACTGGATCGCCAAGACGCTCGGCTTTTTGCTCTGCCTGTATCTGGCGAGCTCTGTTTGCAGCCTGATCCAAGGCTGGCTCATGACCGGCGTCACGCAAAAGATCTGCTATCGCATGCGCAAGGAGATCGCCGCCAAGATCGCCGTCGTTCCGATGAGCTACTTTAACGGACACAGCAAGGGCGACGTGCTCAGCCGCATCACTAACGACGTCGATACGCTGGGCCAGTCGCTCAACCAGAGCGTGACGCAGCTCATCACGTCGGTGACGCAGATTATCGGCGTCCTCGTCATGATGCTGTCGATCAGCCTGCCGCTCACCGGCGTCACCGTGCTCACGCTGCCGGCCGCCGCGATAATCCTGGTCGTGATGATTCACTTCTCGCAGCCGTACTTCCGCGAGCAACAGCAGGTTCTGGGCGCCGTCAACGGCATTATCGAGGAGGACTTTGCCGGCCAGAACGTCATTCAGGTGTTCGACCGCGCCGAGGCCTCGATCGAGGAGTTCGACCGTCAAAACGACCGACTCTTTATTAGCGGCTGGCGTTCGCAGTTCCTGTCGGGCCTGATGATGCCGCTTATGAGCCTGGTGGGCAACATGGGCTATGTGGGCGTCGTCGTGGTGGGCGCACAGCTCGCGTTGACCGGCAATGCCACGCCCGGCGACATCCAGAGCTTTATCCAGTACGTTCGCAACTTTACGCAACCCGTACAGCAACTGGGCAACGTGAGCAATACGATGCAGTCGATGGCCGCTGCCACCGAGCGCGTCTTTGAGTTCCTGGCCGCGCCCGAGGAGGAGCAAAAGGCCGACGCGCAGATTCCCGAAAAGCGCCCCGGCCACGTGGAGTTCGACCATGTCAAGTTTGGCTACACGCCCGACAAGACCATCATCCACGACTTTAGCTGCGAGGCGCAGCCCGGCCAAACCATTGCCATCGTCGGCCCCACCGGCGCCGGCAAGACCACGCTCATTAAGCTGCTGCAGCGCTTTTACGACGTGGACGGCGGTTCGCTGCGCGTCGAAGGCGTCGACGTGCGCGACTGGGACCGCGCGGCGCTGCGCGGCGAGTTTGCCATGGTGCTGCAGGACACCTGGCTGTTTAACGGCACCATCCGCGAGAACATCCGCTACGGACGCCCCGATGCGACCGACGCCGAGGTCGAGGCCGCCGCACGCGCCGCACGCTGCGACCACTTTATCCATACGCTCGCCGGTGGCTACGACTTTATGATCAACGAGGAGGGCACTAACCTGTCGCAGGGTCAGCGCCAGCTCGTGACCATCGCCCGTGCCATTTTGGCCGACCGCCCGGCGCTGATTCTAGACGAGGCGACTTCCAACGTGGACACCCGCACCGAGGAGCTCATTCAGCGCGCCATGGATGCGCTGATGCAAGGCCGTACAAGCTTTGTCATCGCGCACCGCCTGTCCACGATCCGTAACGCCGACGTGATCTTGGTGATCCGCGACGGCGACATCGTCGAGAAGGGCACACACGACGAACTGCTCGCCCAGGGCGGCTTCTACGCCGACCTGTACAACTCGCAGTTCGACGAAGCGGCGTAAATTCTGCCGCAGGGAACGAATAACGCCCTAGAACGGGGACGCAGGACAATCTGCGTCCCCGTTTTTGTTTTGCAGCCCTCGAACCGCCTCCCCTGGGACCTGATTGACGCCCTCCCTCAAGGCCCCGTGGACAAAAAATGGCAAATATGAGTACTGTTACTTTTTTAGTAACATCCAAAACGACCCAAAACACCGCTCTTGTAGCTTGTATGCACCTCCACATTGCTCAATCAGCTCTGTATCAGGCTTATATGTACTAGCGTTAATGAACATATTTACTTTATGTCCATTATTTTGTGGGAGCAATATGGCACTACAGCAGCAACAGTACTCATATTTGGCATTTTTTGCCCACAGGGCTTGGAGAACGCCCAACAATCTGGCAATACCAGCAAGCAAACCGCGTCCGCTGGCGCAAGGAGTTTCCCCAAGTGCCAGCACATAAGGAACGTCCCCAACTGCCAGGTTTGAAAGGTAGTCATTGGACGTTCTTAAACGACTAGTCAAACAACAAGAACGTCCCCAACAACTACTTATAAACGGCAGACTATCCACTCTCATTCTGCGAGCACTCATTTAAGTCTGTCCCCAATGAGTGCCCTGGAGCAGGACAACTCCGCAGGTAGAGGACGGACAGCGAGCGCCGTCCAGAGCGTACAAGTTGGCATGAAAAAGGCAGGGCATTGACCTTCTGGTCATGCCTTGCCTTTTGAATGACAAATTGTCGCTCTGGGCGGCGCGCAGCGTCGAGCCGTTACGCGGTTTGGTAAAACCGCGTAACTAAACCCGCTCCGCGATCTCGTGGATCAGATAGTCGGTCTTTTCCCAGCCCAGGCACGGGTCAGTGATCGACTTGCCAAAGACGCCGCCGTCAACCGGCTGGTTGCCGTCCTCAAGGTAGGACTCGATCATAAAGCCCTTGACCAGCTTGGAGATGGATTCGTTGCGGCGGCAGCTGTCGAGCACTTCCTTGCAAATGCGATACTGCTCCAGCGGACGCTTGCCCGAGTTGTCATGGTTGCAGTCGATAACCACCGCCGGGTTGGCGTAGCCGGCGTACTCGGTGTAGCGCTCGGCCAGACGCTCCAGGTGCTCGTAATGGTAATTGGGGTAGGTACGGCCGTCGAGGCCGATGTAGCCGCGCATAACGGCATGCGCGAGCGGGTTGCCGTCGCACTCGACTTCCCAGTTACGGAAGATAAAGCTCTGATGCGCCTGGGCGGCGTAGATGGAGTTGAGCATGACGGTGGTAGAACCGGCAGTGGGGTTCTTCATGCCCACCGGCACCGAAATGCCGCTCGACACCAAGCGATGCTCCTGGTTCTCCACTGAGCGCGCGCCCACGGCGACATAGCTCAGCAAGTCAACGAGGTACTGGTAGTTGGACGGGTAGAGCATCTCGTCGGCGGTAAAGAAGCCGGTCTCCTCGATAACGCGCAGGTGCATGTGGCGAATGGCCTTGACGCCCTCGAGCAGGTCATCAGGCGCCTCGGGGTCGGGGTTGTGCAGCAGGCCCTTGTAGCCAGTGCCCTTAGTACGCGGCTTGTTGGTGTAGACGCGCGGAATGATGATGAGCTTGTCCTTGACCTCCTCGGCGGTTTTGGCCAGGCGGTTCATGTACTCGAGGACCGAGTCCTCGCGGTCGGCAGAGCACGGTCCGATGATGAGCACCTTGCGCGCGTCCTCGCCGGTAAAGACCTTGGCGACCTCGGCGTCGAATGCCTGCTTCTTAGCGGTAAGCTCGGCGGAAAGCGGCATTTCCTCGCGGATCTCCATGGGGATCGGCAGCCTGCGTTTAAATTCCATGGCCATGCGGGGCCTCCTCAATCAATTGATGGCAACGAGAACATTGTCGAGTGCTCGGCATTATCCGCTGTCGCACGCTAAAGTGCAAGCACAACCAGCCAAAAAGGGAATGGATAACGAGCGAGGATTTTCAGGCGCTTGCCCGACGAGAGTGGATAATCTCCCGTTTTTGACCTATGCTCGCGCTAAAAGTGGGAGATTATCCACTCTCGTCGGGCAAGCGTCCGAAAATCCTCGCTCGTGGCCCCTTTTCCTCCGTCCCCGAGAGATCGAAGCTCGTCTACCGAATGGTTGATGCGGCGGCGGTGCGCCCATGTCACACTCAGAGATGGCCTGACCCAACTTGGAAGGAGCCTCCATGAGCCTTGACAACGTAACCTTGCGCGCCGCCACGCTCGATGACCTGGCCGGCATCGCCGCCATCTACAACCAGCTGTGGTGCAACACGCTGCGCAACCGCGGCGACGTCGAAGCTGCCGATTTCTGCGCGCGCTTTAACATCGCCATGCAGCTGCAGCGCTCCCCCATCGCACTCGTCGCCGAGACCGAGGGCCGCATTATCGCCGCCTGCTGCATCGGCATCTTCGAGGACGGCAAGCCGCGCACCAATCCCACGTGGGAGCCCCGCTATAACGAGATGTTCGCCCAGGCAACCGAGATGGCAAAGACCGCCGATGCCAAGCTCGAGGGCTCGCTCTTTGGAGACAGCCGCGAAAAGGCCACAGCGGATCGCTTTGCCGCCACAGGCAACGAATATGCCCAGGGCCAGCTCAACCTGATTATCATTGTGCCCGAGTGGCAGGGCAAGGGACTCGGCCGCGAGCTCATCGACCTTGCGCGCGCCGAACTCGCCAAAACCGGGTGCACCAAGTTCTTCCTGATGAGCGACTGCAACTCTGACTGGCAGTTCTACGAGCACCTCAACATGAAACGCATCCTGGAGGATCACAGCCAAGACACCGGCGACGGCTTTATCGTCTACATGTACGGAGGCGACACGCAGGATTAGCCTGAGTGCCGCCTCATGGGCTTTCTCCAAAACAGCCCAAACCAATCAGCCACGCCAAAAGGGACATGCCAAAAAGGGACAGGTTTATTTTGGCAGGTTTTATCTGGGCAAACGCCAACCGCCGCGAGGAGAGCTGCTTGCCCTTGCGGCGGCCTTCTCGCCGAAAAACCAAGTGAGTAGACCTTTTGCAGGAGGCCGAGCACACTCCAAAACGCCACAGCTCTGACCTGCGGTTTTATTTAGCGTTTGTCGCGGCGTGCTCGACAGATCAAAAAAAGCCTACTCACTTGCATCTGAGGCGCACCGGATCGGCAAAAAACCGCCGCGAAAGGGGTCCGATCCTCTTCGCGGCGGTTGTTAATACGCCGAACTTGTTATCGCAAAAGCCAATCACGCGCCGAGACCACGCTACAGTCTTTCGACTCATACGTTGAATCCACGCGGGCCACAACATAGCGCGCATCTTTTGCAATGTCGATCTCATCGCATACAGCCTGTAAATGGCGGGCGTACTTATCGTGATACGTTCTGGATGATTTTATTTCGATAGCCTTGGGACTCCCTGAGTTTGTGCAGTCGAGCAAATCGATTTCTCGCTTGCCGTCGTCCCTATAGAAATACAACTCGGGATTCTCGCCCACGTTGAGATGGCTCTTCGCCGTTTCGGAAACGATGAGGTTTTCGAAAACTGCCCCCAGATAAGGGCTCTCCAAAAGTTGCTCCAGTGATCCAATTTTGAGCAAGTAGCAGAGCAGCCCCGTGTCGTAAAAATAAAGCTTGGGCGTTTTAGTCAAACGTTTCCTGGCATTTGCATAATAGGGTTGCAGTGAAAACGTCAGGTAGCTCTGCTCCAGGATAGACAACCAGCTTTTAATGGTCGATACGTTCACACCCGTATCTCGAGAAAGCGAAGATATATTAATGAGAGCACCGGCGCTCTGGGCAATTATGGACAGAAACTTATGAAACTCCGCTTTATTGCGCACGTCAAGCAAGCCCACAACATCGCGCTCAACATAGGTATCAATATAGCTGGGGAAATAAACCGAGGACGGCATTCCGGCGGAACGCAGGCGAGGGTACCCCCCTTCGAGCGCAAACAAATCCACTTCCAACTGCCCCTGCTGGCCCCTCTCCGCTTCTCGAAACGAAAATGGCAGCAATTTTAAGATCCCGACTCGCCCGGCAAGAGACTGGCCGATGCTTTTCATCATCAAAAAGTTTTGCGATCCCGTAAGGATGTATTGACCGGCGTCCCCCCGCTCATCCGAAACAACCTGGATCATCGAGAACAAATCCGGGGCGTATTGCGCCTCATCGATGATGAGTCCGCCCTTTCGGTTGCGGATAAAACTCACCGGATCCTCCAAGGCCGCGCGCCTCGTTTGGGGGTCCTCAAGCGTGGCATAGGAATAGTCGGGAAAGGCATGCCTAACCAGCGTAGACTTACCGCTCTGCCTAGGCCCCGTCAACGACACAACAGGAAACCAACCCGCCATGCGAATGAGCAACTCATGCAAATCCCTGTTAATGTACTCGGCCATATCAACGCCCCTTATAACGCTGTTACCATAATCGTATAGTATCATTTGCCATAATCCTGCAGTAGCGTTTTCCATAATCTTGTAGTAGCGTTTTCCATAATCTTGTAGTAGTGTTTTCCATAATCTTATAGTAGCCCAGTTCAAAAACGTTATTTATAGAGCCGAAACCTCAGACCCTAAATAACAATAGCCACCACAATGGGAACTGTCCCCATTGTGGTGGCTTGCAGGCGAGTTGACTTATTCGACTATCGCGGGCCGGCCGTGTCCGAGTCTAGAGCGTGGCAAGTCGCTTGGATTCGCGGACGGCGAGGGCGATGGAGATAAGACCAGTGATGGCGTCAGCCGCCACCAAGGCAAACCAGACACCCTGAACGCCCATCATGTTGCCAAGCAGGTACATAAGCGGCACGGAGCAGATCACGTAGCGGAGCAGACCGGTGAACGTGGCGATACCCACCTTCTCAACCGCCTGGAAGTACATCGACATGGTCATGGCAAGATAGCCCAGGGCCACGGCCAGGATAACGATGCGCGTGGCGTTGGCGGCAACCTCGACGAGCGCCGGGTCGCTACCAGCAAAAAAGGCGCAGACCGGCGTTGCGGCCACCCATAGCACAGCAGACACCGCAGCAAGCGTCACGACCTGGTACTTAAGCGTGCAGGAGAGCGTTTCCTTGAGGCGCGCCCACGCCTTGGCGCCGGCGTTGAAGGCGGCAATGGGCTGCAGGCCGTACGAGAAGCACTGGGCGACCATCATGGTAATGTAGAGGATGTAGCCGTTGATCACACCAAAGGCCGCGATGTAGAGCGAACCCATGTCGCCGCCGAGCTGGCCAAGCAACGAGTTGGCAACGGTGTTGAAGATGAACGTGGCAGCTTGCACCAAAAAGAACGGGAAACCAATCTTGATGATCTGGCCGCAGATGGCCATGTCGAGTTTGAGGTCGGCGGCGCTGATCTGGAGCTGCGACTTCTTACCGCCGATGAACCAGAAGATACCGATGGCCCAGATACCGATGGAAAGACCGTAGTACACGCCAGCTCCCATAACGCCAAGCTTGAGCACAAACGTGGAAAGCGCAAGCCAGCAGATAGCGACGATGGCAGACACGGTCATGAGGTTGGCCTGGATCTGAACCTTCTCGTCCACACGCATGACGGCGGTGACCATCTGACCAATGACCGTGAGCGGCAGCAGCACGGAGAAGGTGCGCACGCCGGCAACGGTATCGGCCATGATGTCGGGCGTGGCGCCGAAGAATGCGCAGATGGGTTCGGTAAACACAGCCATCACCACAGCAAGCAGCACACTCACAATCGTGGTAAGCCAAAAGCCCTGGCTAAACGCCTTGCTGGCGCCCTTAATGTCGCCGGCACCCAAAAGGTTGCCCACCACGGCGGGCACGCCGGTGCCAAACAGGTTGCCAAAGGCCAGGTTAATGTACTCGACCGACATGATGATCGAGACACAGGCCAGGCCGTGTGCGCCCAGGCCCCAACCCATCACGAGGCCCTCAAGGACCACCATGATAATCTGGGCGAGCATACCCTGGCCGGTGATGATGGTGTACTTGCGCACCAGGCCGGGAATCGGCTGCGAGGCAAGCTCACGCTCCTCCTCAACAGCGGCGGTTGCTTCTTCTGCCATTGTTCTCCCCTTTCCATGAGAGATTGATGAATGGATGAATGAATGGATGGGCGGCACGCACGGGCTGTGGCACCGCCCGGCGATGCAGCAGCCCCGCTAGGCCTCGTAGACCACCTTGCCGGCAATCATCGTGAGAGACGCCGTGGCCTCGAGGACCTCAGCCGGTTCGCAGTCAAAGAGGTTGCGGTCGAGCACACAGATATCAGCCTGTTTGCCGCATGCGAGCGTACCGATGCGATCCTCGGCATGCATGGCGTAGGCGCTGCCGTAGGTGTAGGCGCGCAGGGCCTCGGCCATGGTGATGCGCTCCTGCGGGAACCACCCTTCTGGGTTGGAGCCGTCCTCGAGCATGCGGAAGACCGCGCCGTACACCTCCTCCATGGGCTCCAAGCCCACAACGGGGAAGTCACTGCCCAGGTGCACCACGGCACCGCTGGCAAGCAGGCTATGCAGGGGCCACGAAAGCGCAGCACGCTCGGGGCCCACGGCATCGTCCTTGGCAAGGTCAGCCATATCGAGCAGCATGTGCCACGGCTGCATACCAGGGCATATACCCAGCTCGGCATAGCGCGGCAGATCCTCGGGCTGAACCGTCTCGTTGTGCTCCATGGAGTGGCGGCAACCCCGCTTACCATGCAAGCGCTCGCCCTCCTCAAAGCAATCAAGCACAAAACGCACCGAGCGATCGCCGATCGTATGGACGCGCGTGTCAACGCCCCATTCCTGCGCCCTGACAATGGCGGCACGGATGCGCTCTGGATCCTCCGCGGGCTCACCGCAGGTATCGGGCGCGTTGGAATAGGGTTCAAGCATCCAAGCGGTGTGGTCGGAGCACACGCCATCAAGAAACTGCTTAAAGCCGTGCCACTCGACCTGCGTACCCGAGAAGGCGTATTTCTCCTTGATCTGCTCGAGCGTTAAGGACTCGTTTTCGAACAGATCGGTGTACAGGAACACGCGCAGTGGCAAGTCGCCCTTGGCATTAAGACCTGCCAACACCGCATACGGGTTTTCCATGCTCACAAACGTAGGATTGACCATGCCGACCGTAGTGATTCCCAGGGCATTGGCGCGCCGGGCGGTTTTTGCAAACGACGCGTCAACAACCTCGGGCGCTGGGTCGTAGACCTCGTCCATAAAGAAGACGCCGGCGTTGTTGGAAAACACGCCCGTCAGATTGCCCTCGGCATCCTTAAGGATCTTGCCGCCTGCGGGATCGGGCGTCTGCGAAGTTACTCCCACCTTGTTGATGGCGCAGGTATTGGCACTAAAGGTATGCAGGTCAACCTGCTGCAGAAAGACCGGGCGGTCCGAGATGTACTCATCGATCATCGCGGCTGTGGGCATCTCGGGGACATCCCACTGGAACTGGATAATCTGGCAGCCCAGAATCCACTCGTTATCGGGATGGTCGGCCGCAAACGCCACGACACGTTCCATCGCCATCTCAAAACTGGTGCAGTCGATGAGGTTGACGGCAAAATCGGGGTCGGTCATAAACGCGCCCTGGGCAAAATGCGTGTGCGAGTCGATCAGGCCGGGCATGACGAGCTGGTCGCCAAAGTCGCGCACCTCGGTATCGGGACCGATAAACGGTGCCAGGTGAGCATCGTCACCGCAGGCAACAATCTTATCACCGCGCACGGCAACGCCGCCCTTAAACGGCTCGAGCCCATCGCCGGTAAAGACGGCGTTGCTCTTGATAACTACATCAGCCTTGTCCATGTGAGCCTCCTCAGGCATCTTTGGTTGCAACGCGGACGCACCGCCCGCGTGGGCACTCGGTTGGGAGCGTAGCGCTCCCGCATCGGCGCGTGCCTACAAGCCGTGCTCGGACGTCTGTCCCACGTCCGCGGCTTCGCGCTACACCCATTGATACACAGGGGCAAATCCGTGCCAAGGCCAGGGATCGCAAACGGTCAGTTTAAGCAGGTTTACACGCTTTACCTGCAGGTTTATTGTCTGAGATTATTACCGCGTCATTACGCCCAACGGCGTGCCCGCCCACACGGCAAGACCCGCATGCAAGGAAGAATAGGACTAGGAACGCCAAAAGGCATCTATGAGGTCATCTCGGTTGGAGACACCGCTTTTAACGTAGATGCGATGCAAGTGCGCCTTGACAGTGCCAGGGCTGATGACCAACTCGCTGGCGATGTTTTGGGCGTCGTTGCCCTTCAGCACCAGCGTGAGCACCTCCTGCTCGCGCCGCGACAGCTTACGGGCATCGGCATAGATCACAACGCGTGATGCTAGATCGTCCCCAGAGCGTGCGCTCTCGGCCGCCACGTCCTCATCGGCACGCGGATGACGGGCATACACGCGCAGGATATGGCTAAACTGGCAAAAGAGTTGGACCGCGCATGCCACGAGCAGCACGTTTTCGGAGATATTGCGCTCGGACAGATACCACAAAAAGAGGCTGATGACGGGGTTTTGAGAGTCGGGGCGGCAGAGCAAAATCATGTAGGTGTCCTCGGCGATTACGCAAAACGCAAGAACGAGTGCCACCTTCCAAAAGAGCTTTGAGCGGTCGAGGTCGAGTTTCTCAACACGCGTGGCCCTGTGCCGGTAATGCCAGGCGGCATAGGCAAGACATCCTACATTGCCCAGGTCACGCGTGAGCCAAAAGAGATACTGCTGCATCTCTCCGGCAGCACCGCTGCGAGGCACCAGCACCAATTGCAAGATTGAAAACGGCACGATAACAAGTCCGAGCATGCGCGACGTCGGCCTTTTGCGCAAGCGCGCAAACATCCACAGCACAATGCAAGCATAGATGGCAATACCGAGCACGCAGCGCAGCAAGGGGTGCTGCAGCGGCTCGCTAAAGGTAACGGCGTAGTCATATTTGAGCCGAGTGTACTCGTCAAAAAAGATGACCGACATATCGAGCATGTAGAGCAAAAAGCCCGCCGCGGCCACTAGGCTGTCGCGACGGTGCGTCATGAGCCAAACCACCAATGCCACGGCACTGGTCACCAGAGCCACACCCATGATAATCGTGGTGTAGATATAGAACGCGAAACTCATGCCCGCCTCCCCTGTCTAGATGCTGTGAGGATGTTGACAGATTCTTTGCCGCAAGATTAGACTCACCGATTAAACGTACTGTATCGTTTAGATAAACAAGCTGTGTCTCACCGATGAAAGGAGATGCCATGGCACCGATCGCTCCGCTCAAGATGCTCGTCGCGCCCGCCGCCAAGGCCATCACCCGACTCGGTTCTTCCATGACCTACGACGATGTCCCCTGCGCCGTTGAGGCGCGTTCGGACAGCTGCCCCTACCTGGGCCACGTCCCCTACTTTGCACCCAAGCTCGCATCTGATCCCGAGCAGCGTGAGCAGTAATCCAAGATGCATCTAGCACCGCACAACTCGCGGCGCTACTGTTTTGGCGCAAAGCGACCTGTCCCCCTTGCGCCAACGCCGGGATTGTCGATGCTGCGGCCGCGGCGCGATATGAGGCGCGAAACCTCGCCCAGCAACACGCCGATCACCACACCCATGAGGATCGGCAACTTTGACATCTCGGCGGGCGAGCTGTTAAGCGGCACGATTGTCGCAACAATCGAAAGCACGAGCTCTACCACCGGCACCGCAAGCGCTACCGCAAGCACCTTGCCCTCGAAGGGCGCGCGGAACACACGTGGGCGGTCGTCGTATTTACGCAGGCGCCAAAACGCCGGGAACATCGGGATATAGCTCATGAGCAGAAAGACGACGTTCATCGAGAAGAAGACCCAAAAGACGTCGGAACCTTCGCCCAGCGGAATCTGAAGTAGCAGCACCAAGCTGGCAAAACAACCGTTAATGAGTGCTGAGCCGTTGGGCATGCCGGTCTTCTTGGACACCAGCGCAAAGGGGCGCGGCATGTTGCCGTGGCGCGCGGCATAGCTCGCCACGTTGTTGACGCCAAAACTCCAGCAGATCATGTTGGCGAACAGCGTCGCCAAAAAGGCCACGCCCACGACCATCGTCAGCGGGTGAGCGCGCCCCACCATGGCGGCAACCGCGTCCACAATGCCCGAATCGAGTGAAAGCTGCTCGGTGGGAACCGCGGCTCCAATACCGATGCCACAGATAATGTAGATCGCCGCGATGGCAACGCCACCGGCGATAACCGCCTTGGGGATATCGCGCGATGGGTTCTTCATCGTGCTGGCAAAGGTCGCGACCACCTCAAAGCCCATAAAGTTGAATAGGATGATTGAAAGATACGTCAGTGAGTTAGTGTCTCCCAGATCGGGGACAAAGGTCTTAAACGACATATCGTTGGCAAAGCCGTTATTGCAGGCAAACCAGATGCCGACGATTCCCACCACGGCGGTAATGAGCACCTTGATGACGGCGCCGCCATCCATGACCCAATCGGCCTCAGCCACCGGCTGCATTGCCATGACCGTGACGCCCCACACAAAGGCAAGCTCGATGGCAATTCGGACCCCAAGCGAAAATTCGATGCCCCATACCGCATTGATGACACTGGGGAACATGCAGGCGATACTTGCCACCCACAGTGGAAAGTTGACCCAATAGCACCAGGAGCAGCGGGCGCCCCAACGGTCGCCCAAGCCCAGGCGAACCCAATCGTACAGACCGCCCTCGGAATCGAACGCCGTACCGAGCTCGGCCACCACCAGGCCATAGGGAAGCAAAAACGTAATGATGAGGAAGATCCACCAGAAGAACTGCACGTTACCCATGGCAGATGCCGGAGCGGCCGCCTCGATGGTAAAGACAACGCAGATAACCGAGAGGATGACCTCGAACAGGGAGAACTTTTTACCTGCCACGACACGCTCCCCCTACAGCAAAAAGGATGGCATCTGTACCGAAGGCGCAGCCCAAGGTAGGGTTGCAGGCCGCGTCACCGGTGCAGGTGCCATCCCAAAGAGAAGAGAGGATGCAATTGTTGGACCAACGCTCGCGGAACAGGCGCGTGTAGATAACGATACGCTGGTACATAGATACTCCGATCAAAACGGCCGCGATTGCGACCGGAATCTTTTGGCAATTGAAGACGCGTCTGACCTGGGATATTCAAGCGAACAATTGGCCTAACCCGCAATAAATCCCAGATCAGACGCGTACTCAATCAAAGAGGCGGGCACTCCGAAGTGGAGGCAACGGAGTGCCCAAAGAAAAACCCAGCCGACCAAGACATCGAATAAACCGACCATCAATGCCCAGAGATGGTCACGGTGCGATTCATCGACTGTCCGATTGATCGGCTGGGTTTCCGAGGTGCGGCAGATTGCCCTGAAAGAGGAGGGCATAGACCTTAAGGGTCATGCCCGACGATTGAAGGGCAAGGTGCCGTGCCTCGGGAAGCCAGACAATTACGCGGACGGCTCCTGCTGCGTAATGCAGTGGATGTTGCCGCCGCCGAAGACGACCTGCTCGGACTGGACGCCGACGCACTTGTAGACGCCCTCGCCCCAGACCTCGTCATAGATCTTCTGGAGCGTGTCGACGGCCAGCTGGTCGTTCTCGTCGCCGTACTGCGGGACGATGACGCCGTGGTTGGTGACCAGGTAGTTCATGTAGGACGCGATCAGCGGCTCGTCGGGGACGCGCGGCTCGGCGTTCTCGTCGGCGTCGATGGTGTCGCAGGAAGCCTGGTCCATGAACAGCGGGTTCACGGGCATGCAGAGCTTGTAGACCTTCATCTTGCGGCCCTTAGCGTCAACGGCGTTGGAGAGGGTCTCGTAGGCAGCGTGGCACTGCTCGTAGAACGGATACTCGGGATCGTCGGTCCAGATGCAGGCCATGACGCCCGGAGCGATGAACGTGGCGACGTCATCGATGTGGCCGTTGGTCTCCTCGGGGTCGATGCCCTCCTTGACCCAGATGACCTTCTCGACACCCAGGTAATCCTTGAGGTGCTCGTCCATATAGGCGCGAAGCTCCTCGCTCCAGGGCTCAAACTTCTTGTGGAACTTGGGCCAGATGGACTCGGGATCCTCTTCCTCCTCCAGAACCGCAGAGCAGGTGCGGCCCGGGGAAAGCAGGCACTGGTCGGTCACGACAAGGGTGCCCTCGCCGTCGACGGTGATGGAGCCGCCCTCGAGGATCATGTCGTCGGGACGATAGCGGCGGCAGCCGGAGAGCTCAGCCATCTTGAGGGCGATCTGCTCGTCCTTGTCCCACGGGAAGTACAGGCCGTCGACGAGGCCGCCGTAGGCGTTGAAGCGCCAGTGGTTGGCGCGCTTCTCGCCCTTGCCGTTGATGACGTAGGTGGCGGCAGTGTCGCGGAACCAGGCGTCGTCGGTGGTCATCTCGATGACGGTGACGTTCTCGTCCTCCTCGAAGACGGCCTTGCAGTTGGCATAGTCGACCTGGTTGGCGCACATGGTAACCGGGGTGAACTCGGCGATGGCGCGGGCGATGGCGGCATACTGCTTCTGAGCCGGCTTGGCGCCGTGGGCCCAGGTGTCGGTGCGGTGGGGCCAACCCATCCACACGCGATCCTGCGGGGCGAACTCAGCGGGCATAAAGAAGCCGTCGGCCTTGGGGGTGGACTCGGACTCGGTGATCGTACGCATAAGATTTCCTCCAAATCGAACGATCGCTTGCCGCGGGCGGGTTGCCCGCAGCCTAAAACCAAGAGATGGTAGGCGCCCGTTCCTCGGCAAAGGTCGGGGCGCCCGACGCCGGTTTTCACGGAATCGCACCGGCAAGCGACGACGTAACCAAGTGCGCGGAGACAAAACGCACGAAGGATACGGAAGAGAGATTGGGGTGGGCGGTGGTTACCGGAGCTATCGCTCACACCCACCCCGGGGAATGGTTAGCAAACCTGTCGCTTGGGCACGTCTCCGAAGAGGCTAGAGTGCCCGGAGTCGGGAGCGACAAGCCCGACGAAGCGCACGTTGGTACGCGAGGAGGGTTGGAGCCCCAGAACCGGGTGCTCTAGTTCTCCTCGGCCTCGGCGGCCTCCTCAGCGAGACGCTGAGCTGCCAGCTCGGGAGTGAGGCCCTTGTACTCGGTCTCGCGGCCCTTGGCGCTGACGACGCGGACAACCTCGCCGATGAGCAGAAGCACGATGAAGATAACGATCATCGGGAGCTTGTCGCCAATTTCAGCGGCAGAGAGCGGCACCAGCGTTGCAACGATGGCCAGGATCAGCTCGATGCAAGGGATGGCCAGCATGACCTTCATCATGGCGCCCTTAAACGGGAACGTGAAGATACGCTCGCGGTTGGGGTCGTTCTTGCGAAGGTTGAGGAACGCCGGGAACATCGGGATGTAGGTCAGCAGCAGGAAGACGACGGAGGTGCCGAAGAGCATCCAGAAGACACCGTTGGAGATGGCGTCGATGGGAACGAGCTGCAGGCACAGCACCAGGGAGGCAACGACGGCGTTGACCAGGTTGGCACCGTTGGGCATATCGTCGTCAGAGATCATCGAGGCGAAGACCTTGGGCATGTTGCCGTGCTCGGCAGCGTAGCGGGCGACGGAGTTGACGCCGAAGGACCAAGCGGCCATGTTGGCGAACAGGGTGATCAGGAAGGCGATGCAGATGACCTTAAAGATCATGGAGTCGCCCACCATTGTCTGGACTGCATAAATCATGCCGTAGTCGGGGTCGATGGAATCGGCCGGCACAGCAGCGCCGATGCCAAAGCCAGCGAACAGGTAGATCACGGCGATGGACAGGCCACCGACGATGATAGCCTTGGGGATATCGCGAGCGGGATCGGCCATGTCGTCGGTCATGGTGCAGATGACCTCGAAGCCCATGAAGTTAAAGATGATGATCGACAGGTAGCCGAGAGCGTTGGTGTTGGTGAGCTCGGGCAGGAAGGTGGCAGCGGACATGTCGTTCGCAAAACCGTTCTCCATGGCATACCAAATGCCCAAAGCGCCAACGATAACGGCGACGGCGACCTTGATGATGGCGCCACCGTTAAGGACCCACTCGGAGTCGGCCGCCTTGGAGCGGCCCATGAGGTAGACGATCCACACAAAGGCAAGATCGATACCCATCTTGGCGATCAAGTTGAACTCGACGCCAAAGACCATGCCCAAAATGTCGGGGAACATGGTAGCCAGCGAGGCGATCCACAGCGGGTAGTTGACCCAGTAGTAGTACGAGATGCGGGCGCCCCATTTGTCGCCCAGGCCATCGCGTACCCAGTCGTAAATGCCGCCCTCGCCGTCATAGGTGGTACCGAGCTCGGCGACAACCATGCCGTAGGGAAGCAGGAAGGTCAGGATCAGGAAGATCCACCAGAAGAACTGCTGGTTGCCAATGGCAGCAGCAGGAGCGGCGGCCTCGCAAACGAAGACGACGCAGATGATGGTCGAAATGACCGTCAAGAAGGAAAGCTTTTTCTTTCCGTCGCTCATGATGAGCTCCTTCGCTCAGTCTTGGACAGATCCGAGGCCCAAGGTACTAAGGCAATTGCCTGAGCCTCGGTGAGCGGGCGACAGGAGACGAGCATCCGCCGCCCGCAAACGTGCTTTTAGAAGCCTTGAGGCTTAGAGCTGCTCGAGAGCCTCGAGAGCGGCGTGGAGCTCAGCCTTGGCGGAGTACTCGACACCCTCGTCGTTGAGCGGGGTGCGCTTGCCCAGGGCGGCAAGGAGAGCACGGATGGAGTGCTTGCGGTTCTCGGCCTCGACCCAGCACAGGGAGCGCTCGGGATCGTCCATGACTTCGTCGACGACCTCCTCGTTGCGGGTGGCCGGCAGGCAGTGCATGAACTTGGAGTTGGGGCCGGCAAAGTTCATCATGTCCATGGTGACCTGATACTTGGGATAGAACACGTCCATGTAGTTCTCGCCCGAGACCTCCTCGTCGTACAGGCCATACCACACGTCGGTGTAGATGAAGTCGGCGCCCTTGATGCACTCGATGTCGTCGGAGATGACGACAGAGCCGCCGGAGACCTTGCAGTTCTCCTCGGCGATGGCCATCATCTGCTTGCCGAACTCGGCGCGCTCCTCGACGGTGCCAACGTGCAGGCCGCCGTCGGAGATCTGGTGGCCCTTAGGTCCAAACTGGACAAACTTCATGCCGACCTTGGAGGCGATGAACATGAGGGAGACGCAGACCTGGGTGGCGTCGCCGATGAAGGCCAGGGTGCAGTCCTCGATCTTCTTGCCCTCGGGGAGGTTCTCGAGCATGGTCATGAGGTCGCCCATCTCCTGCGTGGGATGGTTGAACTCGGACATGCCGTTGATGACGGGCACAGCGGAGCCCTCGGCGAGGCCGACGACGTCCTTGTGACGGTCAACGCGAGCCATCATGATGTCGAGCAGCGAGCCCATAACGCGAGCGGTGTCGCCCAGGGACTCGTGACCGCCGAGCTGGATGGTGCCAGGGCCATAGAACTGAGCATGGCCGCCGAGGTCGGTCATAGCGGTCTCGAAGGAAAGACGAGTGCGGGTGGAGACCTGCTGGAAGATCATGCCAAGGCTCTTGTTGCGGAGCAGGTGCGGATAATAACCGTCAACCTTGATGGCCTTCTTCATTGCTAGGCCAAGATCCTCGATAGCCAGGATCTGCTCTTTGGTAAAGTCGTTGGTGTCGATGAAATCCTTAGGCAGTGCCATGTCGATTTCCTTTCCGCCGGTCTTGCCGACTATTACTATGAGGCGCTCGAACATCACGCCTCGTGTTGACAAGACCATCATTCACCCGTATGCAATTTTTACCTAGTTTATTCGGGATTAAAGACCGTTCACGGAGTTACACCCCCTCTAAACCAATATAAACCCGCAGGTCAAGAGTTTACAGGGGGTTTACCATCTAGAACCGCGAACGGTATACGGCTATGCTGTATCTCGGCGCCTAATCCGCAATGAAACGAAGGGTTGAGACGTCTATATCCCACAAGGTATACAGAACTCGGCCATAGAATAAATGAGATGGGACGGTGACAGATGAACACCCTGATGTTCTTCTATACCCTAGCGATACTCGTGATCTGTATTGTGACGGCGGTGCTCTCGCTTGCCGCCTATGCCTCGTCCCGTCGACGCTTCTTTATCTATGGCAGCGGCGTATTTATCTGCTATGCCATCGAGATGACCGAGATTTTCTTTTTTGAATACACGCTGCAAAACCAGAGTTTTCCAGCCAGCGACTATTACTCAATTACCATGCCTGTGTTGCGGACCTTTGTGGCGACCGCTTCGCAGGCTTTTATTTGGCTCATTGCCATGGATTTGCTCGACAAGCATTCAAAAAAGCAGTTTGTCATTCCCGTCGCAACGTTCTTGCTGAGCGAGCTGCTGATTATCGTCGCTGTCCCCTACGGCCCCATTCATCAATGGCTCTACTACACGATGCGTCAGGTATTCCTTGTTTTCGTGGGGCTATATATCTTTTGGACGGCACGCAAGAGCACACAAGTCGAGCTGAAGGCACGTGTCAACAACCAACAAAAGCACCTGATTATCGGCGCTATTCTGGTCGGTTGCATCGTTGCCGAGGATTTCTACAACATTCTGGTGGTCCCCATGAGCTTGGCGCCCTCCTGGCTGCAGCTGTACCTATCCGAGCGCAACTTTAGCGAGAACATCTTTGCGTGTTACTTTGCGATTCTGCTGATCATCTATGCCTATCACGTGCTTTCGATTCGCATGCAGGAGGC
The DNA here is from genome assembly GCA_937966215.1 of uncultured Collinsella sp. Lineage (GTDB taxonomy): Bacteria > Actinomycetota > Coriobacteriia > Coriobacteriales > Coriobacteriaceae > Collinsella. The sequence continues at coordinate 119,740 of CALCKK010000013.1, read as the reverse complement.
GCCCGAGGAAAAGAACGTCAGCGATCTTGATCGACACATCGAAGAGCAGATGCCCTTCTATCGCAACGCCTACAAGCTCTCCAACCGCGAAACCGAAGTCATGCGTCTGGTTGTGTTGGGCAAATCGAACCAAGAGATCGCTGACGAGCTCTTCCTTGCCGTGGGTACCGTCAAGACCCACATCCACAACATCCTGGTCAAAACCGAGCAGCAAAACCGTACGACCCTGATCCTCCACTTTTGGAAACGATAACCTGCTAAAAAGGGACAGGTTTGTTTTGGCAGGTTTTATCTGGGCAAACGCCAACCGCCGCGAGGGAGCTGCTTTCCCTCGCGGCGGTCTTCTAGCGGTAAAAACCAAGTGAGTAGGCTTTTGGCGGGATGCCGAGCACACCTCAAAACGCCACAGCCCTGACCTGCGATTTTATTGAGCACTTGCCGCGATGTGCTCGGCAGATCCAAAAAAGCCTACTCACTTGCATCTGAGATGCTCTAGATACGCAAAATACCGCCGCGAAGGGAGCTGGACTCCCTTCGCGGCGGTTATTCGCTCTGATTTTGCGACGGTTTTGCCCGTCTGTTACTCACTGTAGCGGGTGGCGATGGCAGCTTGTACCATGCCGGCGCTCATGAGGTACGTTACCAGGAAGTAGCCACCATAGGCCGCCAGGAAAATCGCGCAGGTGAGGCCCACGGTGCCGGCGATGCTCATATCTCCGAATATGCTCACCAGCTCGATGATCACCTTGAGCGCCACAAAGGAGTGCGCCAGGCCCACTGCCAGCGGGAACAGGAAGAATACCGCTTGCTGCGCCATCACCGAATGGCGAATCTGGCGGTCGTCACAGCCAATCTGTGCCAGCACACGATAGCTGCGGCTGCCGTCGGCCACATTGGAGAGCTGCTGGATCGATAGGATTGCCGCGCACGCAACGACCAGTACAAAGCCAATGTAGATGGCCAGATAGCTAATCATGCCGTTCATCTGCGCTGCTTGCGTGTACATCTCGGAACGCATGATGAAGACTCCCCACGACCCCGGCTCCTTGCCGTCAACGAGCAGATTATCGAGCAAGGTGTATTTAATGCTCTCGTCTGCCTCGGTCGTATCCATACCCTGTTTGTAATTAACGAGCAGATTACTGGAATACGGCTGCAGATTAAGCTGGGACAGCAGCTCATCGGCTACGACCACGGTACCGGGATTGCTGCCCATCGCCGAGTTGGCGATGGCCGCCGTGTCCTCGTCCGACTTATCGGTTGCGGGCTTGAGCTCATGCCCGCCCAAGGTGAGGGCATGGCCGCCAGCCATATACTTGGTGTACAGGTCGCCCAGCTCACCGCCCATATCACACGTGAGCAGATACTGGTCGCGGCCAATGCTCACCGGCTCCTCGCCCATCATCTGGCGCAGTTTGTTGTACTGGCTCGCCGGCGTCACATACAGACCCATCGCATCGGCGTTGCTTCCCTCGAGCGCCTTGGGAAGCTTTTCTCCCATGGCCTTGCACATCTCACCCGCCACCACCGAGGGGCCCGAGCCGCCAAGCGGGTAACTCAGATACGAATCGATCTGCACATGCTCACCGGCAACATCGGCGATATTGACCTTCTTGCCTGTCTCATCGTTGTTGTCCGCCGACTTGCGCTCGCCATGCCATGCAGCGTACAAATCGACCGTTGCATCGGCCAGCACCATGCGATCGGCCTCAGACGGATTGACATACTCCTTGTAGTAGTCGAGCGTTTCGGGCGTGTAATAGACATACGTCTGAGACACGTCAACAGGGTTATAGCGCTCCAGGTTTTCGTTCATCACATTGGCAATAGACATACCGCACGTCACCGAGGTGATGGCCAAAAACAGGATCATCGCGATGACGCCCATCGAAAAGCACACCGTGTTGACCTTGGCCGCAAGCTGGCGCACGGTAAACATATTGAGACCGCGCCAATACACGCTGCGCAGGCTCTGCAGCAGCTTGATGAGCATGCCCGAGAGTCCCCAAAACAGCGCAAAGGTACCCACTGTAACCATAGCGGTCGTAATGCCAAACTGGCTCATGGCCTCTTGCAGCTTGCTGTCCGTCGCAGTCAGCGGGAACCCATCACGTAGCAGACGGTAATAGGCCACGCCCACAAGCGCCACGCCCACGGCAAAGATGGCAATCGCGATCCAGGGGTTGCGCGTCTTGATGCTCTCGTTGCGACGCTCGGCACCCATGAGCTCAATGAGCCTGGTGCGACGCACGGCGCGAAGGTTCAGCAGTAGCGTGAGCACAAACATTACGAGCATGCAGGCAAGGGTCAGGTTGAACGCATGCACCGAGAAAAAGAAGTGAAAATCGGCGATCTGCGTCTTGAAGAGTGAAGCCGTAAAGAACGTCATGAGCTGGGAAAGCCCCACGCCCAGCACAATGCCGGCGACAAAGGCGCCGACCGAAACGATCACCGTCTCGAGCGCCATGATCGTGGCGACGCGCCCGCGCCCCATGCCGAGCACCTGGTACAGGCCAAACTCCTTCTTGCGGCGTTTCATGATGAAGTTATTGGCATACACCATCAAAAAGGCCATGACACCGGCCAAAAAGTACGTCAGGTAGCCGAGCATGCTGCCCATAACCTGCGCCAAGCCCTCTTCATCGATGCCGGCAATGTCGACCTGCATCGAGACGGTGTTAAAGGCATAGAAGACGGTGACGCCCAGGGTGAGCGTCAAAAGGTAGACGAGGTAGTCGCGGCCGGCGCGGCGGACGTTGCCCCAAGCGAGTTTACAGAGCATCGGAGCCCTCACCGCCCATCATGGCAACGACCTCCATAATGCGGTCGAAGAACTCTCGGCGGTCGGTGTCGCCGCGGCGCAGCTCGGTGAAGATCTTGCCGTCGCGGATAAACAGCACGCGGCTCGTGTAACTTGCAGCAAAGCTATCGTGCGTGACCATGAGCACGGTGGCGCGCAGGCGGCGATTCAGGGCCTCCAGGCTCTCGAGCAGCAGGCGGGCGCTCTTGGAATCGAGGGCGCCGGTGGGCTCGTCAGCCATGATCATGGTGGGGTCGGTGACGAGCGCGCGAGCCGCGGCAACGCGCTGCTGCTGACCGCCGGACATCTGGTAGGGATACTTGTCGAGCACTTGGCTAATGGACAGGCGCGCGGCCACGTCCTGCACGCGGGTCGAGATCTCTGCCGAGTTTGTGCGGGCAATGGTGAGCGGCAGGGCGATGTTCTCGCGTGCCGTGAGCGTATCGAGCAGGTTGGAGTCCTGGAAGATAAAGCCGAGCTCCTCGCGGCGGAACTGCGAGAGCTTGGCCTGCTTCATGCGCGTCACGTCCTGGCCGTTGATGCGGATGGTGCCGCTCGTGGCGCTATCGATGGTCGAGACGCAGTTGAGCAACGTCGACTTGCCCGAGCCCGAGGCGCCCATGATGCCAACAAATTCGCCGCGGTTGACGGTAAAGCTGACGTCGTTGAGCGCGCGGGTCACGTTGCCCAGCGCTCCATATACCTTTTCGAGATGCGCGACCTCCAGTACCGGGGTCGCCATGTGCGTGGTTTGCATACCGAGTCCTTTCTTGCAATTAGTCTACGGCATCTATAGTCGCAAGAAGACGAGTCGGCTACCATCGATATGGCTTACGCTTGCCTTACCGTTGTGTAAGGTAGGGGTAGCTAGCCTGCCACGTATTGATGTTGAGAGAGGACTCCTGTTGAAGACTGTTCATGTTGCCGCTGGGATCATTCGCAAGGAAGGATCTGACGAGCTGCTTGCCGTGCAGCGCGGCTATGGCGACATGCAGGGACTTTGGGAGTTTCCCGGTGGCAAGCTCATGCGCGGCGAGACGCCCGAGGACGCCGTACGCCGCGAGCTCATGGAAGAGCTACAGGTAAAAGTCACCAACCTGCGTGACTTCTACACCGTTGAGTACGACTACCCCGATTTCCATCTCTCGATGGAGTGCTACTACTGCTCACTCGCCGATGAATCCGATGAGCCCCAGAAGCACGACCGCCAGCTCGATATCCGCTGGATTCCGCGCACCTCGCTTGCCACGGTGGAATGGATGCCCGCCGACAAGGGGCTCATCGATGCGCTAATTGAGCTGAAGGAAGACCGACTTGAGGCCAACAGCATCGCTAACGACGCCCAGGCCACCACGGCCGACGAGCCTGCTACCAAGCCTAAGTGCAAACCTAAGCGCCGCAGCAAAAAACGTCCCAAGCCCGGTCTGCTCGACGGCATCGATACCTCGGACCTTTCCGCCGACGAGCGCGAACTGGTGCGCCGTCGCGCCGCCATCAAAAAGTCCATGAAGGGCAACAAGCGCGCCAACACCAAGCCCGAGCTGCTCGTACGACAGCGCCTACGGGCCGCGGGCCTTACGGGCTATCGTTTGGAATGGAAGGTACCCGGCAAGCCCGACATCGCCTTCCCCGGCCGCAAGATCGCCATCTTCGTCAACGGTTGCTTTTGGCATCGCTGCCCTAAGTGCAATCCGAGCCAGCCCAAGCGCAACGTTGAGTTTTGGGAGGCAAAGTTCCGTCGCAACGTCGAGCGCGACCGCGCTGCCGTGGCAGCACTCACTCAAATGGGCTGGACGCCCATAACCATCTGGGAATGCGAGCTCAAAAAAGACCGCATCGACGCCACCATGGAAAAGGTCATCGAGCAGGTGCGCGCCGCAGAGCCGCAGCGCTAACAGCGAGCATTCACACGCTCCGCACGTCCGCGCCACATCCACGTCACAAACCTTAGAAAGCCCTTAAGCCCAAAACCTTTCAAGAGTGTTACTCGATAGCTTTTACCTGCGGTTTCATCGTAACACCAAACCAGGTTAAGCCTTTCTTTAGCGCTTCTTTGCAACAGCCGCGGCATAATACTGCCAACGCACGGGACCTAGCAGCACACCCCGTGCGCAACCTTTTGGTGGACATCGAGGAGGCCGCATAAGCATGCATTCTTCCAATGCCGTAGCACGGCAGCCATCCCTAAAACATGCAGACCTTTTCTCCTTCCCCCCGACACAGAGAGACGGCCTCCTCGACTCCCCCACCACAAAAGCCAAACGCTCAACCAACCAGAGCCACAACTTGCGAGCATCGTTCGAAAAGCTCCAAGCATCCCTAAACAAGGCGTTCCCCGAACAGGCAAGAGCAATCTAAGCCCATCGCGCTTTATACTGATGCCATGCGAAACATGGATCACATAGAATTGCACCGCGGAGGACGCGAGGAAGCGTTTCCCGAGACCGCCGAAGACTGGCCCTATATTGCCGAACGCGCAGAATTCGCTCGCTATCCGGGCAATTCCGTCCCCTGGCACTGGCATTCCGAAGTTGAGCTTTTCTACATGGAACAGGGAGCGATTGACTATCGAACGCGCGCGGCTCATGAGCACGTACGCTTTGAGGAAGGGTCCGCCGGCTTTATCAACGGCGGCGTTTTGCACAGCACGCTGCAATCACCCAATTCGGCACCAGCCATTCAAATGTTGCATATCTTTCAGCCGTCGATGCTCGGCGATCCCGCGGGACGCCTTCAAAAGCGCTATATCAATCCTTTGCTGCAATGTCGAGGCGTCGATGTGCTCAAATGGTCGCCCACCAATCCCGACGATATGCCCTTTATCGATTTGCTGAAGAGCTCCTTTAGCCACGACCTTCAACGGCCGCAAAACGAGATGGCGCTTCGAAATAGTTTGTCAGAGCTCTGGATTCAGATTAACGCCAAGGCCGAACCGCTCTTTTCTTCCGACGGCGCCTCTTGGATGACCAGCCGCGACGTACAGTTCAAGGCAATCCTGGACTTTATCCGCGCAAACTATGCAGCCGCTATAGATGTGCCCCAGATGGCATCTGCAGCCGGCGTAAGCGAAAGAGAGTGTTACCGCATTATCGAAACTTGTGCAGGAACGACCCCGGCGGCATATCTACGCGCATACCGCATAAACCGTGCTTGCGAACTTTTGGCACACACCACGCGAACGGTACAGACAGTCGCGCGCCAATGCGGATTTATAACAGCAAGCCATCTTGGCCAGGTATTTAAAGAACAAATGGGGTGCACTCCTTCGAGCTATCGAGCAGCGAGGCAGAATCTCGATAGCACCAGGCAGAAATCCCGCTAACCCTTCTTCTGTCACTGCATCAAACTTGCAGGCAAACAACAGAGAGGAGCAATCATATGAAGCACTTTGACCATATCGTATTTGACGTTGATGGGACATTGGCAGATACAGAAGAAAGCGTTCTGTCATCGCTTGTCCAGATTGTCCAAGAAGAGACCAGCAAAACGCTTCCCCGACACGAGCTTGACTTTGCCCTCGGCATACCCGGCAAGGATGCCCTTGAGAAACTTGGGATCTACTCGCAGGCAACGTTGGATCGCTGGTGCCAAGTTGCCGCCAGCTTTAAAAGCACCATCAGCGTGTTTCCAGGTTTGCTTGAAGTCATCGCAACACTCGCCGATAGCGGCTGCAAACTTGGCATCGTCTCCTCACGTGCGCGCGACGAATACGCAAAAGAAATTGCACCCCTTGGTTTCGATAAGTATTTTGAGCACATCATCCTTGTCGAAGACACAACCGAACATAAACCCGCACCCGCACCCATGCTCGAATATCTCCGACGTGCGGGCGCGAATCCTGGCAACGTCGTCTACGTTGGCGACACCGTCTACGACGAACAGTGCGCAACTTCAGCAGGGGTCAGTTTTGCCCGAGCAGCATGGGGATCACACCAAGATATCCCAAACGCCACCTACAACCTCAAAACCCCCAACGACCTACTAACCCTAACAACCAAATAACCCACGCGCCCCACCCTTTCCGCCCCAACGCCACAAGGGCGATTGAGCAGGACGGCTTGGGCGGGTCCCCGTACTTAGTTTCCAAAATCATTCCGCAGCGCGAAGGCTTCTTATTATTTTCAGACCTAACGCCACAAGGGCGACGACCTCGAGTAGGTCAACCTGGGAGGGACGAGGGCTTAGTTCTCCAATCTTTCCGCAGGGGGCAAAAAGCCTCGCCGCACGAAGTGCGCAGCGAGGCTTTTTGCATGCCCGAGGACGATTGGGGAACTAAGCCCCCGTCCCTCCCCGGGATATGTAGCGAGTCGGAGTACCCTTGCTGTTACTCTGCCTTGCCCACAGAGTTGAGGTTGGTCATGCGGATCTTAACCAGCTCGGTGATCTCACGCATGCCCTCCTTGGCCGGCTTCTTGGGGTCGAAGCAGGCGGGGTTCTCGGCCATGTAGGTCATGAAGCCCTTGGTGTAGGCCTGGCGCAGCTCGGTGGCGTAGTTAACCTTGCAGATGCCGTTCTTCACAGCCTCGGCAACCTGCTCATCGGGCACACCGGAGGTGCCGTGCAGAACCAGCGGCACGTCGACGGCGTCGCGGATGGCCTTGACCACGGACTGCTCGATGTGCGGATCGCTCGTGTACACGCCGTGGCTGGTGCCAACGCCAATAGCGAGGGAGGTGCAGCCAGTGCGCTCGACGAACTCCTTGGCCTCGGCCGGATCGGTGTAGGGGCTCTCGCCCTCAACCGCGGGACCGTCGTCCTCCTTGCCGCCAACCTTACCGAGCTCAGCCTCGACGGGCACGCCCATGGCGCGGCCAGCGTCGGCGACGGACTTGGTCAGGGCAATGTTGTCCTCGAAGGACTCGTGCGAGCCGTCAATCATGACAGAGGTGTAGCCGGTGCGGAAAGCCTGCATGCAGCGGTCATAGCCATCGCCGTGATCGAGGTGCAGGGCGACGGGCACGGAAGCGCGCTCGGCGGCAGCCTTGACCATGCCGTAGAAGTAGTCCAGACCAGCGGTCTTGATGGTGCCCGGGGTGGTCTGCATGATGACGGGGGACTTGGTCTCCTCGGCAGCAGCCAGAACGGCCATAACAAACTCGAGGTTCTCAACGTTGAACGCACCAACGGCGTAGTGGCCGGCCTGAGCGTCCTTGAGCATCTTTTCGGTGGTAACAAGTGCCATGAGCGTTTGCTCCTCTCCCTCGCCCGCATCTGGACATCGGGCGTACGTGTCCGCAAGGCGTTTTACCTTGCGTTTTGCTTCGCTCATTGTATGAAATTCAACGGCTCTGCATGTGCGAGATATTGAGCCCATGCAGGTCAATACAGTCGTTTTTGAAAAGTAAACGGAAGGAATTGGAACTGAGTGGGCGTGTTCGATATTGAATTTTGGGCGTTCAGCGTCTTTCTTTTATAGAAAAAGTAAGTAATCGAAAGGCGTTTTCTTACTTAAAAAGAAAATGAACGAAAATAGACTCAACACAATTCCTGCAAATTTCAGACGATGATGGAGCGGATATGGCCCATGCAACAACCCGAGCTTTCGCCGATGAGCGGCGTGCCGCCATCATGGAGATGCTCGAACATAACGCCTCGGTGCAAGTGGCAGAAATCGCCCAAACCTTTGGCGTGTCCTCCGTTACCGCCCGCGCCGACCTAGACGCGCTCGCCGAGTCCGGCAAGCTGCGCCGCACGCATGGCGGCGCTGTGTCGCTCCAGAAGCGACTGACCGTATCCACCCAGGATCGCCGCATCAACGTCAATGTCGCCGCCAAGCAGGCCATCGCGCAAAGCGCCATTGAACTCGTCGGCAACGGCGACACCCTGCTCGTAGACTCGGGCACCACCGCTCTCGAGTTTGTCCGCCTGCTCGACCAGCGCGATGGCATCACCGTCATCACGGCCGACATTACCATTGCCGATTACATCGACGAGAGCATGCCCTCGGTCGATGTCGTCATGCTGGGCGGGACGCTGCGCAAAGGTCATCGCTATCTGTACGGCCCACTTACCATGCAGGCGCTCCAAATGGTCCATGCCGATCTGGCCGTCATGTGCCCTGGCGCTTTCGTTCCCGGCTGCGGCTTTACGACCGACTTTCCGCAGATGGCCGAGACCAAAGCGGCTATGGCCGGTGCCGCCCGCCAAAGTATCGCCCTCATGGACGCCAGTAAGGTCAACGGACGTGGCATGTACCGCTTTGCCGAGCTGACCGACGTCAACGCCATCGTGATGGACCGTGACCCCGATCACGCCGTCGCCACCTCAATCGCCGAGGTCGCCGACGACGCCCGCCCAAATCTCCTCATCGCCGGCGCTTAAACAAAAACCACCACAAAGGTTCACCGTCCCCTTTGTGGTGGTTTGAGCGTTAAACGTGAACGTATCGCTACTTGGAGAGCTCGTCAGCGAGGGCCTCGATCTGAGCGCGCGAGGCGTCGTTGAGCGAACCCAGGACGGTCACCTTGTTCTGCGTCAGGGTGATGTCCTTCATACCCTCGAGCTCCTTGGTCATAATCTTGGCAGCTGCGGGCGCCCAGGAACCGCCCTCGACGAGCGCCACCGTACGGTTCTGGTAGGCATGCTCGGCAAGCGTATGGATAAAGGTGCTCATGAATGGGAAGATCTCGCCCTGATAGGTAATGGAAGCGAGTACCAGACGGTCATAGCGGAACGCGTCCTCAACGGCCTCGGCCATGTCGTCGCGAGCCAAGTCAAAGACGGAAACCTTCTGGCCGAGAGCCTCGAGCGCAGATGCAAGCTCCTCAACGGCAGCCTTCAGATGGCCGTAGACGCTCGCGTAGGCAATGGTGATGCCCTCGTCCTCGGGCTGATAGCTCGACCAGGTGTTGTAGGTGTCGAGGTAGTAGCCCAGGTTCTCGGTCAGCACGGGGCCATGAAGCGGGCAGATGATCTGGATGTCCAGGTCGGCGGCCTTCTTGAGCACGGCCTGCACAAACTTGCCGAACTTGCCCACGATGCCAAAGTAGTAACGGCGCGCCTCGCAGGCCCACCCTTCCGGATCCTCGATGTCGTTGGCGCCAAACTTGCCAAAGCCGTCGGCACTAAAGAGCACCTTGTCGGTAGCCTCGTAGGAGAAGAGTACCTCGGGCCAGTGAACGTTGGGGGCGCCGACAAAGGTCAGGCTGTGGCCACCCAGATCAAGCACGTCGCCCTCTTTGACAACCATCTTGCGCTCGGGGAAGTCGGTGCCAAAGTAGTTGACCATCATGCGGAAGGCGCCCATGCTTGCCACAATCTGCGCCTGGGGATAGCGCTCCATAAAGGCGGCGATGCCGGCGGAGTGATCGGGCTCCATGTGATGGATGACCAGGTAGTCGGGCGTGCGGCCGTCGAGTACGGTCTCGAGGTTGCCGAGCCACTCGTCGACAAATCCGCCATCGACCGAATCGGCGACAGCGATCTTCTCGCCCAAGATAACGTAGCTGTTGTATGCCATACCGTTCTCGGACACGTCGTACTGGCCCTCGAACAGGTCGATGTCATGATCGTCAACGCCAATGTAGCGGATATCCTTGGTGATCTCCATCAGGCAAAGCCTCCTAGATAGACAAATGAACCCGTCTATCATAGCACTCGCCTTCATAGTCACGGCTATCTGCCGGCATCCTTACCGATTGTTATTGATATGCAACGCCGAGCCGTTGACCTGCGAAAACTATGCGCGCGGCGCTGCCGTGGTGTGTCGAACGATGAGCTGACCGGGAATACGAATGGCGACGGTTTTGTCCGATGCCCCCGCCTTGGGAACTGCGCGCTCGAACACCTCGCGCCCGCGCTGATGCAGATCGAATCGAACGGTCGTGAGCTCGTTATGTGCGACAAAGTCGTCGAGCGAATCGTCGACGCCCACCACGCTCACATCCTCGGGCACGCGCAAGCCGCTATCGCGCAGCGCGGCAATGGCGCCGTTTGCCATCTGGTCGTTTGCCGCGTAAATCGCCGTCATGGTGCGGTCGTGCTCAGCCAAGTACCGAGCGGCCTCGTAGCCGCTGTTGGCAGACCAGTCGCCCTCGAGTGGCTCTACCGTCTCGATGTGTTTACGCTCGAGTGTATCTTGCCAACCGGCGCGACGAAATTGCTCGTCGACCGAGAACGACGGGCCGCCAATATAGCGAATCTGCTCGTGCCCCAGCTCAAACAGGTGATCCATAAGCAATAGCGAGCAGCCGTAATGGTCGGAATCGACCGTGGTCACGCGCGGATGCGCGTACATGGTAACGATGACCGTTCCAATGCCCGGCAACGGATCGAACGTCTCAAAATCGGGCGCCATGCGACTCATGCCGATGATGATACCGTCCACGGGCAGCGCGGCCATACGACGCGTGGCCTCGGCAAGCGAAAACTCCTCGGTCTTGGACATCTCGACCAGCGTGATGGCGCAGCCGTGCTCGCGGGCCGCGCTGGCAATGCCGTCGATCATCGTCAGGTTGCCAAACTTGGTGACATCGTTGACACACAGGCCGACCGAATGGTAACGACCATCGCGCAGCGAACGACCGGCATAACTCGGACGGAAGCCGAGCTCTTGCATAGCGGCTTGCACGCGCTGGCGCGTCTGCTCGTTGACGTTAGGAAGGCCGTTGGCAACGCGCGAGACCGTCTGCTGCGAAACACCGGCAGCACGGGCAACGTCGGCCATGGAAACCGGACGCGTACCTGTATCGTTGGAAGGGCGCCTTGCCACAAAATCACCTTCGCTCTTGCGGGATCTGAATAGCGTGAATGTTTGCCCGGGCAGAAACATGCCCCGCGCCGAGCCCGCTATCGTCGGACGCATGTTAACGTACTCTACTTTTTCTATCTGCATCTCTTCTGCTTTATAAGTCCATACGGCAATACCGTTCACGGCTGAATTTCTACCGATTACCAGATTCTCAAAAAGTGATAAGTGTTGTGTTATGAGTACGTTAACATAGCCCGTAACGTGCGGCATCGTAGATGCTGAGTTTATGCCGCTTCAGATTGTTAACGTACTCACTACGACGGAAAACTCGTCAGTCTGCGCCAAGGAAAGGACCCTCATGACCACCCCCGACGAAAAGACACTCGCCACGCTCACCAAGCTGTTTGAGGAGGAGTTTGGCCCCATCGGCGATCGCCAGGTGCTCTATGTGCACGCGCCCGGCCGTTCCGAGATCAGCGGCAACCACACCGATCACGAGGGCGGTCACGTTATCGCCGGCTCGCTCGATGTCGCCGTCGACGGCATCGCCGTGGCAACCGATTCCAACAAGGTCCGCGTCGCCGACGAGGGCTATCCTACGTTTGAGATCACGCTCGACACGCTGGATGTCCAGGAGTCCGAGAAGGGCACGTCCGCAAGCCTCGTGCGCGGTATGGCCCACGAAATCGCTGCTCTGGGCGTTGAGCCCCAGGGCTTCGACTTTGCCTTTACCTGCTCCGTCCCCTCGGGCGGCGGCCTTTCCAGCTCTGCCGCCGTCGAGGCCGCGTACGGCCGTGCCATGGAGACGCTCTGGGGCGCGCCCGCCATTGAGCCCGTCACGCTCGCTCAGATGAGCCAGCGAACCGAGAACAACTACTACGGCAAGCCCTGCGGTCTTATGGACCAAGCCGCCGTGTGCCTGGGCGGCCTCGCCTACATGGACTTTGAGGACCAGGCTCAGCCTAAGACCCAGAAGCTCGAGCTCAACTTTGAGGATCACGGCTATGCGCTCGTGCTCGTTAAGGTCGGCGCCGACCACGTGGCAGCTACCGACGACTACGCCGCCGTTCCGCGCGAGATGCAGGACGTCGCCGCCGAGTTTGGCAAGGCACGCCTGTGCGAGGTCGACGTTGCCGACTTTGACGCCAAGCTCCCCGAGCTGCGCGCCAAGCTGGGCGACCGCGCTTGCCTGCGCGCCGTTCACTACTGGTACGAGAACGGCCTGGTCGACAAGCGCTGGGCAGCCCTGAACGCTGGCGACATTGACCAGTTCCTGGTCCTGACGCGCGAGTCCGGCGCCAGCTCTGCCATGTACCTGCAGAATGTTGTTGCCAAGCTGGGTTCCGAGCAGCCTTCCATGTATGCCCTGGCGCTGGCCGAGCACGTGCTCGACGGCCGCGGCGCCGTTCGCATTCACGGTGGCGGCTTTGGTGGCACCATCCAGGCCTTCGTGCCGCTCGATCTGGTCGACACCTTCATTGCCAAGATGAACGGCTGGCTGGGCGAGGGCTCTGCCCGTCACTACGCCATCTCTGACAAGGGGGCTTACGCGGCATGGCTGTAATGACTGACGTGCGCGAAGCGGCGCAGAACCTGATCGAGTACGCCATTCATCGATCGATGATCGGCCAGGACGATCGCATCTGGGCATACAACACCATTCTGGAGTGCATCGGCGCTACGGGCCCCGCGCTCGATATGGCCTGGGCGCTCCAGGTTGAGAAACTCTCGCTCTTGCACCCCAATACCCTGCCCGACTTTGATCTTGAAGGCACGCTTGCCGCGCTTTCCGAGGCCGCCGTTGCCAATGGTGCTGTCGAGGATACGGCGTCGGGCCGCGACCGCATCGCCATGCGCATCATGGGCGCGCTCATGCCGAGGCCTTCGGTTGTAAACGAAGAGTTCAACGGACGTATGGGCGTCAACGAGCCCCGTGCCGCGACCGACTGGTTCTACGGCCTGTGCTGCGACGCCGGCTACGTGCGCCGCGCCGCCATCGCGCGCAACATCAAATGGAGCACCCCCACCAACTGGGGCGATCTTGAGATCACCATCAACCTGTCCAAGCCCGAGAAGGACCCGCGCGATATCGCCGCGGCAGGTGCCGCCAAGAACACGGGCGAGAAGTATCCCGCCTGCCAGCTCTGCATCGAAAACGAGGGCTATCCCGGACGCTCCGCCGCAGCCGACGGCGGCGCTCACCCCGCTCGCCAGAATCTGCGCATTATCCCCATTGAGCTCAACGGCGAGCGCTGGGGCTTCCAGTACAGCCCGTACGCGTACTTTAACGAGCACTGCATTGCCATGAGCTCCGAGCATCGCCCGATGCACGTCGACCGCAAGGGGCTGACGTGTCTGCTCGACTTTGTGGACCTGTTCCCGCACTACTTCATCGGCTCCAATGCCGACCTGCCCATCGTGGGCGGCTCAATTCTGTCGCACGACCACTTCCAGGGTGGCGCGCACGAGTTCCCCATGATGCATGCCACCGAAGTCTCGCAGTTTAGCGTGCCCGGCTTTGACCAGGTCAGCGGCACCGTGCTGCAGTGGCCGCTTTCGGTGCTGCGCCTGCGCTCGCACGACCGCGGCGCGCTGCTCGATGCCGCCGAGAAAATTATCCTGGCATGGCGCGAGTGGACCGATGAGTCGGTTGGCGTCATCGCGCACACAGCCGATGGCATGGCGCACAACACCGTGACACCCGTCATCCGCCGCGTCGACTCCCGCGGCAATGCCGGCGGCGAGATCTACGAGGCCTACCTGGCGCTTCGCTGCAACATCACGACCGACGAGCATCCGCTGGGCGTCTTCCACCCGCATGCCGAGTATCACCACATTAAGAAGGAGAACATCGGCCTGATCGAGGTCATGGGCCTGGCTATTTTGCCACCGCGCTTGGTTCCCGAGCTCGGCGCTGTCCGCGAGCACCTGCTGGCGGCCAAAGCCGATGCCAGCTACGACCTTGCCAGCGCGCTCGAGGGCGACGACCTTTGCCGCAGCCACGCTGCATGGGCCGAGGATGTCTATGCCCGCCGCGCCGACGAGCTTACGGCGGACAACGCCATCGATATCCTGCACGAGGAGGTCGGCGTGGTGTTTGGCCACGTGCTCGACAACGCCGGCGTCTTTAAGTGGGACGAAGCCGGCCGCGCCGCCCAACAGCACTTTTTCGACTCGCTGTAATGATCCCTTGGGGACGGAGGAAAACGGATCATTTCGTCTTCAAGACAACGGCGCCCGCCGGCAACATCGCCGGCGGGCGCCGTTTTTTGAGTGTAGTCATTGGGGTCATTCTTAAGGGGCGTTCTTAAACGACTAGTCATTAAAGAGCGTCCCCAATGACTACTTGCGACCAAGGCAACGCCGGTGTCTTGGCAACGACAGCGAAAACGCCCCTAAGCGAGCAAGGTGACGTGAAAGAGGAGGGCATTGACCTTTTGGTCATGCCCGACGATTGAACGTCAGATTGCCGCTTAGGGGCGTTTGCAGCGTCGCGCCGTTACGCGGTTTGGTAAAACCGCGTAACCCTACAGTTCAGTCACGACAACGCTGTTGTAGATCTCGTCCCAGCGGTCCATGACCAGGTGGCCAGTCTTGGGATCCATGGCGTTGAGCTTGCCGCAGGTATTGGCGGTCTTGAGCACCGTGATGTCGTCGGCACCAGCAGCAATGGCATGCGCAAAGCCGGCGATGGTCGAGTCGCCGGAACCCGTCGCGTTCACTGCCGCAATCGCGGGCGTCTTGGCGCGGAACGCGCGACCCTCATGGAAGCCCACCGAGCCGGCAGTGCCCATCGAAACGACAACCCAAGGGATACCGGCAAAGCGGCCATCGGCGGCAAGCGCCTCACGCAAGGCATCGATATCATCGGTCGTAAAGGACGTACCTAGCAGGCCATTAATCTCGGTCAGGTTGGGCTTTACGAGCTCAGGCTTAGCGTCGGACTCCAGCGCGGCCTCCAGCGATGCACCCGAGGTGTCGAGCAGCACCTTAGCGCCCGCCTCCTCGGCGATCTTGACGAGCTCGGCATAGTAGCCGGCATCGACGCCACGCGGCAGCGAGCCCGAAAGCGTCACAACGTCCGCCTTCGCTGCAAGCTCGGCGAACTTGGCCGTAAAGGCCTCGAGCTCGGCCGGGGCGATCTGCGGGCCGCTCTCCAGCAGCTCGGTCTGATTACCCTCGTGCAGAATATTCAGGCAAATGCGCGTCTCACCGGCGATGGGCACAAAGTCATTCTTGACGCCATCGGCATCCATGAGCTCGGCCATATAGGCACCCATGTGGCCGCCAAGCAGGCCGGTCGCGAGCACGTCGTCACCCAGCTGCAACAGCACACGGCTCACGTTGAGGCCCTTGCCACCAGCGGTCTTTTCGGGCATCACGCGGTTAACATCGTCGATGATCAGCTTGTCGAGCTGATAGCGCGTATCAATCGACGGGTTCATGGTAACGGTCAGAATCATGTTGGACTCCTGTTTAGAAAACCGGCCCGCGCCCCTCACAGAAACGCGAGCCGTCAATTAAAAAGCTGCAGAATGCCGGGTACCGCCAAAACGACGCACACGAGCTCAGCAAGCAAAAGTTTTATCAGAGTAGCTCGCCCGCCAGATGGCTTCGCAGCGTCGGCCGGTCCGGCGTTCGGTAGAACGCCGGAGCCCCTTAGTCGTGGTATTCGCCGCGGTCCCACTTCTCGAGGAACTCGTCAAAGAAGTGCGGGTCAGCCTGAGCCTCGGCGTCGGCCTTATTGCAGGCATCGATCTTGGCGATCAGGGCATCGTGCTCGGGGGTCTTCTCGTAGGGCTCCTCCAGGAAGGCAAGCATGATGTCGGCCATCAGGAACTCGCCGGTGATCTTGCCGCCAAAGCCCACGATGTTGGCGTTGAGCTCGCGACGGGCATACAGGGCAGAGGTCATGTCGCGAACCAGGGCGCAGCGGGCGCCGGGAACCTTGTTGACGGCGTTGGTGATGCCGATGCCGGTGCCGCACAGGGCCACGCCAAAGTCGGCCTTGCCGCTGGCAACAGCCTCGCCCACGGCCTTACCGTAGATGGGATAGTGCGTACGGGTGTGGCTGTAGGTGCCGCAGTCAAGCACCTTGTAGCCAGCCTGCTCCAGGCGGTCGGCCAGATAGATCTTCTCGTCCGTAACGATATGGTCGCAACCGATTGCGATGGTCTTCTTCATCAGAACGTCCTTTCGTCTGAATTCACAAGTTGAGGTAGAAGTTCGAGTTCTCGGTGGCTCTCGTTAGGCCATCTTGTTGAGCATGTCGACACGGATCTGGTGACGGCCGCCGGCGTACTGGGCGCGCAGGAACTCGCAGGCGATCTTCTTGGCGACCTCGGTGCCCACAACGCCCGGGCCCATGGTGACCATGCGCGAGCCGTTGTGCTCGCGGGTCATGTAGGCGGAACGCTCGTCGGAAATGTTGGCGACGACCATGCCCTTGATCTTGACGGCGGCCATATAGGAGCCGACGCCGTACTTATCGAATGCGAAGCCCTGGGAATCCTTGTGCTCCAGCAGGTCCTTGGCAACGGCGGTCGCGGAATCAACAAAGTCCGCGGCAGGGGTCTCGGAATAGTCGACGACCTCGTGACCGTCGGCGATGAGCATCTCCTTGATGGACTCCTTCATCGACATACCGTCGGCATCGGAAGCGATTACAACCCTCATGACATCCTCCTTGAGAGATACGCAGGTGCGTAGTTTCTGTTTGGAAGTGTTGAATCGCGTTCAGGTCCGGGCATCTGAATGTGCGGTTCTTCACTGTTCATGTTTATTTGAACACATTCGAACACCGACTGCAACCATTATTTGTTTATCTTTGTTCTTTTTTGAACAAATACCGTTTACGGATGATTGCTGACCGCTTGGGCCCGGCGCAGACGTAGCGACCACGTGTTCAACAAACAAAAGGGCGGCCGAGAACGTGTCTCGGCCGCCCTTCGGCGGTATTCCCCGGTATATACAGCTGTTTTAGCTACTCAGACCGTCCGCTCTTCTTGGCATGTTTGGACGGAGCGCTTAAGAAACGACCCGTCAGATAGTTCGCGGGACCAGAGACGTCGATCCCCAGCAGCACGTGTCCTAGCCATAGGAACGCCACGAGCACCAGTAGAGGAATCACACACGAGGTCACGATCATCACGATGACACCTTCGATCAGATCGGTCACCTGCTGCACAATTTCATCGGTCATCTGCTTGGCACCGCTGGTCACCGATGTGACGAGACCCGAGGCGCCGTCGGCAAGCTGCTCAAGCACATTCTTGGACTCTGTGGACTCGGTCTTTTTCTTACTTGCTTTGGAGCTGTCGCTATCTGCCGCACCCGCAGCGTCGGCCGCCTTTTGCTCGGCTTGCTCGATGCTCACTCGATACGTTTCGTCGACCTTTTGCGACACCCATACGCTTGCAGGCACCAAGGCCATTCCGATCATGGCGACCACCAGCACGCGAGTCGCCACGCGGCGCAGGACGGCGCTCGTGCTCCAGCGCCCGTGAATGCCGAGCGACACCGCAAAGAGCACCAACGCAAACGGGATTAAGATGCCCAAGCCAACCGACCACAAAATCGTGAGCAAATATTTCTCGAGGTAGAGCACGGCGAGCACGATGCCCAAGTTACCCGAAAGCTGTGCGAGCTGCTCGGCAACCGGCGTTCCCGTATCTCCAGGCAGCGCGGTAATGCCCGCAGACAGCGCCACGCACGAGGTCGTGAGCGCCAGTACGTTGCCTTTCTTTTGGTCGATGACCTCGATGGTGGAGTCCCAAGTCTTGGTATCGGCAAAATGTGGGCGTGCGACAAATCCCGACAGCAACGCCAGCACCACGAGCGCAACGATAAAGCCAATCTGCAGCTTTTTGTTTGCGCACACGACATCGGACAGGCTGGGCTGCAGCTCGGTTACCGTCGTGTGCTCGGTTATCTGGACAGGACGCCCATGAACCATCTCGTGCGCGTCTCTTTTTTGAATCAATCCGTTGTCCGGCATTTGGATACCTCCTCATTCCGGCCTGTAATGCGGTGGAAAGTATACCCACCCATCGAAAAACCGAACGGGAGGGCGTGCAGAAGCCCCAAGACTGTCCCCAACGACTAGTCGTTTAAGAACGTCCCCAATGACTATCACGGGATGAGTTGCGGTGAAATAGGGATTGTTTTGTGCCCGCCAGCCCCTATTCAGTCCCTATTTCACCGCAACTTGGAGGAGTGCAGAAAAAGCCCTGCCGCGGGTAGCGGCAGAGCTTTTGGAAGGGGACTTGGTTGTGAGAGCTCGTTAGGCGAGCTTAGCCTCGAGTGCGGCGATGCGCTTATAGGCATCGATGGTAAAGCGGGTCTGCTTCTCCAGGATCATGGTGGTCATGAGAGTATCCTGAGCGTGAGCCATGATGAAGGTCATCTCCATCTCGCCGCCGCCGGCCTCCTGCGAAAGCAGCTTGGTCTGCGTGTCGTGGGCGCCGATAAGTGCATCGCTGGCATCCTTGTGCAGCTGCTCGGCCTTCTCAAAATCACCCTCGCGAGCAGCATCGAGCGCTGCAAGCAGATCGGTCTGGGCGTCGCCCGCGTATGCGACAATCTCGAATCCAACCATCGAGATTTCTTCTTTGGTTGCCATATTGCGTTCCTTTCACATATGAACCAACGGAGAGCATCGCGTCCGGGCATACGCGCTGCGCTGTGTATGGCAGGAACATTAACATTCAAACAAAAAAGAACAGCGCAAAACGTAATTTCGAGCTATGAACGGTTGCTTTTCACCCGTGAACGGTTTTTAAACCAATCTGAACATTCTCGAACACAATTAGCGGCAACCCAAACAGGTCCGCACCCTAGCGTACATCGTGCACCGTATCGCCCGCTACGAGCACGCCGGGGATCAGCATGTGTTCCACGCCAGGCGCAACGCCCTCGGCGCCGGCGATCTTGTCGACCGCCCACATGCCGACACGCTTGTTATCAAAGCGCACCGTGGTCAGGCGACGATCGGGCACGATGTCGCCCAGGCTGTCATCGACACCCACCACGCTCACGTCCTCGGGCACGCGCTTTCCGCGCGACTCGAGCCCGCGAATGCAGCCGTAGGCCATGGCGTCGTTGGAGGCATAGATGGCCGTACAGGTCGGATCGTCTGCCAGAGCCTGACCGGCAGCATAGCCGCTCTGCGCCGTCCAATCGCCACGAATGAATCGCGGCGGCTCAATACCATGCGCGCGCAGCGTCTCGCGCCAGCCCTCCTCGCGCTGCATGCCCGAAAGCGAGCGCTCGGGGCACGAGATAAAGTGCACAGTCTTGTGCCCCTGCCCCAGCAAGTACTCGACCACCTGGCGCGAGCAATCGAACTGGTCGTTATCGACCGTCGAGCACAGCGGGTGCTCCAGCATGGTAACGAGCACCGTCTGCATACCGGGCAGCGGCTCAAAGGTGCCAAAGTCCGCCGGCATGCGGTTCATAATCACAACCATGCCATCCACCGGCAGTGCGCTCATGCGCGACGATGCGCTCTCGAGGGTATACGGATGCCCGTCTACTTTAGTGAGGGTGATGGCATAGCCATGTTTGTCGGCCGCGGCGGCAAAGCCCTCCATACGGTCGAGGTTGCCGGTGCCGGTAATGTTGAACATGGCGACGCCGACAGTCTTAAACTTGCCGCGGCGCAGCGATCGACCGGCAAAATTGGGGCGATACCCCAGCTCGCGCATGGCGGCACGCACGCGCTCCTTGGTCTCGGGGCGCACGCTGGGCGAATCGTGCACCGTACGCGAGACTGTCTGCTCCGAGACGCCCGCGAGACGCGCCACGTCCTTAACGGAAACCGATTTTTTAACAGCGGCCATAGGTCGATCTTTCTATGTCAACGATGCCATTGGTGGCACCCTACGCAGTCAAATGAAACGTCTTTAAGTATATCTAACGCCTCCTCCGCCATACGCTCACCACCCAAAACCTACCGTTCACCGACATTTTTGCTTCCCCGAACGGCTTTTGTAGTCCAAATGTTAACGTTGCCATTGTGCAAACACAGAGCCACCGGGCGGCTCAAACGTTTACGCATAAGGAATCGACGGTTCGCAGGCACAGGAACCATCAGTTCGCGTCTTTTTTTGTGTCGCAAAATGGCAACGTCAACATTTTGGCAACCGAACGCCAAAAGTTACCATCGTTGCTAACCCACCGACTCTTAGGAGCATTGCATGGAGCAACTCATCGCCATCATCGAAAAGGGCCAACCCTTTTTCAACGCGATCGCCCGCAACAAGTACCTCAAGGCGATCCGCGACGGCTTTATCTCCGTCATCCCCATCATCATCTTCTCGTCCATCTTCTGCCTGGTAGCCTCGGTCCCCAACATCTGGGGTTTCTACTGGCCCGATGACATCAACAACGCCCTGTGGAAGTGCTACAATTACTCAATGGGCATCCTGGCCATCGCCTGCGCCGCCACCACGGCCAAGCACTTCGCCGACGCTCAGAACCGCGACCTGCCCAAGAACAACCAGATCAACTTCATCTCGTGCATGTGCGCGGCCATCATCGGCTTCTTGCTCCTTTCGAGCGACACGATCGCCACGGACGCCGCCAGCGGCTTCAACACCACCTATCTTGGTTCCAAAGGCCTGCTGACTGCCTTCATCGCTGCGTTTGTGACCGGCATCATCTACAAGTTCTTCATTAAGCGCAACATCACCGTCAAGATGCCCGAGCAGGTTCCGCCCAACATCTCGCAGACCTTTAAGGACATCATCCCCTTCTCCGTCTGCATCGCCGTCTTTTGGGTCTTTGACATCGTCTTCCGCGCTGCCTTTGGCTTCTGCTTTGCCCAGGGCGTCATCCAGGTGTTCCAGCCCCTGTTCACCGCTGCCGACGGCTATATCGGTCTCGCTGTGATCTACGGCGCCATGAGCCTGTTCTGGTTCGTCGGCGTCCACGGCCCCTCGATCGTCGAGCCCGCCATCGCCGCCGCCCTCGTTGCCAACATGACCGACAACCTGGCTGCATTCCAGGCCGGCGAGCACGCCTCCGCCGTTCTGACGCAGGGCGCCCAGTACTTCGTCGTCTGCATGGGCGGCACCGGCGCCACGCTCGTCTTGGTCTTTATGTTCTGCTTCCTGGCCAAGTCCCAGGAGATGCGCGCCGTCGGTAAGGCCGCCATCGTCCCCGTGTGCTTTGCCGTTAACGAGCCGCTGCTGTTCGCCGCACCCATCGTGCTCAACCCCGTCTTCTTTGTCCCGTTTGTCTTTGCCCCGATCGCCAACATCTGGATCCTCAAGATCTTTATCGACTTTTTGGGCATGAACGGCTTTATGTACACCCTGCCCTGGACTGTCCCCGGCCCCATTGGCACCATCATGGGCTTGGGCTTCCAGCCGCTCGCCTTTGTGATGCTCGCCCTTATCCTGGTCGTCGACTTTGTTCTGTACTATCCGTTCTTCCGTGCCTACGACGCCCAGAAGTGCGCCGAGGAGGCCGAGATCTCCCAGGAGGAGCTCGCCGCCAAGAACGCCGAGAAGGCCGCCAAGCTCAACGATGCCTTCCAGGGCAAGGCCGACGCCAAGAGCGTTGCCGCCGGCGCCGCTGCCGAGGCCGTGAAGTCCGATGCCCCCGCCGTTCCCGCAGCACCCGCTGCCGAGGCAACGACCGCCAGCGACCTCAACGGCAAGCGCGTGCTCGTGCTCTGCCAGGGTGGCGGAACCTCGGGCCTGCTCGCCAACGCGCTGGCCAAGGCTGCCAAGGAGCGCGGCATCAATCTTGAGACCGCTGCCGAGGCCTATGGCAACCACGTTGACATGCTTCCCGACTTTGACCTGGTCGTCCTGGCCCCGCAGGCCGCCAGCTACCTGGCCGACCTGCAGAAGGACTGCGAGCGCGTGGGCAACAAGTGCGTCGCCTGCCGTGGCAAGCAGTACATCGAGCTCTCCCAGAACGGCGATAAGTCTCTCGCCTTCGTAAGCGAGCAACTTTCGAAGTAAGTAACGCCCAAGGCCAGCCGACCATCCACAGCCGGCTGGCCCTTCGATTTAGACGATTGGATCATCATGTCCGTTAACCCTGCTAGCGTCACCAACCCGCCTGCGCAGTTTCCCGAGGACTTTGTCTTTGGCGGCGCCACTGCTGCCTACCAGGTAGAGGGCGAGACCCGCACTCACGGTAAGGGCAAGGTTGCCTGGGACGACTTTCTGGAAGCCCAAGGCCGTTTCTCCCCCGATCCCGCTTCGGACTTCTACAACCAGTACCCTGTCGACTTGGAGCTGTGCGAGGAGTTCGGTATCAACGGCATTCGCCTCTCCATTGCCTGGAGCCGCATCTTCCCCAACGGCACCGGCGAAATCAACCCCGAGGGCGTCCAGTTCTACCACGATCTCTTCGCCGAGTGCCATAAGCACCATGTTGAGCCGTTCGTCACGCTGCATCACTTTGACACGCCGCTTCCCCTCTTTGAGAAGGGCGACTTCCTCAACCGCGAGACCATCGATGCCTTTGTGGACTTTGCCACCTTCTGCTTTAAGGAGTACGCCGACCAGGTGACCTACTGGTTCACCTTTAACGAGATCTGGGCCGACGCCTCCAACACCTACATCGAGGGCACCTTCCCCGGCGGCGTCAAAGCTCATCTGGCCGAGGCCTTCCAGTGCGAGCACAACATGATGCTCGCCCACGCCAAGGCCGTGCTGGCCTTCCACAACGGCGGTTTTAAGGGCAAGATCGGCGTCATCCAGTCGCTGGAGTTTAAGTATCCGCTCAACGAGAACGACCCCGCCGACATCAAAGCCGCCAACAACGAGCACGTGCTGCAGAACCAGTTCTTGCTCGACGCCACCTTCCGCGGCGACTACGCGCCCGACACCCTCGAGTGCGCCAACCGCTTGGCTGCCGTCTCGGGCGGCACCATCGAGATCCTAGACGAGGATCTGGAAATCATGCGCGAGGCCGCGCTCTACAACGACTACCTGGGCGTTAACAACTACCAGTGCCGCTTCTTGAAGGCCTACGATGGCGAGAACGACCTGCACCACAACGGTACGGGCGAGAAGGGCACTGGCCGCTGGCGCGTTAAGGGCATTGGCGAGCATGTGAACAAGCCCGGCGTCCCCACCACCGACTGGGACTGGATCATCTATCCCGAGGGCCTGTTCGATCTGCTCGTCTACATTAAGCAGCGCTACCCCAACTACAAGCAGATCTTCATCACCGAGAACGGCATGGGCTACAAGGACCCCTACAAAGACGGCTTTGTGGACGACCAGCCGCGCATCGACTACATCGAGCAGCACCTGCGCTGGTTGCTCAAGGCCATGGAGGTGGGCGTCAACGTGGGCGGCTACTTCCTGTGGAGCCTGCAGGATCAGTTCTCCTGGACCAATGGCTACAACAAGCGCTATGGCTTCTTCTACGTTGACTTTGAAACCCAGAAGCGCACGCCCAAGGCAAGCGCATACTGGTATAAGCACGTGGCGCAGACCCGTCGTCTGGACTAGCGGCTGGCGGGGTTGCCCGCTCACACAACCTGTCCCCATTTCTCAGCCGGGGGCGGCACGTCACACGGCGCGCCGCCCCCGGTCTTTTTTTGGGCAGACCGTACCGCACGTTTGTCTCAATCTGTAACATCTAGCCGAGTTTTTCGCTCCAAGCTGTTACAGATCGAGACAAACAGAACGCCCGAGCAGAAATATCTTAATCTGTAACATCTAGCTGGTTATTTCACCCTTAACTGTTACAGATCGAGACAAATGGAATAGGCGGGGCAGAATTGTCTAAATCCGTAACACTAAAACCGGTTTTGGACGTCTGGTTGTTACAGATTGAGATGAACGAGCCGAGCACGTCTACGCCCGCAGGTCTTTCACGCTGGAACGCTCGACCAACACGCCCGAGACGAGCGTACGGCTTCTGGAGCTCGGGGCTTCCAGACCTGCGACGACCTCGTTAAGCGCACGGATGCCCAGCTCGCGGTGGCGAAACTTCACCGACGTCAGAATCGAGTTGGGAATCGTCTTGTAGAGCTCATCGTCAAAGCCGATCACGGACACGTCGTCGGGTACGCTGAGCCCTTTGTCACGTAGAGCCATCATCACGCCGTTTGCCATGCAGTCGTTAGCGGCGAGGACCGCCGTGCAATCGGGTTTATCGGCAAGCACAAGGCCCGCGGCATAGCCACTATCCGCATTCCAATCGCCTTGCAGAGGCTCGGGTGGCTCAATGCCACGCGCCTCGAGTGCCGCACGCCAACCTTTCATACGGCACTGGCTCGACAGCGACTCTTTTTTACCAGAAACGAAGTACACGTTCTTGTGACCGTGGTCCAAAAAGTACTCGCACGCCATGCGCGCGCCGCCCTCTTGATCGTCACTGACGGTGGAGCAGGTAGGATGTTCCATCGGTGTGATAATCACCGTCTTGAGGTCTTTCGGCGCCTCAAAGGTTTCAAAGTCATCGACCATCTGGCGCAGGTTGAAAATCATGCCGTCGACGGGAAGCTGCGACATCCTACGCGCCGCTTCGGCAAGGGTCATCTTCTCCCCCGCCCGCTTTTTGATCATCGTGAGCGCAAAGCCTCGCTCTTCGGCGGCATCGGCGATACCGTCAATCATGTCCACGGCGCCGCCCGACAAGTGAAATAGCACCACACCGATGCACCCGTAACGGCCCAACTTGAGTGAACGCGCGGCAAAGTTCGCCCGGAACCCAAGCGCCTCCATGGTCGCATGGACCCTATCGCGCGTCGACTCGCGCACGCTATCGGGCTCGTTGATCACGCGCGACACCGTCTTGAGAGAAACACCCGCGGCAATCGCCACATCGTTCATCGAGACGTTTTTCTTGTCCATCGTTGCCACTACTTCTCCAGTCGGTTTTGCATCGCTTGTTTTTTTGTGTTCTAGCATACACTACCTGCCCGACTGACAAATCAGCCGTTTATCGGACGATATCGACCGTTCACCCGTAAATCCTTGTTGCTCTTCCAAAAATGTCTTACGTTGTCATTAACGAAATGACAACGTTGTCATTTCGCAATGCCTTCCTTAATCAGGAAGGTTTCCGGGCAGTCCTGACCATCCATCGACGACCAGTTCCATCCACATGCATCGCGCATCAAGTAGCAAAGGAGCTCTATGGACGCCATCGTAAAGATGCTCGAAAAGCATCAACCGTTCTTTGAGAAGATCTCGAGGAACGTCTACCTCCAGGCCATTAAGGACGGATTCCTTGGGTGTATGCCCATCGTCCTCACCTCTTCGATCTTCCTGCTCATTGCCACGCTTCCCGGCGTAGTCGGCGTCACGCTGCCCCAGCCGCTCATCGACTGGTGCAACAAGCTGTACAACTTCACCATGGGTGTTATGGGCATCATGGTTGCCGGCACCACTGCCAAGAACTTTACGGCTTCCATGAACCGTCGCATGCCCGCCGGCAAAGTGCTCAACGACGGCTCCACCATGGTGGCCGCCCAGTGCAGCATGCTTTTGCTCGCCGTTACGCAGTTCACCACCAAGCTCAACGGCTCCGAACTTTCGGTCTTCGATTGCACCAGCATGGGCACGCGTGGTCTGTTCTCGGCCTATATCGCCGCGTTCATTACCGTGTGGGTCTATAAGTTCTGTGTCTCGCGCGATCTGACCATTAAGCTGCCCAAGGAGGTCCCGGGCGCCATCGCTCAGAACTTCCGCGACATTATCCCCTTTGGCGGAGCCGTCATCATCTGCGGCATCATCGATGTCGTCGTGCGCAACATCATGGGCGTTCCGTTCTCCGAGCTGCTTATCAAACTGCTCTCCCCGCTCTTTACCGCTGCAGAAACCTATCCTGGCCTTATCCTTATCCAGGCAGCCACCGCGTTCTTCTGGTTCATCGGAGTCCACGGCCCCTCGATCGTCCAGCCGGGCATCGACCCCATCCGTCTTGCCAACCAGGCCGAGAATCTGCAGGTTCTGCTGGCAGGCGGCCACCCCGCCCACTCCCTCACCTTTAACATGTCGCTCGTGGGTGAGTTCGGCGGCACCGGCGCCACGTTCATCGTGCCGCTTCTGCTGATTCTCTTCATGAAGTCCAAGCAGCTCAAAGCCGTCGGTAAGGCCTCGATTGTTCCTGTTGCCTTCGCCGTCAACGAACCGCTGCTCTTTGGCGCGCCGATGATCCTTAACCCCTACATGCTCATACCCTTTGTTGCCGCCGGCTGCGTCAACGTAAGTGTTGCCAAGTTCTTTATCGATAACGTGGGCATGAACGGCTTCTCCTTCGTGGTGCCTTGGGCCACCCCCGCCCCCATCGGCATCTTCATCACCACGAACTTCCAGCTTATCGCCCTGGTATTTGTCGCGATCATCATCTTGCTGGACGCCATCATCTACCTGCCGTTCTTGAAGGCATACGATAAGCTGCTCTGCGACCAGGAGGCCGAGCGCGCCGCCGAGCTGGGTCTCGAGTCCGATGGTGCCGCTTCCATCGCCGCCAGCAACCCTGCGCCTGTCATCGAGCAGACCGCCGCTGCCGTCGAGCCGACCGCCGCTGTCGCCGACAGCAAGCCTGTTGCCGACCAGCCCGAGCCCGCCGCCGACGCATCCGCTAAGAAGGATGTCGATGGCCTGAAGGTCCTCGTCCTGTGCGCCGGCGCCGGCACCTCTGCCATGCTTGCCAACGCCATCAAGGAAGGTGCTGCGCAGACCGGAGAGAACATCGCTTCCTCCGCAGGCGCCTATGGCCAGCACACTGCCATCATGGATCAGTACGACGTTATCGTGCTTGCCCCGCAGGTCCGTAGCTACTACAACGACATGAAGGCCGACACCGATCGCCTGGGCATTAAGCTGCTCGCTCCGCGCGGCAAGGAATATATCGACCTCACCCGCGACCCCGCCGGCGCCATCAAGTGGCTCCGCGAGAACCTCGACTAGTTCCTCCCTCTGTTGGTGCCCGGATCCCCAGTTCGGGCACCTCTCCCTATTCGTATCCCACAGAAAGGATGACTCATGACCAACCCCATGCAGTTCCCCGACGGTTTTGTGTTTGGCGGCGCCACCGCCGCTTACCAAGTTGAGGGCGAGACCCGCACGCACGGCAAGGGCAAAGTGCCCTGGGACGATTTCCTGGCAGCTCAGGGTCGCTTCTCCCCCGACCCCGCAAGCGATTTCTACAATAAGTATCCAGTCGATATCGACCTGTGCCAGCGCTTCGGCATTAACGGCATTCGTGTCTCCATCGCTTGGAGCCGTATCTTCCCCAACGGCACCGGCGAGATTAACCCCGAGGGCGTCGCTTTCTATCACGAGCTTTTCGCCACCTGCAACAATGCCGGCGTTATTCCCTATGTCACGCTCGATCACTTTGATACGCCCGAAGCCTTTTACCAGAACGGCGGCGAGGGCTTCTTGACGCGCACGACGATCGACGCCTTTGTCGAGTACGCCAAGTTCTGCTTTGCCGAGTTCACCGAGGTCAAGCACTGGTTTACCTTTAACGAGATCCCTGCAACTGCCGAGGGCAGCTTTATCGTTGGCAACTGGCCGCACGGCGAGAAGTATCGCCTGGACAAGGCCTTCCAGCTCATGCACAACATGATGGTGGCCCATGCCAAGGCTGTCGTCGCCTTCCATGAGGGCGGCTTTGAGGGCGAGATTGGCATTGTCCAGAACCTGGAGCCCAAGTATCCCCTCGACCCCAACAGCGCCGCCGACTGCGAGGCAGCTCGCATGGCCGACGTCATCAACAACCGCTGGGTGCTCGACGCCACCTTCCGCGGCCACTATGCAGCCGACACCATGGAGACTGCGACCAAGCTGGCCCATATCGCCGGCGGCGAGCTCGACGTCCGCGACGAGGACATCGCCGCGCTGACCGCCGCGCTCCCCTATAACGATTGCCTGGGCGTCAACACCTACAAGTGCCAGTTCCTGCGTGCCGCCGAAGGCGAAAACGACATCAACCACAATGGCACCGGCGACAAGGGCTCCTCGCGCTGGTTCCTCAAGGGCGTTGGCGAGTCATGCGTGCGCGAAGGCGTACCCACCACCGATTGGGACTGGATCATCTATCCCGAGGGCCTGTACGACCTGCTGCTGCGTATTAAGAACGATTACCCCAACTACAAGAAGATCTACATCACCGAGAACGGCATGGGCTATAAGGACGACTTCGAGGACGGCTTTATCGACGACGCCCCTCGCATCGACTACATGCGTCAGCATCTCGCATGGGTCCTCAAGGCAATCGACGGCGGCGTAAACGTCGACGGTTACTTTGTGTGGTCGCTGCAGGACCAGTTCTCCTGGACCAACGGCTACAACAAGCGCTACGGCCTGTTCTACATCGACTTCGAGACCCAGAAGCGCTATCCCAAGGCGAGCGCGTACTGGTACAAGAACGTCGCGGAGACCGGCCTGCTCATGGCCTAATTCAAGCCGCATACCCCCTGTCGGCCGCATGCGAATCCCTCCACGGGTTCGCATGCGGCTTTTTTGTTTTGGCTCGACCCGAGCAGGCCGTTTGTCTCGATTTGTAACATCTAGCAGGGATTTTCGGCCCCAATTGTTACAGATTGAGATGAACGGGGGCACCCGGTTCGAAATATCTAGATCTGTAATACCTAAGCTAGCAGATGACCTGCGTGTGTTCCTCGATGGCGGCGCGATTCTCGGCGGCGATGCCCGGCTCGCACACCACGGCGTCCAAGCTGTCCAGGCGGCAGAAGGTGTAGAAGTCGCGCTTGCCGATCTTGCTTGAATCGGCGATCAAGTAGCGCGAGTCTGCCTTGCTAAAGGCGAGCTGCTGGATACGGCCCTCGTCCATATTGGACGTAGACACATCGCCATCCAGAATGCCGTTGGCGCCGATAAACGCCGCGTCGATGCCCAACGCACGCAGGGTATCCTCGGCCGTTGGTCCCACAAAAGCGGCGGTGCGGCGACGGTACATGCCGCCCACGAGGCACAGGTCGCAGTCTTCGCGCGCCTCAAGCAAGTTAAACACCGAAAGCGAATTGGTCACGATGCGCAGGCGAAACGCCGGCAGCATCGAGGCCATCTGCTCAACCGTGGTGCCCGTACCCAAAAAGATGGTCGAGCCCTCCTCGATGAGCTCAACGGCGCGGCGCGCGATCTGCAGCTTTTCCTCGGCATGCTTGGTACGCTTTTCGCTGTGCGAATACTCGTGGCGCAACATAGCATGTGGACGGCCCTGCGCGCTACGGGCTCCACCGTGCACGCGCTCAATCTCACCTAGGCTCGCAAGCTCCTCAAGATCGCGGCGGATCGTCATATCCGAGACGCCCAGTGCGTCCGAGATCTCCTTGACCGAGACCGTGCCCTGTTCCTCGAGCAGCTGACGAACCTTATCCTGTCGCTCCGCCTTAATCACGATGAATCCTCGCCGTTCTTTGCGCACATATCATTCAAACAGTAACGAACAAATTGTATCAGACTCGTGCGCGTCAAAAATCAACGCCAGCACAGCTCCAATCATCACTTTTTTGAGAAAAATACCCCCTGCTTTAGTGGGGTGTAGTGATAATCTCACCTGTTCGCGCTACAGTTTGTCGGAAATACCTCGATGTTAGGAACCAAATGATCACTTCCGAGCTTTTCGGCACCGCGCCGTGCGGTATCCCCGTTCATCGTTACACCCTCAACGGGCCCGAGATCTGCGTTCGCATTATGGACTATGGCGCCACCGTGCTGGGTATCGATGTGCCCGACATTCCCGGCAACGTGCGCGATGTGGTGCTGGGCTTCGATAAGCTCGAGGATTACTTTGACAACCCCGCCTGCTTTGGCGCGACCATCGGCCCCGTGGCAAACCGCACCGCGGGCGCCACGATCACCATCGACGGCACGGACTGGCATATGCCGGCCAACGAAGGCGTCAACAACCTGCACAGCGATCTTGAGCATGGTCTGCACAAGCGCGTATGGGACGTTGAGCTCGACGAGACTCACAACGCCGTGCGCATGACCACCTCGCTTAAGGATGGCGAGCTGGGCCTGCCCGGCAACCGAATCTTTACGGCTGTGTTTACCGTTACGCGCACCGGAGTCTTCCGCATCGAGTATGGTTGCGAGAGCGACCGCGCCACCTACGTGTCCATGACCAACCACACGTACTTTAACCTTGCCGGCCATAACGCCGGCATGGACTGTGAGCACTTCTTTATCGCCAACGCTGCCCACTACTTGCCCATTAACGAGCAGAACATCCCCACCGGCGAAATCGCTCCGGTCGAGGGAACACCGTTTGACTTTCGCGAGCTGCGCCCCGTCGCACCCGGCATGGAGGCCGACGACCCGCAGATTAAGCAGGCCCGTGGCTACGATCACTGCCTGTGCATCGATGGCTATCAGTACGGCCGCAACCTGCGTCGCGCCCTACATGTCGAGGAGATGTGGACCGGTCGTGAGCTGGACTACTACACCACCGCCCCGGGCGTGCAACTCTACACCGGCAACTGGCTGGGCGACGAGCACGCCAAGGACGATGCCAACTATGGCTGGGGCGCCGGCTTTGCCCTCGAGGCCGAGATGTACCCCGACACGCCGCACCAGCCGCTGTTCCCGCAGGGCATTGTGGGTCCGGGTCACCCCTACAGCAATATGATCGAATACCACTTTATGAGGCACTAGGCCCACAACGCGACATCTCGCACAGCAACGCCCGCCGGCACCACCGCCGACGGGCGCTGCTTCATGCCTAAATCCTTCTTTTCGATGCCACCGAATTGGTGACATAACAAAACTATGCCGAATTACTACGATGAACCCACTATGTCCGACCACGCGCTGGTTTATAAAAAATTAGCAACTCGTCTACCTGCGGTTTTATTCTCTGCAAATTTGGCATGCTCGGCGATAAGCAATTCATCGTAGTAAACCGGCATAGTTTTGGCGGACAGCGCCACACAGATCCCCTACGAAGGCAAAATGATCCGTTTTCCTCCGTCCCCAAGGGATCAGTTGAACAGATTGCCGATGGGGTCGGGGGCGGAACTGGGGAGATAGCGGATTTCTAGTTCTATGCCGAGCTTTTGCAGCTCTCTGAGAACAGCGACGTCTGTGTCGTCTACGGCAACTGCGGGCGTTGCGGGACGCTTGCCCTCCCCTGCCTGCATATGACCAATGCTGATCTTGGTGATCGGCACACCGCCCTTAACCAGCGCGAGCGCATCGGAGGGTGAGGCCACCATGATCAGAATCAATTGGCGAGGCGTTGCGGTATGAATGACGTCGATGGTCCTTTGCACCGAGAAAAACCGCGTCCAAACGCCTTCTGGCGCCGCCACCCTCATGGGTGCCCATTGGCGCGAATCTGCCGCGATCTCATCGTTGACGATTAGGACAAGGTTGGAACCCACGGCTTCGTTCCACAGCTCAACGTCTTGTCCGTAAATGAAACGGTCGTCGATGCGTGCGAGAAGAATCTTGGGTTGAGTCATCGCTGCCCCATTCTGTTTGAGACCCGTAAGAGCAAGACATCGCGTCTCCAATATTAGTGCATTTAAAGTGAGAAAAGCCGTCAGAACACTTGCGCGGATTTGCGATGTCCCGTATCATAGACAGCCGTTGACGCCTCAGTTGCGCCATCACATGGCCGCCAGCGTAGCTCAGTTGGTAGAGCACCGCTCTCGTAAAGCGGGGGTCACCGGTTCGAGCCCGGTCGCTGGCTCCATTGCACAAGATAGCCGCCTTCGGGCGGCTTTTTTGTTGCCGATTTCGGGCGCGCATCCGCCAATCCAAGCACAACGCCGCCGGAAACTCCCCTACTCAACAAAAGCCCCGCCAACCGCAATCCCCAAAGGAACCGCGATCAGCGGGACCCAAGCGAGCTCCCCCAAGGGATAACGCTCGCAGCACGAACAGCTCAGCCGAGCAGCGCGCTACTCCTCCCAGTAAGCATCTGCAAGCAGCTTAAAGCAAATCTTCTTGACCGGCTGCGCGCCATCGCCCGGGAACTCGAGCGTGGGCATGTGAGGCTCGCCGGCAACAAACAGCGCAAACTTGTCGTCAGCAAGATCGCCGGCGATCGAGGCGTCGGAATCGACCAGATCGTAGTCGTCCTTCTCGTCGAACTCCTGGACCAGCGTCAGGCTGCCCGTGGCAACCTTAAAGGCCTCGCGACCCTCGACGTCGATCTGCAGGTCGTGATAGCGCTGATGCGTCTCATAGTGAGCCTCGGCTTCGGGACGCGTCGCGGGAGCCATGACGTTCGCAAAGACCTTGTCGCCCAGAATCGGATGGCTGCCGACCTCGAGCTTCGCCGGATCGTTCTCCTCGAGCCAATCGATCAGCACGTCGAGGCCCTTGAGCATTCCACGGTACTCCTCGATATCGCCCAATGCACCGTAAATCATCTAAATCCCCTCTCGGATCGTTTCTTTGGCGGCTACTCGGCAAACGCATTACCGACGCTGTTGCCACCCACATGCGTCTCGACCAGGGTAAGGTCGGGATTGAACACGACAGTGTCGGCGTCGCGCCCCGGCATAATGCTACTGCACTTGTCGTCGACATGAGCTAGCAACCGATGCCGGGGCCGCAGCACAAGCTCCTACAGCTCGGTCACGACAACGCCGTTGTAAACCTCGTCCCAACGATCCATAACCAAGTGGCCAGTCATGGGATCCATGGCATTGAGCTTGCCGCAGGTGTTGGCGGTACGCAGCACCGTCTCGTCGTCGGCGCCGGCAGCAATCGCATGTGCGAAGCCGGCAATGGTCGAATCGCCAGAGCCCGTAGCGTTAACGGCGGGGATATCGGGGGTCTTGGCGCGGAACGCACGGCCATTGTGGAAACCAACTGAGCCGGCAGCACCCATGGATACGACGACCCAGGGGATATCGGAGAAGCGGGCGTCAGAGGCGAGCGCGGAACGGAGCTCGTCCACATCGTCGGTGGTAAAGCTCGTGCCCAGAAGGCCGTTAATTTCGGTCAGGTTAGGCTTAACCAGCTCAGGCTTGACCTCGGACTTGAGCGCAGCCTCAAGCGAGGCACCCGAGGTATCGAGCAGCACCTTGGCGCCGGCGTTCTCGGCAATGCCCGTGATCTTGGCATAGTAGTCCGCCTCGACGCCGCGGGGCAGCGAACCCGAAATGGTAACGACATCGGCCTTGCTCGCAAGCTCGGCGAACTTGGCGGTAAAGGCATCGAGCTCCTCGGGGGCAATCGTCGGGCCGCTCTCGAGCAGCTCGGTCTGGTTGCCGGCATGAAGGATATTGAGGCAGATGCGGGTCTCGCCCTTGATGGGCACAAAATCATTCTTAATGCCGTTGGCATCCATGAGCTCGGCCATATAGGCGCCCATATGACCACCAAGCAGGCCGGTTGCCACGACATCGTCGCCCAGCTGGCCCAGGACGCGGGCCACGTTGAGGCCCTTACCGCCGGCGGTCTTTTCGGGCGTCACGCGGTTGACGTCGTCGATAATGAGCTCATCGAGCTGATAGCGCGTATCGACGGACGGGTTCATCGTAACGGTGAGGATCATTTCTAGCTCCTTATCTCGCAGGCTCCTTATGCCTTGCAAAACGAATTGGCTACATGCGACTACAGAATCTCGATTGTGAACGAGCGCACGATGGCTTCTTTGGGCTTGGCGATAAGGCAGCCGCGCTTGTGCTCAAGCACGTCATCCTCATCGGAACAGGTCGAGAGGCCGCCCCAGGGTTCAACTGCCACAAAATCACCCTCGGGCTTGCTCCACACAATGAGGTACGGGAAGCCCTCAAAGCTCAGGCGAACGCCCTTGTCCTCGCCCTTTTTGGAAAGCGTGACCTGACGGCTCTCGAGCACGTCAAAGATGGTCTCCGCAAAATCGAAGAGCTCATGCGACAAAGGCAGCGTCTTTCCCACCATGGGGTTCTTGGAGCGCCTGTCCACATCAATCAATCCGGTCGAGAGAACGGCGGTGCAGAGCTCCGCAGCCTCGTCTTTCTCAAAACGCAACTCGTAGTCTGTATAGGACTCGCCCTCGTCGAGCGGACACCTAAAGCCGGGGTGTCCACCGATAAAGAAAGGCATGTCCTCGGTGCCCTCGTTGGTAACCTCATAGGAGACACGCACGGCGGCGTCCTCGAGCGTATAGCGGGCGACAAGTTTAAACGGATACGGATAATCGCTCAGCAGCGCGGCGTTATCCTCGGATGCCAGGCACATCGCCAGCTCGTTCTCGCTCTGGCTCAGCAGCTTCCACTCCTGTTTGCGCGCAAACCCGTGGCGAGCGAGCTTCACATGATGCCCGGCAAACGTCATGGCGCTACCATCACGCAGGCCTCCGCAAATCGGGAAGCAAATCGGTGCCTGGCCGGACCACACGGCGGGATCACCCTGCCACAGGTACTCGCGACCTCCAGCCTCAATCGAGGTAAACGAGCCGCCGGCCGTGGAGACCTTGATAGAAATCGAATCGTTGGAGAGAGCGTATTCCATTGTCCATCCTTTCGAACAACTGCTTTTTGCTCGCAAGAACCCGTCTCGGCCCTGACCAAAGGACAAACCCGCACGTTCATCGATGCGTCCGGTATCCCAGCCATGCAACGGGGTACCATACAGACATTGATGCAATTACAGCTGAAAGGCCTTCTTATGCGAACCATCATCCTTTATGCCTCACGCCACCACGGCAATACGAAAAAGCTCGTGGACGCCATCGTCGAGGCGCACCCCGAAATCGATACCCTCGACGTGAAGTCACTCGGTAAAAACGAGTACCCCGACCTGCACGAATACCATCTGATCGGCGTCGCCACGGGCATCTATTACTCCGAAATCGACAAGGACATGGCACGTGTGCTCACGAACGTGCTGCAGCCGCAGGACAAGGTATTTGGCCTTATGACCTATGGTGGCAAAAACAAGTGGTACGGCAAGGATATCGATGGCATCTGCCGCATGAGGCAGGCCATCTTTATGGGTGTCTACGGCTGCCCCGGCTTTGATACGTGGGGGCCGTTCAAGCTCGCCGGCGGCGTCCAGAAGGGACACCCAACTGCCGAAGAGATTAAGGGAGCCGTCGATTTCTTCGACAAAATCGAAGATGAGTACGGCGATATCATCGTCGAAGAGTACGCCAAGCGCGAGAAGCGTCTAGCATACGAAAAGGAGCATCCCGCGGGGGGTCTGGTGGCCGGCGTTAAGCGCACGGCAAAGAAGATTGCTAACAAGCTGTAACTGTGAAGGTGCTTTTGAGCGTTTAACCCATACGGCGGGTCCGAGCAGATTCGGGCCCGCCGTCTTTTTCTATCGTTACTCGGTAAAGGCGTTGCCGACGCTCTGGCCGCCAACATACGTCTCGACGAGGGTGAGCTCATGGTCGAACACGACAAAGTCGGCGTCGCGACCCGGCATGATGCTGCCGCACTTATCCTCGATGTGCGCGGAGCGTGCCGGCACCTCGGTTGCCATGCGAATGGCGATATCGGCGCTGGCGATGCCCCAATCGACGATGTTCTTGACGCCCTGGGCAAGCGTGAGCACCGAACCGGCAATGCTCTTGCCATCGGCGAGCCAGCACAGGTTGTCCTTCATGATGACGTCCATGCCGCCGCTGGTGTAGCTGCCCTCGGGCATGCCGCCGCAGCCCAGGCAGTCGGTGATGAGTACCGTGTGCTGCCAGCCCTTGGCCTGCAGCAGCGCCTTGATGGCGGCAGGGTTTACGTGCTTGCCGTCACAGATGATCTCGGCGTAGGTCTCGGACGTGGACATAGCAGCACCCACGACACCGGGCTCACGGTGATGCAGCCCGCGCTGGCCGTTATAGGTATGCGTAAAGCAGCTGGCACCGGCGTTGATGGCGGCGATGCACTCATCGTAGGTGGCGTCGGAGTGACCGATGCTGGTCACCACACCCTTGGCGTTCAGAGCAGCCGCATAAGCAGCGGCACCGTCGCGCTCGGCCGCCATGGCGCTCTTAACGATGCGACCGCCCGCAGCCTCCTGCCACTGATCAAAGACCTCCTCGGAGGGATCGATAAGATAAGCGGGGTTCTGCGCGCCCACGTGCTTCATGGTAAAGAAGGGGCCCTCCAGGTAGATGCCCTGAATGCGAGCACCGCAGAAATCGGGGCCGCGACCCTCGTCCGCCCGGGCGATGGCGGCGCAGGCATCCTTGATCTGCTCGACGCCATCGGTGAACGTCGTGGGCAGCCAGCTGGTGGTACCGCGACGGGCGAGCTCGGTCGAGCTGATATCGATGCCCTCGGGGTCGTTATCGGTAGTTGAGTGGTTGTAGAAGCCATGGATGTGGGTATCGACCATACCCGGTGCGATCCACGATCCCGTGTAGTCCTTGATCTCGCAAGAGGGCTCGTCGGCCTGCCAGGCGCCAAAGACGCCATCCTCGACCATAAGATAGCCGCCCAGCTGCGGACCTGCCGGCAAGAAGAACTTGTCAGCCTTAATTGCGTACGTGCTCATATGCACTCCTTGCTTCTAAAGCAGTTGACTGTGGTGATGCTTATACCAAGCTCAGGTAAAACAAAAAGCGCCCGCCCGCCGTTATGAGCGGACGGGCGCCCTTACAGGGGGACGCGATTAAGCGGTGAAGGGGTGAATCGTCACGCCCTTAACCACGCGGTTGACCGTGCCGGTGGGGCTCGGCGTATCGGGCGTGTTGCCCACGCGCACGGAGTTGAGCAGGCTGATAGCCTGGGCAAACATCACGAACGGCAGAGCAAGGTAGCCCTCGGGAAGCGCCTCGTAGCCCTTAAAGGTGAAGGACTCACCCTCATAGACGGTGGCACCTTCCTGCTGAACGGCGACGGTGTGCTGAGCGATCTTGTCGCCACCGATCTCGTTGAGGATGTCGATGTCGTACTGACGGGTGTAGGCGTCGTTGTTGACGAACACGAAGACGAGCGTCTTATCGTCGACGAAGGACTTAGGTCCGTGACGATAGCCCATGGAAGTGTCGTAGGAAGTAGCGACCAGACCGTGAGCAAGCTCGAGAATCTTAAGCTGGCTCTCCTGAGCAAGGCCACCGAAGGAGCCAGAACCCAAGTAGGTCACGCGGTTGAAGTCGCCAGCGAGGTAATCGGCAACCTCGGACTCGCGAGCGATAACCTCCTCGCCCATCTTGGCGATGGTCTCGACCCACTCGGCCTTCTGCTCGTCAGAGGCAGTGTCGAAAATAAGGGTGGAGAGCAGGGTCATGCAGGTGTAGGAACCGGTCATGGCGAAGCCCTTGTCGTTGGCGCGCGGGATGAGCAGCGTCAGCGCATTGGGGTCATCAGCGGACTCGACAGCGAGCTTGCCCTCGGGAGCGCAGGTGATGTTGAGGAACTTGACGTTGTGGACGAGCTCCTTGGCAACGGCGACGGCGGCAAGGCTCTCGGGGCTGTTGCCAGAGCGGGCAAAGGAAACCACGAGCGTGGGATCCTCGGCGCGCAGGAAGTCGCGCGGGGCGCTCACGATATCGGTCGTGGCGATGGGCTTAAAGTCGTAGAGATCAGTGTTGCCAGCGTGACGCAGGTACGGGGCGCAGGTATCGCCAACATAGTCGGACGTACCGGCACCGGTGAAGACAACGGACAGACGGCCCTCGCCCATAGCGCGAGCCTCAGCCAGAAAGGCCTCGATGGCCTCCTTGTTCTCGCGATAGATGTTGAGCGTATCACGCCAAAGCTCGGGCTGCTGAGCAATCTCGGCCGTGGTGATCTGGGCGCCGAGCTCGGTGAGCTCCTCGACACTCTTCTCGAACATTTCTAATACCTCTCTCTAGAAGTAATCCTCTGACGTGCAATTATACACTTCGGTTGGTTATCTGGTAGTAACCAGTTAAATACAAAGAATCATCATATGGAAACGGTGCAGACACTAATCGCTACGCTGGTGGTAAACCTTGTATTTAAACTGATCGGCACGAGCAACCGAGAGCGTATACTCCACAACCTCGTTTGACTCGTTATACGTAGTCCTAACCAAATCGAGCACAGGCGAGCCCTCGACGATTTCCAAAAGGTGGGCATCGGTGGGACGGGCTATGCTCGCATAGAACTCCTCTTCGGCCACGCGTATTTTTTGCTGAAAGTCTTGCTCAATCACATCGTAAAGCGGCTTACGCTCCAGCAGCGGTCGCTTTAGGGACAGAAATTGACGAACCGGTAGATAGCTGCGTTCGACCATCATGGGCATGTTGTCGGCAGAGCGAAGACGCTTGAGCTTAAAAATGCGATCACCGATGCGCAATCCCATATGCTCGGCCAGATTCTTATCGGCCTCCATCTCGCAAAACTCGAGAATCGTGGTCTCGGGTTCTCGACCCATCGCGCGCATCTGCTCGGTAAAGCTGTAGGACTGCATAAGATTGGTTGCTTTTGCCGAACGGTCGGTCACAAAGGTACCGCGACCGTGCTGCCGAACCACCAGTCCTAAACGCTCCAGTTCCTGCAGAGCCAGGCGTACCGTAGTGCGCGAGAGACCATAGCGCTCCGAAAGTTCGCGCTCGGAAGGAATCATGTCACCGGCGCGATATTCATGGTCAATCTTTTCGGTCAGAATATCGACCAGCTGATCGTACAGCGGTTGCTTACGCGCTCCGATCGCCATCCTATCCTCCCTTTTGCTCGAATTCGGCTAACTACCTAGGGTGTTATGCATTATCTGTCTGCCACACCCGAATCATTAAGAAAACAAAAGCCGCGCGCTCTTTCGAGCACGCGGCTTTTAACATACACATGGCTTAAGGGGTCGGGGTGTGAGCCGCGTAGGGACACACCCCTCAAGCTAGAGCCTTACCAGATGCTCGGCCAGAGACCAAGCGGGCCAGCGCCCAGGATGCCAAGGACGAAGAGCAGGAGAATGCCCTTGGTCGGGGTCCAGCTGTGCTTAGCGAACATGTAGTAAAGCAGCAGCGTAAGCATAAGCGGGACGAGCTTCGGGACGATGGTGTTGAGGGTGTCGGCAACAGAGAAGTTGACCGGATCCTCGGTAACGGTGCCGTAGGTCACGGACTCCATGCCGTTACCCAGATCGGTGACGCCGCACTCGACAGCGTTGCCGTCGGCATCGGAAGCGGTAAGGGCGTTGCCGTCCTTATCGGTCATGGCGATGGTACCGGCCTCAGCGGTCTCGGTATCGATGCCCTCCATACCGGTGAAGTTCTCGGCCTCCTTCTCGGAGACGATCACGGTAGTAGCGGAGAGACCACGGGTGGTGCCGTTGGGGATCTGGAGGTTGATCTGGGTGCCACCCATGGTGACGACCAGGCAACCGACGACGAAGACGCCCATGATGGAAGCGGCACGCGTGAAGGCCTGCATGTTGGCGGTCAGAGCGTCAATAGCGCTGGTGCCAAGCTTGTAGGACCAGTTCATGAGCCAGAAGCGCAGAGCGAACTGGACGACGTTGAAGATCACCAGGAAGATGATCGGTGCAGCGGCGTTGCCGTTGATGGCCATGTTGGAGGTGATGCCGGCCGTGATAGGCACGAGCGTCAGCCAGAACAGGGCGTCACCGATACCACCGAGCGGGCCCATTGCGGCGACGCGGACGGCGCGGATCGTGGGGATGTCAACCTTGTTCTGCTCGAGCGAAAGCACGATGCCCATAACAAAGGTGACAAGGAACGGGTGGGTGTTGAAGAACTCCAGGTTGTGGCTCATGGAAGCCGCGAGGTCGTTCTTGTTGGTGTGGATCTTCTCCAGACCGGGGATGATGGAGTAAAGCCAGCCAGCGGCCTGCATGCGCTCGTAGTTGAACGATGCCTGCAGGAAGCAGGAGCGCCAAGCCATCTTGTTGAGGGTCTTCTGGTCGAGCTGCGGAGCAGGAGTGAGATCCTCGTAGTGCTCCGGGATCACATACTCATTAGATGCCATCTTCGAAGTCACCTCCGTCAGAAACAGCTGCACCCTTCAGCTCGGTCTGCTGCTGGAAGTCCCAGAAAGCGATGCCGAAGCCGATGAGAGCGAGGATGAGCAGAGCAGGGGTTGCCAGCGAATCGTTGGCAACGGTGATGAGCGCGAGGCCAAAGCCCATGAGGAAGAAGCCCCACATATCGCGGTTCATCATAACCTTGAGCAGGACGGCGAAGCCGACGAAGCGCATCATGCCGCCTGCAGCGGAGAGACCGGTCTGCAGCCAAGTCGGGATGGCAGAAGCGATGGTCTGACCGATGGTAGCGCCAGCGATGAAGAACAGGGTGACGACGACAGCGAAGATCAGGCCGAGCAGAGCCATGGCGAAGTAGTTCAGGCGCTCGATGCCCTTGGTGTCCGCGTTGTGAGCCATGTTATCGGCCGTGGACATAAGCGGGGACATAAGCGTGAAGACCAGGGTAACGCCAAGCTGGCCAAGCAGAGCGAACGGAATGGCGAGGCCGACTGCCGCGTTGGGCTCGAGGCCCGTGGCGATAGCGAGAATGGCTGCCATGATGCCGCCGATGACGGCGTTAGGCGGCTGAGCACCTCCGATCGGCATGTTGCCGATCGTCATGAGCTGATAGGTACCACCCACGAGAAGACCGGTGTTAAGGTCGCCAAGGATAAGACCGATGACGGCGCCGGTGACGATGGGCTGATAGAGAGACTCGAGGAAGTCAAACTGGTCGATTGCCGCGATGAACGTGACGACGAAGACCAGAGCGATCTGGATGATCGAGTATTCCATCTTGCTCCTCCTTTCAAAATGTATGTACGCACTTTGGATTTCACGTACAGAACGTCAGGGTTTCACTCCTGACAACGTGGATCACGAGGATTACGAGAAGAGCTTGCTCGTGTCCTCAACAGGCGTGCTCGGAACGCGCCTGATCTCCAACTCCACCCCCAATTCCTGCAGCTCTTTAAACGCAGCGACATCCTCGTCGTTAACTGCGACGGAGGTGGCGACTTGGCGCTTTCCTTCCGACATGTGCATGTTGCCGATGTTTACCTTCTTTATAGGCACACCGCCCTTGACGAGCGTAAGCACGTCTTCCGGTGTTTCGGCCACGATGAAGATCTTCTGGCGCGGGCTCGCCTTGCCAATGACGTCGATGGTCTTCTGCAGAGAGAAGAAACGCGTAGCGACGCCGGCGGGAGCGGCCATCTTCATGAGGTTCTGGCGCATGGTGTTGGACGCCACGTCGTCGTTGGCGACGAGGATGAGGTTGGAGCCCAGGGTGGAGTTCCACTGGGTGGCAACCTGACCATGAACCAGTCGGTTATCGATGCGGGTAAGAAGAATGTTGGGTTCTGCCATGTTGATCAGCTTCCTTTCGTTATTTGCTGACGACAGTTACTTGATCTCCTGAATCGCGTAACGCGAAACATCTACGACGGCTCCGGATCGGACTTTGATCTGGACCTTCTCGCCTTCGATGCCTTTGACGGTTCCGTAGATACCGCCGGCGAAAAGAACCTCTTGACCCGGCTTGAGCTCGGTGTGCAGCTCCTTGAAGTACTTCTGCTTCTTCTTCATGTTGATTTGCGACCAGATGGTGTAAATCAAGCCCATGATGACAAGCAGGCCTAAAAGGGCGACCGAGGAGCTCAGGACGTTGGCTCCGAAATCGGCCATTAGATGCCGTCCTCGTCGCCGAAGATATCCTCTTCCTCGGAGCCGGCAACGGATGCGACCGTCTGGGCGGTGACGCCCGTCTGTCCAACGGTCACGGCCTGCTCGCCAAGCTCGGCGAGCGTGGCATTGCCTCGGAGGAACAGAAGCTCAATAACCATGGGAAGGTTGGTGCCAGTCAGAACCTCGACGTTGTCGACATCCTGGGCAATCATCATCGACTGGTTGAACGGGGTGCCGCCAAGCAGGTCGGTAAAGACGAGCACGCCATCGCACTCCTCGCGCATGGCGGTAATAGCGGCGCGGAGATCCTCACCGTAGGATGCGGCCTGGTCGCCCTCAAAAGGAACGACGGTAAAAGCAGGCTGGTCGCCGGCAACCATCGCGATAGCGCTTGCAAGGCCGGGTGCGAACTGTCCATGACCGGTAAGAATAAAGCCAACCATTCAAATTTCCCTTCCGAAGGTGTGTACAATCTGAGTCCGATGATTTTCGGAAGCCAGCGGGCGCTCGCCCTTAAAGCTTCTTGGAAAGCGTTCTTTGAAGACCAGTGGTTTCTAAACTGGTAGTAACCACGTGACGTGTTGTTGTCACTATATCACCCCAGAAGAGGTCGCTTTCCTTGATTCATACGGTAAAACGTTTTTGCACCGCTCACGGTGATAAATCGACCGTTTACCGGTCGTTAACACTTCTACCTGCGGTTTTGAAACCGTTTCGAAATGCTTTGGCAAAAGATCGGATCTTTTCCTGTGTCTAAACAACGCAGGGCGGCTAAAAATAGCGTGAAGAAAAATTGCAGGTCATTGTGAAGATATGTGAATTGGTCTTTTTGACTTAATACCAGTTAGAACCAGTTTTGAGATTATCGGTGAACGGTAGTTTTCGACCGTTCACCGGTTACTTGCAATCGTTTGCAGTTGTTTTCCCAGATGAATTAGGGAAGCGCGATGGAGCGCTTGCGCGATCACGGGAAGTTTTTGGCATTTGTCCTCATCCCCCGAACGCCAAACTCCGGCATCCAAAATGAGCTAATAGCTCACGCTAATCGTTTTCAATCATTACTTACTCAGTATACGTAATTATTTATCGTTTATCGTTAATTTTGATATGATACAAGTATCATCCAAAACGCCGATTGGAGAGGTTATGGTCCACCGAAACGCATCTATATCGAATGAAACCATCAGCCGCGAACAGACGATAGCCAAACTGAGGAAGCTCGCTCGCATCTGCAAATGGGCCACAATCTGCATTACCACAGCGCTCGCTCTGGGACTCCTCGCAGTCATTGCGATTGACCTTCTACTTATATTGCCCGGCCTCTCCCAAGGGTCGTGCCTCCAATCCGTAGAACTTCAAGCCGGCGAAGGGCCGTGCCTGGCTATTGTCGGTACCGATGCGCAGGCCCCACTTATGCTCGTCGCACACGATGGCCACACTGCCATAGGGAGCCTCTTGATAACATGCCTCGCGCTTACCATCGCGATAAGCGTGCGCAGGCTTTTCTTCAACATTGAAAAGGAAGGCAGGCCCTTTGACCTTGAATGTAACCAGACACTTCGTCGAGTAGGACATTTATTCCTTATCGGCGGCGTTGCCGTGAGGCTTCTTGGTGCCGTAATCACGGGAATGATACTCTTAGGATTTGGCGGCAGCTTTACGGATGCGTTCGCCGGCCAGTTATTCGAGCCCTCCATGCTCTTTGCAGGCCTGATTATTTGCCTGATTGCCAGCATCTTCCGCTACGGGTATATCCTGCAAAAACAAGATGACGAGTTGCTCTAGGAGGAATCCATGATTATTCTGCGGCTTGACCGCATGCTCGCCGAACGCAAGATCTCATCCAAAGAGCTTGCGGAACGCGTGGGCATCTCCCAGGTCAATATGTCACGCATTAAGACGGGCAAGGTTTCTGCCATACGTTTTTCAACTCTTGACGCGATATGTCGGGCACTCGACTGCCAACCGGGCGATGTACTGGAATATATGCCTGACGATGAAGCCGATAACCTTTTTGGACGTAAAGATTGATAGGCATAATTTAGCCACCAGCGCCTAAACGCAAATAGCCCGCTAGAACAACATCCGTTCTAGCGGGCTTATTCAGATATTTC
Source organism: uncultured Collinsella sp. (assembly GCA_937966215.1). Classification (GTDB taxonomy): domain Bacteria; phylum Actinomycetota; class Coriobacteriia; order Coriobacteriales; family Coriobacteriaceae; genus Collinsella. The sequence goes on along the minus strand of CALCKK010000013.1, from coordinate 75,664 downwards.
GGTTACGCGCTCGGCGGCTCAGACAGATCTTTATGCAAACAGACCATAGATGCTGATGTTGGCCTTGGCATACAGGCCGTTAGCATACTCGGTCCACTTGGAGCTGGCGCTCGAAGCCTGCGAAGAGTACTGCTGGTAGGCGGTGTAATAGGCGGTCATGGCCTGCTTGTAGGTAGCGCTATCAGCCGTAAAGGCATCGTCAGCGAAGGCCTTAGCGTAGGTGCTATCGGCGTCCTTCCAGGTGCCCTTTTCGCTATCCCACTCGTCGCCGGCAAGTTTGATGATGTAATCGGCGTAGTCCTTGCTCGCGGTCTCCTCGTTGCCGTCAGCAGGCTCGGTCGGGGCGGTCGGCATGCTTGCGGAGCTATCGCCCACCTTCTTCTTGTAGAGCTTCTGCAGCGTCGCGGACTGGCGGACGATCTGCTTGGCCTGGTCCTTGGACACGCCATACTGCGTGGCCATGGTCTTGTAGTCCGAAGTGCCGATGGATTCCTCGGCGTACTGCTTCATCTCCTTAGAGGAGACGGTAATGCCCTCGTCCTCGGCAGCGTCGAGCAGGATCTTGTTGCGCACGTAGGACAGGATGACGTCGGCAGAAGGAGCGGTGTAGTTGCCATCGCTATCCTTGACGGTGTCGAGGCTGTACTGGCTCTCGATGGCCTCGCGCGCGGTGATGTCGCTCTTCTTGCCGTTGTAGCTATAGCTTGCCACGGTCGAATCGAGCTGGTCCTCGGTCAGGGTCGACGAGCCGACACCCTTGCCGCCAAAGCCGCCATTGCCAATAAAGAAGCCGACCACGGCGGCGATCACGACGGCAACCACAAAGGCGGCAATCATCGTCTTCTTGTGCCTGGATGCATGGTCGTCTTCATCGGAACCCAGAATATCGTCGTCCTCATCCTGGGCCTCGGGCATCAGATTCTCGTCAGCGGCATCCGCGGCAATCTGAGCCTCCAGTCGGGCGTCCTCCTCCTCGGCCGTCGTGCCGGCGGCAATGTGCTCGGCAGACGTACCGGCGACCAGATCGATCTTCTCGTCCTCGTCACCGTCGGGGCCTTCGCCGCGCTCGATGATCTGGATGCCGTCGATCTCGTCCTTCTCGTCCTTCTTTTGAATCAGACCCATATCAGTTACTCCTTGTTAGGAAACATAGTCTTCAATAGAATACGCCCGACAGAGTGCCGGGCGTATTGATTCTTAGGTTATACGCAAACACTTAAGTACTATTTAGGCGTTTGCAGCCTGCATGTCTTAGGCCAGGTGCGCGATAACGGCATCGGCAAAGGCCTGCGTGCCCACGGCGCCCTCGACGGAGCCGGTCTGGGCACGACGCACGTCGCCGGTAACCTGCTTACCCTCGTCGAGCGTGGCGGACACGGCGGCGCAGATACGATTGGCCGCATCGTTCTCGCCCAGATGATCGAGCATCATAGCCGCAGACAGAATCTCGGCCGTGGGGTTGGCGATATCCTGGCCAGCGATATCGGGCGCGGAGCCATGCGTTGCCTCGAAGATGGCGCAGTCGGCACCGATGTTGGAGCCGGGGGCCATACCCAGGCCACCTACCAGGCCGGCGCACAGGTCGCTGACGATATCGCCGTACAGGTTGGGCAGCACCAGGACATCGAAGTCGTTGGGGTTCTGGACCAGGCCCATGCAGGTGGCGTCGACGATCTTGTCGTTGAACTCAATATCGGGATAGTTGGCGGCCACCTCGCGCGCAACGCGCAGGAACAGGCCATCGGTCGCCTTCATAATGTTGGCCTTGTGCACGGCCGTCACCTTTTTACGGCCGCAGCGGCGGGCGTACTCAAAGGCGTACTCCACAATGCGGCGGCTCTTGGCGATGGAGATGGGCTTAATTGAGATGGCGGAATCGGCGGCGAAGGTCTTCTGACCCGAGCGCTCGACAAGCTGTGAGAGCTCCTCGACCTCGGCAGCGCCCTCATCGAACTCGATCCCGGCGTAGAGGTCCTCGGTGTTCTCACGCACGATGACCAGGTCGACGTCGCGGAAGCGCGAGCCGTCGCCCGGCTGCGACAGGCAGGGGCGCACGCAGGCGTACAGGTCGAAGTGCTTGCGCAGGGCCACGTTAACGCTGCGGAAACCCGTGCCGACCGGCGTGGTGATGGGGCCCTTGATGGCAACCTTGGTCTCGGCGACCGCATCGAGCACGTGCTGGGGCAGCGGCGTGCCAAACTCGTCCATGACGCCGGCACCGGCCTCCTGGACGTTCCAGTTGATCTGGACACCGGTGGCCTCGACCACGCGGCGCATGGCCTGCGTAATCTCGGGACCGATACCGTCACCGGGAATCAGGACTACATCGTGCGCCATAATCTGTTACTCCTCGTCTTCGGCGTCGTCAGATTTTTTTACGCTAGCACGCTTCTTCTTTTTGGAGAGATCCAGGCCAAAACGTTTAACAAGCATTTCGCAAATCTCGCTCGAACGGGCCTTAAGATAGCTGCCCTTACCGTTCTCGGCATCGAACTTAAGGCGCAGCGCAAGCTTCTCGGCAACCTCGGCGTCGATCTCGCCCTGGCAAAACTCGTACAGGCAACCGAGCATGTCGCGATACTCAAGGTCGCCGTGGTAGCACTGGATGGCCTCGTCCAGGATGGGCCAAGCCTCGCGCGAACGCTCGACGCTCGTGGCACCCCACACGCACAGCAGGCGGAAGGCGGCATAGCGCAGCGTGGAGGAGATCTCGTCGAACAGTGCGGTCTCGGCGCCCTCAAAGGCATCGCCCAGCTGCTCGGGGCAGGTGGTGGCGAGCGCCGTCAGGGCATCGAGGGCCTCCCAGCGGGTCTGCGCCTCGGGGCGGTCGAGCGCCTCGATCAACGCGGGCACGCAGGGCACGACGCGCTGCGGATCGCGCTCGGCAAGCAGGTGCAGCACGCGGGCGGCAAACTGGCGGATGCGGCGCGTGGGGCAGCCGAGCTCCTGGACCAGACGGTCGACGGCGTTCTCGTTCTCCTCTGCCAGCTGGAGCTGTGCCAGCTCCTCGTCGGTGAGCTGTTCGTCTTTGTTTTCTGCCATAGTTACCTCTTCTTTTTATTTCTTGGCGTGCTTGCCAGCACCCTTGCTGTCATCGGTGACCGAGATGAGCTGCCGGTCGGCCGCGCCATTGCGACGTGCACGGCGGCGCTCCTCGGCGTCGCCCGCGTCGGCGGCGGCGCGATGAGCCTTGTTGACGTTAAAAACCTCGTCGTGCTTGCGCCATGGACCGACGGACTCGCCAAAGCTCATCTTAAGGCCGGCGATAAAGCCGCCGAGCCAGCCGATCGGCGCAAACTGCACCAGCGGGAACAGCGAGAACACCCAGGTCAGTAGGACGACCGCCGCCGCTCCTGCAAAGTTGGCAATCCAGTAGTCGCGCTTGGTGATGACACGCTTTTCGCACGCCCACTGGCCGCACAGAAAGCCGATGTAGATCGCAAAGAGAAAGAGTACCAGCGCAAGCACCACGAACGTCCAGCTCATGGGCGCTACTCCCCGTGATGGTGGCCGCAGCAGCACTCGTGGCCGTCGTCATGGCCGTGGCCGCCGCAGCACTCGTGGTCCTCGCCATGGTGATGGCCACAGCCGCACTCATGGTCCTCGCCGTGCTCGCCGCAACCGCAACCTTCCTCGTGAGCGCCATGCTCCTCGGGGCGATACTGCGACCAGTCCAGACCGGCGGCGATGGCGTCGGCCTCCTCCTTGTAGAGAACCGTGATGGCCTGGGTGCCCAGCTTGGCGCCACCGATGGCGTCGAGCATGTCGTAGAGCGTAAAAGCGACGTCGGCACCGGGCAGCGCGAGCTCGCGGTCATCGGCGTAAGCGAGCGCCAAGCGCAGGTCCTTAATGAAGTGCTCGACCATAAAGCCGGGCTTGTAGTCGCCGTCAAGCGCCTTGGGAGCCAGGCTCTCCATGGCGCCGGACTTGCCGGTACCGCCCAGGATCATCTGGCGGGTCTTCTCCAGGTCAAGGCCGCTCAGCTCGGCAAATGCCATGGCGTCTGCCATGCCGACCATGCAGGCGCCCAGCGACACCTGGTTGGCGAGCTTGGCAGCCTGGCCCTTGCCGGCGCCGTCGAAGCAGCAGATGTTGGCCGCAAAGGTGGCAAGGATGTCGCGGACCGGCGCGATGTCGTTCTCGGTAGCGCCCACGATAGCCGTGAGCGTACCGGCGATCGCGCCCGACTCGCCGCCGGTGACGGGGCAGTCAAACGCCATGCGGCCGGAAACCTGGGCGGCCTCGGCAATGTCGCGCGCCAGCTCGGGCGAGCTTGTGGTGAGGTCGATCAGGACCGCGCCGGGCTTAGTGCACGCGAGCAGGCCGTCGCCCGCCAGGTAGAGCTCCTCGACCTCGGAGGGATAACCCACCATGGTAAAGACGACGTCGGCGTTCGCCACGGCATCTGCCGGCGTATCGGCCCAAACGGCACCGCGCTCGATAAGCGCGACGGCCTTGGACTTGGTACGGTTGTTGACCGTGACGGGATAGCCGGCATCCAGGATGTGGCCGGCGATGGGGGCACCCATGATTCCGGTGCCGATGAATGCGACAGAGAGCTTGTTTGCCATGAAGCCTTTCCTTTTGGGTTGGGTGTTATTACCAGGTTGAATACTCGGTGCCAGCGTTTGGGCTGTGAGTTGGGATCGATTACGGCCGCGTTACTTGCCTACTGACCGCGCACGCGGCGGGCGATGCGGTCGGAAAGCGACGCCTTGTCGGCGCGGTTCTTACCCCAAAACGCGCAGGCCACCATGCCGGGGCCCACGTGCGAGCCGATGGTAGGACCGACGGAGCTGCGAATGATCGTGACGTCGGCGCAACCCTCCTCCTTGCGGATGGCGGCTTCGAGCCAGTCGCCGTCCTTTTCGGCATCGGCCGTCATAATGGCGATGGGCATGGTGCGATCGGGCACATAGTTCTCGCGGAACGACTTGAGGATGGACTTGAGCGCCTTCTTGCGGCCGCGGTTGACGCCGATCAGCGACAGCGAGCCGGCAAGGTCGTAGGAAAGCTCGGGCTTGACGTCGAGTTTTGCCGTGAGCTGCGCCGCCGCGGGCGGAATGCGGCCGCCAGCAGCCAGTGCGTCGAAGCTCTCGAGCGTAAAGTAACCGTGGACATAGGTCTTAGCCTCGTTTACCCAGTCGACCAGCTGCTTGGCGGTCAGTCCCGCCGAACGCTGGCGCACGGCCTCGAGCGCCAAGAGCGCGCCGGTCGCGCAGGGCAGAGCGTTGTCGACCACGTAGAGCTCAAAGTTGGGATACTCGGCGCGCACGGCATCTGCCGCCTGGCACGCGGAGTTGTAGCTCGACGACAGCGCCGAGGTAAAGCACAGGTAGACCGTGGGCGTGCCCTCTTTGGCGCACTCGGTAAAGAACTCGATATAGCGACCGAGCGACACAGCCGAGGTGGACACGCGGGCACCGGCGCGCATGCGGTCGTAGAACTCCTTAGGGCTCATGCTCGACCAGATGTCGTCCGTACGCTCCTCGCCATCGATAATGAAGGGGAAACCCAGGATATCGACATCGAGGTTCGCGGCGACCTCGGGGCTAAAGTCGCAGCAGGTATCGACGACGATGCGGCAACGGTCCGAATGACCGGCGGATGCGGCCTTGTCCATCAAAGCGACTCCTTACGTAAAAAGGCGGCCACCCGCATGGGATGGCCGCCAGCCGTTAACTCATGCAAGTTAACGTATTTTACTCGTCAAGTGTTTCGATGCGGGGCTTGATGATGCCATATCCACCATTCTTACGGTGATACACCACATTGATAAGGCCGGTCGTCGCGTTCTCGAACACGTAGAAGTCGTGACCGAGCAGATCGGTCTGCACCAGCGCCTGCTCCTCAGTCATCGGAGTGACGTCGATAACCTTCTCGCGGACGAGCAGGTCGTCTTCCTCCTCGGGCAGCAGCAGGTCGGCCAGATCCTCGACGCGCTCGACCGGTGCGACATCCGCGGCGCTGGCACCACCCTGGCGGTTGTCCACGACCTTAGTCTTGAACTTGCGCAGCTGGCGGGTAACCTTATCGGCGGAGAGGTCGATGGCGGCATACATATCTGCGCCGTGCTCGGCAACGCGAATCACAGAGCCGCGGGCACGAACCGTGACCTCGACGATTGCCGGGTTGGGGTTCGAGGGGTTCTTCTCATAACGAAGCACGACGTCGACTGTCATGGGCTCGATATCGAAAACCTTGAGCGCCTCGCCGATCTTCTCATCCACATGCGCACGCAGAGCATCGGTTACCGTCGTCTTGCGTCCAGAAACCTTGATATCCATACGTGGCTCCAATCTGCCTCGGGGACTTACTGTACTGGCTATGTACCCATTGCCGTGCATTTAATCACGCGGATTCCTAAAGACCCGAATAACGATTGCTTGATACCGCATACCGAAGTCTCGCACTTTTCTGTGGCAAAGTGCGCTATGGAAGAGCGACGGCGACTTTGCTTTTGCACCTAAAAAATGTCTTTGACCTGCTGGTTTTTTGGAAACGAAAAAGCCGGGCTCCCCTGTTGGGAGAGCCCGGCGATGCGTGTTGAAACCGTGAAGAGGCGTCCCTCCTAGCGCGTAGGAGACGCCACCCCTAGCAATAACTAGCTATTGAGCTTGTTAATGTCGTCGTCGGTGATAGTGTCTTCCTGGCTGGACGATTTGTCTTCGGAGGATGCGGTCTCATTGTTGGAATCGGAGGACTCGCTGCCGGAGGATGCGGTCTCACTGGACTCAGAGTCGCCCGGCTGCACGTTAGCGCCCGAAACCGTCTTAGTGGTGAGGTCGTAGGGCATCCTGCCATACCAGACAGAGTGGACCGCCTCGAGCGTGCCGTCGGCCGTAATACCGTCGAGGGCATCGCTCACGGCACGGCACAGTTCGTCATTGGACGAGAGGCCCGCAACACCAAGCGTCGAGGGCGCCTCGAGCGAACCGGCATAGGAGACCTCGCTCATCAGGCGTGCAAGGTAGCCGCCGGCCGTGGAGTCGCAGATTACATAGTCGACCTCGCCGGACTCGAGTGCCTCAAAGCACTCGTTGATGTTGGAGTAGGTCTTTTGGTTGGCGGTGATGCTCTGCTTAGCAAGCGCCTCCTGCGAGGCCGAGGACATCTGGACACCCAGAGTAGACGTGTTAAGGGTATCGGTGGAAACGCTTAGCGACCCACCATCGCTGGTTTTACCGAACACGGAAGCGGCATCGTACAGGCAGGTGCCGAGCGAGCTAACGTCCCCATCCGTGGAGTTGATCTCGCCGATAAAGATATCAGCCTTTTTGTCACCGAGCGCGGAACCTGCCGAGGACGCATCGACAAAGGCGACCTTAAGGCCCATGCGGCTTGCGAGGGCGCGGGCAGCGTCGACTGCATACCCCGTGAGCTCGCCGTCAGCGCCCTGCATGGCCTGCGGCGCATCGGAGGTATCGAGGGCAACCGTCAGGGTACCGGGGGTGACCAGGGCATCATCCGACACCGCGGACGTGACGGTCTCGTACTCGATCTGGTCGATCGTGGGAGTCGTGAACGTAGACAGCGGGTTGAACGCGCATCCGCTCAGGCCCAAAACGGCGATGACCGCTGCGGTCCCAGCACCTAACCGAGCCGCGTGCATCAAGCTGCCCCTCACCATGTCCACTACCCTGCCTTCTGTGTCGTATACGATCCGTGCGTTGCACGAAATATCAGATTGTTCCCACCAGCTGACCTGGTATTTGACCCCACACTTGCGCACCGGGGTGTTTGCTCGGGAGGCCGCAGCCACCTTCACGACTGGCCCGCTCGCCCGCGAGGCGGTATTGCCCCAAAGAAAGTAGAACGGACGGTGCGGCTTACATCTAGGACGCGCCATGATCGCGCCGCGCGCACGCGGTCGCTTACGTGGATCCCTTTGACCGCGTCTGTCTTGGACTAGGACGGGCATTTCGTCCGTCCGCAACCACAGCCTGGTAGGAACGTAGCGCATTATAGCTAAGTTCAAGCTAAAGTTTAAGGTTAGGGGCGTCATTCGCATCGCGAGTACAGATTTCGCAGGTCGGAGTGGGCTATTCGTGCCTCTGTGAAGCCCGGAGCTCCCCTATGGGGAGCTCCGGGGCACCCTTCCTAGGGTGCCGTGGCCAAAAAATGGCAGATATGAGTACTGTCACCAATTTAGTAACAGGCAATTTTGGCCTCTCGGACAGATTTTGCGCTCAATGTCGCTAACCTGATGCTTAGTTATTCCACATTTGTTTATTATCTTCTTACTTTATGCCGCCTCCGAGTCCTAAATTCCTTGATTTTGCTGTTACTGATTTAGTGACAGTACTCATATTTGCCATATTTTGGCCAGGGCATATGATTAACCCCCTATTTTCGACGTGAATTAGACCGGCTTAAGCCCAAAACACGCCCGCAGCGTGTTAAGCAACGCCTCTTGCTTCTTCCTGCGGGCATCGACACGATTCCGGTACCGCTTTCGCATACGCTGGTGGATGCGCCATGCGAGCGCTTCCATCGCTTCCATGTCGCAGAGCATTTCGTTGTTGACCGTCGCGACCTCGATTCCCATAGTAATCAAGCCCGTGTTGCGTTTTTCATCATGGATACGTCCCCTCCGGGAGGAATGGCCCAGCTCACCGTTGTATTCAAGGTCAAACCGGGCTGCTTCCTGATACGCATCGCAAACTGCATGCGGCATCCCCGAGATTGCCTGCGCGCGGTCATCGAACTCGATCTTGTAGTCGGTCTTAAAGGGACCGCAGTCAAATCCGCCATAGGAAAACGGAAGCGAAAACAGAGCGAGCATGATGCACTCCATGGGCGAGAGCAGGTTTTCTGACAGGTAGGGACACAGACGCAGCAGCTGTTTGGCCACATTCCCCTTGCATGCCGCAAGGTAATCTGCCAGGCGATCGGGCGTCAGCGCCGGCTCGACTTCAAAGTAGCCCACGTCTGCTGGCTGGTCCTTGTCCTTTGCAAGTTTATTCGTAACAGGCGAGGTGTAGGGAGGCAGATACTTCCCGCGGTCGCTCAGTGAAATCTTAGAGCACAGCTCCTGGGCCAGGGCAAATGCCTGGATACAGCCAAGTTCGCGCGCAACGGCAAGGCAGAGGGCCTCGGGAGACAAGCTGTACACCCCCGGTTCCACCTCTAGAATCGAGCCGGCGGGCAACCCGGAACACACGGACCAGCCTACGCTAGGCATGCGGCGGCGCTGCGCCGCAGATCCCACCAGCAAGCACAAATCCTCTTGCACCTCGCCGCTTGCGGCTCCAATTCGCACCAAGTCGGGAAGATAGATGTCCTCGGTCGAGGGCGACGACGTGCGCAGCACACGGCGCTCTTCATCGGGATTGAGGTCCTTCCAGCTGATATAGCCCATCTGCCGGCGCTCGGCGCGCATCATGCGCAGCGCTGAAGCGCCTGTTAGGATTACGGAAGCCGCTAGCTGTTCGCCTGTCGGCTCGTTGCGCCGCTCAATCTTCACTGCCACAAAACCACCCCTACCAAACACGTGCGATAGCGAGGCCATCAACGGCCGCGGCACCGGCGCGCTTGAGTTCCGCCGAAGCCGCTGCCATCGTCGCACCCGTGGTGATAACGTCGTCGATAAGCAGCAGGCGGCGGCCCCGCACGTCCTCAACGGTCTCGTACATGCCTCGGACGCGTTCACGGCGTTCTTCACGGCCGAGTTCACGCTGGTCGCCATGGCCGTATTTAACGAGGGCGTCGAGCAACGGAACACCCGACAGCTCGCAAAATGGGCGCGCGATGGCCTCCATATGATCGAAGCCGCGTCGCCGAAACGCCGCCGCAGTCGCGGGCACAAACACCACCGCATCGGCGCCGGACAACACACCGCCTAAGCGTTCGGGCGCCGCGACCTGGGCATGTAAGGCGGTGTCGTATAGCAGCTCTGCCAGATACGGCGCCAGGCGTCGCTCGCCCGCGTCTTTGTACGCTTTAATGATCCGCGGCAGCGGATGCGCGTAAACGGCACATGCCAGGCACCGGTCGAGTGCTTCGGCCATCGCCGAGGACGAACCCTCGACCGAGCACTCGGTGCACAGCAAGTCTCCAAACGGGGCGCCGCATCGAGTGCAGCTATGCCGCGGGTCGATGAGCGCAAGCGCCGCCAAGCAGTCTTGGCAAATAAGCGCGCCGGAGCGCTCGCAGCCGGCGCATCGCGTAGGCGACAACGCCTCAAGCGCCTCGTACGCCGCCAGCTCGGCAAACGGTAGCAATTCGTCCGCAAACGGCAGGATGCCGGCACCTTGCAGGCATCCCAACACATTCAAATATCTCTTCACGACACAACCCTCCCTACGTTCGGTCGCAGGGAGGGTTGTTGATTCAGTGCTATGGTACCCCGACGCGTTTGGGGTCAGGCAGGTTAAATCCGTTTGCGGGCGCTATTCGCCGGTAGGCGGTTGTGGTGCAGACGAAGACGGGGTCGAACCCTCGCCACCATCTTGACGCGGCTTGCGGGAACGACGACGGCGACGGCGCTTCTGGCCCTGGTCGGCCGAACCCTCGCCACCACGATCTTCGCGCGACTCGCGTTCGTCGCGAGCAGCGCCGCGCGCGGCCTTGGCAGCCGCCCCTCCGCCATCTCCGGGGCGACGACGCGTGACCTTGACCTCGCCATCCGAGACCTGATCGGCAACGGAGGGCACCGAGGGCTTTTGCTGCGTGCCCGAGGAATGGCGACGACGCGGACGCGGGGCGCGCTCGTCATCGTTGCGCTGCTTGCTACCCTTGTCGGCAGGCGTATCGGAACCCGAACCACCCTTGGGGGCGGCACCGGCTTCGCGAGCGGCTGCGGCGCGGAAGGCGTCCTCGCGCTCCTCGCTCGACAAATGGCGGCGGCGACGGCGCGTGGGATTCATGCCACCGCCGCGATTTTGCTGTTGAGGCTGCTGAGCTTCGCGCTCGCGGGGGGAATTCTTGCCTGCGGGAGCGGCCTCGCCGACATCGCCCGAGCCCGCGCGCTTGCGACGACGACGGCCACCGGCGGCCTCCTCGGCCTCAGGCGTTGCGGCATTGCCACGGCCCTTTCCGCGGCCACGACCCTCGCCCTGCCCCTGACCGGCGCGGGCATCGGAATCGGCATCGCGACGACGGCGCTTGGGCATCGACGTACCGGCCAGACGGTCGGCGCTCGACAGGCCATCGCCCACGTCGACGCCGTTCTCGCGGTCGAGCTCCATGAGCGCCAGGCGCATCTCGGGCGACTCGATGCGCTCGAGCACGTCGCGCGTCACGCAGTCGGGGCGGCAGCTGCAGCCCTGCTCGGCGGCCTTCTTTTTGCAGCCCTCCGAGCAGGTCATATCAGCCAGGTTGACCTTAAAGACCTTGCCGTTCTCCAGGCGCAGCACCAGCTGCTCGCGCGGCGTGTCATATTCCTGAATACGCGCCTTGCCGAGCGGCGTATCGATAAGCGTCTTCTTTTTGGGCGCGCGGCTCTTAAAGTCCTTGTAGGCCTCGAACTCGTAGCGCAGGCAGCACATCAGGCGGCCGCAAACGCCGCTGATCTTGGAGGAATTGAGCGGCAGGTCCTGCTCTTTTGCCATGCGGATCGAGACGGGCTCAAACTGTCCGCCAAAGCGCGTGCAACAGAGCTCCTGGCCGCACTGGGCATAGCCGCCCACCAGGCGAGTCTCGTCGCGCACGCCGATCTGGCGCATGTCGACGCGAATGTGCAGCGTCGAGGACAGATCCTTGACGAGCTGGCGAAAATCGACGCGTTCCTCGGCCGCAAAGTAGAACACGGCCTTCTCGCCGCCAAACAGGTACTCCACGCCGACCGGCTTCATCTCGAGGTCGAGCTCCTTGACCAGGCGACGGAAATCGACCATGGCCTCGTCGCCCTGGATGGCCAGATCATCGGCAAGCTGCAGGTCGATGTCGCTCGCCACGCGCAGCACGGGCTTGAGCGGCTGGCCGATCTCGTCCTGCGGTACCTCGAAGGGATCGGCCGTGACCAGGCCGATCTCGGTTCCGCGCTCGGTGGAGCAGATGGCATAATCGGCCTCGAGGATATCCAAATCCTGCGGGTCGAACCACAGGTCGCGCGAGGCGTAGGTAAACTTAACGGGTACGACTAACGGCATTTCAGTGCCTTCCTGATATCGAACAGCATGACCTCGATGGCCAGCTGGGGAGTAACGTTTCTGGCGATGTTGCGCTCGGCGGTTGCGACCGCTTCGAGCGCCTGGGTGGCACCCGCAACATTGGTCGCGGCGGCAAGCCGACCGATCGTGTCGCGCACATCCTCGTTCACGACGTCGGCCGCCTCATCCTGAAGCGTCAGCAGCACGTCGCGCATGAGCGTCCGCGCGCTCGCCAGCGCTTCCATGATACCCGAACGCTCGCGCGCGTTGAGTTCGCGCTTGTTGCGGTCCTCAAGCTGCTTCAATGCTCCACGCGACAGGTAGTCGGCATTTTGCTCGAGCACCTTTTCCTGCGTGGACTTGACCTCGGCCAACGGCGCCTTGACGGCGACGATGAGCGACTTGGCACGGCTGAGTACATCGGCCTCGTCGGCGGCAATGAGTGAGTCGATGGCACGGATCATCTGGCGACGGGCGTCCTGGCGCTCGGCGCTCTTGAGGAACTCGATACCACGCGTGGGGCTTCCCGCCACGGCGACGGCCATGCGGCAGCGCGCGGGATCCTGCCCGGTGGCGCGGCTCACGACCTGCGCGGCCACGGTGGGAGACACCAGCCGAAACGGCACACACTGGCAGCGGCTCACGATGGTGGGCAGCATCACGTCTGCCGAGGTACCCAACAGGATGAACATGACGCCCTCGGGCGGCTCCTCGAGCGTTTTGAGCAGCGCGTTGGCGGTGTTGGCGCGCAGCTGCTCGGCACGGTCGATGATGTAGACCTTTGCCTTGGCGCGGATGGGCGCCAGCGGCACGTCGTCGAGCAGCTCGCGGGTCTGGGCGATGAGGTAACCCGTGGCGCTCTCGGGCGTGTAATAGTGCACGTCGGGATGCGTATGTCGAGAGACGCGCACGCAGCTGTCGCATGCGCCGCAGCCGTCCTGCTCGCACAGGAAGGCTTGGGCGAGCGCCCACGCGGCGTCGAGCTTGCCCGCGCCGGGCGCGCCCAAAAACAGGTAGGCGTGCGACGCGCGACCGCTAGCGACGGCATTGGTCAAAAAGTCGCGCACGCGCTCTTGGGTGTCGAGCTTGGCCAGCAGGCTTGCCTGAGCGGGGGCCATGCTACTCGGCCTCCTTGGCAAGCGCGGCGGCAACGGCTTCCTGCGGAATGTCGAGACCATACGCGCGAACCTGCTCGACCGTCTTCTCGAAGACTTCCTCGACGGTCGCAGTGGCGTCGATGAGCTTTACGCGGTTTGGCTCCTCGGCAGCGATTGCGCAAAAGCCCTGGTAGACACGCTCCTGGAATGCCACGCCTTTTGCCTCCATGCGATCTGCCGCGCCACGGGCTGCCATGCGCAGCGCCGCCTGCTCGGGCGCGATGTGATAGACGAGTGTGAGCGCCGGGTGCGTACCCGCGACGGCCAGGTTGTTGGCGTCGCGCACTATCTGGCGATCGAGGCCATCGGCAAACGCCTGGTAGCAGGTCGTGGAATCGTAGAAGCGATCGCACAGGACCACCTTGCCGGCAGCGAGGGCGGGCGCGATGACCTCGTGCACCAGCTGGGCACGCGCAGCCTCGTAGAGCAACAGCTCGCAGGTATCGCCCATCGTCGTGTTGGCAGGGTCGAGCAGCAGGGCGCGAATCTTTTCGCTGATGGCAGTGCCGCCCGGCTCACGCAGGGTCACAACCTGGTAGCCGGCAAGGTCGAGCGCACGGGCAAGCAGGCGCGCCTGCGTGGACTTGCCGGCACCGTCGACGCCCTCGAGCGTGATAAAGCTATGTTGAGCAGGCTCAAAAGCCATGGGCGCAGCCCCTTCCTACAAGGCGCGTAAATGCGAGTTATAGCAACCAAGCCATGATACCCCAGTGCTCGGCACGTCCCCAATGGCTAAAGGCGCCTTTCCAAAGTTGCGGTGAAATAGGGACTGATTGAAGCTCTGAGACCGCCAAACAGTCCCTATTTCACCGCAACGTATGATGGGGAATTTTGGATGCTGGGTATAATCGTCGTATTGCATTGAAATGTGGCGAAAGGAGTGGCAATGTCTCGGTATTGCGCCTCGTGCGGCAAGCTTCTTGAAGATAATGCCAAGTTCTGCACCTCGTGCGGTGCACCCGTTGAGCAAACAGCCGCGAGCGATAGCCAGCCCGCTTTTGAGCAGACCGGCTCCCTTGATACGCCGCAAGCCAAGGCGGACGACCCCCTCGCCTATAGCCCCGACCCCGCCGCAAGGACCGAAGCCGTCGAGACCACGCAGCGCATACCCGTCGCGAGCGGCTCGCCCCAACAGCAGCCGGCTCCCGCATACGCGCCCGCTTCGCCACAGACCCCCGCTCCCAAAAAGAGCGGCACCGGGCCGCTTATCGCCGTTATCGTTGTGCTGGTGGCGATCATCATCGCCCTGGTCATCTTCTTTGCGATCAGACCGTTCGACAACGCCGCCACGCAGACGACTGCCGAGGTAGCTAAGCTGCACCATGACGTCGACGACGATGACCTAAAGCCTCTCGGCAATCCCAACAGCCTGTACGACGATGATGACGATGACGACGAGGATGGCGGCGAAGCAACGCTCTCCGAGCAGAACCTCTACCGTCGCCTGAGCGAATACTACGACTTGCTCGAAGATCTCGACAGCCAGGTCCGTGGCTGCGCGCAGAACTTCAACGGCAACTATCTGGAAGAGGATCGAACCACCCGTCAAAATCTCGCCGACGTCGCCGAGCGCACGGAGGACACCATCGAGCAGTATTACGACATCGTCGAGGACCTGGACGTCCCGACGAGCTCCAAGAACTACAGCTCCTGGAAGGATATCATCGCCCTGTACGACGACCTGGATCACCGCATTGACGCAATCTGTGATGCCTGGGAGATCAGCCTGAAATACGCCAAGCCTGCGGACCACAAGAATGAGATCGTGGCGCCGCTGTCGCGCGACAACGTGGCGGGCACCAATGACAATAAGTACCGCCTAGACTTTGAGGAGCGCTATCCCGGCGCTAAGCCTGTCGAGGTGAACTAGCGCTTTGTCGTTCCCGAGCCGGCAGTTAGGGACGTTCCTAAACTGCCGGCAGAAAAGGAACGTCCCTAACTGCCGGTCAAAAAAACGAGCGAGGATCGCGGGGTCCTCGCTCGTTTTTTTGGGCAATGTTTCGACTGCGCCGTTACTTGTCGGCGGCTGCTTTCTTGGCAGTCGACTTCTTCGCGGTCGTCTTCTTGGCGGCAGTGGCTTTCTTAGCCGTCGTCTTCTTTGCCGTGCTCGCCTTGGTTGTGGTCTTGCGACCGCGGGCGGGCTTCTTCTCCTTGGTCGGGCAGTCCATGTTGACGCAGATACGCCACGGACCGCGCGCCGTGTTGACCACCACGATGGGGGCGCCGCACTCGGGGCAGGTCTCGCCCGTCGCCTCGAGCTTGCCGCGCGCCGGCAGCGGATAGCTCACGCCGCAGTCATCGTAGTTGGTGCAGCGGATAAAGCGCTTGCCGCTCTTCTCGCTCTTGTGCGCGATCAGGTCGCCGTGACGTCCGGCCTCGGCACACACCTTGCACTCGCCCACCTTAAGATCGGGCTCGTAGTTGGTGGGGCACGTGGGGTTCACGCAGATCTCGAAGGCCTTCTGGCGGAATGGCTGGCACTTGATGCGCGGCGCGCCGCACTCGGGGCACACGGCGGCCTCGCCCTCGAGCGGGCTCACCTTGACGCCACTCGGCACCGGATAGGTCACGTCGCAGTCGGGCCAACCCATGCAGCCGATAAAGCTGCCGCGGGTCTTGGCGCTCGTCTTCATAACCAGGTCCTTGCCGCACTTGGGGCAGGCGCCCACGCGCGCATCGGCCGTGACGGCGTCGCTGATGGCGTCGCCCAGCTCCTGCGTATGCTTGAGCAGCTCGTCGAGCACGCCGGCCAGCAGCGCGCGCGAGTGTGTCACGACATGCTCTTCGGTATCCTCGCCGCGCTCCACGCGGGTCATGTCGCCGTCGAGCTCGCTGGTCATATCGGGGCTCGTGATGCGCGGGGCAAACTGCGACAGCGCGTCGATGATGGCGATGCCCAGCTGGCTCGGCTCAACGGGATCATTTTTGAGATAGCGCACGGCATACAGGCGCTCGATGATGCTCGCGCGCGTGGACTTGGTGCCCAGGCCGCGCTTTTCCATCTCCTGCACGAGCTTGCCCTGGCTGTAGCGCGCGGGCGGCTCGGTCTGCTTGGCCTCGAGCTTAATGTCGAACACGTCGACCGTGTCGCCCTGCTCAAGCGGCGGCATCTGCTCGTCGCGCTTGAGGCCGTACGGATATGCCTCGCGGAAGCCCGGGGTCACGAGCACGTCGCCCGAAGCCACGAACGGCTCGCCGTTGACGTCGAGCTCGAGCTTGGTGTTCTCGATGGTCGCGGGCCCCATGAGCGTTGCCAGGAAGCGACGGGCGACGAGGTCATAGAGTTTGCGCTGGCCGCCGTCGAGCGTGGACGGATCGCCCTCGCCCGTGGGGTAGATAGGCGGGTGGTCGGTGGTCTCGACCTTGCCGCGCGTGGGCTTCATGGGGCCGGCGAGCACCTTTTTGCACACGGGCGCCAGCGCCGGGTTGATCTTTGCCAGGTCGCTCACCACGGCGCCCAGATCGAGCGTCGCGGGATACACGGTGTTATCGACACGCGGGTAGCTGATGAGACCGGCCATGTAGAGGGACTCGGCGATGCGCATCGTACGCGCAGGCGAGATGCCCTCGGCCGCGGCGGCAGCCTGCAGCGAGGTCGTCGCAAACGGCGTGGGCGGCTGCTGCTTACGCGAGCGCTTGGTCACCGCGGCGACGGTTGCCGTCGTAGCGCCGTCAACGTGACCGTACGCCGTCTCAGCAGCATCCTTGTCGGTAAAGCGCGCCGTCTTGTGCGCGATCTTAAAGCGATCGTCCTCGGCAGCGCCTTGCGCGGCGCCCATGCCGCGAATCTGCCAATAGTCCTCGGGCACAAACGCCATGCGCTCGCGCTCGCGCTCGACCACCAGGGCAAGCGTCGGCGTCTGCACGCGGCCGGCGGAACGCACGTTGCCAAAGCCGCCAAACTTGGCGAGCGTCAGGTAGCGCGTGAGCACCGCACCCCAAATGAGGTCGATGTGCTGACGGCTCTCGCCGGCGTCGGCCAGGTTCTGGTCGAGCGAGACAAGGTTATCGAAGGCCTGCGTGATCTCGGCCTTGGTAAACGAAGAATACTGGGCGCGGGCGACCGGCAAGTCGGGCGCCACCTCGCGCACCTTGTTGAGGGCGTCCGAACCGATCAGCTCGCCCTCGCGATCGAAGTCCGTGGCGATGATGACGCTGTCGGACTTTTTGGCGAGGTTCTTAAGCGAGCGGATGAGCTCTTTCTCGGCCGGAAGCTTAATGACGGGCGCCCAGGTGAGATACGGCAGGCTCTCGAGCTTCCAGCCCTTGATGGAAATGCCATCGGCAAGGAACGGCTTACGCTTGGTATCGTACGGCGGACGTGCCAGGCCATCGGGCATATCGGCCGGCAGCATCTCGCCGTCCTCGGTGACCGAATACCAGCCCAGCTTTTTATCGAACAGCACGCTGTCGCAAAAATCGGGCGCAAGGATGTGACCGGCAAGGCCGATGGTCACGCACTCCTCGCCCTTCCACTCAAAACGGTAGATGGCGGTGTTGTACACCTTGTCCTTTTTGGGTTTGCCCGTGGACAGACGCTCGGCAATCTGACGCGCGGCGTCGTTTTTCTCTGCGATGATGAGCTTCAAAAGAGGCTCCTATCTCGTGTCTCTGCGGCTACGCCCGCCCGTATGGCGGCCGACTTACGCCCTTGCTTGCTCAATCTGCCCGATGAGCCAATCGCACCAGGCATCCATGCCCTCGCCCTTGCGCGCGCTCACGGCAAACCGCGGCGCCTGCGGATTGAGGTCATCGAGTGTCTTAGTATACCTATCCATGTCAAAATCGAAAGCCGGAGCCACGTCGACCTTGTTGAGCAGCTGCGCGCCGGCGTGTTGGAAGATGCCCGGGTACTTGATGGGCTTGTCGTCGCCCTCGGGCACCGAGAGAATCATGATGGACAGGTTCTCGCCCAGGTCAAAGTCGACCGGGCAGACCAGGTTGCCCACGTTTTCGATAAAGATGACGTCGATGTTCTCCAGACCGACGGCCTGGTCGAAGGCATCGACGGCCTCCATGATCATGTTGCCCTCGAGGTGGCACAGGCCGCCCGTGTTGATCTGAATGGCGGGCATGCCGGCTTCCTTCATGGTGATGGCGTCGACGTCCGAGGCGATATCGCCCTCGATGACAGCACAGCGCAGGCCGGCTTTGTCACGCAGGCGCTCGTTGGTGCCCAGAATCGTGGTGGTCTTGCCCGAGCCGGGGCTCGACAGCACATTGATCACGTAGGTGTTTGTCTCATTAAATCGCTGACGCAGCTGATCTGCCAGGCGCTCGTTGCGCGACAGAATCGGCGATGCAATATCAATCGTTTTCTCGGCCATACTTAGCGCTCCTTACTTTGGCCCCTTTATACCCCATCACCAGATGGCTAGCGGGCTAATCGTCGGGGGTTTCGATTTCGATACTTGCGATATCGAGCTCGCGGCCGTGCAGTAGGCGCACGTTGGCACCACCACACTGAGGACAGCGACAGTGGAAGCGATCGTGGTCGAAAACCTCGCCGCAGTCTAGACACTCGCTTTGTGGATGGACCTCCTCCACGGCAAGCTCGCAGCCGCGCGTGAGCGGGTCCTCGTCGCGAAACGTCTCCCACGCAAAGTCGAGCGCCTCGCGCACAACTTCGGTCATATCCCCGATACGCAGCGTTACCAAAACGGCGCGCGAGGCCCCCGCCCCACGCGCCGCGCGAATCACTGTATCGAGTATGCCGTTGACAATGCCAACCTCGTGCATACCGATTTACTCCTCGTCGTCCTCGTCGTCCGAGAACAGGTCCAGACGGCTCACGAACAGGCCCTCCTTGCCCTCGCGCGCGGTAATGACCACGCGAGCGATGGCGAGCGAAATCTCGTAGAGCGAGAGCAGGGCGCCATACATGAGACCCAGCGTAACGGGCGAGCCGTCGGGCGTGATCACAGCCGAGCCCACGAGCAGGCCCACGTACACGTAGCGCCAGGCGCTGCGGAAGGCCGCATAGGACACGATGTGAAAGACGGACAGATAGAAGATGATGAGCGGCAGCTCAAACGCCACGCCAAAGCCGATCATAAAGAGCAGCTCCATGTTGACGTAGTTCTCCAGGTCGGGCAGCGCCGTAGCGACGGCCGAGGTCTCGCCGATGAGCCACTCAAAGCCCGCCGGGATGATGATGAAGTAGCAGAAGATGGCACCCAGGAAGAACAGAACCGTCGAGGCGAGCACCGTGGGCACAACCCACTTGCGCTCGTTGGGGCGCAGTGCCGGCAGGAAAAATGCCAGGATCTGCCAGATGATCATGGGCGTGCACATGACCACGGCCATCTTGATGGCCAGCGAGAAGCGCAGGCCAAAGCCGCCGAGCGTGGTGGTGATGTAGAACTTACCGTCCGGCACAAAGGAGCGGATGGGGTCTTCCAGGATATCGAGCACCACAGGCGTGGCGAAATACAGCACGATAGCGGCGGCAAACACCGATACGACCACGATAGTCAGGCGGCGACGAAGCTCTCCCAGGTGATCGAAGAGCGGCATGCGCGCAGGTCCGATCGGCATTACTCATCGCCTCCCTTCGGGGCGTCGGCGGCAGCAGCCTCGGCATCGTCCTCGACCTCGAGCTCGCGAGCGAGCTGGTCGACGACGGCCTTGCGTTTGCGGGGACGACGGGCGTAGAGGTCAGCCGTCGTGGGCTCTGCCGGCTCGGGCTCGGGCTCTGCAGCAGGCTCGGGCTCGACGGCAGCAGCAGGCTCTGTACCCTCGGCCTCATCAACAGCGCCTTCGCCCTCAGCAGCACCCTCGCTTGCGGCCTTCTCGGCAGCAAGACGGGCGCGACGCTCGGCAAAGGTCTCCTTCTTGGCGGGCGCTGCCGTCTCGGCGGCATCCTCGTCCGCATCGGAATCGTCGTCGGTCGCAGCGGCCTTCTTGGGCTTGACCGGGGCCGACGCGGCCTCGCTCACCGGATCGATAATCTCGGACTGAACAACGGCCGTCATCTTTTCCTGCGTCTCGCGGAACTGACGGATGGCACGGCCGATCGTGCGGCCCATCTGCGGGAGCTTATCCGGGCCAAACAGCAAAAAGCCGAAGACCACGATGATCGCGAGCTCACCCTCTCCAATACCAAACACACATACCTCCAAGGCTCGATGTGAGTCGAGCCCGCACCGCGCCATTCGGCCGGAACTCGTCTATTCATTCGGTCAAGTATAGCGCCCGGACGCCAAAACGTCCGAGCGCATCACAAACATATGCCAAACGGCACGCCCTTTTGGGGGCAAAGATTATGCAGCGGTGATCGAAATCTCCTGGTCGACGCCCAACAGCTGAACCACGCGCATCACCGGGGGCTGCACGTTGACGCAGCTAAAACGCTTACCATGATCAGCTGCGTGGTGTGCGGCGCCCACAAGCACGCCAATGCCCGTCGAATCGATGTAGCTCACCTGGGCAAAATCGAGCTCAACGGCCTCGGTGGGCTGCTCGAGCGCCAGGTCGATGGCATTGCGCAGGCTATCGGCGTTAGAGATATCGATCTCACCGGTCACCTTAATGGTGTAGAGCTCTGGCGTGGGGTTGGTGGAAATACCCAAATCCATGTATACGCTCCTTTACGTATCGAAAGTGCGGATAGTACTAGGCGCGGACTTGCGGGGCCCTACGCGTTAGGCGCGCTCGGCACGCGCAAGCTCGGCAGCGACGAGCTTGACAGCCAGCACCAGCACATCGAGCGCGGCCTCCAGGTCCTCGACCGTGGGATAGCTCGGCGCGATGCGGATGTTGGTGTCGCGCGGATCCTTGCCATAAGGCCAGGTGGCACCAGCCGGCGTGAGCTTGACGCCCAGGTCGGCACAAAGCGCGGCGACCTTCTGGGCCGAGCCCTCGGGGCCATCGAAACTCACAAAGTAGCCGCCATGGGGATGAGTCCAAGTGGCGCAACCCGTGTTGCCCAAGCCCTCGGTGAGTTTACGCTCAACGGCCTCAAAGCGCGGGCGCAGGAACTCGGCATGCTTTTTCATGTGCTCCTTGACCGCCTCGATGGTGGGAAGGAAACGCACGTGACGCAGCTGGTTGAGCTTGTCGGCGCTGATGAGGCCGGCCTTCAGGCGCTTGGAGAACTCGGCGATAACCGCGGGGCTCGCACCAATAAAGCCGATGCCGGCGCCCGGGAAGGTGATCTTGGACGTCGAGGCAAAGGCCACCACGCGATCCTCGGTGCCCGCCGCGCGAGCGAGGTCAAAGATATTTGCGAGCTCGTCGGTCTCGTCGTACAGGTCGTGCACGCAGTAAGCGTTGTCCCAAAAGATGCGGAAATCGGGCGCGGCCGTGGGCATCTCGACCAGGCGGCGCACAGTGTCCTCGCTAAAGGTGATGCCCGTGGGGTTGGAATACTTGGGCACGCACCAGATGCCCTTGATGGAATCGTCGGCGGCAACCAGGCGCTCAACCTCGTCCATGTCGGGGCCGTTGTCGGTCATCGCGACGGGGACGTTCTCGATGCCCAAGTCGGCGGTGATGCCAAAGTGGCGATCGTAGCCGGGAACGGGGCACAGGAACTTGACCTTCTTGCCGTCGTGCGCGGCCTCGTAGGCGTCCCAGGGCTCGCTGCCGCACGAGCCGCAACGCCAGAACATACCGGCGATGTCATGCTCAATCAGCAAACTCGACGAGCCCAGCACGAGCGTCTGCTCGGCAGGGCACCCCAGGAACTCCCCCGCTAGCTTGCGTGCCGAGGGAATGCCCTCAAAGCAGCCGTAGTTGGAGCAGTCGACGTTGCCGTCGTGCAGATCGGCATCGGCATTGAGGATATCGAGCATAGGTCGAGAGATGTCCACCTGGGAGGGCGACGGCTTGCCGCGGGCCATGTCGAGCGCCAGGCCCTTGGCCTTGACCTCGGCGACCTCGGCTTTGAGCGCCTCGATGGCGGCATCGAGTTCGGTGGTTTCCATCTTCTGGTAGATCGTCTGCATGGGTGCGACCTTTCGCGAAGCGGTACGTTGCAGTTCGTCTAAGTATAGACCGCCACCGCCACAACGGTATGAAGCCGTGATAGATTAAGTTCATCGCAATGAATTACGAATCGCCGCGCATGGCGGCGTGGGGCGCCCAAGGAGGCACTATGGAGTACGGATCGTTTAGGGCCGAGGAATTCGGCGACCTGCAGCGCCTGGTCGACGGGCTGTTTTACGACCGCCATGCCATCGACCGCCTGGACCTGATCGTACAGGCCGAAATCTTGGACCTGGCGCCCGATCTCATGGAAATCGTCAACCTGCTACCGCCCGGCTATTACGACCGCCAGTCACTCTGCGACCAGCTCAACTCCGCCTTGGCCGCCCACGGCTGGGGCGCCGTCTACGGAACGGTGGAATAAGCCTCGAGGCCGGCGATTTGGCCCGCTTCCCGACCTTGGCGAGGCTTGTTTTAGGGCTTGTGGCCAAAAAAGGGCAAATATGAGTACTGTTACCTTTTTAGTAGCAGCGATTTTTGGTCGAAATCGGCAAAACTCGACTTGAAACTTCCTAATCACCGTCAGCTAGCGCCAAATTGGAAGTCGATGGTCACTCATTAACGTACAGTTCTTATAACTTTGTTCATTATTTTCCGCACCTAAAATGATACGCCGTTTGTGACAGTACTCACAAACGGCGTTTTTTGACCACTGGCGTGTCTGGCAGGCGGCAAGCACCGCCAGAATCCGCATTTTGGACGCGCCCGAATCGGTTCTGGAGCCGGTTTTCGCGCTCTTACTCGTCTTTGGGCGAGGGATGCTTGCAGACCACGCTCATGTAGATCATGCCGAGCACGGCTGCGGTGACCGAACCGGCGAGAATAGCGGCCTTGGCTGCAAGAACCTCAAACTGGGCCGTCGGGAAGGCAAGGCCGCTGATGAGAATCGACATGGTAAAGCCGATACCGCCCAGAATGCCCACGCCGGCAATCATGTGCCAGTTGACATTGTGCGGCAGCTCGCAGGCCTTAAGCTTAACCAGGGCAAACGTCATACCAAAGATGCCGATCGGCTTGCCCAGCAGCATGCCAAAGTACACGCCGAGCGTCACCGGATCGGTGAGCAGCGTGCTCATGTCCACGCCCACTAAACGAACCTGAGCGTTTACGAACGCAAAGATCGGCAGGATCACAAAGTTGACCGGCGTGGAGATCAGACGCTCCATGCGGATAAGCGGCGGGGTCACGCGGTGCATGACGCGCTCGACCTTGGTAGTCGAGACGGTAAAGTCATGCTGGCCCAGGATGTGTGCCTCGTCGTCGTAGCGGTCATCGAGCAGCGGCAGGCACTCGCCCAGCCAATCGGTGAGACTATCGAGCTTGACGCCGCACTTGGCCGGAATGGTGAAGGCCAGGATGACGCCAGCAAGCGTGGCATGTACGCCGCTCTTGAACATGCAGAACCACAACAGCAGCCCCAGTACCGAATACGGGGCAAGGCGGTAATGCTGCGTCTTGTTGAGCCACACGAGCGCGCAGGTCACAAGCGCGGCGGCGCCCAACCAAAACGGATTGGGGCTCTGACCGTAGAAGATGGCGATGGCGGCGATGGAGATCAGGTCGTCGGCGATAGCGAGCGTCGAGAAGAACACGCGCACGCCGTTGGGAACGCGGTTGCCCAAAAGCGACAGCACGCCCAGCGCAAAGGCAATATCGGTTGCCATGGGGATGGCCCAACCGTTGCGGGCGCCGGCATGGTTAAAGATCAGGTAGATGCAGGCGGGAACGACGACGCCGCCCACCGCCGCCAACATGGGAAGCATGGCCTGACGCGGATTCTTGAGCTCGCCGACCGTCATCTCGTACTTAAGCTCAATGCCCACCAACAAAAAGAAAATCGCCATGAGGAAGTCGTTGACGAAAAGCTCAACGGTGAGACCAGCCGTAAGGTTGCCCAGGCCCACATACAGCGGGGTCTCCAAAAAGTGATGGATGGCCTCGTAGGCATCGGTGTTGGCGCAGATAACGGCGGCGATAGCGGCGAAGACCATGACGGCGGCGGAAATCGTGCCGTTCTCGGCGATGCGCTCCCAAATGTCGTGACGTTCAAAGCGCTTGCGCTCACGAACGTTGAACAGCTGCTCAGTTGCTGCCATGGGCGGCTCCTTTCACGGGAAAGCTCCCGTCTTAAAAAAGCACGGCCCGCCCAAGTGGCGGCGCCGCGCTCTAACGTATTACGCTTGCATCTAGCCTACCCTGCACGACAAGCACGCAGGCGTGGCCGAAAAGCGGAACCACAGGTTGAACATTATTTGCTCAACGGCACGGGCACGCCTGTCCAAGAGACGACGCGGCGCCGTGCACAAAAAACGACCGGAGCGCGGGACGTCCGCGATCCGGTCGTGGCGTTTGGTCAACTAAACCTAGCAGGCGGCCATGATGGGGGCAGCGACCTGCTTCTTACGGGAGAGGACACCCGGCATCCAGACGCCGTCGTGCTCGTCGGCAATGCCCAGGCCCTTCTGAGCGGCCTCGGTCTCGCCCTCGAGCAGGACCTGCGAGCCCTCCTCCATGATGTCGGTGATGCACAGGACAATGCCATCGGCACCCTTCTCGGCGGCGTAGGCGCGCATGGCCTCGCGAATCTCGTCGATCATGCCGAGCGCACGACTCTTGTCGACGGTCTCGTACTGGCCGATGAGCAGCTTCTTGCCGGCGGGCTCGAACATCTTGATGTCGTTGCCGACCATCTCGGCTGCGGTGAAGGAGCCGGACGGACGGGTGAGGAAGACCTCCATGCCAAACTTGACCGGGTCGACACCCACCTGCTCGCCGAGCTTGGCGGCGACAGCGCGGTCGACATCGGTGGTGGTGGGGCTCTTGAGCATGAGCGTGTCGGTCATCATGGCCGAGAGCAGCAGCTTGGCCTGGACGTCGGAAAGCTCAACGCCGAGCACGCCGGCGAGCTTGGTGACGATGGTGCAGCTGGAGCCCCAGGGCAGGCAGATGTAATGCAGCGGGCCGGCGGTCTCGAAGTCGCCGATGCGGTGATGATCGACAACGCCAAAGACCGTGGCGTCCTTAAGGCCGGCGACGGACTGGGCAGACTCGTTGTGGTCGGTGAGGACGACGAGCTGACCGGCCTCGACGGACTCGATCACGCGGGGCTCGGCGATGCCGGCGTCGGCGAGCAGCTTGGCGGACTCGGCCGGAAGCTGACCAAGGGCGCAGGCCTCGTAGGTGTTGCCGGCATACTCAACCTGGTTGAGCAGCTGGGACAGGACGACGGCGCTCATGATGGCGTCGTTATCGGGGTTCTGGTGACCAAAGACAAGAACGTTTGCCATGGATATCCTCCACTTGATATGTGTACTTGGACATAGCTATGGTAGCACGCTGACGCCGAACCCTATGAGATGGAAGGGCCGCGGCACAAATTGGGGCAGGCACGGGGGCCAAGGCTGTCCCTTTTGCACCATGTTGGTGCAAAGTAACCTGTCCCCCTTGCACCAGCTATTTACCGGCGGCGCGCAGGGCTACGCAGGCGGCACCGATGATGCCGGCGTCGTTTCCGAGCGAAGCGACATTGATGGGTGTCTCGCGCGAGGCGGAAAGCGCGTACTGCTTAAAGTGCTCGCGAACCTTGTCGAGGTAGACATCGGCCGAGGCGGAGGCGCCGCCGCCGATGAGGAACATCTCGGGATCAACCACGTTGGCAATAAGCGCCAGTGCGCGGCCGAGATAGTCGGCCATGGTATCGGCCGCGGCAAGCGCGAGCTTGTCACCCTCGCGGCAGGCCTGGAACACGTCCTTGGAATCGGAGGGGCCGGTGAGCTCGATGGGCTCGACGCCCGCCTTCTTGCACTCGGCAAGGTAGTTGCTCACCACGCCGGTGGCGCTGGAATACTGCTCCAGGTGGCCATGGCCGCCACAGCCACAGGTGCGCTCCTCGGCCGGGTTCAGGCACATGTGGCCAATCTCGCCGCCGGCGCCCACAACACCCGATACCACGTCGCCGTTAACGATAACGCCGCCGCCCACGCCGGTACCGATGGTGACCATCACCACGTTCTGCACGCCCTTGGCAGAGCCGAGCCAGGCCTCGCCCATGGCAGCGGCGTTGGCATCGTTCTCGTACTTAACGACCGCGTCGGGGCAGTGCTCCTGAATGGCGACTCTCAGCTCGGGCAGGTTAATGGCAATGTTGGCCTTGACCTTGGCATCGCCCGATGCCGGGATGGGGCACGGAACGGCCAGACCAATGCCCGCCACAAAGGCACGCGGAATCTGAGCCTTGGCGACCACCTGGTCGATAGCCTCGGTCACCGCGGCAAAGCCCGCGGCGTCAACGATAGGAGGCGTAGGCACGCTGGCCTTGGCCAGCAGGTTGCCGTCCTCGTCGAACAGACCCTCCTTGACCGAAGTGCCGCCGACGTCAATGCCGATGTAGTACTGCTTAGGTTCCATGGGAGCCCACCTTTCTCGTTTAAACATTGCCAGTATGGTACCGCTCCCAAGGCAAAAACCTACCAAAAAGGGACAGGTTTGTTTTGGCAGGTTTTATCTGGGGAAACGCAATTGACCGCTCAACAGACCGCGCAAGACCATCCCCAAAAAAAGGCGCCGGGAGGCGGAGACTCCCGGCGCCCGTCAAAGGGGCTCTGTTGTCTGTTGGACCGCACGGTCCGTCGCGGCGATAACGCCGACTAGGCCTTAAGTGCCTGCAGCTGCTTGTGGATCTCGATGAGCTCCGTCGCCATGACGCGCATGGTCTCGGTGCCGGCCATCTGGTCCTCGGCATGCAGCAGAATCAACGGGGCCTCGCCGTTACGCTCGCCGTTGGCCTCCTTTTTAAGGAGCCCCATATGGACATCGTGGCCACCGTTGTAAGCCTCGTCGCCCTGCTTAATAAGCTCCTCGGCGGCGTCAAAATCGCCCTCCTTGGCCTTTTGCACGGCATTGATGTACATGCTCTTGGCGGTACCGACGTAGCTGATGATCTCGAAGCAGGTCATCTGCAACTCGTTCATATCCTCCATATGCTGCACCTAGCCCATCACGCTGACGCAGTGGTCGATGATGCCGGCAGCGTTCATGCGGCCGTAGTCGACCATGTTGATGACCTCGACCGGGAAGCGGCCAGCGGCCTCCTTCTCAAAATCGCCCTTGGTGTAGCCGATCTGCGGGCCAAGCAGCAACATGTCGCACTCGTCCAGGTGATCGTGGGCCTCGTTCATGGGGCGAGCCTCGACCTCAATTTCCAGGCCACGGTTCGCGACCTCGGCCTGCATCTTCTGGACCAGCAGGCTCGTGGACATACCGGCATTGCAGCAGAGCATGATCTTCTTCATGGTTTCCTCCTTATAACTGCGCGGCGCGCAGACGACGACTGGTTTCATTCTTTGCAGCTATTGTTCCCACCCCCTGCATCTTTACGCAAGGGAGAGAGCTGCGGGCACCGGCACCGCGTACCGGCGCCCGCAGCGGTGAAAGGGACGAACGTTAGGCGTTCTACTCGGCGAGAGCCTCCTGCTTGGCGATTGCCTTCTCGGAAATCTTCATAAAGGGCAGGTAGACGGCCATGCCAATGACAATCTCGAGAGCCTGCCACACGCCGGCGCGCCAGTCAAAGCCCGTAGCGAGCAGGGCATTGATGACGGGAGGCATAGTCCAGGGCACCTGGGCGATGCAGGGGCTGATGATGCCTGCGCAGGTAAGGCCATAGGTGATGCCGATGAACAGATCGGGAAGAAGGACAAACGGAATCATGAGCGGCAGGTTGTACACGATGGGGTAACCGTAGATAACCGGCTCGTTGATGTTGAACAGACCAGGCAGGATAGCCATCTTGGAAACGGTCTCGGAAGCCTTGTTCTTGGAGAACAGGAGCGTGTCGAGCAGAAGCATGAGGGTGCAGCCCGAGCCGCCGATGAGGGCGAAGCTGTTAACGATCTGCATGTTCATGTAGTGATCGGGCTGGATGGTGCCACCGGCGGCAAAGGTAGCCATGTTGTCGACGATGAGCATGGTCAGGATCGGCTCGACGGTAGCGCCAGAGATGGTGGACTGGTGAATACCGACGCAGAACAGCAGGTTAGCAAGGGTGTAGATGAGGATAACAGCCCACGGACCGGCGTTCATGATGCTCTTGAGCGGGTTGGAGATGCACGTGGAGATGATGGTGCACAGATCGGTGCCGGCGCACACGGCGAGCAGGGCTGCGGCAAGAGCGAAGATCGCGAGGTTGAGCAGCATCGGGATCATGACGTTGAAGGAGTTGGAGACCGCGGGAGGCACGCCCTCGCCCAGCTTAACCTTGAGCTTCTCGACGCCAGAAATCTTGATGAAGAGCGAGACGGAAAGCAGGGCGATGATAATAGCCGAGAACAGACCGTTGGTGCCGGTGTTGGCAGTCGAAAGGGCGCCCGTGACCTCGGCGGAGGTGATCTTGTCGGTGAGCAGCGGGCTCGTGGCGGCAAGCGAGGCGGTGATCTGCTGCGGCATCATGATGACGAAAGCAGAGATAGCGACGACCACGCAAGCGAGCGGGTTATCGAAACGCTTGTTCTTAGCGAGGCTGTAGCCAATCAATCCGGCCAAGATAATGGCAGAGACGTTGAGGGTGCCCAGCGTAATTGCCGAACCCCACGTCTGAAGGTTGGCAAGGCCCGCCGCATCGAGCGGGAACAGAGGGAACACGACGTTGTTAATAAGAACCGCGATACCCGCAAGGATATAGAGCGGCGTGATGGTCGCGAAGGCGTCACGCAGGGAACGCAGGTGAACCTGGTTTCCCACCTTCGCAGAGACCTCGGCAAACTTGTCGAGGAAGCTCTTTCCGTTGTCACTGGCCATGATTGCTCCTAACTTTCAAATCCGGCCTTTTCCTATGCGCACGGTGGTCTGTCGCCCTCTGCCACCAGATGTGCCATGTGTTGCGCGCAGCGGCGCGCGCTCTGGGCGTTCGCCCGTTCGCTAATCAACCACGTGAGTCGTGGCGACCTGCTTGAGCCAAGCTGCCGACTTCTTAAGGCGGCGCTTGTAGCCGTCCATAAGGTCGACCTCGACAAAACCGTAACGGTTCTTAAAGGCATTCGCCCAAGACCAGTTATCGATGACGGCCCAATAATGGTATCCACGGCACTTGGCGCCCTCGGCAATTGCCTTGGCAACCCACTCCAGGTGCTGGCGTACAAAGTCGACGCGGTAGTCATCCTGGATGGTTCCTTCGGCGTCTCGGTTCTTGTATTCGTCCATGATGCC
The DNA here is from genome assembly GCA_937966215.1 of uncultured Collinsella sp. Lineage (GTDB taxonomy): Bacteria > Actinomycetota > Coriobacteriia > Coriobacteriales > Coriobacteriaceae > Collinsella. The sequence goes on along the minus strand of CALCKK010000013.1, from coordinate 46,224 downwards.
GATGCCGTTCTCGGAAACGAACCACTCAAGATCGGGGTAGTTCTTAGCGCAGTCCATGCCAAAGTCGTAGAGGCCCTGCGGGTAGATCTCCCAGCCGCGGCTCTCGTTCATAACGGCGTCGGGCCACACGTACTCGTCGGCAAAGTGCGGCAGACCGTACTGGTCGATCTTGCTCGCCGGCGCCTGAACGCGCGTGGGGTGGTAGTAGTTGCAACCGAGCCAGTCGACAACACCCTGCTTAAGAATCTCTTGGTCGCCGGCACGGAACGGAAGCTTAACGCCGCCCTCGGCCAGGCTGTCGAGCACGTCGGCGGGAAGCTCGCCCTTGGTAATGAGGTCGAGCCACCAGCGGTTGTTGATGCCGCTGGTCATACGCACGGCCTCGAGGTCCGTCTCGCTGGGGTTCTCCTTGGTGTAGACCGGGGTAAAGCAGTTGATCATGCCGATCTTGGCATCGCTGCGAACGGCGCCCTCGTCATAGGCGCGACGGTAGTTGGCCACGGCCAGCGCATGTGCCAGCGAGATGTGATACTGCACGGTGCGAGCGCGGCTAAAGTCGTGGAGCTGCGGGAACCACACGCCCTCCTGATAGCGCTGCTCGGGCTCGACAATGGGCTCGTTAAAAGTGAACCAGTACTTGATCTCCTGGCCAAACTCGTGGAAGGCGACGTCGGCGTAATGTGCGTAAGCCTCGACAACCTCACGGCTCTCCCAGCCGCCACGGTTAAAAAGGTAGGTGGGCATGTCAAAGTGGTACAAGTTGACAAACGGCTCCAGGCCGGCTTCGCGAGAGGCGCGGAACAACTCGTGATACCACGCGGCGCCTTCCTCGTTGAGGTTGCCGTCGGCATCGAGCAGACGGCTCCACTGGATGGAAGTGCGATAGGTATCCAGGCCCAAGTCCTTCAAAATGCGAAGGTCTTCCTGGTACTTGGCCATAAAGTCATTGCCGGCGTAAGAGCCAACGCAGTTGTAGAACGAGCCCAGATCCTGGATGGACCAGGTGTCCCACAGGTTCTCGAGCTTGCCGCCCTGGTTCCACTGACCCTCAGTCTGCGGGCCGGACATAGCAGCGCCAAAGAAGAAGTCGTTGGGCAGCTGATACTGTGCCATCAAAGTCCTCGCTTTCGTGTTCTAGAGCTTCCGGTTGGAGACGGGTTTGCTTTGGCAGGTTATCCGGCGCGGGCGCGCACCGGTCATACCGATATCCAACCCGCCAAAACAAAACCGTCCCCAAACGGTCGATCCTGTTCTGCGGAAAGATTCCGTTCGTTGCTTAAACTATAGCGCTCTAATTCTAAAAGTAAAGCGTCTTTTTCTTTTTTCTTTCTCGAGCTTCTTAGATAAAGGTTATATGGGTGCCTTGTTAAGGGTTATACTTACTTGCGTATTGATATATGTCGGAAAGGAGGTTCAATGATTCCCAAATACGAGGCGATAGCTGCAGATATTCGTCGAAGCATCGAGGATGGCACTCTTAAACCGGGCGACAAGCTTCCCACCGTCGTTGAGTTCTGCGAGCTCTATAGCGTTTCCAAAATCACCGTCAAACGAGCTATCGAGCAAATCACCGAGGAAGGTCTTATTACCAGCCGACGCGGATCGGGTACCTACGTTAAGGACACGGCGGGACTTCCCGGTCAGGCGTTTTTCCAGGGCAAAAACGACCGTGCCCAGGGCTTTTCGTATGAGCACCGCGGGGAGAAGGTGACCTCGGTGGTCTACGATTTCTCGATTGTTAATCCACCAGCGGACATCGCAGCCCAGCTGGGAATTGCCGAGGATGACTTTGCCTATCACATCGTGCGCGTGCGTCAGGCCGATGAGAAGCCCATCGTTATCGAGTACACCTACATGCCCCTCGAGCTGATTCCAGGCCTTAAAAAGAAGGACCTGTACGGATCGGTCTACCACTTCATCCGCGAGCAATGTGGGCTGAAGATTTCGAGCTTCCACCGTACCATTCGCGCCGTGGCAGCAACCGAGGAAGAAGCCGAGCGCTTGGACACCAAGCCTGGCTCTCCCCTGCTCGAGCTCACCCAGATTGGCTTTTTGGACAGCGGCGCCGCCTTTGAGTATTCGGTCTCGCGCAACGTTGGCGACCGCTTTGAGTTGCACAACGTAACGTTGGCATAGGTTTTTGTAGTCATCCGGGCGCTCGCTTTGAGCTGTTTTGTGCAGCGCCCGCGCAACACAATGGGGGTATGAACATGTCCGATTTGATTAAGCTGACGCCGATCTTCCACGAGAAGATCTGGGGCGGTCGCCACCTCGAAACCGTATTTGGCTACGACATTCCCGATGGCCCCATCGGTGAGTGCTGGGCCATCTCGGCCCACCCCAACGGCGACTGCCAGATTGCGGAGGGCCCGTATGCCGGCCACACGCTGTCGTGGCTGTGGGCCGAGCATCGCGAGCTCTTTGGCAACTGCGAGGGCAAGGAGTTCCCGCTGCTCATTAAGATTCTGGACGCCAAGGACGACCTTTCGATCCAGATTCATCCCAACGACGAGTACGCTGCCGAGCACGAGAACGGTAGCCTGGGCAAAACCGAGTGTTGGTATGTGCTGGACTGCGAGCCCGACGCCACGATCATCGTCGGCCAGCGTGCCAAGGACCGCGCCGAGGCCGCACAAATGATCGAGGAAGGACGTTGGGACGACATGCTCAACGTGTTGCCGATTCACAAGGGCGACTTTTTCCAGATTGATTCCGGTACCGTGCACGCCATCAAGACCGGCACGCTCATTTTGGAGACGCAGCAGTCGAGCGACGTGACATATCGTCTGTACGACTACGACCGTCCCGGCACCGACGGCAACCTGCGCCCGCTGCACATTGAGCAGAGCCTCGACTGCATCGACTTTGATGCTCAGGCTCCGACCGACGGCACGGTGACCGCGCCCGAGGTGGACGGCGTGACCGAGCTCGAGTCCAACCCCTGCTACACCGTCGATCGCGTGCGCGTCGACGGCAGCAAGACCCTCGATCAGCGCTGGCCCTTCATGTGCCTGTCGGTCATCGACGGCGAAGGCACCGTCTGCGGCGACCCCGTCCGCAAGGGAAGCCACCTGCTGGCCCCGAGCACCGTCAGCTCCATTGACCTCGAAGGCAAGATGGAACTGATCATCTCGCACCTGTAAGCTACCGGTCCCCGAGCGCTCCCCGGGATGGGGCGCGGGGTTTGGTCGTCTGCTCGGACAGTCCTGCTCGCACGGAGAGCACATTAAGTGCTCTCCGGCTCGTGCGGAACTCGCGATCGACCAAACCCCGCGTCCCATCCCGGCGAGCCTCTGGCTAGTTACGACAATCAAAAAGCAACAAGGGGCTCCCCCGCTCATCAAACGGGAGAGCCCCTCGCCATACATAACGAATCAAGGTGCCTATAGGTAGACCTTTTCGAGAAACGATAATGTGTCCTGAAGACGCGCTCTCTCTTTACGATCGGTCTGCCGATTTACATAAGAAGAAAAGTCCGCAAAGAAGTCTCCGGCGTCAGCCCTCATTTGCTCTATTAGCTCCAAGCGAGCCGAAGGCGGCAACAAACCCGCAAGTCGAACAATATCCGAGCGATGCTTTCGTCGATCTTTATCGTTGCAATGGCGCCCTTCTTCATAGCTCCTATTGATATCAATGTGTGCACGCATCTTGAGGGGAATGATATGGAGCGCATCGAGCAACGTAATGCCCTCTACGTTCGTTGCGTTGTCGCGAATAAATTCGTAGTAGCCATCGTCGAGAATAATTGCCGAAAGACTTGATACGGCCCCGTCAAAGGAAAGAGGTGCCACTTCGCTCGTTTCATCTTCGAGCACAAAATCAGGATGTCGGGCGAATAGCTCAATTTGGCCGGGATAGTCTAGGACTTGCCTTGATCCTTCGGGCAAACAGAACCGATAGTAAGTGCACTTTCCATCGCCGACCTTCCCAGTCTCATATCCGACAGCTTTGATAAATGCCCACAATGCAGTGGCGAATTCAACGCCTTCCCCATCAACAATTACGACGATATCCAAGTCTTCAGTAGCTCTAAACGAATCGCCCTCATTGTCAAATAGAACGCTGCAGGCCCCTCCACCAATAAGGACGTAACCGCCTTTACAGCCGCTCATGGCATCGGCAAATCGCTCTATTCCCCTCACTTTTGACATATCGTCCTCCTGAGCTGTTCGACCGCGTCGAGCAGACGATCTTCTTTGTAATCTGCTTTTGCGCAAGCAACGTATAAGGAAAACGGGTCGACACACTGCAAACCCGTCGCGTCAAAACTAATATCGGACGGCGCGTCCACGGGATACGACCAGACCTCAATCACAACTGCCGCCGGTTCGTACCACTGAGCCTCCAGCCATCTGTCGCCCATATGCTCTTTCAAGGCCTCTAGCTGATATTTTTCGAGAGCAATGGTTGGAGCAGAGTCTTCATGGGCAAGGTCGGACATATAGCTAAGGGCAGACACACCGGAAAGCAGCGCATCAACGGCACGTAGCTCTGTTCTCTCGATAACCTTCTTGAGCCGGATTCGCTCTAAAACTGGCGTGCGAAGATAGTCCTCAAACCCATCTAGCAACGTCTCGGTCGACAGCCCGGCGTCACACAATATACGCTTTTTGCCGTCCCGCATAATCAACCCAGGAGCTATAGCGGCGATTTCCGAAAGATAGCCGCTGACGCTTGCCGCGCTTTTGCCACACAGACGCGCTAGGTCGCCGGCGGAGCAGTTAACCCATCGTCCCGCAATGAGATTTAGGACGATTCGTTGAGATTGGGACGAAAGCGGAGCAGCGGGAGAAGCACCCAGCACTTCATCTGAAATAACGGCTCCGATAAACGGCAGGAACGCATTTCGCTCATCTCGGATATATGCGATTCCCTCTGAAGAAAGCGCGCGCATAAAACCTAAATCCATAGCATCCCAGCAAATTGCCACCGGACGAGCATCTAACGTACGCACTGCATTGACGAGATTTCGCGCCGAAATGACACTGGGCGGTTCTTTAGGTTCCGCAACAATAAAACGGCCCCGCTCAGACATGCCAAGCCGTGCCAAGCGAAGCGAATACCGCTCAAGATGCATGCGAGGAATCTGCATCTCAACTGGCTCCGGGTCGATGGCGAGCTCTAAAGAGAAGAGTCTTTTTGGGAGACAATTTAGCAGCATGTCCAATCACCCTTTTCATTTCAGTTACATTTTAGTAACTATCTGAAATTATACTGAATCGTATAAAACGCTCAATCCCTAAAGTCATAAGAAACAATCCAAGCGCAATAAAGAGGCTCCCCCGCTCATCAAATGGGAGAGCCCCTACTCACATCTATTTTTCTATCAGCCCACCCGGCTCTCCAGATCAAAAAGCGAACGAGAAAAGCGACGTTCGTCCAGCAACGTTACCCAAGGACCTGGGCGGGCGTATGGGGCAACATCGATCGCGAGTTCCGCACGCAAAGGAGGCCACTTAATGTGGCCTCCGTCTTGCGCAGGACTGCCCGAGCAGGCGATGTTGCCCTATACGCCCGCCTAGCCGGATGTACGGGTTTTCCAGGTGCGGCAGATCGGCCTGAAAGAGGAGGGCATAGACCTTGAGGTCATGCCCGACGATTGAAGGCCGAGGTGCCGTGCCTGGGAAAGCCGCCTAGGTCAGTTTCACTATAGGAGCGAAGCCCTTCATAAGCTTTTTGGTCTGGCCGGTTTTTTCGAACTGGACCTCGATCATGTCTCCGGCGACCGAGATCACGGTACCCGTGCCAAAGGTCTTGTGGCTCACGGTATCGCCCGCGGCAAAGTCCTGCGACGCGCTGGCGCGATCAACCTTGCGCTCCACCGTCGGGGACACCTTGGACGAGGGCTTTTTGGCTCGCGGTGTGCCCGAGCCAAAGGTCGAGGCAACACGGCCAGCGTCGGGCGAGACCCCACGATGGCGCTCGGTCCCGTAACTGCTGCCACCAAAGAAATCGTCAAAGCTCGATCCGCCACGCGAACCGGAACCGCCGGTCGAGCGCGTATGCGAACCAAATACCTTGCCGCCATACATATCCGAACCCATGCCCGAGCCAAAGGTGCCGTGACGGTCGCCGCGCTTCTCCCAACCCGTGCCTTCAAAACCGGCAGAACCGATACCGCTAAACTCGATATCCTCAAACGGAATCTCGTTGAGGAAGCGCGAGCGCGGGTTGGCAGAGGTCGAGCCGTAGGTGCGACGCGTGGCCGCATAGGTCAGGAACAGGCGCTTACGGGCACGCGTGATGGCGACGTAGGCCAGGCGACGCTCCTCCTCGAGCTTGCCCGGGTCATCGCTGCCGCCAAAGTCGTGCACGTGCGGGAAGATACCCTCCTCCATGCCGGCCACGAACACCGCCGGGAACTCCAGGCCCTTGGCGGAGTGGATGGTCATCATGGTAATGGCATGCGTCTCGCCGGCCAGGGAATCCAAGTCGGAGCGCAGGGCCAGCCACTCCATGAGTGCCGGCAGCGCCTTACAGGTGAGCGGACCGTAGGTGCGCTCAATCTCGTCGGCATGCACGGCACCCGCCGGCAGCTCCGTCGGCGCGGCATACGCGTTGCCCGCGATGGCGGCGGCCAGGGCATCCTGCGGTGAGAGCGCCGGGGCGGCTAGGCTATCGAGCGGATTGGAACCTGCGGCATCGCGCGCGCCGACAAGTGCCTCAAACGAGGATGCCGGGGCAGATGGCCCCGGTTCGGGCGCAGGCGCGCTCACCACGACGGGCTCGGGCTCGGCGCCGGCAGGCACGTCGGCAACACCGGCTGCGCGCAGCTCTTCCAAGCTCTCGAGCGTACCCTCGATATCCTCGTGCGTCTCCTCAAATTCGGCAGCGACGCCCAGGAATTCCTGGATGTTCTCGGCGCGGCTCTCGGACTCCATGGTGCCCTCGGCGCGAAACGCCTGCAGTAGGCCCGTCTTATCGACAATCATCTCGACAACGTCCTTGAGCTCGCCGTCCATGCGGCGGCCCTCGCGCACCAGCGAGACAAAGCTCGACAGGCCGTTGCGCACCTTGGCGCTAAACATGCCGGTTTCGGCGCACGCGATCTCGCAAGCCTGGAAGAACGAGCAACGGTTGTCGCGCGCCAGCTGCTCGATCTTTTGGATCGAGGTGGAGCCGATGCCACGGCGCGGTGTGTTGATGACGCGCTTGACGCTCATCTCGTCGGCCGGGTTCACGATCATCTTAAGGTAGGCCATGACGTCGCGGATCTCGGCACGGTCGAAGAATCGCGTGCCGCCCACGATCTTGTAGGGCACGCCCGCGCGCAGGAACATATCTTCGAGGATACGCGACTGGGCGTTGGTGCGGTAGAAGACGGCGATGTCGTCGTAGCTCGTGCCTTTGGCATGCAGCTTCTCGATCTCGCCGGCAATCCAGCGGCCCTCGTCGCGCTCGTCGCTCGCCTGGAAGGCCTGGATCTTCTCGCCATCGCCCTCGGCCGTAAACAGGCGCTTGTCCTTGCGCTGCGAGTTGTGGCGTACCACGGCGTTGGCGGCGTTCAGGATATGACCCGTAGAGCGGTAGTTCTGCTCCAGCTTGACGGTCTTGCAGTCTTTAAAGTCCTTCTCAAAGTCCAGGATGTTGGTGATGTCGGCGCCGCGCCAGCTATAAATGGACTGGTCATCGTCGCCCACGACCATGAGGTTTTGGTACTTGGCGGCCAGCAGGTTGGCGATTTCGTACTGGACGTGGTTGGTGTCCTGATACTCGTCGACGCTAATGTAGCGGAAGCGCTCTTGGTACTTATCGAGCACCTCGGGGCGGGTGCGCAGCAGCTCAAGCGCGCGCACGAGCAGGTCGTCGAAGTCCATCGCATTGGCGGCGCGCAGGCGGCGCTCCAGCTCCAGGTAGACTTGCGCGGCCTTTTTGTCGTTGGGGCTATCGGCGCTCTTGAGCATGTCCTCGGGCCCGATCATGGCGTTTTTGGCCGAGCTGATCTTGCTGCGGATCATGTTGATGGGGAACTGCTTTTGCTCGATGCCGAGCGCCTGCATAATGTCACGCACCATGCGCTTTGAGTCATCGTCATCGTAGATGGTGAACTGACCGGTATAACCCAGCAGGTCGGCGTCCTCACGCAGCATGCGCACGCACATGGCATGGAAGGTGCACACCCACATGCCGCGGGTGCCGCTGGGAATGAGCGCCGCCAGACGCTCGCGCATCTCGGCCGCAGCCTTGTTGGTAAACGTGATGGCAAGAACCTGCCAAGGCTTAACACCCAGGTCGCCGAGCATATGTGCGATGCGGAAGGTCAAGACGCGGGTCTTGCCCGAGCCGGCGCCGGCGAGCACCAGCAACGGACCCTCGGTGGACAGGACCGCCTCGCGCTGGGCGGGATTAAGGCTGTCGATGTCGACGAGCGGCTTGGGTGCCGGCGCGGGAGCGTCGTAGATGTCGAGCGGAACGAGCTCGGGCTCCGGCGCAGCAGGGGCGGCATATGCATCGAGCGGCACGGGTTCCGGCACAGGCGGCACGGGTACCGCGGCGTTCTTTTCCCAGGGCAAGGGCTGGGTCATGGGCGACTCCTCATCTGACGAACGGCGCGCCTGCGGGCAGCGCCATAGTTTGAGCCGTACCAGTATACCGAGTCGCGCGGACACCGACGCAAATCACACCACGACTCCGTGCGCCACCGTCAGGCCCACCCCGGCGAATTTGGTGCAAAGGTGTCAGGTTAGTCTGCACCACGTTGGTGCAAAGAAACCTGACCCCAATGTACCAATCACGGAGCCACCGATGTCATGGCAACGGTAGCGAGCGGCGGCCAGGGCGAACAAATTGGCATGAAAAGAGGACGGCATAGACCTTTTGGTCATGCCGCCCTCTTTGAATGACAAGTTGTCGCCCTGGCCGCCGCGCAGCGTCGACTAAGTTAGAGGCCGAGCATCGGCTCCAGAACGAAGAAGTATGCGAGCACTACGATGCCCAGGATGATGCGGTAAACACCGAAGCACTTAAAGTCGTGACGGCGGACGAAGCCCATGAGCCACTTGATGGCGATGAGCGAAACCACAAAGGCAACAACGCAGCCCACGCCCAAGATGGCGATCTCGTTGGTGCCGAACGTGCCGCCCTTGATGAAGTACTTGACCAGCTTGAGCGCACTCGCGCCAAACATGACAGGGATGGCCAGGAAGAACGTAAACTTGGACGCCACCGAACGCGTGCAGCCCAAAAGCAGGCCACCGATGATGGTAGAACCGGAGCGAGACGTACCGGGCACCAGCGAAAGCACCTGGAAGCAGCCGATACCCAGCGCAGTCTTCCAGCTCAGGTCCTCGAGCGTGGCGATGGAGCCAAAGTCGAGATTCTCGTCATCGTCCTCATCCTCAGCGGTAGCCGTGGCGGGCGCGGCAAAATGCGCACCGGCGGGACGTCCGCCCGCCACCACAGCACGCGAACCAAACGAACCAGCAAGAGCAGCCTGGTCGCGCTTGCTCGCGCGCCAGTTCTCGATCACGATAAACAGCACGCCGTACACAATGAGCGCCAGCGCCACGACGGGAGCGTTGTAGAAATGCTCCTCCATCCAGTCGTTGAGCGGCAGGCCGATCGCCGCCGCAGGAATGCAACCGAGCACAATCTTGCCCCACAGCACCCAGGTGTCGCGACGGCCCTCCTTGCCCTTGCTGGGCGAGAACGGGTTGAGCTCGTGGAAAAACAGCACGCAGACGGCCAGAATGGCGCCGAGCTGAATCACGACCAGGAACATATTCCAGAACGTCTCGCTCACGTTCATCTTGACGAACTCGTCCACCAAGATCATGTGACCCGTCGACGAAACGGGCAGCCATTCGGTGATGCCCTCGACCAGGCCCATGAAGGCAGATTTTAGAAGCTCGATAATATCCAAAGGGACCCCCTCGTTAGACACCCGCCGGTAGATGTTCTGCGGACGATGCAGGCGATGTCCCATTATCAACCGTTGGCGGTGCGACCGCGCCTACCCTTACCAAAAAACTCGCCCGTTCACAGAATTGCGAGCAGTTAAACCGAAATCCTTGGGTATAACTGCAACAAGATAAAGTGTCCGGCGGTCAACGCACCCGCGCCCGCCCGACGCACGAGCCCCGCGCCCGTGCGATAGACCAAGGAGGAAACCATGAACGAGGGCTACACCAAGGTATTTGTTTCACTCGACGGTACTGAGCAGCAGGATTTTGTGCTCGCACGCGCCATCAAGGTCGCCGCGAACAACGGCGCCAAGCTGATTATCGGCCACGTTATCGATTCCACGGCGCTCGAGAGCGCCGGCTCCTATCCGGTCGATTTGGTCAACGGTCTGGAGGAGGCCTTTAAGAACTCCATCGAAAAGCAGCTCGAAGAGGCCAAGGCCAATCCCGATATTCCCGAGGTCGAGGTCATGATACGCGCCGGTCGTATTCGCGAGACGCTCAAAGACGAGATGCTCGACGTGGTCAAGCCCGACCTGGTGCTCTGCGGCGCTCGCGGCCTGTCCTCGATCAAGTATGCGCTTCTGGGTTCGATTTCGACGTTCCTGCTGCGCAATACCGACTGCGACATTTTGGTCGTAAAGTAGCGTTGCTCCCACCGGCCGCGGGGCCTGCGGGGTTTCCACGGGCACGTCCTCGCCGCGTTGCGGCTGCGGGATGTGCCCTTAGGAAACCCCTCCCGGCCCCGCGGCCTTCGCAGCCTTACTTCAGCGAGTTGGCTGATAAAAGATGGCGTGCCGCCCCGTTTGGGGTGGCACGTTTTGTTTGGGCTGCACGTTTTTGTTTGGGCGGACGTCTGCCGCATGCGTTACTCGAAATATTGAAACTTATTCGTTGAGAAGGAAAACGTTACGACAAAGCCTTCGCCGGAGTCGGATGCTGCGGTGACGTCGATGCCCATCTTGGAGCACAGACGCGCCACCAGGTAGAGGCCGATGCCCGTTGCGCGCTTGGTGGTGCGGCCGTTGTCGCCGGTAAAACCTTTCTCGAACACGCGCGGCAGGTCGGCCGCGCTCACGCCGCAGCCGTTGTCCGCGACGGTAAGCTCGATGCGTTCGCTCGCCAGGCCCTCGTCCAGCAACGCGCCCGAAAACACGATCTTTGCGCCGTCCTCGCGCGCATATTTAATGCTGTTCTGGATGAGCTGACCTAAGATGAACTCCAGCCACTTCTCGTCGGTAAAGACCTCGAAGTCGAGGTTTTCGCACACCGGAGCCACGTGCGCTGCAATGAGTTCGCGCGCGTTGGCCTTAATCGCACCCGTCACCAAGGTCTTGAGATCCCAGCGGCGAATCAGGTAATCGCGCTCCACGACTTCCGAGCGCGCATAGTACAGTGCCTGGTCGATATAGCGCTCAACGCGAGCCAGCTCGCGACCCAGGTCATCCACACGCGACAGGTCGTCTTCGCTGCCGTCTAGGTTTTCAAGAATCAGATGGGCCGCCGCCAGGGGCAACTTGGCCTCGTGGACCCAGCTCTCGATATAGTCGCGATAGTCATCGGTCTGACGTCGGCCTTCGGCAACCTCGTCGCAGGCAGCCTTGCCCACCCGGCGCAGGACCTCGTACTCGAGCTCGCCCTCGGCATAGGTTGGGCATTGCACCATCTCCTGTACCCACGCGGGACTTTCCAGCTCCTCGGCTGCACGCTCCAACTGGTGCAGAAAACGACGACGGCGCGCATATTCGATCACGATACCCAGCATGCCAAAGATAAAGGACACACCGACCGCCACGACCACGATAGATGCCGGGGCCCCGGCAACCATCAGCACAAAGCAGCTCAGCAGCACGCCGCACGTCCACACGGCGACGGGCAACAGCGCATCTTTAAAGAACTTGCCAAACGACATAGCTGGCACCTAGACCGAATAGCCCTGGCCGCGATGCGTGGTCAGATACCCCTTGACGCCGATCTTGTCGAGCGTGGTGCGCAGGCGGTTGATGTTGACGGTGAGCGTGTTGTCGTCCACGAAGGCATCGGAGTCCCACAGGTCCTGCATGATGGCCGAGCGCGAGACAATCTTGCCCGCGCGGCTCAGGAGCAAAGAGAGGATGCGCAGCTCGTTTTTGGTGAGCTCGGTGCTGTCGCCGGTTGCCGCGTTGGTGACCGCGGAGCGGGCGAGGTCGAGCTCCAATCCCTTGTGGACGAGCGTGCTGCGCTCGCCTGCCGCCGCGGTGCGACGCAGCAGTGCGTTGATGCGCGCCACGAGCACGCGCGCGCTATAGGGCTTGGGAACAAAGTCGTCCGCGCCGAGCGTCATGGACATGACCTCGTCGATCTCGGTCGTGCGCGACGTGAGGACGATGATGGGGACCTCGGATTCGCGACGAACCTCGTGGCAGATGTGCTGACCGTCTTTGACGGGAAGCGTCAGGTCGAGCAACACCAGGTCGGGCGCGGCAGCGAGAATATCGCGCGAGACGTGCTCGAACGACTCACAGGCCTCGACCTCAAAACCGGCACGGGCAAGGATGCCGGCAAGCTCGCGACGAATGGGCTCGTCGTCCTCAACGATATAGATCAGCGCCATGGATTCCGCTCCCCTCCTGGTTGTCTTATCCCATTATGACCGCGAAGCCGCAGGTACGCGCCCCACGCGGCACCAAGGTGACAGAACCGTTCGCGAACGAAAGCGTTCGAATCGCCCCTCGCTCGCAGCGGGCGCGGGGATCAAATGATTAAATAATCCCCGTCCCAGAAAAATCATTTAGCGGCGGGCGCGAAGCTTTTCGTAGCCGTCGGCAAAGAAGGCAACCGTCTCGGCATCGGACTCGGCGACGTCAGCGTCGGCGGCAGGCACCACGCCGTGCTCGTCGCTCACCAGGAACAGCGCGCCCTTGAGCTGTGCGGGAATGTCCACGCGCGTGACCGGGATGCGCTTGGTCTGGGCCAGCTGCTCGATGAGCGTCGCCGTGCCGCACAGACACTCGTCCGCCGGCGCCACAAAGGCCAGCTCGCCGTTGTTGACGGCAGCTAGCAGCTCGGGCGCCACGCCGGTTTCGTCGGCCTCGGAGCGGGCCTCGGCGGAGCGGGCACGCAGCGCCTTGGCCGAAGTATCGGCCAGCGGCTCGTACTCACCCACCGTCATGGCGGCATTGCCGTTAACGTCGATCACCAGCATGAGCACGCCGTCGTGCGCGGTGTAATCGCCCTCGGCAAGCGACCACTCAACGTGCTGCTTGGCCCAGCTGAGCATGTTATGGGTAAGCGGCTCGCCCTGCACCAAGCGCTCGGACAGCGCGCGGATGTGACGGTTGAGCATGGGCACCTTTTTGTTGGACATGCGCCAACGGCAGATAAGCGCGGGCTTGTCGAGCGTAAACTTCTCGACCGCCTCCTGATTGGCGCAAAAGTCCTCGTACGCACGCTGGTCCTCGGCATTGCCAAACAGCTCTGCATCATCAATCTGGGGCATGGTCATACCTTTCTTGTTAGTCATTCCGTCCTCTTATACCAAAAAGACGGCCCTCCAAACGGAGCGGCCGTCTTTTGCAGAGATTATTTTAGAAACGAAGCCAATCCAAGGGACGAGATAACATCCCATCCTCCCCAGTCAACCTAACAGGTCGGCGAGGGTTGCCCAGGTGCCGCAGATTGCCGTGAAAGAGGAGCGACGCGTACTTGGGTACGCGAGCGACGAATGAACGGCAAGGTGCGGTGGCTGGGCAAGCCGCAGCGCCACCTCCCTACTTAATGGCGGAAGTGGCGGGCGCCCGTGAAGACCATAGCAATATTGTGCTCGTTGCAGGCCTGGATGCTCTCGTCGTCGCGCTTGGAGCCACCGGGCTGGATGATGCAGGTCACGCCGTGTGCGGCAAGCACGTCGACGTTGTCGCGGAACGGGAAGAACGCGTCGCTTGCGCAGGCAAAGCCGCCCTTTTCCACGCCCTCGCGCTCGCAGAAGCCTTCGGCACGCTCGCAGGCCAGCAGCGCAGAATCCACGCGGTTGGGCTGACCGGGGCCCATACCAATGCCAGCCTTGCCCTTGGAGACCAGGATGGCGTTGGACTTAACGCCCTTGCAAACCTTCCAGGCAAACTCAAGCTCGGCCATCTCGGCGTCGGTGGGCTTGCGGTCGGTGGGGAACGTAAAGGTCGCGGGATCCTCGGTCACGTGGTCAACTTCCTGCACCAGCATGCCGCCGTCGACGGAGCGCAGCTCCACCTGGGCGCCGTGGTCCACGCCGCCGGTAGCCAGCACGCGCAGGTTGGGGCGCTTGGTCATGCGTTCGAGCGCCTCGGCAGTGTAGCTCGGGGCGATGATGACCTCGACAAACTGCTTGTTCTGGTCGGCGAAATGCTCAACCAGCTCAAAGGGAACCTCACGGTTGCAGGCGATGATGCCGCCGAAGGCGCTCTTGGGATCGCAGGCGAAAGCGCGGTCGTAGGCGGCCGTGATGTCCTCGGCAACGGCGGAACCGCAGGGGTTCTGGTGCTTGAGGATCACGCAAGCCGGCTCGTCGAACTCGCGGACCAGGTTCCAAGCGGCATCGGCGTCCAGATAGTTGTTGTAGCTGAGCGGCTTGCCCTGGATCTGCTCGGAGCCCACGAGCGGGAACTGCGAGCTCGCGGTGTTCTCGCAGCCCTCGGCAAAGCGGTAGACCGTAGCCTTCTGCTGAGGATTCTCGCCATAGCGCAGATCGTCGACCTTCTCCAGCGAGATCTCGAGCTTGGCAGAGGTGTCCGCCACGTCGCTTGCCTGGGCGGCAAGCCAACGGGAGATAGCCGTGTCGTAGGCGGCGGTAGTCTGGTAGACCTTCACCTGCAGGCGGCGACGGGTGGAAAGCGTGGTGCAACCGCCAGTCTCGCGCATCTCGGCCAGGACGGCATCGTAGTCGGCCGGGTCGGAGATGACGGTAACGCTCGCGGCGTTCTTAGCAGCGGAGCGCAGCATGGAGGGGCCACCGATGTCGATGTGCTCGATGGCATCCGCAAAGGTGACCTCGGGGTTGGCAACGGTCTTCTCGAACTCGTACAGGTTGACGACGACCAGGTCGATCAGCTTAATGCCGTGCTGAGCGGCTTCCTGCATGTGTTGCTCGGAATCGCGACGGGCAAGCAGCGCGCCGTGAACCTTGGGGTGCAGCGTCTTGACGCGGCCGTCCATCATCTCGGGATAGCCCGTAAACTCCTCGATGGGGGTTACGGGAACGCCCGCGTCCTCGATGGCACGAGCCGTGCCGCCCGTAGAGATGATCTCGACGCCAAAGTCGTCAACCAGCGTCCGTGCGAAATCGACGACGCCCGTCTTATCGGTAACCGAGATCAACGCGCGTGCGATCTTCACATCAGATCCCATGCAGTCCTCCTGTCTGGTACGCCGCCGTGCTCTGTGAGTCGGTGATACGTCGATCTGCAGCGCTCGCGCAGCGGCATTGAAAATACTGATTTAATGTAGCGCATCGAGCGCATCGATGCACCCCGCAACGGGCGCATGTGCAGAAAAAGTTTGCGCGCGGAGGGGATGGGCACGGTGAGTTCATGGAACACAGGGGCACCATAATTAGATGCCAATAGCGTGGTAGAACTGTGCTCGATATGCATCCGCAAAAGAAAGAGGCACCATGGTCTCGCGGGTTCTCTACCGACCGTTTGATACCGAAGACTTCGACGCCATCGCGCTGATTCTGCAGCAGCTTTGGCATAACAATTCGGATAACGATGAGTACAACCGCCTTGAGGCCGCGTGCGACCTCGCCTATTGCCTTTCGTCATCGACGTTTTCGCAGGTTGCCGTAATCGACGGTCAGGCGCGTGGCATTTCGCTCGCGCGTGCGGGACAGAGCTCCGGCGCCACCGTTAAGGAACATTGGATGGATACCGAACGCGCGCTGCTTTCGCAGATGCGCGAGCTGGAGCCCGATGTCTGCGCCGAGTATCTCTCGTTTGTGCGCGCAACCATCCGAACCAACAACCGCCTGCTCGAGAGCAGCCCGTTGCCGCACGACAACGAAGTCACGCTGCTCGCCGTCGATCCCGATGTCCACGGCCTGGGTGTAGGCTCAGTGTTGCTCGATGCCGCGGTCTCGTACCTGTCCTCGCGCGGGGCGACAAGGGCGTACCTGTACACCGACTCCAACTGCTCGTGGAAGTTCTACGAGTTGCACGGCTTTAAGCGCACGGCCACGCACCGCGCCAACCGCGAAGAGCGTCGTCACGACATGCCGCGCGAAAGCTTTCTCTACGAACTCGACCTAACAGCCTAGCCCAAGCAGCCACACCTAGTCATTTAAGAACGTCCCCAATGACTGATCCCCAACAACTAGTCATTTAAGTCTGTCCCCAATGAGTAGCCGAAGCCCTCGCCGGCATCACCCTATAGAGGGTCTGCAAATAGCTGTGGTCAAAAAACATCAAATATGAGTACTGTTACCTTTTTAGTAGCAGCGCAATTCGGCTTTTTCGGGTCTCTTAGGCGTCTCGACGCGTCGGATGAACTAACGTATCTCCCCAAATGTACAATAAAATGGACTCCTAACGAGAAATAATATCGTTAGGAGTCCATTTTTTAGTACAAACAAATGTGACAATCTAGGCAACAGTACTCATATTTGGCATTTTTTGTCCACTGCCCCTTGCGCGAAGGTCCTCAGCGGAAAGTTTGGCCCGTTTCGATGCACAAAAATGGGATGAATCTTCCCTGGCAACCGCCCAGAAAGATCCACCCCAAAGCAAGCGCTCACTAGAACGTTCCGCCGCCGCCTCCGCCGGCGCCGCCACCACCGCCGCCAGAGAAGCCGCCGCCGCTGCCGCCGCTCGAGCTGTCGGAGCTCGAAGCCAGCTCGCGGATGGTCTCGTGGTACACATCGTTGAACGAATCGAGTGGGGACTCGTTGCCGTAGTGATGGTAATACCACCAGTAGCAGGGGTAGTTGTCGTAGAAATCGTCGCTGTTGCGCAGGTCCGCAGGCACGGCTTCGGCCAGCTGTCGCAGCACTTCTTTCGAAACGCCCAGAGCAACGCCCATCACCAGCAGTTTGTTCCACAAGATCAGGTCGCTGGGAATGGCCTCCTTCAGGCGCGTAAAGTCCTCGAGCCAATGCTTGAGCGCCTTGCAGCGAGCCGCCACCTCGGCGCCCTCCGGCGTGTAGCGACGGAAGGTGCAGCTCAGAACAAAGCCCACGATCGTGACGGGGATCGAGATCATAGCGGCGCCGACATTGGCATCCGCAAAGTCGGTATAGATCAGAGAGCCCAGAATGCCAAAGACGATGATGATGCCGAGAACCAAGCCGGCAACCAGGGCGATGGTGCCGTCCGAGGCGATAAGCTCGCGCGTCTCCAGCTTGCCCTTAACCGTGCTCTGATAGTCCTCGAGCTTGTCGCCAACAGATTCAGTACGCTCGCTGGCATACTCCTCCAGCTCGCTAAACGTGCGCGAACGGACGCCGTCTTTATCGGGCTTAACGCCAGCGAAGAAGACCTTGAGCACGTCGCGATCGATGCCGTCCTTCTTGGCAGCCTTCCAGGCCTCGTCGGTCACTGTGATGCGATACGTCTGCTCCTCTTTTTCGCGACGGAGCAGACCCTTCTTCTTGGTCTCGGTCGCTTCTTCCAGCTTGATCACGCGGTCGTCGGTCAGCTTCATCAGCGTGGCGATATATGCCTGATCGGGCACGTCGTTCCAGCTCATAAGAGTTGCAAGCACCGCGGGATGATCGGCGGAGGGCACATCGCGGAAGTACTCGTCCTGGAAGAGCGGCTTGGGCTTGGGCCTGCGCAGCTTGAGCATCACGATTACACCGGTATAGGCAACCGCCACAACAACACACACCACGGCAATCGCGCTGGCAACCGCACGCGCGTGCTCACGGCGGGCGTTAGCTTCGTCGGCCCATTCCTTCTCTTCGCTCAGGATCGTTGACATGCGCTCTTCGCCCGAAGCGGCAAGCTGCGGCACCCAGTCGCTAGGGAAGGCGATGCGTGCCTCGGCGAATTCGCCCTGATGCACGCAGGGAATGGTATAGGTGACCATGGGTTCGTCCGCATCGAGCGATACATCGCCCGTCAGCGGGCCGTGGCCCCATGCGCGGAAGTTATCGCCCTTGACGGCCGCCGTCCCGGCAGCGGCATTTGCGAAGTACACTTCCATCTCAACGTCATCGGAGTCCGCGGACCAGCCGTCGCCCACAAACTTCCAGTAGAGCTCGGCGGTATCGGCCCAGTTCATGACCGCACCGGTCATGGTGTAGCTCACGTAATAGATCGCGCTGTCGCCGCTCTCGTGGGGGCTGAACACCTTAATCCTTACGCCGTCACCGGTCTGCTCGACCGTGTAGACGCCAGAGTCGCCCTTGTTCGCGCTATCGACTTTGTTAAACGCGGTGTCCTCTTCCTCGACACTCAGCACGTCGACGCCCGCCGTGCCGCCCTGCTGGTTGGAGCCCGTATTGATCTCCCAAAACACGCCGTTGATGTCGTCGTCGAAATCAAACTGGCGTCCCTCGACAACGGTCAGCGATCCATCGGCCTCGACCGTGGCACTGATATAGGTCTGGGTCATGGAGTAGCCGTCGGCGTGCGCGGCGACAGGCAGCAGCAACAACGCAAGCGTGACGAGCACGCAGACGGAAGCGAATCGCGCAAACAGGTGGCGCTGCCGGCTGACTTTGGCGGCGAGGGTGTTCATAGGCACATCCTTTGTCTGTAAAACCAACAGCGCCATTGTCCCACGTTTGCGGGTACGCATGGCGAACATCTAGGCGACCGGAGCGCCAAACGGGATGAAAGTCACACCAGCACCCCGGCAGCTAGTCATTGGGGACGTTCTTAAATGACTAGTCATTAGGGACACCCTTGGCATAGCCCGCCCCGGCAATAGATACCACTTCACAGCTCCGTCACAGGTGTAGCGGCTTTGTGTGGGCGCGGCACGCGCTGATTGAGCCGCCAGCCGAGGGGCATAAAGCAGTTGAGCGAAAACGGTTTGCCCCTTTGCCGTTCGCTCGAGGATCATGTCCCCCTTTTCCGCGGAAACCCCGGCAGTTGCGAAGAGCTGCCGGGGTTTCTGTCGTTTGTGAGGCTAAGTCGGTACGCAGCGATCGAGACCTTGAGCCGCAAACCCACCGTGCGCAATGCGTACCGCCGCCAACTTGTGAGCGCAGCAACGCCTTCCCTGCCAAGCCCCGCGCTATACTCGTCCGCATGGATATCAACGCACGCAACATAGCAACACACGCCGCGGACGCACCAGCAACGGCAGCGCCCACCCCCGTCGTGGGCCGCTTTGCCCCGTCGCCCTCGGGCCGCATGCACTTGGGCAACGTGTTCAGCTGCCTGTGCTCGTGGCTTTCGGCCCGCAGCCAAGGCGGCAGCATCGTGCTGCGCATCGAGGACCTGGACGATCGCTGCAAGCGCCCGGAACTTGCCACTCAATTGATTGACGACCTGGCCTGGCTGGGACTGGAGTGGGACGAAGGCCCCTACTACCAGCACGATCGCCTGGATCTGTACGAGGACGCCCTGCGTCAGCTGCAAGACGCCGGCCTCACCTATCCCTGTTTTTGCACGCGTGCCGAACTCCACGCCGCGAGCGCGCCGCACGCGAGCGACGGCACGCCCATCTACCGCGCCGCCTGCCGAGACCTTTCTGCCGAGGAGGTTGCCCGCCGCAGCGCCCTGCGCGCTCCGGCCACGCGCCTGCGCGTACCCGCCGTCGACGACCTCGCAAACGATGTGATCGAATTCGTGGACCGCACGTATGGAGCCCAATGCGAAGCACTCGCCACCGAATGCGGCGACTTTTTGGTGCGCCGCAGCGACGGCGTTTTTGCCTACCAGCTAGCCGTGGTGGTCGACGACGCTGCCATGGGCGTCACCGAGGTCGTGCGCGGATGCGATCTGCTGGGCTCCACGCCGCGCCAAATCTACCTGCAGCATTTGCTGGAACTTCCCACGCCGCACTACGCGCACATTCCGCTGCTCATGTCGCCGGATGGCCGCCGCCTTTCCAAGCGCGACCGCGACCTGGACCTGGGCGAGCTCCGCACCCGCTTTGGCGCGCCCGAGGCACTACTGGGCTGGCTCGCCGGGCAAACAGGCATCGCGCCGGACGCCACACCGCGCTCTGCCGAGCAGCTGGTCGAGCACTTTAGCTGGGATGTTATCCGCACGCATCGGGAAAACATCACTGTAACGGTCGAGTAGCCAGCCACCCCGCCCCTACGCGACATCCCAGGGCTGGAGTTCGTCGCCCAGGCGGACAATACAGTCGTAGAGCACGGTGTGGCACTCGGCTGGGTTGGCGTCACGATGAAAATGCCCGTAGTACCAGCGCTTGTAGTCCAGGTGGTCCTCCAGCTCGTCGAAAAACGTGGTGAGTCGATCGACATCGGGATAATTCCAGCCAGGTGCCGGGTAAAGCGTGGGCGAAAGCATGCGCGTGGAGCAGGTATGGGTGATCGCATAGTCGACCTTCCAACCCACGCTGTCGAGCTTTGCCCGCGCCTCCTCAAAGTTGCGCTCGTCCGGCAGCTCCTGCGGCCACCAGCTGGAATACGGAATGCGGTATTCCTTATCCACGCTCGTGGCGCCGCCCATGGTAAAGATCGTTGAGCCGTCGAGCTCAAAAACCTCACCGCGCGTCAGGCGTCGGATGGGCGAGGTGTCCGACAGACGCTGCGTCAGGCCGCCGTGCCACAGCTCCATGGGGCGCTCCGACCAGTGATCGAAACGCTCGTGGTTGCCGTCGACAAACAGCACGGTATAGGGGCGCGACTCCAGCCAGGCGATGTCGGCACATTCCTCGGCAGAGAAATCCCACGGAAAGCCAAAGTCGCCCGCGATGATGAGATAGTCGTCACTTGTCAGACCATCCCCAAGATCCCAGTCGCGAAGCTTTTGCATGTCGACGCCGCCGTGAATATCGCCCGTCACATAGACCGTCATCGGATCACCACTTCCCTGTAAGTCGCTAGCCCACATTCTGCACGATCACTAAGTCAACCGTTCCAGCCCTTCCATCCTTTGGGACCTACCCCTCGCTCTTCCATCCAAACGGGTCAAACACCCAAAAGATCAGATCGAGCACGCCGCCGGTCATCGTGGCGCCGGCAAGAGCCATGCAAACATGCAGAAAGCTGGCACTTCGGAGCACGTCGAACGGCCCCAGAACAGCCAGCAGCGCGACCGCTGCGCCGGCTACGCACAGCGCGAGGCACGGCCCCGCGTCCTTTACGCACTTCTTTGCGAGATGCTTTGCGTTGTCACTCATCGGTATCGAACTCCTTAGAGGGTCGTTGTTCAGACGCATGCCGCCGCGGCAGAGCGGGGCGGCAGGGTAAGTGTCACATGCTGTGCGGACATCAATGGAGAAACCGCCTGCTCGACCAACCTTTGACGCCGTTTTGCACCGGCACCACATCCCCCGCTATCGAGGTCTAATACTTTTCCCACCGCTACCCAAAAACTCATCCAACGTTAATCTTGGCTCAAGAATCGCTTAATCTATAACCTGCACTATAGAGTTCGACCAAGGGCGGGGCGGCGCCGCGCAACGCAGGCCGCCGAACGCAACGCTCGCGCCCGGGCAGATCGCCCGGCGTCGCGCCCATCGAACGAAAGGACAGGTCATGGACGACCTCGAAAAAGTTGAAACCATCCGCACCAAGTGCAACGTGAGCTACACCGATGCCAAAGCCGCGCTCGACGCCGCCGACGGCAACGTTTTGGACGCCATCATTTGGCTCGAGTCGCAAGGCAAGACCCAGACCACGTCGGCGCACGCCGCCACCGAGTCCGCGCCAGTCGATGAGCCCTCAGCCGAGATGGTCGCCGCGCAGGCCGCCTACGAGAAGTCGAGCGAAAAGACCGACTTCTCCAAGAAGATGGACAGCGTATGGGAGTACCTCAAAAAGCTCTTCCGCCTGAGCCTGGACACCAAGTTTATCGCCACGCGCCGCGATGCGATCATCCTCAACATCCCCATCCTGATCCCCATCATCGCCCTGTTTGCCTGGGGCGCTACGATTTGGCTGATGCTGATTGGCCTGTTCTTTGGCATGCGCTACCGCATCGACAGCGACGGCGACGTGCCCGGCAGCATCAACAACCTTATGAATCACGCCGCCGATGCCGCGGACGACATCAAGCAAAATCTGAACGACGACAAGTAATCGCAGACGGGGGCACGCATGGCACGGATCCTGATCGTAGAGGACGAGGAGAAAATCGCCCGCTTTGTGACGCTCGAGCTGGAGCACGAGGGCTACCAGGTGGAACACGCCGCCGATGGCCGCACCGCCGTGGACCTGGCGCTGGAGCGCAACTACGATCTTATTCTGCTCGATGTGTTGTTGCCGCAGCTCAACGGCATGGAGGTCCTGCGGCGCGTCCGCAAGCACAAGGATGTGCCGGTGATAATGGTCACCGCGCGCGATGCCGTGATGGACAAGGTGGCCGGGCTCGATGCCGGCGCCGACGATTACCTGACCAAGCCGTTTGCGATTGAGGAGCTGTTCGCACGGATCCGCGTGGCGTTGAAGCGCTCGGAGGCCGTGCGGGCGGCTTCGGGCGTTGGCGGCATCGGGACGGGCGCGGCAGGCGGCACGGGTGTCGGCGCCACCGCGATACCCCCGGTCAGTGACTCGACCCAGGTTTCCGCCTCGCTCTCCCCCGCCACGCTCGCCGTGGGCTCGGTTGCGCTCGACCCCGACCGCCGCGAAGTCACGGTCGGCGGCTCGCCCATTGCGCTCACGGCCCGCGAGTTCGATGTCCTCGCCCTGCTTATGGCGCATGCCGAGACCGTGCTCACGCGCGAACGCATCGCGCACGAAGCGCTGGGCTACGAATACATGGGTGACACCAACAACGTCGACGTGCACATCGCGCATCTACGCGCCAAGATCGAGGACGCCGGCGGCGTCCGCATCATCCAGACCGTGCGCGGGGTGGGCTATGTCTGCCGCGCGTAACGCCGAGGCCAAGCGCGTCACCTCCATCGCCCGCGCCATCAACTGGAGCTATATGTGGCGCCGCCTGATGAGCTACGTTTGGCTCGACCTGCTGCTAGTAGTGATTGTGGCGGCGATCCTTGTCTATGGATACAACCAGACGCTGCCCAACGGCGCGTTTACCGCAGGATGGATCCCCAGCGCCACCGTTCGCGGCATGACGCTGACGCCCGCGCGCGGCTGGGACCTGACAACGCTCACCTATACCGTCGAGCTTGCGCGTACCACCAAGACTTTCCCCCTCGCGCAGGACCTCGTCACGCTATGGCCTCTCTACCTTGTCGTTGTGGGTTGGCAGGTCATCAGCGTGCTCAACATGCTCGGCGGCGCCCGCCGCGTGCGCCGCACCATGGCGCCGCTCAACGATCTGGCCCTGCGCGTGGACGAACTCGGCCGCATGCAACTCGCCGGCGGCAAAATGGAAACACTGGAGCAGGCCATCGAGCGCGCAAGCGTCGACTCGCCGAGCGTCACCACCGGCGACGCCGACCTGGCAAGCATCGAGGTCGCACTCAACCGCCTGCTGCGCCAGATGCAAGAGGCCAAGCTGCAGCAGATGCGCTTTGTCAACGACGCGAGCCACGAGCTGCGCACGCCCATCGCGGTGATTCAGGGCTACGTGAACATGCTCGACCGCTGGGGTAAGGACGACCCGGACGTGCTGGCGGAATCCATCGCGTCCCTTAAAGCCGAAAGCGAGCACATGCAAGAGCTTGTGGAGCAGCTGCTGTTTTTGGCACGCGGCGATGCCGGGCGCACGGTCCTGCGGCGTGCGCATACCAACTTGGCTGCACTGGTCAGCGAGGTATGCGAAGAATCGCAGATGATCGATACCGAGCACACGTATCGGCTGGCTTCTGACGCTGCGCTTGCCAGCGACCCGCGCTGCGACGCGCCCGTCGACGTGGCGCTCGTGAAGCAGGCTCTGCGCGTGATCGTGCAAAACGCCGCCAAGTACTCGGATGCGGGAACGACCGTCACATTTGGCATAACGCCAGATGCGGGCGCGGGCACGATCGACATAAGTGTTGAGGACGAGGGCATCGGCATGAACCAGGAATCCGCAGCTCACGCGTTCGAGCGGTTCTACCGTGCCGACAACGCGCGCGATGCCGGCGCACAGGGTTCGGGTCTGGGGCTTGCGATCGCCAAGTGGATCGTCGACAGCCACGGCGGCGTCATCGGTGTGACCTCGGTCGAAGGGGTCGGCAGCCGCTTTACGATTCGCCTGCCACGATAGGAAGCCCCTCGGCATAAATAAAGGGATAGGGCCACGCGACCCTATCCCTTTTTGCCAGCTATGGCAGCTTGTGCGCTACTCGCGGCACAGGTGCACGGCGAAACCGGCGAACTCGCGCTTAAAGTACACGAGCTTGGTACCACCGTCGGGCAGCAGCGCGCGCGACTCTTCGTTGACCTCGAGCCCGCGCTCGGCAAACCACTTCTCAGCTGCATCGATGTCGTTAACGGCAAAGCCGATGTGGCCCTTGGTGCCACGACCGTTCTGCTTCATGATCTCGACCAGCGAATCGTTGAAGTACGAAACCGGGGTCTCGATGACGGGCAGGCCCATCATCGTCGAGAACAGCTCCGCGATCTCCAGGGCGTCTGCCGGGTCGGTGGCGTTAATGCCCACATGGGCAACGCGCATGCCAAAGAGCTCGACCGGATTGGCGTTCTGCTCATTCATACAGTCAGCGCCTACTGAGCCATGACGTCGAGAACGGCCTTCTCGGCAGCGACGCGGTTCATGCCAGTCATGAAGGGCACGCCGCTCACGTACGGGCAGGTGAGGCCCTCGGGGGCAACGGTGGTGGCGATCAGCAGGTCGGCGCCCTCGTCGCAGTAATCCTTGGCCTCGGAGATGGCGCACTGCACGATCTCGTACTTGTCGGCATAACCGTTGGCGTCGAGCAGAGTAGCGACCTTCTGGGCAACGAGCGTGGAAGTAGCAGCGCCAGCACCGCAAGCCAAAACGATCTTCTTCATAGGTAATGTCTCCCTTCATGGTTTACTTTAGGTAAGTGTACCGCAGCGAGCGATGGCACTCGGCCTCGATGAGCTTTTATGCCAGTTTGCTTGCGCGCTGCGTATAATACATCTAGTACGTGTTGTCATACCGCTCGCTTTATGAGCGACTAAGGACCCTAATATGCCCGATTCCCGCACCCTCTGGACCGCCGTCGTTATCATCTGCATCGCCGTGTCGGTGTTCTTTAGCGTCAAAAAACGCACCACGTTTAAGCGCCTGCAGCAGCTTATGGCTGCCAAGCAGTGGGACGAGTTCGATCGTTTGCTCGACGGCAAACTCACCAGCATGCTGTACCCGCGCTACAACCGCGACTACCTGCGTCTGAACTCCTATCTGCTGCGCGAGGACCACGAGCGCGCCAGCGAGATGTTCGACCTACTGCTGGGACTCAACCTCCCCAAGATGCAGCGCGTCGACTTGGTGATTAAGGCCTTTAACTACTATGTTGGCCAGGAGGACCGCAAAAAGTCCAAAGAGCTGTTGCACGAGATCAAGGGCTTTGAGGGCGGTCAGGCCGAGGCAGTTGCGCACGAGTGTCAGCTGATGTACGACACGATGATCCTCAAGCGCCACAACGACATTCCCGAGCTGGAGCGCATGCTCGAGGATGTCGGCGACGACCCGGTCAAGCGCTGCCGCTTGGAGTACCTGCTAGCCCTGCAGTACCAGAACAAGGGCGACGAAGCCAAGTTCCAGGAGTTCCTGGAGAAGTCGGGCCAACACTCGATGGCCGTCAACGCGTAACGGACGGCTTGTGCTAGACTTCTAGTCTCACGGGGGCGTGGCGGAATTGGCATACGCAGGGGACTTAAAATCCCTCGCCGCAAGGATTGTGGGTTCGAGTCCCACCGCCCCTACCATGTATCGTTTACGGGCCTGTATCCCCCAAGGGATGCGGGCCCGTTTCATTTGGATGCCGGTGGGACTCGAACCCGCGAGGGGGCGAGCGTAAAGCGGACGCGCAGCGTCCGTAGCGAGCCGGCGAGGGCGCCGGCAGGCGGCCGAAGCCGGTGCGGATTTGCGCAGCAAATACGCAGACGTCCCACCGCCCCCACCATATGAAGCTGTCGAGCCCGTGTCCCCCGGGGATGCGGGTCCGTTTCTTTTGGAAGCCTCCAACTCAGATTGATACTCCCACATTTTTCGATGGAAAAACGTGGTTGTCTCGCACATTTTTCAAGGGAACTGTCCAAAGAATGATTTTTTAATCCCCGTCCCAGAAAACTCATTTGCGGAAAAGCGCGGGCAAAAGTAGCTAAAAAAGCCCCGTCCCAAAAAGACTGCCCGCACCCCAAAAAGACTAGTTTTGGAGGGTGCTGAGGCTGGGGGTCCAGTTGATGGTGGGGGCCTCGCCGTCGAGGGTCTCGTTGATGGTGGTGGCCATGCCAGCGAGCAGGCTGTTCTCGCTTACGGTAAGCGTGTCGTAGCCGCCGGCTCGCATGAGCTCGCGAATTACCACGGCACCTGCCAAGATCACGCCTGCGCGCTTAGGTTGCACGCCCGGCAGAGCGGCAATGCCCGCAACATCCAGCGCGGACATGCGCTCGATAGCGGCCGAAACCTGCTCCATCGAAAGCTCGCGCAGGTGCACAAAGCTCGAATCATACGGCTCCAGCTCGTGAACGAGTGCCACGAGCGTGGTGACGGTGCCGCCCACCGCAACGAGGCGTTCGGCGCGCTCAAAGTCGCTGGGCAGGCCTTCAAAATAGGCGGCAAACTGCTCGCCTGCCCACGCGGCAGCGGCAGCAAGCTCGCCATCCGCGGGCGGCAACGCGGAGAAAAAGCGCTCCGTCACGCGGCGACAACCGATGTCCAGCGAGCGCGTTCCCTCCAGCGCAAAGACCCCGCGCTCAGGCGCATAGACGCCCGTCGCGAGCTCCGTGGAGCCGCCGCCCGAATCGGCGACGATAATGCGTTCGCCTGCAAAGTCGTGCGCCACGCCAAAAAACGTCAGGCGCGCCTCGACCTCGCCCGGAATCACCTGCGGCTCGAGCGCCAGTTCGCGCAGGCCGTCCAGCAGCAGCGCAGCATTGGACGCATCGCGCGCGGCGCTCGTACACGTGGTGCAAATGCACGCGGCGCCAAAGGCACGGGCCTCATCCACAAACATGCGGCACGCAGCGAGCACGCGCTCAACGGCCGCCTCGCAAAAGCGTCCCGTCGCGTCCACGCCCTCGCCCAGGTCGGTAATCTCGGTATGCTTGGACGATTTCACGATCGCCCCGCCCTCGACCTGGGCCAACACCAGTCGCGACGACACCGTTCCCAGGTCAATCGCCGCCACCTTATATCGTTTGCAATGCGTCATTGCAGGCTCCCCTCCGGGCGCTATTTGCCGTTGGACACGACCGTCTGGCCCTCGACGCCGTTAAATCCAAACAGCATATCGAGCGCCTGGATGTACCACGGCGCGTCCTTGCCGACTTTTTCGATCTCTTTGGCTACTTCGCTGGCCTTCTTGGCGTTCGAGGATTTTTTGCTCGACGACGAATCCGAATCCTCGTCCAGACCCTGCACTTCAATCCTCTTCTCGCCGGGCATCACCAGGCCCAGGTCCTCGGATGCCGCGTCCTTGATACCCTCCTCCGAGAGCAGCTTGTCGACGCTTTTTTGCAGCTCATCATTGTATTGCTGACGAATCTCGACCTGCTTGGCCAAGATATCGCTCGAACGCTTTGCCACGTACAGATCGCGCACGGGGAAATACAGGCTCACGAGCACCAGGGCAACGACAATGCCAACAAACAGCCCTCGCTGGGGACCGTGGGTAAAGTCGTAGATTGCCTTGACCACCGCGTTATCGTTGGCGTAATGCATGAAGTCCGAGCCCGAAAGACGGCTCGAGGGCCTGGTCGACTTTTCGTGCGCTTGAGCCGAGGGACGCTGGGCATGCGTCGAGTGTGGCGGGCGGCCCGTCGACGTATTCATTTGAGCACGGGGGTGTGAGGCACTTGCCGGACGCTGTGCGCGGCGATCGACGCCGGCGTAGTCGGACCCGCCGAGCTGCACGGTAGGTGCGCGGCGAGACGACGGCTCGCGCGAACCGGCGGAATAATACCTGTTGTCGTAAATCTGATCCATGTGCGCCTTGTGCGGTTGAGGTTTGTTTGCGCTAAGTCTTTTAGTTATAGCACGAGCGCCCGCACCGCTTTCGCCAGCCTTTGCTCGACATAAAAAAGGCGCTGAGCCATATGGCCCAACGCCCTTAGCGCTTTGCGGCATCCAACCAAGGCGGGGCGGAACCGAGTCAGCCCCGTCCCCGCACACGCCGCTGCCTAGCGAATGTTGTAGAACGCGGCCTTGCCGGCGTAGCGCGCGCTGCCCTCGAGCTCGTCCTCGATGCGGATGAGCTGGTTGTACTTGGCAATACGGTCGCTGCGGCACGGGGCGCCCGACTTGATCTGGCCGGCGTTAACACCCACGACCAGGTCAGCGATGGTGGAGTCCTCGGTCTCGCCGGAACGGTGGCTCACGATGCAAGCGTAGCCGGCCTCCTTGGCAGTCTCGATAGCCTCGAGCGACTCGGTGAGCGTGCCAATCTGGTTGACCTTGACCAAGATCGCATTGGCGGCGCCCAGCTCGATGCCCTTCTTAAGGCGCTCGGTATTGGTGACGAACAGGTCGTCGCCTACGAGCTGCACCTTATTGCCAATGCGGCGGGTGAGCTCAACCCAGCCGTCCCAATCCTCCTCGGCCATGCCGTCCTCGATGGAGATGATCGGATAGGTGTCGACGAGCTTCTCCCAGTAATCGACCATCTGGGCGCTCGTGTACTCTACGCCCTCGCCCTTGAGCTCGTACATGCCGGTCTCGGCGTTGTAAAACTCGGTCGAGGCCGGGTCCATGGCGTACATGAAGTCGACGCCGGGCTTAAAGCCAGCCTTCTCGACGGCCTTGGTAATGTACTCGAACGGCTCAGCATTGGTCTTGAGGTCGGGCGCAAAGCCGCCCTCGTCGCCCACGCCGCCGCCCAGGCCGGCCTCGTGCAGCACGCCCTTGAGGGTGTGGTAGACCTCGGCGCACCAACGCAGGCCCTCGGCAAAGCTCGGGGCGCCCACCGGCATGATCATGAACTCCTGGAAGTCGACGTTATTGTCGGCATGCACGCCGCCGTTGAGAATGTTCATCATGGGCGTGGGCAGCAGGTGGGCGTTGACGCCACCCAGGTACTGGTACAGCGAAAGACCCGCCGACTCGGCAGCGGCGCGGGCAACTGCCAGCGACACGCCCAGAATGGCGTTGGCGCCGAGATTGGTCTTGTTGGGGGTACCGTCCGCGGCAATCAGCGCGGCATCGACGGCGCGCTGGTCGAAGGCGTCGAGGCCCACGACGGCGTTAGCGCACTCGTTATTGACGTGCTCGACGGCCTGCGAGACGCCTTTGCCCAGGTAGCGACCCTTGTCGCCATCGCGCAGCTCGCAGGCCTCAAAGGCGCCGGTCGAAGCGCCCGAAGGCACCATCGCGCGGCCGAAGCTGCCGTCCTCGAGCACGACCTCGACCTCGACGGTGGGGTTGCCGCGGCTGTCGAGTACCTCGCGACCGTAGACATCCAAAATATCGCTCATGTTGTCTCCCTCTCACTTGGAAACGGGTTGAATGCTTGGCGACACGGCTTGCACGCTACAGTGGCGCGCAGGTTCATAAGTTAGCCTTATCGCACTTTTTGCATTATGCCCTAAGTTAGCCAAGGGATACAATCTTTTTGAAAAATAATGGGGGCGATGAGAAAGTCCGTCCCGTCGCCCCCGCAGTCTTACTCCTCTGCCTTTGCGGCATCCCAGAGGTCATTGAGGCCGTGGGTCGAAAGCTCGGCCAGATCCACGTGGGCGTCGGCCGCCATCTGCTCCATCGCGGCCCAGCGGCGGCGGAACTTTGCCGTGCTGGCACGCAGGGCGCTCTCGGCGTCGATTCCCTCCTTGCGCGCAACGTTGACCAGAGCAAAGAGCAGGTCGCCAAACTCCATCTCGCGCTCGGGCGAGCCGGGAGTCTCGGCCTCAAACTCGGCGCGCTCCTCGGCGACCTCGTCCCACACGTCCTGGACTGTCTCCCACTCAAAGCCCACGGCAGCCGCCTTGCGCGACACCTTCTGAGCCTGCATCAGCGCCGGCAGATGCGTGGGCACGCCGTCGAGCAGGCCCTCGGGCGCAGCCTCGCCCGCTGCCACGGCCTTGTCCTTTGCAGCCTTCTCGGCAAGCTTAACCTCGTCCCAGATCTTGAGCACCTCATCGGAGCTCTCGGCGTCCGCATCGCCAAACACGTGCGGATGACGACGGATGAGCTTGGCGTCGATATCGCGTGCCACATCGGCAAGTGTAAACTCGCCGGCGTCCGCCGCAATCTGCGCATGCAGTACCACCTGCATGAGCACGTCGCCCAGCTCCTCGCGCAGATGCGCCACGTCGTCCGCCTCGATGCAATCGAGCGCCTCGTAGGCTTCCTCGATCATGTTCTTGCCAATGCTGCGGTGCGTCTGCTCGCGGTCCCACGGGCAGCCATCGGGCTGACGCAGACGCCAGATAGTCTGCACCAAATGCTGCAGCTCGGCCGACACGTCGACCAGCGTGGACAGATCGCGCGAGCCCTCGGCATTTTGCCGAGCCATGTGCTGCGCCATGATTATTTCTCCTCCAGGATCACGTGACGGAACGCGCCGCCCTCGTAGATGCCGTAGCTGTGCGTGCCGTCCTTGGGGATGCTCACGCTGCCGGGGTTGAAGAGCCATAGGCCCGGGCGTGCCTCGCTTGCCTCGTTAACCTTGATATGCGTGTGGCCGTAGACGAGCGCGGAGCCCTCGGGCAGCGCGGGCACGTGGTCGACGCTGTTGTGCATGCCGGCGCCAAAGACGTGGCCGTGCGTCAGGAACAGTTCACGGCCGGCCTCATCGAACAGCGTGGCGTAGTCCGCCATGACGGGAAAGTCGAGCACCATCTGGTCGACCTCGGCGTCGCAGTTGCCGCGGACGGCGATGATGCGGTCGGCCAGGGCGTTGAGCAGCGGAATCACGCGCTTGGGGGCGTAGTCGCGCGGCAGGTCGTTGCGCGGGCCGTGGTAGAGCAGGTCGCCCAGCAGCACGATGCGGTCGGGCTGCTCGGATTCGATTGCGGCGACCAGACGCTCGGTCCAGTATGCCGAGCCGTGAATGTCGGAAGCGATGAGGTATTTCATGGTGGTCCTTTCGGGTGGGGCTGATGTGGCCGGGCGCGAGATGTCGCCGGCCGCGTTACTCAAATCGCAGTGCCGAGGCTTGTGCCGCCTGCATCACGCGTTGGAGCGGCACGCCGTGCTCACGGGCAAGACGGGCGCAATCCTCGTACTCGGGAGCCGCGCGCTCGCTGCCGTCGGGCAGGGTCGCCACCTTAACGGACACCTCGCCCCAAGGCGTTGTCACCTGCTCGAATCGGCGCGGCAGGCAAACGCGTTCCATCACCTGGCGGCGGATGCCATTGGTCGTGGTTTCCAAAAAGATAATCGTCTGTAGACGTTCGATATCCTCATGCGAGCAGATCACCTGCAGCTGCCAGCCGGGGCGACCTTTTTTGCAGTAGAGAGGCAGCCAGTGCACCTCGCGGGCGCCCGCCTCGCGCAGGCGGTCGGCGGCATAGGCGAGTACCTCGGGCGACGCATCGTCGATGTCGCACTCCAGCTTGACGATAGTTTCGGGTGCATCGGTCTCGCGAGACAGCGGGGATGTGCTATCGCATTGCATACGGTCCGGATCCTTTCCGCGCGGGCTCGTTTTATTCACCCAAACGCTAGCACATCGGACGTGGCACAGGGGCGGCGTCATGGGATAGGTGCGACTTTCGTCCGTCGCCGCCCTCGCCCCCATCCAAACATGTACGTCAGCCTCCAAACATGCCATTTTTTGTCGGTTTTGGAGGCTGACGTACACGTTTTGGAGCGGGGCCGCACACGATCAGAATTGCGCGCGCACTCCGTCCACCACAAAGTTCGCCGCACTCAACTATTTTGAACTTTCTACGCAGTTCATCGGCCAAAAAATAACCCTCGGCATACTTACCCGCTGCACGATGTTACTCTAGTTGCATTTGGCTAACTAAGCGGCTGCCGAGAACCCCGCCCGGCACCGTTACGGTATAGGAGGTTTCATGTTCGAGAAGCGGCTCTTCTCCCTGGTTCCGCAGGCAACGCCCCACATTATGGCAAGCGTCCTGTTTAAGTGGATCGCGCTCATGGCAAACATCACGGTGATGTGGGTGCTTGCGCGCATCTTGGGCGGCATCGTCACGGACGGTCTTTCCGCCGCGCTCGCCGTCGACGCCCTCGCACAGGCGGCCTTGCCGCTCGCCGCCGCCACCATCGTGCGCGCCGTCTCCATCTACCTGGCCCAACGCGCCGGCGACAAGGCCGCGTTCGAGGCCGTCCGCCGCGTGCGCTCGCTCGTCTACGACAAGCTCACCGCACTCGGCCCCTCCTACACCGAGACCGTCCCCACCGCCGAGGCCGTCCAGACCAGCGTCGAGGGCGCCACGCAACTCCAGGTGTACTTTGGCGGCTACCTGCCGCAGCTCTTCTTTGCGGGCTTGGCACCCATCACGCTGTTTGCACTGCTCGTGGGCCAGGCGGGTCTTCCCGCCGCGCTGCTGCTCGCCTGCGTTCCGGTCATCCCCGTCTCCATTATGATGGTCATGCGCAACGCCAAAAAGATCGGTGCCGAGTACTGGGGCAGCTATGTCGATCTTGGCGGCATGTTCCTGGAGGCCGTGCAGGGTCTCACCACCCTTAAGGTCTACCAGGCCGATCGCAGCTGGCACGAGCGTATCAACACCGAGTCCGAGCGTTTCCGCACGGCGACCATGCGCCTGCTGGTGATGCAGCTGCGCTCCATTTGCGTTATGGACCTGGTCGTCTATATGGGCGCCGCGCTCGGCATTATCGTAGCCACGCTGCAGCTCGCCACGGGCAAGATCGGCTTTGAGGCTGCCTTCCTCATCGTCTTTCTGTCACAGGAGTTCTTTTTGCCCATGCGCCGCCTGGGATCGCTGTTCCACACGGCCATGAACGGCATGGCCGCCTCGCGCCGCATGTTTGGCATTTTGGATACGCCCGAGCCCGAGCGCGGCGATGTTGAGCTTGACGGTCGCGGCGATATCGAGCTCGCGGGCGTGAGCTATGCATACGGCGACCGCACGGTGCTGGACAGCGCCAGCGCGACCATTGCGCACGGCTCGCTCGTGGCACTCGTGGGCGAAAGCGGCGGCGGCAAGTCCACGATCGCGGGGATTATCGCGGGCCGCAAGGGTGCCTACCGTGGCAGCGTTCGCATTGGCGGCGTCGAGCTGCGCGATGCCACGGCCGCCTCACTCATGCGTGCCGTCACCCTGGTGCCCACCAACGGCTACCTGTTTGCCGGCACCCTGCGCGACAACCTGCTGCTCGCCCAGCCCAACGCCACCGACGCCGAGCTTTTGCGCGCGCTCGGCCGCACGCGCGTGGCGGCCTTTGTGCAGGCCAACGGCGGGCTCGACATGGTGATTAACGAGGGCGGCACCAACCTTTCGGGTGGCCAGCGCCAGCGCGTGTGCATGGCACGCGCCCTGCTGCACGACTCGCCGATCTATGTGTTTGACGAGGCTACGAGCAATGTGGACGCTGCGAGCGAAGCCGCGATCGGCGAGGTCATCGCATCGCTTGCCGGCGAGCACACTGTAATTGTGGTGGCACACCGCCTGTCGACGATCGTGGACGCCGACCAGATTCTGGTGCTGGAACGCGGTCGCATTGCCGAGCGCGGGACTCACGGCGAGCTCTTGGCAACCGCGGGCGCCTATGCGCGCATGTGGAACAGCCAGGAGCAGCTCTCGGCATATGCGTATGCGGAGGGTGATGCCGAGGATGCCGGCGCGGTTGAGGCTGTTGACGGCAGCACCGCCCGTACCGATGGCCTCAACGGTGCCGGCTCGTCTTCCGCTGCCGCGGTGCCTGACTCCGGCCGCGCCCGTCGCTCGGCGCCGTCCATCATGTGGCGCATGATGGGGCTCGTCCGACCGCTTGCCGGCTGGCTTGTGCTAGCCGTCGCGCTGGGCAGCATTGGCATGCTCACCGCCGCGTTCGTGCCGGCCTTTGGCGCCCTTGGCCTTATGGCCGCGCTGGGCCGCAACGCCTTGGGGCTTGGTCTTATCGTCACATGCGCGGCCTGTGCCGCCTGCGGCATCGCGCGCGGGCCGCTCCACTACGGCGAGCAGCTCTGCAACCATTACATCGCATTCCGTCTGCTCGCACACATTCGCGACCTGGTGTTTGGCGCCCTGCGCCAGCTCGCCCCCGCCAAGCTCGAGGGCCGCGGCAAGGGCGAGCTCGTGAGCCTGGTCACCTCGGATATCGAGCTGCTCGAGGTCTTCTACGCGCACACCATCTCGCCCATTGCCATAGCTCTGGTCTGCACCGTTGTGTTTGAGGGCTTTTTGCTGGCTGTGAGCCCCGAGCTCGCGGGCATCGCGCTCGTGGCCTACGCGGTCCTGGGCGTGCTGCTGCCCCTGACCTCGGCCAAGGCATGCGGCACCACCGGCCGCCAGAGCCGCGAGGGCGCCGGTAAGCTGGGCGCCTTTGTACTCGACAGTCTGCGCGGCGCGGGCGAGACCATCCAGTTTGCCGGTGGCACCGATCGCAGCCGTGCCCTGGGCAAGCTGACCGAGCAAGTCGGCGCCGTGGACGCGCGCCTCAAGCGCCGCCAGGCGGTCAGCGAGGCCGTAGCCGATGCGCTTATTCTTGTGGCTAATCTGGTGATGCTCGGGCGTGCGCTGCAGCTGGTGGCTGCGGGAACGATTGACTTTGCCGCAGCGTTTGTCGCCGTCTTTACCTTTGTGTCGTCGTTTGGCTCGGTGATGGCCGTGAGCCGCCTGGGCGCCTCACTGCAGGAGACGCTCGCCTCGGGCGCACGCGTGCTCGATTTGCTCGACGAGCAGCCCCAGTGCGCCGAGGTCGCCGATGGACAGAACGTTGAGTTTGCCGGCGCCGCAGCCGAGCATGTGAGCTTTAGCTATGTGGGCGGCGTGGACGCGGGCGGTGCGGGCGCCACAGAGCAGGTCGCGAACGACACCGCTGCGAGTCTCATCCTCGACGACGTGACCTGCACCTTTGCGCCCGGTACCATGACCTGCATCATGGGGCGCTCGGGTTCGGGCAAGTCGACGCTGCTTAAGCTGCTCATGCGCTTTTGGGACCCCGCAGCCGGCACCATCACGGTGAGCGGCGTCGATGCCCGCCACATCAACACGGCGAGCCTGCGCAGCCACGAGGCCTATATGACCCAGGACACGCATCTGTTCTGCGGCACCGTACGCGAGAACCTGCTGGTCGCGCACGCCAACGCCACCGATGCCGAGCTGCTCGACGCTTGCCGCTCCGCCTCACTCACCACGCTCATCGACCGTCTGCCGCAGGGACTCGACACGCCCGTTGCCGAGCTGGGCGACTCGCTTTCGGGCGGCGAGCGCCAGCGCATCGGCCTTGCGCGCATCTTCCTCAACGACGCACCCTTCATCTTGCTCGACGAACCCACCAGCGCGCTCGATGCTCTCAACGAGGCGTCCGTGATGCAGGCAATCGACGAGCTCAAGCGCCGCGGCAAGACCATTGTGCTCGTGAGCCACCGTGCCAGCACCTGCGCGTTTGCCGATTTCTCGCTTTCGGTCGAGCACGGGAGGCTGAGCTAATGGCGCGCCCAGTCGACACACCGGAGCTAGCACGCAAACGTGAGCGTGAGGCCCAAATGGTGTCGCAGATGATTGCGCTGTGGTGTCGTGGGCATCATGGCGGCGGGCATGTGGTCGAACAGGCTGGCGGCGATGAGTCCGTGCGCGTGAAACTCGGCCTTCGAACCATTACGCTCTGCCCCGAATGCGCCGAGCTGCAGAAATACGCCATCGCGCGCATTGAGCACTGCCCGCACATGGGCACCAAGACATTTTGCTCGGCATGTCCTTCGCATTGTTACCGGCCTGCCATGCGCGAGAAGATCCGCGAGGTTATGCGTTGGTCGGGACCGCGTATGATCCGCTATCGCCCCATCACCGCCGTGAGACACGCGATGGTAACAGTGCAGGCCAAACGCGCGGCGGCACGAAGCAAGTAGTCGCCGGCGCCGGCACGCGCCGCCCCGCCCCTCGTCCTCATCTCAAACGTGTACGTCAGCCTCCAAACATGTCATTTTTTGCAGCTTTTGGAGGCTGACGTACACGTTTTGAGAGCAAACGAGGCCGCACCGCGCAGCCTTTCCAATCGATTTCGACCCCCGGCGTGCCCGGCGTGTTGAGGGCTGCGCCATTACAATGGAGCGGATTCACCAAATGCAAAGGAGTCGCCATGCCCGCATGCCCGCTGGTCGATTGCCATACTCATACCTCGTTTTCGGACGGCCATGCCTCCTTTGAGGAAAACGTTCGCGCTGCCGCGGCCGCTGGCTGTCGGGTCATGGTCTCGACCGACCACCTCACCTTGCCTGCCAGCATGGACGCCAACTGCGAAGTGCAGGTTACTGAGGGCGACCTGCCGGCACATCGTCTGGCTTTTGAGGATGCTCGCAAGCTTGCCGCGCAGATTGCGCCGGAGCTCAGCTTTATCTATGGCTTTGAATGCGATTGGTACGAGGGCTGCGAGCCTTTGGTTGAGCGCTGGTCCCAGGGCGCCGTCGTGCGCCTGGGCAGTGTACATTGGATTGGCAACCCAGGCAATATTGCGGCAGGTGCTGCGGGCGCGGCGGGGACGGAGGACGTCGCTCGTCCCGATACGCCCGATTCGCGCTGCGGTTGGATCGACGATGATACCGACCTGCATGTTTGGGAAAACTTAGGCGTGCGCGGCGTGTGGGAGCGCTATGTCGATGACTGGTGCCGCGCCTGCGAGAGCCCGCTCAACTTTGATGTAATGGCCCATCCCGACCTGGTCATGCGCTTTTCGAAGGAAGGCTTTGCGCCCGACTTTGACCCCGCGCCGTTCTGGAAGCAGATGGCCGAATGTGCACACGATACGGGCCACCGCGTTGAGGTCTCGACCGCCGCACCACGCAAGGGTCTCGACGATTACTACCCCGCGACCGGCCTTTTGCGCTGCTTTGCCCATGCCGAGGTGCCCATTACCTTTGGCTCGGACGCGCACCGTGCCTGCGATATCTGCTGGAACATCCGCGAGGCCCAGGCCCACGCCTACGGCTGTGGCTACCGGGCCTTCGATATCCCCCACCCCACCGGCGAATGGGAATCCACGCCCCTCGCCTAAGACTAGTCGTTGGGGACGTTCTTAAACGACTAGCCATCGGGGACACTCTTAAATGACTAGTGGCGGCGGGCGTTGAGTTCGCCGGCCAGTTCGTCGAGGGTAATGCCGTAGCGCTCGAGCGTCACGAGCAGGTGGTAAATCAGGTCGCCGGCCTCGTAGCGAATGTGATCGTGGTCGTTATCTTTGCAGGCCATGATGACCTCGCTCGCCTCCTCGGCAAGCTTCTTGAGCAGCTCATCCTCGACGTCGGTCAGCAGGCGAGCGGTATAGCTCTCCTCCGGCGACGCATCGCGACGACCGTGAATCACCTCGGCCAGACCCGTCAGCGTCTCGCCGATATTTCCATCCTGAACATTTGCGGTGCGTACACCCATAGTTCAATCCTTTCTGGTAACCGAGCGTCTAATCGAGCGCCCGCCCTACGCGAGTTTCTTAAAGAAGCAGGTACGGTTGCCGGTGTGGCAAGCCGGACCCGGCGAGTCGACCTTGACCAGCAGCGTATCGCTATCGCAGTCGGCCCAAAGCTCCTTGACCACCTGCATATTGCCGCTCGTCACGCCCTTGTTCCAGAGCTCCTGGCGACTACGGCTCCAAAACCACGTGGTCCCGGTCTTGAGCGTCAGCCCCACCGATTCCTCGTTCATCCAAGCAACCATAAGCACCTCACCGGTGTCATACTGCTGAACCACACAAGGAATCAGCCCGTGGGCGTCGTATTTGAGCTCGGACGCAGTTGTCACTTGCTCCATTTAAAAATCCAATCTCACAGGTATTCCCTGGCTGGCCATGTATTCTTTGACTTCGCGAATGCTGAAGGTTCCAAAGTGAAAGACGCTCGCCGCCAGCACGGCATCGGCCTCGCCCTCGATCACGCCCTCGGCAAAATGCTCGAGTGTACCAACGCCGCCGCTCGCGATGACGGGGATTGGCACCGCGCGGGCCACGGCGCGGGTGAGCGCCAGGTCAAAGCCGGCCTTGGTGCCGTCGCGATCCATACTGGTCAGCAAGATCTCGCCGGCGCCGCGACGAGCCGCTTCCTCGGCCCACGCCACCGCGTCGATACCCGTGGCGTTGCGGCCGCCCGCCGTGAAGACCTCCCACTTGTCGGCACCCGGCTCTCCGGGCAAACCGACGCGCTTGGCATCGATCGCCACGACCACGGCCTGACTGCCAAAAGCCGCGGCAGCCTGGCTAATCAGCGACGGGTCACGCACGGCCGCCGAGTTGAGCGACACCTTGTCGGCACCGGCGGCAACCATGGTCCGCATGCCCGCCAAGTCGCGAAAGCCGCCGCCCACGGTATAGGGAATAGCGAGCTCCTCGGCCGCGTGCGCCGCCATCTCGATGGTCGTTGCGCGGTTATCGCTCGTCGCGGTAATGTCCAAAAACACGACCTCGTCCGCACCCTCGCGGTCGTAGGCGCGCGCCAGCTCCACCGGATCGCCCGCATCGCGCAAGCTCACAAAGTTGACGCCCTTGACCACACGGCCGTCCTTGACGTCCAGGCAGGGAATCACGCGTTTGGTAAGCATGGGCTACTCCTCCCCTCGGGCGGCGGCTAGCGCCTGGGCCAGCGTAAAGTTGCCCTCGTAGAGCGCACGGCCGGTGATGGCACCTTCAATCGCGCCCTCACCCACCGCGGCCAGTGCGCGGATGTCGTCGAGCGTCGAGATGCCGCCGGAAGCCACGACGGGGAAGCCCGCGACCTCGGCCACATGGCGATACGCCGCCACATCGATGCCCGTCTGCATGCCATCGCGCGCGATGTCGGTATACACCAGATGCTTAAAGCCCAGCTCGGAAAGCTGCGCCACGGCATCATCGAGTGCCACGCCCGCGCCATCGCGCCAACCGTTCACCTTGACCTGGCCGTCACGGGCGGCGATGTCTGCCACCAGCAGCTCGCCAAAGTCGTGCGCTGCCACCTCGGCAAAACCCGGCTCGGTCACCAGCACGGTCCCCAGCGCGATGCGGCGCGCACCATAGCCGGCCAGCTCGTCAATGCGTGCGAGCGAGCGGACGCCGCCGCCCACGTCCACGGACAGGCCATCGACGCCGCAGATGGCCCTAATTGCCGCCGAGTTGGCAGCGCACGCGTCCTCGTCCTCGCCAAAGGCAGCGGACAGGTCGACGACGTGCACCCAGCTTGCACCTTGCTCGGCAAACGAGCGGGCAACGGCGACGGGGTCATCGGAATATACCTTGCAACGGCTGCGGTCGCCGCGCTCCAGGCGCACGACCTTGCCGCCGATCAAATCGATTGCGGGGAACAGGATCATCGGCCGGCCTCCTCGACGATATTGACGAAGTTCTTAAGGATGCGCTGACCCAGCGCGGAAGATTTCTCGGGATGGAACTGGCAGCCCCACACGTTGCCGTGACGCACGATGCACGGGAAGCTCCGCGTATAGTGCGTGCGCGCCAGCACATCGGCGGCATCGGCGTCGTCGGCCACCGCGTAGCTGTGGGTGAAATACATGTTGGCACCCTCGGCAAAACCAGCAAGCAGCGGATCGGCCGCGCCGGCGGGCGTCATGTGCACCTGGTCCCAGCCCACGTGCGGCACCTTCAGGCGGCTCGACTCCAAGCGCGTGCACGAACCGCGCATAATACCCAGGCCATCGATCCAGGGGCCGTCAGCCCGCTCGGAGGCATTACCGTCCGCGTCCGCGCCCTCGTCCGCCGGCACGCCCTCGTCGCCGCGCTCAAAAAACAGCTGAAGGCCCAGGCAGATGCCGAGCAGCGGAGTTCCGGCGGCGACGGCATCGAGCACCGCGTCCGCCTCGCCGCTCTGGCGCATAAAGGCGATCGCGTCATAGAACGCGCCCACGCCCGGGATGACCAGGCCGTCGGCATTGCGGATCTGCTCCGGATCGTCCGACGTGCAGGCGGCGGCACCGGCGCGCGCAAGCCCACGCGCAACGCTCGACAAGTTGCCCTTGTGGTAGTCGACCACCACGACCTTCGGTTCGCCCACGCGACCCTCCTTTTCCCCATTCAAAACCTGCCAAAAAGGGACAGATTTATTTTGGTCGGTTAAACGTTCACCCACTGCATGAGACGGCATTTCCGCAGATAAAACCTGCCAAAATAAACCTGTCCCTTTTTGGCAGGTTACAGCGAGCCCTTGGTGCTGGGAATACCTTGCACGCGGGGATCGAGCTCGCAGGCGCGGCGCATCGTGCGGCCCACGGCCTTAAAGGCGGCCTCGATAATGTGATGCGAGTTGCCGCCCGCCAGCTCGCGCACGTGCAGCGTGAGCTTGGCGTCGCGCGCAAAAGCGTAGAAGAACTCGACGGCCAGCTCGGTATCAAAGCTGCCCACGCGCTCGGTCGGCACGGGCAGCTCGCAGTAGGCCTGCCCGCGGCCCGAAATATCAACAGCAGCCATCACAAGCGTCTCGTCCATGGCAATCGCCGCGTCGGCAAAGCGCGTAATGCCCGCCTTGTCGCCCAGCGCCTGGCAAAACGCCTCGCCCAGCACGATACCCGTGTCCTCGACGGTGTGGTGCGCATCGACCTCCACGTCGCCCACCGTGTGCACCGTCAGATCGAACAGACCATGGCGGCCAAAAGCGTTGAGCATGTGGTCGAAAAACGGCACGCTGGTCGAAATATCGCACACGCCGCTTCCGTCCAGGTCGAGCTTTACGACAATGTCGGTCTCGCCCGTCTTGCGGGTCACCTCGGCATAGCGGTCCATCTACATCTCCTCCTTCACCAGCGCGGCAAACGCAGCCAGCACCTCGTCGTTTTCCTGCGGGGTACCCACGGTAATGCGTAGGCAGTCCGCGAGCCCCGGCGCGAAGCTAAAGTCGCGCACCAAAATCGAATACTCGTCGCGCAGACGCTCGCGCACGCGCGTGGCATGCGGCATGCGCACGAGCACAAAGTTCGCCGCGCTCGGCCACGCCTCCACGGTCAGACCCTCGGCAGCCATTGCGCGTAGGGCGCACAGCTCGCGCTCGCGCTCGGATGCAACCTGTGCCACTACGGGCGCGTACGCATCGCGGGCACGCACGCAGGCAAGCGCGGCGGCCTGGCTCAGCACGTTAACCGAGTAGATTTGGCGAATCGCCGCAAACACATCGATGACCTCGGACGCCGCGATCACATAGCCCAGACGCGTGCCGGCAGCGCCAAACGCCTTGGACAGCGTATGCAGAATCACCAGGTTGGGATGCTCGGCGATAAGCCCCTGCGCCGTGGTAGCCGCGCCAAACGAATCGTCCGCAAACTCAACGTAGGCCTCGTCGACCATGACCATGCCGGGGCACGCATCGCACAGGGCCGCGACAAAGTCGAGCGGTGCCACGTCGCCCGTGGGGTTGTTGGGCGAAGTCACGATGGCCAGGTTGCACTCAGGCGCCGCTGCAAGCACCGCCGCTTGGTCGAGTTCAAAGGTCGCCGGGTCGCGCCACACGTCGCGCACCTCGGTCTGACAGAGCGATGCAAAGAACGCATACTCGCTAAAGCACGGCGGGCAGTTGAGCAGGGTCCGCCCCGCGCCGCCAAACGCCAACAGGTAGTTATAGAGCAGCTCGTCGCCGCCGTTTCCCACGCAAATATTCTCACGCGCCACGCCATGCCAGGCAGCAAGCTCATCGCGCAGGTCACAGGACATGGGATCGGGATAGCGGTTGAGCGGCGTGGCAGCCAGGGCTGCATCGATTGCCTCACGCACGCCGGCAGGCACGGGATAGGTGTTCTCGTTGGCCGAAAGATTGATGCGCGTAGGCGTAAAGTTGGGATCATAGGGCTCAATGCCGGCCAGGTAGGGCTGGACGAGTTCCTTCATGCGCAGCGTAAGTTCGGCCATGTTAGGCCTCCTCGCCGGTCGCGCCAGCGCCATCCGAGCCTGCAGCCGCCAGGTCCACACCCTCGGCGACCGTCGCCACAGCGTCGCCCGGCCAGGCGACCTTGGTCAGGTCGGCCGCAGCCAGCGACTCGGCACTCACGGCATCCTCGCCCTGCTCCAGCACGCGACGACGCAGGGCGGCAGAGAGCGCGTGCGCCCACAGGCCCTCGGCCTCGGCCAGGCGCTGCGTAGCGGGAGCGTCGGAGAGCAGACCCTCGGGCGTATAGCAAATGACGCTCGAGCGCTTAACGAACTCTTCGACCGAAAGCGGGTTGGAGAACATGGCCGTGCCGCCGGTCGGCAGCGTGTGGTTGGGGCCGGCAACATAATCGCCAAGCGGCTCGGAGCTCCAAGCGCCCACAAAGATGGCGCCGGCGTTGCGAATGCCGCCAAGCAGGCCCATCGCGTCCTTGCAGTGCAGCTCCAGGTGTTCGGGCGCCACGGTGTTCACGGCCTCGACGGCGGCAGCCATATCGGCGGCCACCACGATGGTGCCTTCGTTGTCGAGCGAAGCGCGCGTGATCTCGGCACGCGGCGACTGCGCCACCAGGATGTCGATGCCAGCCTCGACCTCGCGCGCAAACTGCTCGTCGCAAGTCACCAGATAGCAGGCTGCCAGCGGATCGTGCTCGGCCTGGGCCATCAGGTCTGCCGCGACCACCATAGGCTTGGCCGTGGCGTCGGCCAGCACGCAGACCTCGGAGGGACCGGCGACCATATCGATACCCACGTCACCCGAGACGATCTGCTTGGCCGCGGCAACAAAGGCGTTACCCGGTCCAGTGATTTTGTCGACGCGCGGAATGGTCTCGGTACCATACGCAAGTGCGGCCACGGCCTGAGCGCCGCCCACCATATAGATCTCGTCCACGCCGCCGAGCTTGGCGGCCGCGAGCGTATACGGGCTAATCAGTCCATCCTTTTGCGGCGGGGTTACCATGACCACGCGTTTGACGCCGGCCACCTTAGCGGGAATGGCGTTCATAAGCACGGTGGAAGGGTACTGTGCACGACCGCCCGGCACGTAGATACCGGCCGCAGCAAGCGGGGTCACCTTAACGCCGAGCATCGTGCCGTCCGAGCGCGTGGTAAACCAGCTCTGCTCGACCTCGCGCTGGTGGAACTCGCGAATCTGGCGCGCGGCCTTCTCAAGCGCGGCGACAAAGGCCGGGTCGAGGCCTTCGAGCGCGGCATCGATCTGCTCCTGCGGCAAGCGGAAGCTCTGCAGCTCAACGCCGTCAAAACGCTGAGAGTAATCGCGCACCGCGGCATCGCCGTTGGCGCGCACGTTGGCCACGATATCGCGGGCGGCGTCGACGATGTTTTGCGGCAGCACGCCCTTGCGGTTGAGCTGGTTGGTAACGAGGCGCTCACCGGGAGCAAGCTTGATGGTCTTCATATCGGTATCCCCTATCGGTCGAGGTTGCGTTTGGAAAACGAGATGCCGGGCGGCGGCGTCTGTCGGCCCGCCGCCCGGACGTTGGGGCGCCCGTGCGTGCTCGCGCTATTGTGCCGAGCCCGCAACGGGCTCAAAATGCTTGTCCTTCACGGCTGCCGCCAAGCGATCTGCCAGATTGCGTACGCGCGGATCCAGACGTGCGG
Source organism: uncultured Collinsella sp. (assembly GCA_937966215.1). GTDB lineage: Bacteria > Actinomycetota > Coriobacteriia > Coriobacteriales > Coriobacteriaceae > Collinsella. The sequence goes on along the minus strand of CALCKK010000013.1, from coordinate 2,582 downwards.
CGCCCGGATTGACAAAGAAGCGGGCCGTGCAGTCCATAATGCGGCCGGTGATGACCAGTTCGTTGTCGCGCAGCGTGGCGCCCGTGGCGGTGATATCCACGATGCGATCGGTCATACCGACGATGGGTCCCAGCTCGATGTTGCCGTGCAGCGAAACAATGTCGGCGTTCACGCCGCGCTCGGCATACCAGGCACTCGCGATGCGCGGGTACTTGGTTGCCACGCGAAGCGAACCGCGGCGGGCATAGTTGCGCTCGGCCTGACCGGCGCGCCAAGCGGGCTCAGCCTCAATAAAGGTGCACAGGCCGTAGCCCAGATCGACCAGCTGCAGCAGGTTGAGGTCGGCCTCGATAAGCGAATCCCAGCCGCAGATGCCGCAATCGGCACCACCGCAGCCCACAAAGGCAGGCGCATCGCTGGGACGCACGATGACAAACTCGATATCGCCGACCGCGCCCTTGCCGGCACGCGTGTCGCGGCCGCGCACGATCAGGTGACGGCCGGGGTCACGCAGCTCAGAGACGTCCAAGCCCGCGGTCTCGAGCACGTCGAGCGTGTCGGCCTTAAGCGAGCCCTTGGGCACGGCGATGCGCAGCGGGCCCTCGGCGCCACGGCCCGAGGCGTGATCGCCATCGGAAGCGGCGTCCTCGGCCGAGGTGCGCGCGGCCTCCAGGCGCTCGAGCGAAAAGGCGAAGCCCGCCGCCGGCACCTCGATGCCGTCGCCAAATGCACCGGTAAAGATAGAGTCGTAGCGACCGCCCGAACCGACAGGATCGGGCAGGCCGCCGGCATAGGCCTTAAAGACCAGGCCCGTGTAGTAATCGAACGAGTTCATGATGGAGAAGTCGAAGGACAGCACCTGGGCGTCCTCGGGCGCCAGGCCCTCGACCAGGGCACGCAGCTCGCGCGTGAGCGGCGCGACGATACCGGCAGCTTCCAGCAGCGCGTCCACACGGTCGAGTACCTCGGCACCGCCGTGCAAGCGCGGCAGCTCACTAATGGCGGCCTTGACGGCCTCGGACTCGGCGCTTGCCGCCACGCGGGCATCGAGGCCCACAAAGTCATTGGCGTGCACGCAGCGCAGGGCCTCGGCAGCCAGCTCGCGATCCTCGCACGCCGCGAGCAGCTCCTTAAAAGGACGAACGCTACCTGCGATAATGCGCGCATCGGGCAACGCCAGCTTGCGCACGGCCTCGGCTACCAGCGAGACAATCTCGACATCGCCCGCGGCATCGCCCGCACCGATAAGCTCAAAGCCCAGCTGCGTAAACTGACGCGAGCCGCCGGCATTGCGCTGGCACTCGCGAACCACCGGCGCCTCGTAGCGCAGGCGCAGCGGCAGATCGGCCGCGCGCATGCGGGTCGAAACCAAGCGCACGATCGGCAACGTGTTGTCGGGACGAACCACCAGCAAACGCCCGTCATCGTCAAAGAGCTTAAACGGCGTGTCCGCAATGCGGCCACCTTCCTCGAGCGAACCCTTGTCCTCGAGCAGCGGCGTTTCAACCGGCAGATAATGATGCTCCCTAAAGCAGCCCTTCACCGTACATGCGATCTCCTCGCGTGCCTGAGCCTCCTCGGGCAATATGTCCCGGAATCCCCACGGTGTGGCCGTCATCTGGTGAGCCTCCTCATGCTGTGCTTCGTATAGAACAGAAGACCGGCATAGCTCCGCCGGTCTTCTGGGTACTTTAGCATACTAGAGTGTTTGCGGGGGAAATCCGTCGCAGCCGCTCACACCGTATTCATTTGGAAACATGGGGCAGATTGCCGCAGCCCAACCCCACCTAGGCGCCAATCGCACGACGATACTCTGCCATTACCTGCGCATCGGCAGCTGCGGGGTCGGCAAAATAGCGCCCGTCATAGGTCTCGGCCGAAACAACTCCGCGATAGCCGCGCGCCACCAGCCTATCCAGGTCAGCGCGCATATCGCGGTCGCCGTCACCCCAGGCAAGATGCGTCGTGCCATCTGCCGCAACATCGACAAAATGCACGTGGGCGACATCATCGCCAAGCAGATCGAAGTAATCGTCGATGGTATCCCCCGCCACCGCCATGGCGCCCATATCCAGACACGCCTTAAGTGCCGGATGATCAACTGCTTCGATCATGCGCTTCGTATCGGCCGCCGAGTTCACGATCATCGACTCAACCGGCTGTAGGGCTTCGAGCACCAGTCGCACGCCGCGTTCTCCCGCATGCTCGGCAATCGCACGCAGCATCGAGGCGCTGCGACCCCACGCGTCCTCGATCGGCTCGTTCAAAAATGCCCAGCCGCTCGAGACCATGACCTGCTCGGCTCCAAGTTCCGCCGCGATATCCACAACGTTCTTAAAGTACGCGAGCGTGCGGGCACGCGCCTCATTCCCACGCGCCGCGATATTCCACGGCTTGGGGTTGTTCTGTTCGGGACAAAGCCCCACAATCCGAACTCCATACCGCTGCGACAGCTCCCGCACCTGCTCGAGCGAATCGTATCCATGGCAATCGACATACAGATGCATCGCCCCGGTCCAAAGCTCGCAACACGTGTAGCCCGAGGCCGCTGCCGAGGAAAAGAATTCCTCAAGGTCAAAATA
>CALCKK010000012.1:0-90966 GCA_937966215.1 uncultured Collinsella sp. | reverse complement strand
CCTCCCTTTTCTCGAACCTTAATTTCAAAGTCCAAGAAATGGGATGCAGTTCAAAAGGTGCCTGTCCCCTTTGTGGTGGTTTTCTAGGTCGTTAGCTCAGCAGCATGCGGTCGTTGGCGAGCTCGCCGCCCGAGACCTCCTCGAACTTTTGGAGCAGGTCGGCGACGGTGAGCGACTTTTTCTCGTCGCCGGCCACATCGTAAATCACATGGCCCTCGTGCATCATGATCAGACGGTTACCCAGACGGATGGCGTCGTTCATGTTATGCGTGACCATGAGCGTGGTCAGGTGGTTCTCGTCGACGATCTCCTCGGTCAGGTTGAGCACCTTCGATGCCGTCTTGGGGTCGAGTGCGGCGGTGTGCTCGTCGAGCAGCAGCAGGCGCGGCTTGGTGAGCGTGGCCATGAGCAGCGTGAGTGCCTGGCGCTGGCCACCCGAAAGCAGGCCGACCTTGGCGTTGAGGCGCGTGTCCAGGCCAAGGTCCAGGCGCTTGAGCAACTCAACGTACTCGTCCTTCTCGGCCTTGGTGACGCCCCACGAAAGGCCGCGACGCTGGCCGCGACGCTTGGCGAGGGCCAAGTTCTCGGCAATCTGCATGTCGGCTGCGGTGCCGCGCATGGGGTCCTGGAACACGCGGCCCAGGTACTTGGCGCGCTGCGACTCGCTCAGACGCGAGATATCGTTGCCGTCGAGCTCAATAACGCCCGAATCGAGCGGATACACGCCGGCGATCATATTGAGCAGCGTGGACTTGCCGGCACCGTTGCCGCCGATCACGGTCACAAAGTCGCCATCATTGAGGGTAAGGTCGACGCCGGTGAGTGCGCGCTTCTCGGTGACGGTGCCCTTGTTAAAGGTCTTTTTGACGTGCGAGAGCTTAAGCATCTGCCTCATCTCCCCTCGTGTAGGAGCTGCGGAGCTTGTAGCGCTCCCAAACCACGGGCACGCACAGGGCCACGGCAACGATCACGGCGGAGAGCAGCTTCATGTCGTTGGCGTCCATGCCCAGCTGCAGCACGATGGCGCGGATGAGGAAGTACACCACGGAGCCAAAGACCGCGGAGGCAAGACGGACGCTAAACTGCGTCAGGCCGCCGGGCAGCAGGCGGCCGAGCACCTCGCCGATAACAATGGCGGCAAGACCGATCACGATGGCGCCGGTGCCCATGCCAATGTCGGCGTACTTCTGGCTCTGGCAGATGAGCGCGCCCGAAAGGCCGATAAGGGCGTTGGAGAGCACGAGGGCGATCATCTTGGTGGAGTTGGTGTTGACGCCCAGGGCGCGGATCATGTACTCGTTGTTGCCGGTGGCACGCAGCGCCGAGCCGATCTCGGTGCCAAAGAACCAGTACAGGATGGCGACGATGGCCACGGCCAGCACAATGCCCAGGATGATGGCAACGGTGGACTGCGGCAGGCCCGTCATGTTGCTGACAGACGAGAAGATAGTGCCCTTGGCAAGGATGGGCGTATTGGATTTACCCATAATGCGCAGGTTGATGGACCACAGACTGATCTGGGTGAGGATTCCGGCGAGGATTGCGGGAATCTCAAAGACGGTGGTCAAAATGCCCGTGACCGCGCCCGCGATGGCGCCGGCGCACATGCCGGCCAAAACGGCGAGCAGCGGGTCGACGTTGTTATTGACGATGAGCACGGCGCAGACACAGCCGCCGAGGGCAAAACTGCCGTCGCAGGTCATATCGGGGATGTCGAGCAGGCGGAACGTGATAAACACGCCAAGCACCATAATGCCCCAGAGGACGCCCTGCGAAACGGCGCCCTGCAATGCAATGAGCATGCTTCATACCTCCTAGGATAGGGTGGACACGTGAGTCACCATGATAGCGGTAACAATGCATAATAGAGTGGCGGACGGATGTTTTGTCTCATCCGAAACAAGCAGGGCGAACGCCGGTCTTTGGCGTTCGCCCCTGTGGCTCAGATATTGAATAACACGGCAACAGCGCGAGTATGGGCCCTAGGCACATCGCCGCGCATACTGCTACTCGTCCAGAGCGGAGAGGTCGATGCCCAAAGCCTCGGCCATCTCGTCATTCTTGACGACGACCAGGTTCTTGCTCGAGAGGTGCTTGATCGGCATATCCTCGGGCTTGGCCTCGCCCTTCAGGATCTTAACGGCCATCTCGCCCGCGGCGTAGCCCAGGTCCTTATAGTTGATGGAGAGGGTGAACAGGCCGCCGGCCATGCACATACCCTCCTCGCCGGTCACGAAGGGGAGCTTATTCTCCTTGCAGATCTGGCCGACCTGCGAAGCGCCCGCGGCGATGGTGTTGTCAGTGGGGGAGTACAGCGCGTCGACCTTGCCCACGGCGGACTCGACGACGGACTGAATCTCGTTGGAGCTCGAGACGGTGAAGTCGGTGTACTCCAGGCCAAGCTTGTCGAGTTCCTTCTTGGCGGCCTTGATTTGGACGTCGGAGTTGGACTCGGCGGTGCAGTAGAGCAGGCCGACCTTCTTAACGTCGGGCAGGACCTTCTGCATCATCTCGAGCTGCTCGGCGACCGGGGTGAGGTCGGAGGCGCCGGTGACGTTGGTGCCGGGCTTGTCGTTGTCCTGGACCAGGCCGGAAGCGGCGTAGTCGGTGATGGCGCAGCCAACGATGGGGATATCGGCCGTGGCGCCGGCGGCAGCCTGCGCGGCGGGCGTAGCGATGGCATAGATCAGGTCGACGCCATCGCCCACGAACTTGTCGGCGATGGACTTACACGTGGACTGGTCGTTCTGGGCGTTCTTCTGGTCGATCTTGACCTTAAGGCCGCTCTCCTTGATGGCCTTGACAAAGCCGTCGTTGGCGGCATCGAGTGCGGAGTGCTCGGTGAGTTGCAGAACGCCGATGGTGTAGTCGGAACCGGCGGCAGCAGAGCCGGAACCAGAGTTGCCGCCGCATCCGGCGAGCGGGGCGAGCGCGAGCAGACCGGCGGAGACCAGAAGGCTCCTGCGGCTGATGGTGATGTCCTTCATATCATTACCCCCAGTATAAAAATGGCTGGAAACACTGCACTGGGACAAAGTGCAAGTGGAACTATAGTAGCGCTGATGTCCATTTTTACAACAGCCTGGCGGGTTTTTTAATACAGAATCGGATGGGCGGTACGGGTAGTCGAATGGACGGCGGAGGGTCTTATGCGGTGGAGGCGGCGTCGTCCTCGTCCAGGGCGGCGAAGAGCTTCTTGCCGTCGAGGAGACGTGTGGTGACGTTTCTCATGCGGCCGATCTCAACGGTACGCAGCGTGTCGTCGGCGCCTCGCGCGTCATAGACCGTTCCCAGCAAATACGAGATGCCGTCTCGTTGCTTGATGGCAAAGGGCCGGAGTGTCATCCGTGCCACTTCGACCTCTCCGCGTGCCGTGACACTCGAAATATCAAAACTCACCGTGGTTCCGTGGTCGATGGCCTGCTCGATGAGCTCGCAGGCATCGATGCGCTTGACGGGCGTGCGTGTGGCCTTGGTGGATTTGCCGCCTACGCTTGGAGCAGGCTCGGGTGCATCGAGGTAGCCGCGAACGTCGGCGCTCGCCATGGCGACCAAGTGCTGCGCCATGCTCTTGCGGATAGCGATAGGCGTGGAGCGGTTGCGCATGACCATACCGTGGAGCCGGATGATCTCTTCATCGGTGAGCGGGCGGGTAAGAAGTTTGTAGCCCACGCCGCGTTTGTACTCAATTTCGTATCCGGCATGGCGAAGCGCGGAGATGGCGGTGTAGATGCTGCGCCGCGCCGCCGAGATGGGCATGCGGGCGGGGTCGTCGGGATGGGCGAGGCACCGGATCAACTCATCGGAAAGCATGGCCTTGTCCTCGCCGGTGTTTTCGCTTAATAGTTGCAGGATGCGAACGGCGCGATAGGCTGCCATCGAAGCGGCGCCCCTCGTCGTGGTGTCGTAGGTTTCAACAGCGGCTTCGGTCATGGTGTCCACGTCCTTTCCGTTTTGGGTGGCGACGGTATGGAGCCTAGGACGTGGGGCTTTCCCAGGGGCGCAGGGCGCTCTGGGCGGTCGGTAGTCGTCGGCAAGCGGCGGGTCGAGTTTTCAACAGCCCTGCCCAACCGACCAAAAACTTGCCAAAAGCTTGACGGATGCTGTTGAAAAAAGCGCCCCTCGGCTTGCCGAGAGGCGCTGGCGTGATGCGCTGGAACGCGTTTGGTGGCGCTGTGGCGATTAGAAGTCGGCGTTGCCCACGGTGCGCGGGTGCGGCAGGACATCGCGGATGTTGCCCACACCGGTCAGATACATGACCAAGCGCTCGAAGCCCAGACCGTAGCCGGCGTGCTTGCAGGAACCGTAGCGGCGCAGGTCAAGGTAGTACTTGTACTGCTCGGGATTCATACCCAGATCCTTGATGCGGGCCTCGAGCAGATCCAGGCGCTCCTCGCGCTGGGAGCCGCCGATAATCTCGCCGATACCGGGAACCAGGCAGTCGGCGGCGGCGACGGTCTTGCCGTCCTCGTTCATGCGCATGTAGAACGCCTTGATCTCAGCCGGGTAGTCGGTTACGAAGGTCGGTCGCTTAAAGTGTTCCTCGGTCAGGAAGCGCTCATGCTCGGTTTGCAGGTCGATGCCCCAGCTCACGGGATAGTCAAACTTATGACCGGCGGCGACGGCCTGCTCCAGGATTTCGACGGCCTCGGTATAGGTGACGCGGGCGAAGTCGGAGTTGGCGACATGGTCCAAGCGCTCGAGCAGACCCTTGTCCACAAACTTGTTGAGCATATTGAGCTCGTCGGGGCAGGTGGCCATAACGTCCTTAAGGACGTACTTGAGCATGGCCTCGGCGTTATCCATGTAGTCGTTAAGGTCGGCGAAGGCCATCTCGGGCTCGATCATCCAAAACTCGGCGGCGTGGCGCGTGGTGTTGGAGTTTTCGGCGCGGAAGGTGGGGCCAAAGGTGTACACGTCGCCAAAGGCCATGGCAAAGTTCTCGGCATTGAGCTGGCCGGACACGGTAAGGCTCGCGTGCTTGCCAAAGAAGTCCTGGCTCCAGTCGACCTCGCCGGACTCGGTGAGGGGCGGGTTTTTGGGGTCAAGCGTGGTCACGCGGAACATCTCGCCGGCACCCTCGCAGTCACTCGTGGTGATGATGGGGGTGTTGACGTAGACAAAGCCTTGCTCCTGGAAGAAGCGGTGGATGGCGGCAGCCGCGACAGAGCGGATGCGGAACACGGCGCGGAACAGGTTAGTGCGCGGGCGCAGGTGCTGCTGGGTGCGCAGGAACTCGACGGTTGCGCGCTTCTTCTGCAGCGGGTAATCCGGGGCGCTGACGCCCTCGACCTCGATGGAGGTGGCAGAAAGCTCGAAAGGTTGGGGCGCATCGGGGGTCAGCTTGACGGTGCCGGTGCAAATGAGTGCGGCCGAGACGTTTTGATGGGCGATCTCGTCGTAGTTGTCGAGTGCCTCGCGGTTCATGACGACTTGCAGGTCGCGGAAGCAGCTGCCGTCGTTGAGCGTGACAAAGCCAAAGTTCTTCATGTCGCGGACGGACTTGACCCAGCCGGCGACGGTGACGGTCTGGCCGCCGAGCGACTCGGCATCGGCATAGAGCTGCGCGATTTTGGTGCGGTTCACGTATCCTCCCATAACGGTTGAATGATAGTTATCCATACAGTTCGATATTCTAGCAGCTCGGCTCATTTGGGCTATACAGATAAGGCATTGCCGGGATGGTTTTTCAAACGAAAAGCGCCCGCGGCCAAATGGTCGCGGGCGCTTGACGAGGTGCCTTTTGGCTGTGTGGCGCGGGGCCTGGCTACTTGGTCTTGGCAACCAGCAGCGGATCGCCAAGCTTGACGAGCGGATTGCCGCCGATAAGCGTGCCAGACTCGCCGACGTGGTCGATGCTCTTGAGGCGGTCGAGCTCAGAGATGATGACGGTCACGATGTCCTCGTGACCGGCGGCCTTGATAGCGTCGCGGTCGAAGCTGATGAGCGGCTGGCCGGCCTTGACCGTGTCGCCCATCTCGACAAAGCGGGCAAAACCCTTGCCGTTCATTTCCACGGTGCCCAGGCCAACATGGATGAACACGCGAAGACCGTCCTCGGTGATCATGCCGATGGAGTGGTTGGTGACGGTGGTGGCGCCGATACGGCCGTTAGCGGGGGCGTAAATGGTGCCGGTAATGGGCTCGATGCCGTAGCCCTGGCCGAGCATGCCCGAGGCGATGGTCTCGTCGGGAACCTCACTCAGATTGACGAGCACGCCGTTGACGGGAGCGTAGATGACGCCTTCGCGGGTGGCGAAGCTTGCTGCGGGCGGAACGGACGCCTCGCCCGACGAAGTGAACGTGGACTTGAGCGAATCGAGCAGACCCATAGATGCCTCCAACGTATCAGGCGTGCATGTTGCACGCGTGTGGTTTGCCGGAAACGTTTCGTACGTGTTTCCCAGCACGGTCAGCGCTCCTATTTTACGCTGCTTAACGATGCCTCTGAACAGCGATTTTGTGATATATCAGTTGAAGGCCAACTTATTGCGGGGGTGTTTCTGCGCCGCGGGCTCAAGTGGGGTACGCTAAGGTGCGAAAAACGAGTGCGCACGAATCGCACGGAGGGAGCACCTATGATTATTGAGAACCATGCGCTGTGGGGGGAGGAGCCGACCGAGGATTATCCGGCGACGTTTACGTATCTGGGTGCCGAGCCGCTGCCCGACAAGCCCAATGGCCGCCGCCCCGCGGTGATCATCTGCGGCGGAGGCGGGTTTACGCATATCGCTCCGCACGAGCAGGACCCGGTGGCGTTTGCGTTTTTGGACCGCGGCTACCAGGCCTTTGTGCTCAACTATGTGACGAGCGCCACGGGCGACGTGAGCTTTCCGCACCCGCAGGCGGACCTCGCCAAGATGGTCGCTACCGTGCGCGCCAACGCCGACGAGTGGCATGTCGATCCCAAGCGCGTGTGCATCGTGGGTTTCTCGGCGGGCGGCATGATCTGCGCCTCGTTGGCAACGCAGTGGAAGACCGGACCCTTCGCGGGCCTTGCCGGGGCTCGTCCGGAGGATATTCGTCCCGACGCCGTGGTGCTGGGCTATCCGTTGCTCGACCTTGCCTATGTGCGCGATATGCAGACGCGCGACCCGCGCATCGACCTGCGCGTGCCCAAGACGGGTGGCAAGACAGGGCGCGATTTGCTCAACGACTATCTGTCGATGGTGACGGGCGGCGAGGCGACCGATGAGCACCTGACCGACATTTGCCCTACCACGCACGTTTCGCGCCAGATGCCCCCGACCTTTGTGTGGGGCGTTTCGGACGATAAGACGGCGCCGGTCGCGCAGGTCTACCCGTTTGCGCAGCGCATGGCCGAGGAGGGTGTTGCATGCGAGACGCACGTCTTTGACCAGGGTGGCCACGGCCTTTCGCTCGGTAACGCCAATACCGCGGTCGACAACGAGGACAAGCAGGTGGCGGTCCGTCCTTGGATTCGCCTAGCCTTCCGTTTCCTGGAGCGCCACGGGTTTTAGTTACGGCGTTTTACCAAACGCCGTAACCACTTGACGCTGCAAGCCCGCCAGAGCGGCAATCTGCCTTTCAACTTCGGCGGCATGACCAGAAGGTCAATGCCGCCTCGTTTCAAGGCACCTTGCTCGCTTTGGCGGGTTTTCGCTTTCGGTGCCAAAACATCGACATTGCCCTGGCCGCCAAGGGTTGGGCCGGCACCGATCGTTATATTTCTACCAAACGGTGAACTGGGCGTTCTCCGTGTTCCAATGGACATCGCGAACGTAGTCTCGCACGCCCGCTGCATCTCGCGCTTCGAAGAGCTCAAGAATATGAGCATGCTCGGCATTGGCTATGCCCAGCAGCTTGCACGCTGTCTCCTGATCGACGGTCTCGTAATCGCGCTTTATAAAGCAGCGCTCGAGTTGCGAAATCATGTCGCGCAGACGGTCGTTGCCGCAGCGGTTGAAGTACGTGAGGTGAAAGTCCCGCTGAATGTCGTCGTACTTTCGGATAAGACCGCCTTGGATCGCAAGGTCCATGGACCCAACCAAAAACTTCAGCTGCATGATGTCCTCGTCGGTTAGGAGAGGGCAGGCGAGGTATGCCGCCTGCCCGTCGAGAGGCCCCATAATCTCAAAGACTTCAACGGCGTTTTGCTGATCGAACCCTCGGACGCGGAATCCGCGGCGGGGGAGATTGTCCAGATAGCCGTCGCTTGCCAGCTGGATGAGCGCCTCGCGAACCGGCGTGCGCGACACGCCCATGGCATCGCAGATCGCCTGCTCGCTCACGCGGTCGCCGGCCGAAAGCTCGCCGGCGTCTATGCGACTCGAAATATAGTCGTATACATGATCCTTCAAGGGTCTTCGGAGCGTTTCCATGAGCTTATATTCCTCAACTGTATATTTTCAAAAATAAATACGTTTCGCCTGAATAGGCTAATTGAATTATAGAACGACCAGTTAAATCGCGCTACCAAACCAGAAGAAGCAATAATACGCTTACCGACAAATATCTACCGTTCAGGATTGTATACAATATACAAAACAGTAAAGACACCCTAAGATAAAGCCATCGGAAGGAAGGCGGGCGCAAGGAAGTCCGCTCTCTGCTAAGAGGTCCAAGGAGGATCATCATGACTAAGTTCAGCCACGTCATCATCCGTCGTCCCGGCAAGTCCCTGAGCAATGGCATCACGAGCGCTCCCGAGCTTGGTCAGCCCATCTACGAGCGCGCTATCGAGGAGCACTACGATTACGAGCACGCGCTCGAGCAGTGCGGCGTTGACGTGTCGGTGCTGCCGGCGCTTGAGCAGTATCCCGACAGCTGCTTTGTCGAGGATCCGGCCGTTATCACTCGCTGCGGCGCCATCATTACCAACCCCGGTGCCGACAGCCGTAACGGCGAGAAGGACGAGATCGAGCCGGTCGTCCGCCGCTTCTTTGACGACGAGCATGTGAAGCACATCGTTTCCCCCGGTACGCTTGATGGCGGCGACGTCATGATGGTCGGCGACCATTTCTACGTCGGTCGCTCCGCTCGCACCAACGAAGAGGGCATCCGCCAGTTCTGTGAGATTCTCGAGGGCTGGGGTCTCGAGGGCTCCGAGGTTCCGCTGGAGGAGGTCCTGCACCTCAAGACGGGCGTCAACTACATCGAGGACAACAACATGCTCGTCTCCGGTGAGTTCATTGATAAGCCCGACTTTGCCCAGTACAACAAGATCGTCGTGCCCGAGGACGAGGCCTATGGCGCCAACTGCATCTGGGTCAACGGAACGGTTATCGTTGCCGAGGGCTATCCGACCGTGCTCAAGGCCGTGCAGGATTTGGGCTACAAGACGCTCGTTGTCGACACCTCCGAGTACCGCAAGGTCGACGGCGGCCTTTCTTGCCTGTCGCTGCGCTTCTAATGTGGTCGCTGTACTAGCTTAATGATCGCTTGACCGATGGCCCGGCACCCGATTCGGGACGTCCGGGCCATCTTTATGCGGTCGTTTGATTGAGGGGGTGCACATATATGGCCTCTAAAACTTGTAACGATGAGATTATCGACCCCAATGGTCTGGATCTCTTTCGTCTGACCATGATGGTCATCACTGCGAGCATTTGCGGCGGCATCTTTTCTCTTGCCGGCGATATGGCGGCAGGCGGAGCCAATACCGGCGCGGTTATCGTTTCGTGGGGAATTTGCTTCATTGGCGTCTTTGCGCTGATGATGGTATTCAACGGTTTATCTCAGGCTCGTCCCGACCTGACTGGCGGCATCTATGCATACGCTGCGGCCGGTTTTGGCGATTACGTTGGATTCAACTCCGCTTGGGGCTACTGGATCAGCGCATGTCTTTCCAATGTGAGCTTTGCGCTCTTGCTGTTTAGCGCACTGGGCTATTTCTTCCCTGCGTTCGGTACGGGCAACAATATGCTTTCCATCGTCTGCGCCAGCGTGTTTTTGTGGTTCCTAACCGCTCTCGTGCTTCGCGGCGTTAAGGAAGCTGCCGGCATCAACACGATCGTCACCTTGGCGAAGCTGGTGCCGCTGGGGCTCTTTGTGCTGAGCATTGTGCTCCTGGGTAAGTTCAACGTCGATATCTTTATGGACAACTTCTGGGGAGAGCCGGCTGGCCCCGGTTTTGGTGAGCAGGTTGTCTCGACCATGATTGCCCTTGTCTGGGTCTTTACGGGTATCGAAGGCGCTGTCGTCATTTCGGGCCGTGCAAAGTATGTGCGCGACGTCGGTCGTTCGACGGCGCTTGGATTTGCAGCCGTGTTTATGCTGTATCTAATTATCTCGATGCTGTCGCTCGGCATTATGCCGCGCGAGGAGATGGCACAACTTGCAACGCCCTCCATGGCGGGAATTCTTGAGTGCGCAATCGGTCCGGTTGGCGCAGCCATCGTAAACCTTGGCGTTATTCTCTCGCTGGTCGGTGCGATGCTGGGCTACGTCATCATTGCATCCGAGACGCCGTTCGAGGCTGCACGTCAGGGCTCCTTCCCGCTGGCGTTTGCTAAGACAAACAAGCATGACGCCCCAGTGATAACGGTTCTTGTGAGCTCCGGCATCACGCAGCTTTTCCTGATTGTGTCGTATGTAGCGGCGAGCACCTACCAGTTCTTCTACAGCTGCGCGGTCAACACGATCTTGGTTCCCTATGTTTGCTCGGCTGCTTACTACATGGTGATTGGCTGGAAGAACGAGCATCTGGACGGACCGCATGCGCCGAGTGTCGGCAAAGCACGCTTCTTCGGTACGCTCGGCTTTATCTACACGCTGTTCCTGGTGTGGTCGACGGGCCTCCAGGGCGTCATGATCACGACGATCCTTTTTGCTCCGGCCATCCCCGTCTATATTGCGGGCGAGCGAGGCCGCGGCAAGCAGGTGCTCCCGCATCTGCACGACAAGCTGATCGCGGCAGTGGTCATTGTCGTGGCGGCCATCTCGCTGTATCTGCACTTTGCCGGCATCGCGCCGATCGTCTAAGGCTAGGGTGAGCTTCATTGCTTGGTATGCCGACGGAGACATCGCATGTCGGTGCTGTTCGGAATTCCATAACTGATGTGGGTCTCAATAACGTGCCATTGTGAGCGCCCACCAAGCCCGCGCAGGTGACATTTGTTGCCAGCGCGGGCTTTTGCAGTTGCGGTGAAATAGTTTCTGTTTTTGCTGGTTAAAGCTTCAAACAGGAACTATTCCACCGCAACTTCGTTTTGATTCGCTGGGGGACGGAGGAAGCGACGATCCGGAATCCACCTGCACGGTCGTCGCTCCGCATCCCGTCCGTTGGCGCAAATGGTGTCAAAAGCAATCTGTCCCCCTTGCACGCTTGTTCCCCTTGCAGCAATCTGTTGATTGAACGTCATTGTGTGCTCGCGGTTTCTGGGCAAGCCGTCTCGCAGCAAAGTAGACTAGATGCCCGTTTCAAAAAGTCTGCTTAGAGGAGGAGCCATGCTTGAGGGTACGTATGTGGTTTTGGCCCAGACGCCGGTGGGGAGCAAGCGCGGCGAGGTGACGTTTTCACATGGGGTGAACGGCGCGCTCAGGGCAGTACTAAACGTCAGGGGTCTCAATATCGCTCTCTCGGGTGCCCGCGCTGAGTGCGATTTCTTTGAGCTCTCGGGTACTATCTCCCACGTCTTGATGGGCAAGGCGCCCTTTACATGCACGGGGTCGGTTGAGGGTGATCGACTCACTGCTACCGCGCGGTCGGGTTCCATTTCGATCTCGCTGAGCGGTATGCGCAAAGAGCTTTCGGGGCGCACCGCATAAAGTTTGCGCAGGTAAACATCGGTATCTGACTTTATAAAATAGTTCAGAGCGCTATCATTTGTCGTTACGAGTTGGTTAGCCCCGGTAAACGGTTAACCGCGTCTAACGAAAGGATGAGCGCGTGAAGCTCGATACACTCGAGATCGGAAAGGACGCCGTTGTCGCATCGGTGGCATCGGACGATCGGGCACTCCGACAGCATATTTTGGACATGGGTCTAACGCCGGGCACCGAAGTCGCCATGATGAAGTACGCCCCCATGGGCGACCCGCTCGAGATTCGCCTGCGCGGCTACGAGTTGACACTGCGCAAGGACGATGCCGCCCGCATTGAGCTTGTGGGCATTCACGATACCGATATGGGTCCGCGCGCTAACGCTGCAATCGGCACGACGGAGCATCCGGCACTCGGCGAGGGGACGTATTCGCCCCGAGCGGCAAAGACGGCCGTGCCCGAGGGCGCGCCGCTGCACTTTGCCCTCGCCGGCAACCAAAACTGCGGCAAGACCACGTTATTCAACCAGCTGACGGGCTCCAACCAACATGTCGGTAACTTTCCCGGCGTGACGGTCGACCGCAAAGATGGCACCATCCGCAACCACCCCGAGGCGAACGTTACCGACCTGCCCGGCATCTATTCGCTGTCGCCGTACACGGGCGAGGAGATCGTCAGCCGCCAATTCATCCTTGACGAGCATCCCGATGCCATCATCGACATTATCGACGCCACCAACATCGAACGTAACCTGTACCTGACACTGCAGCTCATGGAGCTAGACCGCCCCATGGTCATCGCGCTCAACATGATGGACGAGGTGACCGCCAATGGTGGTGCCGTAGACGTCAACCTGCTCGAGAGCCTGCTGGGCGTGCCTGTTGTTCCCATTAGCGCTGCCCGCAACGAGGGCATTGGCGAGTTGGTGGATCATGCCTTGCACGTGGCACGGTTCCGCGAGCGCCCCGGTCGCCTGGACTTCTGTGCGCCCGATGGCCCAGACGGCGGCGCGCTGCATCGCTGCATCCACGGCATCGCCAACCTTATCGAGGACCATGCCGCGACGGCGCATATCCCGGTGCGTTTTGCGGCGACCAAGCTGGTTGAGGGCGACGAGCTGGTGACCGAGGCGCTTCATCTGGACCGTAACGAACTTGACGCCATCGAGCACATCATTACCCAGATGGAGGGCGAAGCCGGCACCGACCGCCTGTCCGCGCTGGCCGATATGCGCTTTAGCTTTATCGGCGACGTGTGTGGGCGCTGCGTCGTCAAGCCGCACGAGAGCCGCGAGCACGTGCGTTCCGTCAAGATCGACCGCATCCTGACGGGTCGCTACACGGCCATTCCGGCGTTCCTGGTGATCATGGGTCTCGTCTTTTGGCTGACGTTTGGCGTGATCGGCGCGGCGTTGCAGGGACTTATGGAGGACGGCATCGCTGCCATCATCGCCTCGGCCGATGCGGGCCTCAAGGCGTTCGGCACCAACGACGTGGTGCGCTCGCTGGCTGTCGACGGCGTGCTTACGGGCGTGGGCAGCGTGCTGACCTTCCTGCCGATTATCGTCGTGCTCTTTTTGTTCCTCTCCATTCTGGAAGACTCCGGCTACATGGCGCGCGTGGCCTTTGTCATGGATAAAGTGCTGCGTCGCTTTGGCCTATCGGGCCGCAGCTTCGTGCCTATGCTCGTCGGTTTTGGTTGTACCGTGCCGGCTATCATGTCGACCCGTACGCTCCCATCCGAGCACGACCGCAAGATGACGGTCATGCTCACGCCGTTCATGAGCTGTTCGGCCAAGTTGCCGGTCTACGGTCTGCTGTGCGGGGCGTTTTTCCCGCAGGCGACGGTTCCCGCCATGGTCTCGCTCTATCTGATTGGCATTGCGGTCGGTTGCATCGCGGCTTTGGTGCTCAACCGTACGGCATTTAAGGGCGACCCGGTGCCGTTTATCATGGAGCTCCCCAATTACCGTCTGCCGAGCGTCAAGACGACGGTGATGCTGGCATGGGATAAGGCCAAGGACTTTATTACCAAGGCCTTTACCATTATCTTTGCCGCCACCGTGGTCATCTGGTTCCTCCAGACGTTCGACATTCGCTTTAATGTGGTCGCCGATCAGTCGCAGAGTCTGCTTGCCGGTCTGGGTAGCATTATCGCGCCGGCGCTGGCGCCGCTCGGCTTTGGCGACTGGCGTGCGTCGACGGCGCTCGTCACCGGACTTATCGCCAAGGAGAGCGTCATCTCGACCCTCACGGTGCTTTTGGGCGCAACGTCGCCCGCGGTGCTGTCAACTATGTTTTCGCCGTTTACCGCTTACGTGTTCCTGGTCTTTACGCTGCTGTACCCGCCCTGCGTGGCGTCCATCGGCGCCGTCAAGAGCGAGTTGGGAGCGCGCTATGCCGTGGCCGTGTTCGCGTTTCAGGTGACGGTCGCCTGGATCGTGGCGTTTGTCGTGCATTCGGCGGGCATATTGCTGGGGCTGGCTTAGTTATTTATTGATGGCGCAACCTCTGTGTATTGAGTTGATTACGGCCCCGCATCTGTTGCTGACGGATGCGGGGCCGTTGCTATATAATCGCCCATCGCTCAAGACAATCGGAGAGGGTTCCTACATGACTCAGGCAAGACAAGATGGCATCTCGCTCAAGCAGTGGCTCCCGCTTATCGGGCTCGCCTGCTGTGCGTTCGTGTTCAACACGTCGGAGTTCATGCCCATTGGCCTTCTAACTGATATTGCCGCATCGTTCTCGCTCACCGAGGCCCAGGCAGGCATCATGATCTCGGTCTACGCCTGGGGCGTCATGCTGCTGTCGCTGCCGCTTATGGTGTTTGCCTCGCGCTTTGAGTTCAAGCGTATGCTGCTCGGCGTGCTTGCCGTGTTCTCGCTCGGGCAGTTCCTGTCCGCCGTGGCGCCGACCTATCCCATCTTGGTCTGCGCACGCCTGGTGGTCGCCTGCGCGCACTCCGTGTTCTGGTCGGTCGCTTCGATCATAGCCTCGCGCCTGGTCGATACGCGTCATGGGGCGCTCGCCATCAGCATGATCGCCACGGGCTCGTCCATCGCGCAGATCTTCGGCCTGCCGATCGGTCGCGCCATCGGCCTGGCCGTGGGCTGGCGCATGACATTCGCCGTGGTCGGGGCCCTCTCGGCTGTTGCGGTCGTCTACCAGGCCGCGGTGTTCCCGGTCATGCCGGCGGGCGAGCGCTTTACCGTCAAACAGCTGCCCGAGCTGCTCAAGAACCCGTTCCTGATTGCGCTCTACGCGGTCACGGTCTTTATGGCGACCGGCTACTACGCGGGTTACAGCTATATCGAGCCCTTCCTGGCGCAGGTCGCGCACGTCGACGCAAGCGCCATCACCATGACGCTGACGGCGTTTGGCTGCTCCGGTCTGCTCGGAAGCTGGCTGTTCGGCCGACTGTTCGATGGGCATCGCTTTCCGTTCTTGGCTATCACGCTCTCCGGCGTGCCTGTGGCTCTGCTGCTCATGGGTCCGGTTGCACCGTCGCTCGTCGCCGTTCTCGCTGTTTGCGCGCTATGGGGCTGCTGCTCCACGGCCTTTAACGTGGCGTTCCAGGCCGAGCTCATCAAGTACACGCCGGCAGATTCGTCGGCCGTCGCCATGTCGATCTTCTCGGGCCTGTTTAACCTCGGTATCGGCACGGGCACCGCGGTCGGCGGCGCCGTGGTGTCGGGTCCCGGCATCGCCTGGATCGGTTGCGCGGGCGGGGCGATTACCGTCGTGGGCGTCATCCTCGCCATTACGGTGCTGTTCCCGGCCATACGCCGCGCAAAGCCCGTCGCCTAATCACGTTCCCTCATCAGTTGCGGTGGAATAGAGACTGTTTGCCCGGTTTATTGGTCTCAACAGTCCCTATTTCACCGCAACTTATTTTGGGGGAGGGGATGCACGGCAGGCATACAATGGATGGCGTTGTGTTGAGCTTACCGGGAGGCTGTTATGTGGGCATACGAGACGACGTTCTATCAGGTCTATCCGCTGGGCTTTTGCGGAGCTCCGCGCGAAAACGCCGCGCCCGTTGCCGAGGATGAACTCGCCCAGGCTGCCAACGCCGCGCCTAACCCCGATGCTCCCATTATGAAAATCGCCCAATGGGCCGGCTACCTGCAGGAACTCGGCATCGGTGCTGTGCTCATTAACCCGCCGCTCGAATCCGACAGTCACGGTTACGACACGCGCAGCCTGCGCCATATCGACCGTCGCCTGGGTGGGGATGCCGACTTTGCCGCCGTGTGCGAGACACTGCATGCCCATGGCATCCGTGTGGTGCTTGATGCCGTCTTCAACCATGTCGGTCGCGGTTTTTGGGCCTTCCGCGATGTTCAGGAGCGCAAGTGGGACTCGCCCTACAAGGACTGGTTTCACATTAGCTTTGACGGCGACTCCTGCTATGGCGACGGCTTTTGGTACGAGGGCTGGGAAGGCCATTTTGAGCTTGTGAAGCTCAACTTGCAAAACCCCGCCGTGGTCGATTACCTGCTTGAGTCCGTGCGTCGCTGGGCCGAGGGCTTTGGCATCGACGGCCTGCGCTTGGACGTCGCCTATATGCTCGATCGCGATTTTATGCGCCGCCTGCATACTTTTACCCGTGAGCTCAAGCCCGACTTTGTGCTGATTGGTGAGACGCTCCGCGGCGACTACAGCCAGATCGTCAATGACGAGATGCTTGACTCCTGCACCAACTACGAGTGCTACAAGGGCCTGTACTCCAGCTTTAACTCGGTCAACATGTTCGAGATCGCCCACTCGCTGCATCGCCAGTTTGGCGGTGACCCGTGGTGCATTTATCGCGGCAAGCATCTGCTGTCGTTTGTCGACAACCACGATGTGCCGCGCCTGGCGAGCATCCTTACCGACAAGTCCTGTCTGCGCCCCGCTTATGGCATGCTCTTTGGCATGCCGGGCATTCCGTGCGTCTACTATGGCAGCGAGTGGGGGATTCCTGGCGAAAAGGGCGGCCCCGATGGTGACTGGGCGCTGCGACCTGCGCTCGATGAGCCTGCGCCCAACGAGCTGACGGCCTTCATCAAGCAGCTCGCGCACCTGCGCTCGGCAGACGACGTGGCGGCCCGTGCCCTCAACTATGGTGCCTATCGCAACGTGGTGATCCAGAACAAGCAGCTGCTGTTCGAGCGCGCCTGCGACGACGCGACGGTGCTCGTGGCGGTCAATGCCGTGAACGAGCCCTATACCTTTGGAGCCGGCGAGCTCAACGGCTCCTTTGCCGACCTACTTGCCGACGGCGCGCCCACAGTCGAGCTAACGGGTGCCCTTGAGCTTGCACCCTACGAGGTGCGCTATCTGTTGAGGGCCTAGGCCATGGCTGCGTCCGACGAGGGCTATCAACATATTGAGCATGGGTTTGAGCCCGTGTTCGACCAGCACTCGCGCGTTTTGGTGCTGGGGTCGTTTCCCTCGGTGCTTTCGCGCGCCAACGCCTTTTATTACGGCAACCCTCAGAATCGCTTTTGGCGTGTGATGGCCGCGTGCCTCGGTGTGCCCGTGCCGCCCAACGAGGGAGACTCTTTGGCGAGCGGCGAGCCCGCGACGCTCGACGCCTCGGTTGCTGCCAAGCGGGCTATGCTGCTCAACGGCGGCGTGGCCCTGTGGGACGTGATCGAGAGCTGTGACATCAAGGGCTCAAGCGACGCGAGCATCAAAAACGTCGTTCCGGCGCATGTCGAGCGCATTACCGATGTCACGCCGATTGAGGTCGTTATCTGCAACGGCGGCGCGGCCGGGCGGCTCTACAAACGCTATCTACAAGAGCGGACGGGGCTACCCGCCATCGTGCTGCCGTCGACGAGTCCTGCCAACGCGGCGTGGCGTTTGGAGCGGCTTGTCGAGCGTTGGAGTGAAGCCGTTGACTGGGTTGTTATTTAATTTAGATTTTTGTTTGAGCGTGGGCGCCCAGACGTTTCAGAACGCCTCGCCAGATCGGCGCGGGCACGGCTGGCTCGGTGCAAATCATGCCGTCGGCGTCGACGTCCTCGGCATTACCACCACCAAGTCGCTGCGCATGCTCAACCGAACAGCCCATACGAACGGCGCCTACGAGCTTGTCCATCGCTTCCGAAAACGGTCGCCGCAAGAGTCCCATGCGCGGTGAGTGACGAAGCGCCGCGAAGCCGCTGCCGGCGCAGATGGCAACGCCGCCACACCACAATTGGTCATGGCGCTCACATGCCTTGTGCAGGCGAACGGCGGTCCCACGCGCCTGCTCAGTGCCCTCTTGTGCGGCTCGAATCGCGGCATAGACGCGCGTTCCCGTACCGCCAAAGCGCTCAAGCGCCTGCTCGATAGCTGCCAACGTCTCATCGTCAGCCACATCTTCAACGGCCAGCACGATGCCATCGGCAACGCTGCCGGCGTCATTTGCCTTCAAGTCGACCGGGCGGGGGAGTGCGGTGCCGGAAAGTTGAGCATAGGCGGCGATGGCATCCTGCAGGTCCCAGAGCAAAAAATCAAGATCGGCGCTATTGGGAATACTGATATACGCAATGGTGTGCAGTGTTTTTGGTAAGTCGCCGCGCGCGGTCGTCTCCATGCCATCTCCTTTCCGGCTCGTTTCCGTTTAGGTTACACCGTCTGGTGGCGCCCCGCCGCGCTATCCTAGTGCAACCCTTATGAAAGGAACGCCATGCGTCTGCCCATGAATACCTCGCTTGCCATGCTCAAGCCCTCCGGTATCCGCCGGATTAACGCGCTCGCCGCCCGGCATCCGGGGTGTATCGCGCTCGCGCTCGGCGAGCCCGATTTTCCCACGCCCGATGTGATTAGCGCCGAGGTGACCGCCGCGCTGGACCGCGGTGACACGCACTATCCGCCCAACAACGGTCGCCCCGCCCTGCGTGATGCACTGTCCAA
Organism: uncultured Collinsella sp.; assembly: GCA_937966215.1. GTDB lineage: Bacteria > Actinomycetota > Coriobacteriia > Coriobacteriales > Coriobacteriaceae > Collinsella. The sequence continues at coordinate 72,353 of CALCKK010000012.1, read as the reverse complement.
ATATATGGATGACGCGGGCCTGGCGTTTTCCGCCGATGAGGTCATCCTGACCGACGGCGCGACCGAGGCACTGTCGGCAACATTTATGGCTATGCTCAACCCCGGCGACGAGGTCATTATCCCCACGCCCGCCTTTGGCCTGTACGAGAGCATCGTCGTGGCCAACCACGCCAAGGCGGTCTTCTTGGATACGGAGCCTGCGCAATTCCAGATTGACGAGGATGCGCTTCGCGCCTGTGTGACCCCGGCGACCAAGGCCGTCGTTATCTGCTCGCCCAACAATCCCACGGGCTGCATTCTCAACGCGGCCTCACTCGATGCCGTGGCGCGCGTGGCAGAGCGGGCGGGTATCTACGTGATCTGCGACGACGTGTACAGCCGTCTGGTCTATGCGGATGGCTACGAGCGCTTTGCCCAGCGCCACCCGGAGCTGCGTGAGCAGACAGTAGTCATCGAGAGCTTCTCCAAGCCATGGGCTATGACCGGCTGGCGCCTGGGTTGGCTCGCAGCAGCGGCACCCGTCATCGCCGAGATCGCAAAGGCTCACCAATACTTAGTATCGAGTGCTGTCTCCTTCGAAATGGACGCCGCAGCCCGAGCCCTCACCGTCGACCCAACCCCCATGCTCAAAGTCTACCGAGCCCGCCGCGAACGCGTACTCGCAGCCTTAGACGCCATGGGCCTGGACGTCGTGGAGCCCGCAGGAGCCTTCTACACTTTCCCGAGCATCAAACAATTCGGCCTAACAAGCGAAGACTTCTGCATCAAAGCCATCAAAGAGGCAAACGTAGCCCTAGTCCCGGGCGACTGCTTCGGCACCGAAGGCCACGTCCGCCTCAGCTATTGCGTTTCCGATAAAGACCTGGACGAAGGCCTCCGCCGCCTGTCCACCTTCCTTTCAACCCTGTAGCCCAACGGGACCCAACCCATCAGCCCACCGACCTAAGGGTTATGCGTGGGGCGCGCCGGCCAACGGGCACGAGGATTCGCAACAAAGGCAACGTAGCTCCGGTCGGGAGGGGCAGGGCGAGTTTTCCGTAGATTCCGCACGAGCCGAAGGCCACTTAATGTGGCCTTCGTGCGAGCCCAGGACTTGACCGAGCGGAAAACTCGCCCTGCCCCTCCCGACCGGAGCGTATGCAGGGTTTGTGTGCGAATCCTCGTGCCCGTTGACCGACGCCGGGGTCCCCGCCATAATACTTTCGGTTCACGCACGAATCCGCTGCCAGAGACAGCCGGTGCAAACGGGCATCGCCCGCGAGCTTAATGGGACTTCCCGCCAGCCGAGGTGGTCGAGTAGATATGTCTTCTCGCCCCCGTCGCTCATGCAGCGCGGGGGCTTTCTTTTTGGACATGCCCCCGTCACGTCCTTGTGGCGGACCGTGCCCGGAAAGAATTCGAGGAGGTGTAATTCATGCCCCAGCAGTACAAAATCGACAAGGTTGCAGAGATCGAGTCCCGTATCGCCGAGAACGCCGGTCTGTTCGTCGTCAACTACAACGGTCTGACGGTTAAGCAGGCTCAGGAGCTGCGTCATCAGCTTCGCGAGTGCGGCGCCGAGATGAAGGTCTACAAGAACAACCTGGTCAAGATCGCTCTCAAGAACCAGGAGCAGCCCGAGCTCGACGAGATTCTCGCCGGCCCCGTCGCTTATGTGTTCTACGAGTCCGAGCCGGTCGAGGCCGCTAAGGCCCTTAAGGACTTCTCTGCTAAGTCCAAGGGCGTCCTTGAGATCAAGGGCGGTATCTCCGACGGCAAGGCCGTTTCCGCTGATGATGTTAAGGCTATCGCCGAGCTGCCCACCAAGGATCAGCTTCTCGGCCAGATCGCCGGTCTCATCTCCGGTTTCGCTCGCGACATCGCTGTCTGCGTCAACGGCGTTTCCTCTGGTCTCGCTCGTTCGATCCAGCAGGTCTCCGAGCAGAAGGCAGCCTAGTCGCTGTTTTCACCCGCGGCGGCAACGCCGCACCCCTGGCGCATTCGCGCCGTGTTTTAACTGATCTCCGTGCACAGACACGGAAACCGAAAGGACTTAGAAATGGCTAAGCTTACCACCGATGAGATCATCGATGCTCTTAAGGAAATGACCCTTCTCGAGGCTTCCGAGCTCGTTAAGGCTATCGAGGACACCTTCGGCGTTTCCGCCGCTGCTCCTGCCGCTGTTGTCGCCGCTCCCGCTGCTGGCGCTGCTGAGGCCGAGGAGAAGACCGAGTTTGACGTCGTGCTCGAGGGCTTCGGCGACAACAAGATCCAGGTCATCAAGGCCGTCCGTGAGCTCACCAACCTTGGCCTGAAGGAGGCCAAGGAGGTCGTCGAGGGCGCTCCCAAGGCTGTTCTCGAGGGTGCCAAGAAGGAGGACGCTGAGGCTGCCAAGGAGAAGCTCGAGGCTGCTGGCGCTGCTGTCACCCTCAAGTAATCAGGCTTTCTCGCCAGATTTCTTTGCAGACGGGGTTCGCATTGCGAGCCCCGTCTTTTTTGTTTTTCGGTCCCTCGGCATCGGTTGCTCAAACTGCCATGTTCTGTGATTTGCGTCGTATCGGGTGCCCTGCCGTTGGGCAATAAAATTGCACCATTCGAGCAATAATTTGCGTTGACCTGCTGAAGAATTGTCTCTGCCTTGTAGCGACATATAGTTCCAGCGGTAAGATGCTTGGGTATCGCAATTTGGTCTGCGGCTGTGTGCCGCACGCATGGGGCGCTTTTGCGCCTGCGAAAGGATCTTTGAATAACATGAAGGCAATCATCCCCGCCGCCGGTCTTGGCACGCGTTTTCTGCCTGGCACCAAGTGCACGCCCAAAGAGATGCTGCCGGTGCTCGACAAGCCCGTCATTCAGTACGTCGTCGAGGAGGCACTCGACCCCGAGGAGGTCGACGACGCCATCATCGTTACTTCTCCCGGCAAGCCCGAGCTGCTGAACTACTTCCAGCCCGACCGTTCGCTCGAGAACCTGCTGCGCGAGCGCGGCAAGAACGCCTATGCCGATGCCGTCGCCCACGCTGGCGGTATGCCGGTCGACTTCCGTTATCAGTACGAGCCCAAGGGCCTCGGCCATGCTATTCGCTCTGCTGCCGACGCCGTGGCAGGGGAGAACTTCCTGGTTCTTCTGGGCGACTACGTTGTGCCTAACCGCGATATCTGCGACAAGATGCTCGCCGTTTCCAAGGAGCACGGTGGCGCTTCGGTTATCGCCGTCGCTGCTTGCTCGCCCGAGGAAGTCAGCCGCTACGGCGTTATCGCCGGCGAGCGCGTCGGTTCGCTCGAGGGCGCCGAGGACGTTGCCGATGCCGAGCCGGGCGCTGTCTGGCGTATCGGCGGTCTGGTTGAGAAGCCCGCTCCCGAGGCTGCTCCGTCCAACCTGTACATCGTCGGTCGCTACCTGCTGAGCCCGCTGGTCATGGACCTGCTGGCAGATCAGCAGGCCGGCAAGGGCGGCGAGATCCAGCTCACCGACGCCATGGCCCGTTCGCTCGACCGCGAGGCCATGTATGCGGTCGTCATCGACCCGCTGTCGGGCTACGACACCGGCACTCCCTCTGGCTGGATGGCCACCAACGCCCTCATGGCTGCAAGCGACCCCCGCTTTGCCGATGCCTTCTGGGACGCTATCGACGAGCGCGGCGGATTGATGCGCAAGTAAGCCTTCGGGCATCGACATTTACGGGCGCGGACTTCGGTTCGCGCCCGTTTTTTATAAGAGCTGCGATTGCCGGCTCTCTGTTCACAGAAAATATATGAACAGATGTTCGATACACATATATCTACCTGCATCTTTTCTGTCGAAAAACTTTGCTACTCCAAAAACTCAATCGCGTCAAGGCTTTTCTTGCCCAACGGTCGGTACCTGATAAACTATTAGGTTGCGATAACTGGCGAAGCTATGCCTCGCCAACCCACCGAGCATTTCCGTGAAGGAGGAAAAACCTGGTGACCTACGCATACACTGCCACTGAGCGCAAGCGCGTCAGCTTCGGGAAAATCCCGGAGGCCATGGAGCTCCCCAACCTTATCTCTGTTCAAAGGGAATCCTTTGAGCGTTTTAAGGACGAGGGCCTTCGTGAGGCGTTCAAGGAATCCAGCCCCATCCAGAGCCAGAACCATGTTCTCGAGGTTACCTTCGGCGAGCATCAGTTCGGCGACCCCGCGCACACCGTCGAGGAGTGCCGCGAGAAGGATATGACCTATCAGGCTCCGCTTCTGACCGACGTCCGTCTCACCAACAAGGAGACCGGCGAGATCAAGGAGCAGCTCGTCTTTATGGGCGACTTCCCCATGATGACCGATCAGGGCACCTTCATCATCAACGGTACCGAGCGTATCGTCGTCTCGCAGCTCGTCCGCTCCCCGGGCGTGTACTACAGCTCCGAGATGGATTCGGGCAAGCAGATCTACAAGGCCCAGATCATCCCGTCCCGCGGTGCCTGGCTTGAGTTTGAGGTCGACAAGCGCGACCAGCTCATGGTCTCCATCGACCGTAAGCGTAAGCAGAGCGCCACGATGTTCCTGCGCGCCCTTGGCATCGCCGTCACCAACGACGACATCATCGAGCTGCTCGGCAACTCCGATGTGATCAAGCGCACCCTGGAGCGCGATACCGCCCTTACCCGCGAGGACGCCCTCATCGAGATCTACCGTCGTCTGCGCCCGGGCGAGCCTCCCACCGTGGATGCTTCCCGCAGCCTGCTCGAGGGCCTGCTCTTCAACCCGCAGCGCTACGATCTGGCCCGCGTCGGTCGTTACAAGGTCAACAAAAAGCTCAACCTCACCACCGAGGAAGAGGTCACGGTGCTCACCGACGAGGATATCGTCGCTACGCTGCGCTACCTGCTGTCCCTCGCTGCCGGCGAGCAGGGCTTCAAGGTCGACGACATCGACCACTTTGGCAACCGCCGCATCCGCACCGTCGGCGAGCTTGTCGCCAACCAGTTCCGTATCGGCATGAGCCGTATGGAGCGCGTCGTCCGTGAGCGCATGAGCTCCCAGGACATCGACGAGATCACCCCGCAGTCGCTCATCAACATCCGCCCGATCGTGGCCTCCATCAAGGAGTTCTTCGGTTCCTCGCAGCTCTCGCAGTTCATGGACCAGGCGAACCCCCTGACCGGTCTGACCCACAAGCGCCGTCTGTCCGCACTCGGCCCTGGTGGTCTTGCCGGCCACAAGTCCGGCTCCAGCCGCCGCACCAACGTGCCGACGGCCGTCCGCGACGTTCACAACTCGCACTACAGCCGCATGTGCCCGATCGAGACCCCCGAAGGCCCCAACATCGGCCTGATCGGCTCGCTCGCTCTCTACGCCCGCGTCAACGAGTATGGCTTCATCGAGGCCCCGTTCCGTCGCGTCGAGAACGGCGTTGCCACCGACCAGATCGACTGGATGACCGCTGACGAGGAAGAGAAGCACGTCATCGCGCCGGCCAACACGCCGCTCGATCCCAAGACCAACGAGTTCATCACGACCGATGCCGAGGGCAAGATCGTTCGTCCGCACACCGTGATCGCCCGTACCCGCGACTTCGACGGCTCCTTCGGCGCTCCCGCCGACGTGCCTGTCGAGGACGTCGACTACATGGACGTCTCGCCGCGTCAGATGCTCTCCGTCGCAGCCACGCTGATTCCGTTCCTCGAGCACGACGACGCCAAGCGTACGCTGATGGGCGCTAACATGCAGCGTCAGGCCGTGCCGCTGGTTCACCCCGCCGCTCCCTATGTCGGTACCGGCATGGAGCGTCGCGCCGCTCTGGACTCCGGCGAGGTCACCCTGGCCAAGAACGCCGGCGAGGTCATCTTTGCCGACGCTGCCAAGATCATCGTCAAGCATGCCGGCGGCATGGACGAGTATCACCTGGCCAAGTACCAGCGCTCCAACCAGTCCACCTGCATCAACCACCGTCCGCTCGTGCGCGTCGGTGACACCGTTGAGCAGGGCGAGCCCCTGGCCGACGGTCCTTCGACCGATCACGGCGAGCTCGCACTGGGCCAGAACCTCACCGTGGCCTACATGCCGTGGGAAGGCTTTAACTACGAGGACGGTATCGTCGTGTCCGAGCGCCTGGTGGCCGAGGACCTGCTGACGACCATCAACATTACCCGTCACGAGATCGACGCCCGCGACACCAAGCTCGGCCCCGAGGAGATCACCCGCGAGATCCCGAACCTCTCCGAGGACATGCTTGCCAACCTCGACGAGGACGGCATCATCCGCATCGGCGCCGAGGTCGGCCCTGGCGACATCCTGGTCGGCAAGGTCACGCCTAAGGGCGAGAGCGCTCTGACCGCCGAGGAGCGCCTGCTGCGCGCCATCTTCGGTGCCAAGGCCCACGACGTCCGCGATACCTCCCTTAAGATGCCTCACGGCGCTTACGGCCGCGTTATCGATGTCGTCCGCTTTAGCCGCGAGAACGGCGACGACCTGGCCCCCGGCGTCAACGAGCAGGTGCGCGTCTACGTCGCCCAGCGTCGTAAGATCCAGCAGGGCGATAAGATCGCCGGCCGCCACGGCAACAAGGGTGTTATCTGTAACGTTCTGCCGGTCGAGGACATGCCCTACATGGCTGACGGTACCCCGATCGACGTTATCCTCAACCCGCTGGGCGTTCCTTCGCGTATGAACGTCGGCCAGCTGCTCGAGTGCCACCTTGGCTGGGCTGCTGCCTGCGGTTGGGATACCGAGCAGGCCGACTCCGACAAGTATGTCCCCGGTCCGTTCTTCACCGCCACGCCTGTCTTCGACGGCGCCAAGGAGGACGAGATCGCCGAGGTCATCCGTCGTGCCAACAAGAACATGCTCAACAAGGCCACCGCTGCCTTTGGCGATCACATGCGTCCCGAGTTCGTCACCCAGCTTGACGAGCGCGGCAAGACCCGTCTGTTCGACGGCCGCACCGGCGAGGAGTTCCGCGAGCCCATTACCGTGGGTACGTCCTACATCCTCAAGCTCGGCCACATGGTCGACGACAAGATCCACGCCCGTTCGACCGGCCCTTACAGCCTGGTTACCCAGCAGCCTCTGGGCGGCAAGGCCCAGTTCGGCGGCCAGCGCTTCGGCGAGATGGAAGTTTGGGCACTGTACGCTTACGGCGCTTCCAACGTCCTGCAGGAGATCCTGACCGTCAAGTCCGACGATACCGTGGGCCGCGTCAAGACCTACGAGTCCATCGTCAAGGGCGAGAACGTTCCTGTCCCGGGTATCCCCGAGTCCTTCAAGGTTCTCGTCAAGGAGATCCGCTCCCTCGCGCTGGACATCGAGCCCATGCACGATGCCGACGAGGACGCCTCCGCCCCTGTGACCGCCGAGGAGACCTCTGCTCTCGACGACCTGGCTGCGCTCGCCGGCGTTGACACCGACGTCGAGGCCGAGGATGCCGAGACCGCCGAGGCACCCGAGGCTGTCGCCGCCACGACCACTGATAAGGAGTAGTTGACTGTGGCAGATTTCGAAGCTACTGATTTTGACTCGGTAAAGATCTCCCTTGCCTCCGCCGACCAGATCCGTTCCTGGTCGCACGGTGAGGTCAAGAAGCCGGAGACCATCAATTACCGTACCCTCAAGCCCGAGAAGGACGGCCTGTTCTGCGAGAAGATCTTCGGTCCCGCCAAGGACTGGGAGTGCTCCTGCGGCAAGTACAAGGGCATCCGCTTTAAGGGCATCGTCTGCGAGCGCTGCGGCGTCGAGGTCACCTCGGCCAAGGTGCGTCGCGACCGCATGGGCCACATCGAGCTCGCCGCTCCCGTGTCCCACATCTGGTACTTCAAGAGCCCCACGAGCTTCCCGATGAGCCGTATGCTCGACATCAAGTCCAAGGACCTCGAGAAGGTTCTGTACTTTGCCAGCTACATCATCACCGAGGTTGACTACGAGGCTCGCGAGGCCGACGCTGACGACCTGCGCGAGGAGCTCGCCGCCGATCTGGAAGAGATCGATGCCGAGTGCGCCCGCCAGATCGAGTCCCTCAAGGAGCAGGGCGACCCCGAGAACTTTGACGAGTTCTCCGACGAGGAGCCGCTGACCCCCGAGGAGATCGCCTCTGGCATCGTCGACATCGAGGAAGAGTGCAAGGACGAGAAGCAGCTCCGCACGGACGCCTTCAACGCCTTCATGAAGCTCACCGAGCGCGACCTCATCTCCGATGAGCCGCTGTTCCGCGAGATGACCCGCTACTACTCCATGTACTTCAAGGGTGGCATGGGTGCCGAGGCCGTCCGCGACCTGCTCGCTGCCATCGACCTTCCTTCCGAGGCCGAGAAGCTCAAGGCCATCATTGCCGACGAGGATTCCCAGAAGCAGAAGCGCGAGAAGGCCGTCAAGCGCCTCGAGGTCGTTGACGCCTTCCTGAAGGGTGGCAACAGCCCCGCGAACATGATCCTGGATGTCATCCCGGTCATTCCGCCCGATCTGCGCCCGATGGTCCAGCTCGACGGCGGTCGCTTTGCCGCGTCCGACCTCAACGACCTGTATCGTCGCGTGATCAACCGTAACAACCGACTCAAGCGCCTGCTCGACCTGGACGCCCCTGCGATCATCGTGAACAACGAGAAGCGCATGCTCCAGGAGTCCGTGGACGCCCTGTTCGACAACGGCCGTCGTGGTCGCCCGGTCTCTGGCCGTGGCGGTCGCCCGCTCAAGTCGCTCGCCGAGGCCCTCAAGGGCAAGCAGGGTCGTTTCCGTCAGAACCTGCTGGGCAAGCGTGTCGACTACTCCGGCCGTTCGGTAATCGTTACCGACCCCAAGTTGCTGCTGCACCAGTGCGGTCTGCCCAAGACCATGGCGCTGGAGCTCTTCAAGCCCTTCGTCATGAAGCGCCTGGTCGAGCTCGGCAAGGTCGAGAACATCAAGGGCGCCAAGCGCGCTATCGACCGCGGTGCCACCTTTGTGTGGGATATCCTCGAAGAGGTCATCGACGGCCGCGTCGTGCTGCTCAACCGTGCACCGACCCTGCACCGTCTGTCCATCCAGGCCTTTGAGCCGGTGCTGGTCGAGGGCAAGGCTATCCACCTGCATCCGCTGGTCTGCTCGCCCTTCAACGCCGACTTCGACGGCGACCAGATGTCTGTCCATGTGCCGCTGTCCAGCCAGGCTCAGGCCGAGGCTCGCGTGCTTATGCTCTCTGCGAACAACCTGCGCTCGCCGGCATCCGGCAAGCCGGTTAACATCCCCTCGCAGGACATGATCATCGGTGTGTACTACCTGACCCAGGTCCGCGACGGTCTGCCGGGCGAGAACCACGTGTTCGCCAGCTTCGACGACGCGCTGCACGCCTATGACTGCCGCTCCGAGGTCGACATGCAGGCCAAGATTCAGGTCCGCGTGTCCGCTGCCGACGCCAATGTCATCAACGAGGACGGCACCCGTATCTTCCGCGTCAAGAACGGCAAGAACGAGTTTGTCGACTACGACGTCACCGGCAACAAGACCGCGCGCTTCGAGACCTCTATCGGCCGCATCATCTTCAACCGCCAGTGCCTGCCCGAAGACTACGAGTTCATGAACTACAAGATGGTCAAGGGCGACGTGGCCAAGCTGGTTGCGGACTGCTGCGATCGCTATCCCGAGGCCAAGGTCGGCCCGATCCTCGACGCCATCAAGTACTCCGGCTTCCACTACGCTACCCGCGCCGGCCTCACCATCTCGGTGTGGGACGCTCTCATCCCTGCCGAGAAGCAGGAGCTGCTCGATCGCGCCCAGGCCAACGTCGACCAGATCAACGAGTACTTCGAGGAGGGCTTCATCAACGAGACGGAGCGCCATATCGAAGTCGTTAACGAGTGGACCGCTTGTACCGATAAGGTTGCAGCGCTCATGCTCGACTTGTTCGACGAGGAGAACCCGCTCTACATGATGGCCGACTCCGGCGCCCGTGGTTCTAAGACCCAGCTGCGTCAGCTCGGCGGCATGCGTGGCCTGATGGCAGACATGTCCGGCGAGACGATCGACCTTCCCATTAAGGCGAACTTCCGCGAGGGCCTGCTGCCGCTCGAGTACTTCATTTCGACCTACGGCGCCCGTAAGGGCCTGGTCGATACCGCATCCCACACCTCGGACTCTGGTTACCTGACCCGTCGTCTGGTCGACGTGGCCCAGGACGTCATCGTCCGCGAGGAGGACTGCGGTACGCACGAGGGCGTCACCTACAACCTCATCATCCCCGGCACCACCGACCTCAACACCGACCTCGTCGGCCGTTGCTTCATTGAGGACGTCGTGGCTCCCGATGGCACCGTGCTCTTTGAGCAGGACGGCTACATCGAGAAGGTCGCTGACATCCAGAAGATGGTCGATGCCGGCCTTAAGAAGGTCAAGCTTCGCGCGCTGCTCACCTGCCGCTCCAAGTACGGCGTGTGCCAGAAGTGCTACGGCTGGGATCTTTCCACCCGTCGTCCGGTCGCCATCGGTACCGCGGTCGGCATTATTGCCGCCCAGTCCATCGGCGAGCCCGGTACGCAGCTTACGATGCGTACCATTCACTCCGGCGGCGTCGCTGGCGTCGACGATATTACGCAGGGTCTGCCTACGGTCAGCCGTATGTTCGATATCGTCGGCAACGTCAACGAGAAGATCCTGGGTCGCGAGGCCGAGCTGGCTCCGTACTCCGGCCACCTCTCGATTAAGCCCGAGAAGTCCGAGTACGTGCTGACGCTCACCGACTCCGAGGATCACACCCGTGTCCTCGACGAGCGTCGCGTCCCCGCTTCGGTGCGCTTCATGCCCGAGATCGAGGACGGCTGCGAGGTTCGCGCCGGCGACCAGATCACCAAGGGCTTCGTCAACTTCCGCAACCTGCGCAAGCTGACCGACATCGAGTCGACGATGCACACCTTCGTCGAGAGCGTCAAGGACGTCTACACCAGCCAAGGCGTCGACCTGAACGACAAGCACATCGAGGTGCTCGCACGTCAGATGCTGCGTCGCGTTCAGATCACCAACCCCGGCGACTCCAAGTACCTGCTTGGTCAGTACGTCGACCGCTACGAGTTTGCCGACGAGGTCGAGCGCGTTGCCCGTCTGGGCGGTCAGGCTCCCGTGGCCGAGCCCGTCATCCTGGGTACGCTCAAGGTCGCGTCCAACATCGACTCCTGGCTGTCGAGCGCTTCGTTCATCCGTACCGCTGGCGTCCTTACCGAGGCTGCCATCGAGGGCAAGGTCGACCACCTGCTCGACCTTAAGTCCAACGTCATCGTCGGTAAGAAGATCCCGGCTGGTACCGGCCTCAAGCCGTACGCCAACGCCAAGCTGACGTATCGCACGGCCGACGGCTACGTGGACATCGACGGCCCGGCTTCGCCCAACGCCAAGTCGCTGCCCGAGTGGGCTCCTGTGGAGCTCAAGGACCTGGACGAGCAGCTCCCGCAGCAGCTCGACTGGGCCGGCTACGACGAGTTCGGTGGTGCTGACGGTTCGTTCACCCGCAACGGCCACACCATCTCCGCCGAGAAGGCTCGTCTGTACCTGTTCGACGACCTGGGCGTGTCGCAGCGCTGGACCAACAAGTTCAGCGAGGTTGGCATCGAGACGGTCGGCGACCTGGTTGGCAAGTCCGAGGAGGATCTGCTGCGCATCGATGGCATCGGCGCCAAGGCGATCGAGGAGCTCCGTGACGGCCTCGAGGCCCACGATCTGCTCTACATCCTCGAGAACAACGACGACGTTGCCGACGAGGAAGACCTCTCGCAGCTGCTGCAGATGGTCTTTAGCCCCGACGGTCCGGACGATATCCTGCTGGGTACCTCCGCTCCGACGCATCACGCCGACGCCGACGAGGAGCTCCTGGGCGCCCCGATCGACGACAAGAAGGCTCCCGCCAACGGCGCGATCAACGAGGACATGGCTTCTCTCGACGAGCTGCTCAACCAGCTCGTGGACACTGACGACGCCGAAGAGGCCAAGGACAACGACGAGGAATAATTTCCTAGTACGTTAACCGCCCTTCCAAAGACCCGCTTCCCAACAGGGGAGCGGGTCTTTTTTGATGAGGAACGTTGCCCCGACGAGTACGTCGGATTCCCGGAACGGGCCGCCCGCTGTTTAAGTTTGTCGCGAGTTCCGCACGCAAAGGAAAGCACTTAATGTGCTTTCCGTCTTGCGCAGGACTGTAGAGCAGCAAACTTAAACAGCGGGCGGCCCGTTCCGGGAATCTGCCCCCGCGCACAGAAGGGGATTCCTTTTGCCAAAAAGGGACAGGTTTATTTTGGTAGGTTTTTCCTGCTTGAATTTGAAACATTTCGTCCGGCCAGAGCGTATCTATGGTGAGGACCTCATCAAGAATCATTACCGTCACCGGGAGGTGATTATGGAAGAACAAGCATTTAGACAGGCGGTCGAAGATCACCGGGATGTCGTGTTTCGAATCGCCTTGACGTACCTGCGCGATCGCGCCGATGCCGACGATATTGCCCAAGATGTCTTTCTTAAGTTGCTTAAAAGCGATGGACACTTTGAAAGTTGGGAACATCTTCGCCGCTGGCTTATCCGGGTCACGATCAATGAATGTAAATCGCTCTTTCGAAAGCCATGGAGGCGTGTAGAGGATATTGAGAACCTGGCCGATTCGCTTTCGGCGGCGCAGGATGAGACCAAGGCGGTCCTGTCAGACGTTATGCGACTTCCGGAGCGATTCCGTGTCCCCATCGTGCTCTATTACTATCTGGGCTTTTCGACCTCAGAGATTGCCGAGTTACTGCATGTGCCAGCCGCGACCGTTCGAACGCGTTTAGCTCGCGGTAGATCGAAGCTCAAATTCATCCTAGAGGAGGGCGACCGTGAAATCCAATCAAATCAAGCAGGCCTTCGAGTCCATCCAAGCCGATAGCGATCTTGCCGACCGTGTTATTGATGCTGCTGCGGGTGAGCCGCTTCATCGAAAGGGCCACGCGAAGCCTCTCTATGTTGCCGTAATCGGATGCCTTGCCGGAGTGCTGGCGACCGGAGGGGTCGCCTACGCCGTCGTCAATTCCAGCTATTTTGCCTCTGCCTGGGGAAACCATGGCAACGGAGAGTCCATTACCTGGACTCAAGGTGGCTCGTCGGGGACTAAATATACCTACACCAGAGAGTTTGGTGACGGCATTGCGCCCCAAAGCTTGGAGGGTTCAGTACAGAAGGTCAATCTGTCCGTCGAGGGCAACGGCTATACACTCGACATTCATGATATGGCTATCGATAAAAACGGTTGCGGTGCCGTGACGTTTACGTTGTCCAATCCAAATGGTGTTAACTACTACAAGCCGGCAGCAGAGACTGGCGAACTTGTTCTCTATGGTGAAGAAGAAGGGGGCGTCAGTACACCCAGCATGAACTTCGGCGAGGAATGGGCTGATACACGCTGCACCATTGATAAAGACACATCAAGCGACACGGTCATTAACGGCACGATGTACTTTGCATCTTGGAATCGCGATCGAGATTTACGACATGCGGTCACCTGGAATATCAGTTGGACGGAGGGCAAAGGTGAGGATGCGAAGGTGATCGAGGTATCGACGCCAGAGTTTAACGTCGGAGCGCACGTCGATACAAAGGAGCTCCGCTCCGACGACTCGCCTCTCGAGATCAGCCCGTTTTCCATCCAGACGCACATCGATGATCTGGGCTATGAAGCAGTTGATCATAAACTGACCGTCAGCTACAAGGATGGATCGGAGCAGATTATCGAAGATGACGACGCAGGGGCGTACAATTTCTATGTTTCGATGGCACGCAATAGCGGAGAGAACATTTGGGTGCCAACGAAGTTGATTGATGTCGATCAAGTGGTCTCGGTAACCCTCGAGGGCACGAGATGCACATCAACAGGAGAGACCGAAACAGAAGTACCCTTTACCATCGTCTATTCGTAAGGTCTAGGCCGCTTCCTGCTAGAGGAAGCGGCCATTTTTGCGTTACATGGACGGCTGGAATGGGCACTTGCGCACAGGCGGGGATTCCTTTTATGGAGGCTTTGCGGAAATATGGCTATTTTGGGATACGCCCGGCGGCGTGGTCTGTTGACGGCACAGCTAACGGCACGTATCCTATCGAACTGCGTGTTTCGTAGGGGGATGCTGACCCCTCGATTCAAGCCGTTGCACTTTACAGAAAGCTGGAATCATTCGAGAAGGAGTACGCTTTGCCTACTATTAACCAGCTGGTTCGCCAGGGCCGTCGTTCCGTGCCCAAGAAGTCCAAGAACGCTGCTCTGCAGCACAACTCCCAGAAGCGCGGCGTGTGCACCCGCGTCTTCACCACGAGCCCCAAGAAGCCGAACTCGGCTCTTCGTAAGGTTGCCCGTGTTCGCCTTGTCAACGGCATCGAAGTTACTGCTTACATCCCGGGTGAGGGCCACAACCTGCAGGAGCACTCCATCGTGCTCGTCCGCGGCGGTCGTGTCCGTGACCTCCCTGGTGTCCGTTATCACGTCATCCGTGGCGCCTACGACGCTGCTCCGGTCCAGAACCGTATGCAGGCCCGTTCCAAGTACGGTGCTAAGCGCCCCAAGGCTAAATAAGCCAGATAACGTTTTGATACTTTCGCCGTGTGCCGCCTAAGCGCCGCACGGTAGACACTTAAGGAGATTTCACATGCCGCGTCGTGCAGCAGCTAATCGTCGTGAGGTTCAGCCTGACGCCGTTTACAACAACCGCCTGGTGACTCAGCTCATCAACAAGGTCCTTCTTGACGGCAAGAAGGCCACCGCTGAGCGCATCGTTTACACCGCTTTCGAGATCGTTGCCGAGAAGTCTGAGGGTGGCGACGCTCTCGCTACCTTCAAGAAGGCTATGGACAACGTCAAGCCCACGCTCGAGGTTAAGCCCAAGCGTGTCGGCGGCGCTACCTATCAGGTCCCGATGGAGGTCAACTCCCGTCGTTCCACCGCTCTGGGTATCCGCTGGATCGTCAACTTCTCCCGCGCTCGCAAGGAGAAGACCATGGCCGAGCGTCTCGCCAACGAGATCCTCGACGCCTCCAACGGCCTGGGCGCTTCCGTCAAGAAGCGTGAGGACGTCTTCAAGATGGCCGAGGCCAACCGCGCGTTCTCTCACTATCGTTGGTAAGTTAAGGTAAGGAACTAACATGGCTAAGCCTAAGTACAAGCTTTCCGATACCCGTAACATCGGCATCATGGCCCACATCGATGCCGGTAAGACCACCACGACCGAGCGTATTCTTTACTACACCGGTAAGACCCACAAGATCGGTGAGGTCCATGAGGGCGCTGCCACCATGGACTGGATGGTTCAGGAGCAGGAGCGCGGCGTAACCATTACCTCCGCTGCTACCACCTGCTTCTGGAACAAGGACGGCAAGGACTACCGCATCCAGATCATCGACACCCCGGGCCACGTTGACTTCACCGCCGAGGTCGAGCGCTGCCTGCGCGTCCTCGATGGCGCTGTCGCCGTCTTCGACGCCGTTGCCGGCGTTCAGCCCCAGTCTGAGACCGTTTGGCGTCAGGCTTCTACCTTCAACGTTCCCCGCATCGCCTTCATCAACAAGTATGACCGCGTGGGCGCTGACTTCTTCAACGCTATCGAGACCATGAAGGATCGTCTCGACGCTAACGCCGTGGCCGCTCAGGTCCCGATGGGCGCCGAGGACAACTTCTGGGGCGTCATCGACCTGGTCACCATGACTGCATGGGACTTCAAGGCCGACGAGAAGGGCATGACCTACCCCGAGCCGATGGACGAGATCCCGGCTGAGTTCGCCGACATCGCTGCCACCAAGCGCGAGGAGCTCCTCGACGCTGCTGCCAGCTTTGACGACGAGCTCATGGAGAAGATCCTCATGGAGGAGGACTTCACCGTCGAGGAGCTCAAGGCTGCTCTGCGTAAGGGCGTTCTGGCCAACGAGCTCAACCTCGTCTTCGTGGGCTCCGCCTACAAGAACAAGGGCGTCCAGGAGCTGCTCGACGCTGTCGTCGACTACCTGCCCAGCCCGCTCGACGTTGAGGCCGTCACCGGTACCGATCCGGACACCGGCGAGGAGATCCAGCGTCATCCTTCCTTCGACGAGCCCTTCTCCGGCCTGGTCTTCAAGATCATGACCGACCCGTTCGTCGGTAAGCTCACCTACGTCCGCGTTTACTCCGGCCGCGCCGAGTCCGGCTCCTACGTTGTCAACGCTTCCAACGGTCAGCGCGAGCGCCTCGGCCGCATCCTCGAGATGAACGCCGCCGAGCGTATCGACCGTGACGACGCTGCCGCCGGCGACATCGTCGCTTGCGTCGGATTCAAGAACTCCACCACCGGTGACACCCTGTGCGCCGAGGGCAAGGAGATCGTCCTCGAGAAGATCGAGTTCGCTAAGCCCGTTATCGACGTTGCCATCGAGCCCAAGACCAAGGCCGAGCAGGACAAGATGTCCCTGGCTCTGACCAAGCTCGCCGAGGAGGACCCGACCTTCCAGGTGTCCACCAACCACGAGACCGGCCAGACCATCATCGCCGGCATGGGCGAGCTGCACCTCGAGATCATCGTCGACCGTCTGCTCCGCGAGTTCAAGGTTGACGCTAACGTTGGTAAGCCCCAGGTTGCCTACCGCGAGACCGCTGGTCACGACGTCGAGAAGGCTGAGGGCAAGTTCGTCCGTCAGTCCGGTGGTCGCGGTCAGTACGGCCACGCCGTCATCAAGCTCGAGAAGATGGAGGAGGGCTTCGGCTACGAGTTCGTCAACGCTATCGTCGGCGGCGTCGTGCCCAAGGAGTACATCCCGTCCATCGACAAGGGCATCCAGGAGGCCCTGAACACCGGTGTTATCGCCGGCTTCCCGGTCCTCGACGTTAAGGTCACCCTGTTCGACGGTTCTTACCACGAGGTCGACTCCTCCGAGGCCGCCTTTAAGATCGCCGGTTCCATGGCTATCAAGGACGCCCTCAAGAAGTCCGACCCGCAGCTGCTCGAGCCGATCATGGCTGTCGAGGTCGAGACCCCCGAGCAGTACATGGGCGACGTTATGGGCAACCTCTCCGGTCGCCGCGGCAAGATCGAGGGCATGGAGGATCGCAAGAACAGCAAGCTCATCCGTGCCAAGGTGCCGCTGGGCGAGATGTTCGGTTACGCTACCGACCTTCGCTCCCAGACCCAGGGCCGTGCATCCTACACGATGCAGTTCGACTCTTATGAGCCCGCGCCCAAGTCCATCGTGGACGAGGTCATGAGCAAGAACGCCTAAGTTCGAGCTCCCTGTTACGTAATCCGCGAGAGCATCTCTCGCACTCTTTGGAGGTTTAAGTTGGCTACCCAGAAGATCCGCATTCGCCTCAAGGGCTATGATCACGAGGTCGTCGATCAGTCCGCGAAGCTCATCGTCGAGACCGCTCAGAAGACCGGCGCTCGCGTTTCCGGTCCTGTCCCCCTGCCCACCGAGCGCAACCTGTACACGGTTATCCGCTCGCCGCACGTGAACAAGGACTCCCGTGAGCAGTTCGAGATGCGCACCCACAAGCGCCTCATCGACATCCTCGACCCCACCTCGGGCACCGTTGATTCGCTTATGCGTCTCGACCTCCCCGCTGGCGTCGACATCGACATCAAGCTCTAAGCGATATCGCTCATAGCTTAAAGGGCCCCGCTGCCGTTACGGTAGCGGGGCCCTTTTGTTTTGCATGATGGGCTTGGATCGCCGGGTAAGGCTGCCGAGCGGCTGGCTGTGGCGACCTACTCACTCAAGGGGCGCAATGACGCTTCCTCAAAATGGAAGGATCGCAAGCCGTCTTCTGTTTCGATGCACGCACGACCAAAGCCATCGACCGTTTTAAAGATGCCTCGCGCCAGCTCGTCACCGGCAGGGGAGCGGGCGATAACGTGCTTTCCAATCCAATTGAGGTGAGCGACATATTCGCCGTGGACGGGCGCGAGCGGTCCGGTGTTTTCTTCCATGGCGTTGAGGCGTTCTGCCCAGGCATCTATAGCGTCTATAACTGCGTGATAGACCTCATCGAGGAGCATGTCGACAGCTGGAACGTTCTCGTTAAGGTCCGAGAGACCGATTGCCGGCAGGCCGCCATCGGGCACCTCTTGGGGCGCATAGTTCACATTGACACCAATGCCACAGACGGCGAAAGGTTTGCCTTCGTTATCGCGTGCGGCCTCGACCAGAATGCCGCCGAGTTTGCGTCCACGCGCGACCAGGTCGTTGGGCCATTTGAGGCCAATCTCGTTTGCAAGACCCTGTTTTTCGAGCGCCTCGAGCACCGCTAGGCCGCTGACGGCAGCAAGACCAGAGTACTTCGCAGGATTAACGCATGGACGCAGGACAATCGAAAGCAATAGGTTGCCGGCGGTTGAATCCCACTTGTGGCCGCGCCGGCCGCGTCCTGCTGTCTGAGCCCGGGCGGCAAGTCCTGTGCCGTGCGGCGCTCCCTGTTTTCCTGCTTCGAGCAGGTCATCGTTGGTCGATCCGGTTACGTCGACTATCGTTAATTTGGCATCCATAACGGCTGCTACCTCCTTAATGAATAAGTGAATAACGCAATGGTGTCGAGAGAGACACAATGTGAAGCCTTTGTCGCATTTGGACAATTTAATGTTAACACGTTAACAACGACTGAAATGCGCTATCCTCTCTTGGTCGATGTAAACACGTCAACAACTCAAAGGAGGTTAGTGATGGGTTTCACGATTCTTGGAACAGGCTCGGCGCTTCCTAAGCGCAGTGTTTCCAATGACGAGCTGTCCGAGTTCCTCGATACCTCGGATGAGTGGATTTTTACCCGCACAGGTATTAAGAGTCGCCACGTCTGCACCACCGAGTCACTTGACGACCTTGCCGTAGCGGCGAGCGAGCGGGCACTTCAGGTGTCCGGAATCGACGCGAGCCAGTTGGATCTGATCGTCTGCTCGACGACGACGGGTGACCACCTTGTTCCCGCCGAGGCGTGTGCCGTTGCTGAGCGACTGGGCGCGACGTGCCCTGCCTTCGATGTCTCGGCTGCCTGCGCCGGCTTCGTATTTGCGCTCGATGTTGCCGAGGGCTATATCGCCCGAGGACGAGCCAAGCATGTGCTTGTCGTTGCCGCCGAGCAGATGACGCGCGCGCTCGACTGGACCGACCGCGCCACCTGTGTGCTCTTTGGCGATGGGGCAGGCGCCGCGGTGATTGAGGCTGGGGGAGACAGCCCCCTTGCCGTTGAGCTTTCGACGGCGCCCGACGTCGAGACGTTGTGCGTTCCCGGTCTGGTCGGCACCTCGCCGTTTAAGGCCTCCGCAGATAGCGAGAGCGTGCTGTCCATGAATGGCCGCCGCGTGTTCAAGTTCGGCGTCAACGCGATTTGCGACACGGTCCATAAGCTTGCGAGCGATGCGGGCATTTCGGTCGAGGACATCGACCATTTTGTATTCCATCAGGCTAACGAACGAATCCTGAGTCAGGCGGTCAAGCGCCTCGGTGTGCCAGACAAGCGCGTGGTTCGAACGCTGCGCGAGACCGGCAACATTTCGAGCGCATGCATTCCGCTTGCCCTCGACCGGCTGGCAAACGCCGGTGCACTTCACACGGGCGACACCATCACCCTCGTTGGATTTGGCGCCGGTCTGGATATAGGTGGCTATCTACTTCGTTGGAAGTAGTCGCACATAGGAAATAAAAACGCCCCTAGGGCACAAACAAAGGAGAACTACCATGGCAGATCAGAAGACCTTCGAGCGCGTTTGCGATGTTATCCGCGAGACCGCCGGTCTTGACGATGTCGAGATGAAGCCCGAGTCCACGCTCGAGGAGATTGGTCTCGACAGTCTGGGCACCGTCGAGATCCTCGTCGCCGTTGAGGACGAGTTTGGCATCCAGCTCGATACCGAGGAGAACCCCAAGACGGTCGGCGAGTTCGCCGATACGGTCGAGGCGGCATTGGAGAAGTAGAGATGCTCAAGACTCCTCTCTGCGATCTGCTCGGCATCGAAAAGCCCGTGTTCCAGGGCGGTATGGCCTGGATCGCCGACGCCTCGCTGGCGTCCGCAGTGTCCGAGGCGGGCGGCTTAGGGATTATCGCGGCCATGAACGCCGACGCCAACTGGCTGCGCGACCAGATTCATGAGCTGCGCGCCAGGACGGATAAGCCCTTTGGCGTCAACGTCATGCTCATGAGCCCGTTTGCCGACGAGGTCGCGCGGGTCGTGATTGACGAGCGGGTACCGGTCGTCGTGACGGGTGCCGGCAATCCCACCAAGTACATGAAGGCGTGGAACGAGGCGGGCATCAAGGTCATCCCGGTCGTTGCCTCGGTGGCGCTGGCGCGCCTCGTGGCGCGTCGTGGAGCCACTGCCGTGGTTGCCGAGGGCACCGAATCGGGCGGCCATATTGGCGAGACCTCGACGATGGCACTGGTGCCGCAGGTTGTCGATGCGGTCGATATTCCCGTGGTTGCGGCTGGCGGTATCGCTGATGGCCGCGGCGTGGCGGCCGCCTTTATGCTGGGCGCCGCCGGCGTGCAGGTGGGTACGCGCTTTCTGATCGCAGATGAGTGCACCGTATCGGAGCAGTACAAGGAGATGGTCCTGAAGGCCAACGACACCTCGACGCGTGCGACCGGCCGCTCGACGGGACACCCGGTGCGTGCCCTCAAGAGCCCCTTCACCAACGCCTACGCCAAGAGCGAGGCGGCGGGCGTAAGCGTCGAGGAACTCGGGGCCATGGGCACGGGCGCCCTTCGCAAGGCCGCCAAGGACGGCAATTACGAAGAGGGCTCGTTTTTGTGTGGACAGATTGCCGGCATGGTCAACGAGCGCCAAAGCGCACGTGAAATCGTTGACGACCTGGTCGATGGCGCCGAGCACGTCCTGAAGGGTGCGTGCGCATGGGTGGCGTAGCGTTTCTGTTTGCCGGCCAGGGCGCCCAGCACCCCGCGATGGGCGTCGACCTGATCGAGGCATCGCCGGCGGCCGCCGAGGTGTTCGCCATTGCCGACGAGGTGCGCCCGGGGACCAGTGAGCAGTGCCGAAGCGCCTCGAAAGAGGAGCTCTCGCAGACCGAGAACACGCAGCCTTGTGTGTTCGTGCACGACTTGGCTGTCGCCGTCGCCCTGCGCGAGCGCGGCGTGGTGCCTGCCACCTGTGCGGGTTTTTCGCTGGGCGAGGTCGCTGCACTCACCTTTGCGGGGGCATTCGATACACGAGCGGGTTTTGAGCTCGTGTGTGGGCGCGCGGCATTGATGGCCACGGCGGCTGAGCGTCACCCCGGCGGCATGCGCGCCGTCATCAAGCTCGATGCGGCGCAAGTCGAGAACCTGGCAAAACAGGCCGGCGAGGACTGCTGGCCGGTCAACTACAACAGTCCGCAGCAGACGGTTGTTGCCGGACCGCCCGAGGCGCTGCAGGAGCTCGACGCCCTGGTAAAAGAGGCTGGTGGCCGGGCCATGAAGGTCGCGGTGTCGGGTGCATTCCATAGCCCCTATATGGCCGAGGCGACTGAGGGGCTGGCGACGTATATCCAAGCCGGCCACGCGCCGTCTCCGCTGCTGATTCCGGTCATGGCAAACATGACGGCGGCGCCCTATCCGGCAGACCCGCGAGCGGCATCAGATGTCTTGGTCAACCAGGTGAGTCATGCCGTTCGCTGGGTCGACACGCTGCATACTCTGCAGGATCAGGGGATCGACACGTTTATTGAGGTCGGCCCCGGCAAAACGCTGTCAGGCCTGGTCAAGCGTACGCTGAGCGACGTTCGCGTGTATTCGTGCGAAACGGCCGAGCAGGTCGCAGCTATTGCCGACGAGCTCGCATAGTCCACAGGGCTGTAACCCGAAAGGAATGACATGGGCAACTTGAACAACGGCACGCTCGAGCGCAACGACTCACGTCGCGTGGCACTGGTCACGGGCGGCTCGCGGGGTATCGGCCGCGCCTGCGCTGTCGGTCTGGCGGAGGACGGCTTTGATATCGCCGTCGTCTATGCCGGCAGCGTCGATGCGGCGCGCGAGACGTGCGAAGCTTGCGAGGCGGCTGGCGCCGCGGCACGCGCATATCAATGCGACGTGGCCGACCCCGCTGCCGTCAACGCGTGCGTGGAAGCGGTCCTCAACGACTTTGGCTCCATTTGGGCGCTCGTCAACAACGCCGGCATAACGCGCGACGGTCTGCTCATGCGTATGGGCGACGATGCCTTCGACCGCGTGCTCGATGTCAATCTCAAGGGCACGTTCAATATGACGCGCGCGCTCACCAAGACCTTTATGCGCCAGCGCGGCGGTTGCGTCATCAACATGAGTTCGGTCGTGGGCCTGATGGGCAATGCCGGGCAGGCCAACTACGCTGCCTCCAAGGCGGGCGTCATCGGCCTGACCAAGGCGGTAGCGCGCGAGCTTGCACCCCGCGGCGTACGAGTGAACGCGGTCGCCCCCGGGTTTGTCGAGACGGATATGACGGCAAAGCTCTCGGAGAAGGTGCGTACAGCAACCGAGGAGCAGATTCCCCTTAAGCGCATGGCGCAGCCCGAGGAGGTGGCCGGTGTGGTGCGCTTTTTAGCGAGCGATGCGGCCGCTTACATTACGGGCGAAGTCATACGCGTCGACGGCGGAATGGCGATGTAGAAACCAGGGCCGAACAACGGCTTGAATGAGGAGACCATGATGGAACAGAGAGTTGCAATCACCGGCATCGGTGCCGTATCGCCGCTCGGCAACACCGCGCTTGCCACCTGGGCGGCCATGTGCGCCGGGACCTGTGGCATCGGCCCGATTACGCACTTCGATACCAATGCATTTGCCGTCAAGGTGGCGGCCGAGGTCAAGGGCTTTGACGGCAACGACTACTTTGGCAAGCACGATGCCAAGCACCTGGACCCTTGCGTTCAGTTTGCACTGGCGGCGTCGGACGAGGCCATGCACGATGCGGGCTTTGATGTCGAAGGCGCCATCGATCGCGAGCGCCTGGGCGTCTACGTGGGTTCAGGCGTGGGCGGTATGCAGACGCTCGTCGACAACGTCCACACGATCGCCGATCGTGGGCCCCGCCGCGCATCGCCCTACATGATTGCGATGATGATTCCCAACATGGCTTCGGGCAATATCGCAATCCGCCACAAGGCAAAAGGCCCGACCCTGCCCGTCGTGACCGCCTGCGCGACTTCTGCCCATGCGGTGGGCGAGGCGTTCCGCGCCATCAAGCATGGCTATGCCGATGCGATTCTCGCCGGCGGTACCGAGGCCGCAATTATCCCCGATGCCGTTGCGGGCTTTACGTCCTGCCGTGCACTCACCACTAATCCTGACCCGTCGACGGCATGCCGTCCGTTCGATGCGAATCGCGACGGTTTTGTGATGGGCGAGGGTGCCTGCGTGCTGGTGCTCGAGAGCATGGAGCACGCACAGGCCCGCGGTGCGCACATTTACGCCGAGGTCGTGGGCTACGGCAACACCGATGACGCCTATCACATTACGAGCCCCGATCCCGAGGCTGCCGGCATTGCCCGCGCGATATCGCTGGCGGTTGCCGAGGGCGACGTCAAGCCTTCCGAGGGTCTCTACATCAACGCCCACGGCACTTCGACCAAGCTCAACGATTCGTCCGAGACGGCGGGCATCAAGAGAGCGCTCGGCGAGGACGCGGCACGCGCCGCGCACGTCTCGTCGACCAAGTCGATGACCGGTCACATGATCGGCGCCACGGGTGCCATTGAGGTCATGGCCTGCGCCATGGCGCTCGAGCAGGGCGTGGTACCCCCGACCATTAACTACCACACGCCCGATCCCGCCTGCGATCTTGACTACACGCCCAATCGCGCGGTTCGCGCCGACCTTACCTGGGCGCTTTCGACCAACCTAGGCTTTGGCGGGCACAACGCCGCCATCGCGCTGCGTAGATATACGAGGAGCTAGAGCATGGATTCCAAAAGACTTGCCGAGATAGCCGATGTTATGGAGGACCGCGGCCTCACGTGCGTGCGGGTTGAGGAGCCCGATGGCACCGCGGTCGAACTTGAGCGCGCGAGCGCCGCACAGCCGGTTGCCGTGCCCATGCCTATGCCGAGCGCCATGGCCGCTCCGGTTGCGGCTCCCGCAGTCGCGCCTGCCGCACCGGAGCCCGCCGCGCAGGCGCCCGCCGCCGCACCGGAGCCCAAGGGCGCCGAGGTGACTGCTCCCATGGTCGGCGTGTTCTATGCTGCCCCGGCGCCGGGCGACGAGCCGTTTGTGCACGTGGGCTCCAAGGTCAAGGCCGGCGAGACCCTCTGCATCATCGAGGCCATGAAGGTTCTCAACGAGGTGACGGCAGAGGCAGACGGCGAGGTGCTCGAGATCTGCGTGGCCGACGGCGACCTCGTGGAGTTTGGCAGCTGCCTCATGAGGATCGGATAGGTGATATCCATGAACAAAGAAGAGCTCAAGAAGCTGTTGCCGCATCGCGAGCCGATGCTTTTGCTCGACGAGGCCGAGCTGGTGGGCGACGAGGCCCACGGCAAGATTACGATCACGGGCGACGAGTACTTTTTGCAGGGGCATTTTCCGGGAAACCCGGTCGTCCCCGGCGTGATTCAGTGCGAGATGCTCGCCCAGAACTGCTGCGTGCTGCTGATGGGCGATGAGGAGGCGCGCGGCGCGACGCCGTTCTACACGAGTCTGGACAAGGTTCGCTTTAAGCGTCCGGTGCGCCCGGGCGACACGGTGGATCTGGTGTGCTCCATCACGCGTGCGCGCGGGCCGTTCCGCTTTGCGACGGGTACCGCGAGCGTCAACGGTGAGGTTTGCTGCCGCGCCGATATGTCTTTTGCACTCATGCACGAAAGTTAAGGAAGGCTCCATGTTCGACAAAGTGCTCATCGCCAACCGCGGCGAAGTCGCGGTCCGTGTTATCCGCGCGTGCCGCGATATGGGCATCAAGACCGTCGCCGTTTATTCCACGGCCGATGCGGACGCGTTGCACGTGCAACTTGCCGACGAGGCGTATTGCATCGGCGGCCCGCGTCTTGCCGAGAGCTACCTCAACGACGATGCTGTGCTCACCTGTGCCGTAAAGTCGGGGGCAAAGGCGATCCATCCTGGCTACGGTTTCTTTTCCGAGAAGGCGAGCTTCGTGCGCGACTGCGACAAGTACGGTCTGGCGTTTGTCGGTCCCTCGGCCGAGGTCATCGACAGCATGGGCGACAAGGACGCCGCACGCCGAACGGCCGCTGCCGCGGGCGTGCCCATCGTGCCGGGCTGCGATTTGCTCAAAAGCCCCGAGGAGGCAACGGCCGAGGCCGAGCGCATTGGCTGTCCCGTGCTCATTAAGGCGCGTGCAGGCGGTGGCGGTCGCGGCATTCGCAAAGTCGAGCGCGTGGAAGATGCGGCAAAGGCGTTCATCGAGGCGCGTGCCGAGGGCGAGGCCGTTTTTGGCGACGGTGAGTGCTACATGGAGAAGTTCGTCGCGCCGGCGCACCACGTTGAGGTGCAGATTATGGCCGATAAGCAGGGCCATGTGTTTTCGCTCGGCGAGCGCGAGTGCTCGGTGCAGCGCCGCAACCAAAAGCTGATCGAGGAGAGCCCCGCGCCGTGCCTCGACGGACGCGATGATATTCGCGCGCGCATGCACAAGGCCGCGCGCGACCTGGCTCGTGCCGTTGGCTATGAGGGCGCTGGCACCATCGAGTTTTTGTACTCAGATGACGGCAATTTCTACTTTATGGAAATGAACACGCGCCTACAGGTGGAACATCCGGTCACGGAGTTTGTGACCGATACCGATCTGGTCAAGTGGCAGCTGCGCGTGGCTGCCGGCCAGCCCTTGCCGTTTGAGCAGGAGGACGTACCGGTCCGCAACCATGCCATGGAATGCCGCATCAATGCCGAGACGCCGGACTTCCTTCCGTCGTGCGGAACGATCACCACGCTGCGTGTACCGGGCGGTCCGCGCGTGCGCTGGGACTCGGCCATGTTTACCGGTGCTGCCGTTCCGCCGTACTACGACTCCATGCTCGGCAAGCTCATCGTGTGCGCACCTACGCGCGACGGCGCCATTCGCAAGATGCGCTCGGCCTTGGGCGAGCTCGTGATTGAGGGCGTGAGCGAAAACAGTGAGCTTCAGCTCGACGTGCTGGCAAACGACGAGTTCTTGTCGGGCATGTATCACACCGATCTGATGGGGCATCTCTATGCTGATGAATAGAAAAGCGAAGACGGTCAATGTCCTCGAGGGGCCGATAACCGAGTCGTGTGCCGAGTTTCCCGCGCGTCACGTGTTTATCAAGTGCCCGGAGTGCCGCCGCGTGATCGATGAGGCGCGTCTGCGCGACAACCTCGAGGTCTGCCCTCGTTGCGGTAAGCACTTTCGTGTGAGCGGTCGCGCGCGCCTGCGCATGACGGTCGACGCGGGCACATTTGAGGAATGGGATGCCAATCTGGCATCGGAGGATTTCCTCTCGTTTCCCGGCTATGCCGACAAGCTCAAGAGCGTGAGCGAGCGTTCGGGCGAGCGCGATGCCGTTGTGTGCGGCAAGGGCAAAATCTGCGGTTGCGATACCGCACTCTTCTTTATGGACGCCAACTTTATGATGGGCTCGATGGGCTCCGTGGTGGGCGAGAAGATCTGTCGCGTCTTTGAGCGCGCGGCCGAGCTGGGGCTGCCGGTTGTTGGCTTTACCGTGTCGGGCGGCGCCCGCATGCAAGAGGGCGTGACTTCGCTCATGCAGATGGCCAAGATCTCTGCAGCCGTTAGGCGGCATAGCGAGGCAGGCGGTCTGTACATCACGGTGCTCACCGATCCCACGACCGGCGGCGTGACTGCGAGCTTTGCCATGGAGGGCGACATCATCTTGGCCGAGCCCGATGCCCTGACGGCGTTTGCCGGCCCGCGCGTGATCGAGCAGAACATGCACAAGCGCCTGCCCAAGGGATTCCAGCGCTCCGAGTTTTTGCTGGAGCACGGCTTTTGCGATGCGGTCGTTCCGCGTGGCGAGATCGCGCTTGCGGTGGGCGAGCTGCTGGCGTTGCACGAGGGGCACGCGCCTGGCCTGGGCGCGCCGCACGAGATCGTGCATACGGGTCGCCGCGGCAAAAAGCTGGGACATCTGTTTAAGCGCACGCCCGCACCAAAGACGGCGCTCGAGATTGTCAAGCAGACCCGCTCGGCAGACCGTGCCACGGCGGGCGAGATGATCTTGCTGGGGCTGGATGGATTTGTGGAGCTGCATGGCGACCGTTATTTTGGCGACGATGCCGCCGTGGTGGGTGGTATTGGCTGGAAAGACGGACGCCCCGTGACGGTTATCGCCATCGAGCGCGGCACCACGACCAAGGAGCGCATGCACCGCAACTTTGGTATGGCGCATCCCGAGGGCTACCGCAAAGCACGGCGTCTGATGCGTCAAGCCGAAAAGTTTGGTCGTCCGGTGCTGTGTCTGGTTGATACCTCGGGCGCGTTTTGCGGCATTGGTGCCGAGGAGCGCGGCCAGGGCGAGGCGATCGCCCAAAACCTCATGGAGATGAGCGGTCTTAAGACGCCGGTCGTATCCGTGGTGACGGGGGAGGGCGGCTCCGGCGGCGCGCTGGCGCTGTCTGTTGCCGACCGCATTCTTATGCTCTCGAGCTCTGCCTATTCGGTGGTAAGCCCCGAGGCCTGCGCATCGATCCTGTGGAAGGACACCGATCGCGCAGAGGAGGCCGCTGAGGCGTTGAAGCTCACGGCCCCCGACCTGCTATCGCTGGGCATTATCGATGGCATCGTTAAAGACGAAGGGTTGTCGCACGAGGAGATCGCCGACGCCGTGATGTCCGCAGCGTTCGCGGCTTTCGACAAGCTGGGTGCGCTCGATGCCGATGAGCTCACCAATCTTCGCTATGAAAAATACCGAGCTATCGGTCAGTATCGCGCAATGTGACAAAGTGTCCAAGGCCGTGGCTCATGTGGGCTGCGGCCTTTTTGTATCTTGTGGATAAAGTGGCTACACTACAATCCGGTTACGCAATGGATCTATATGGATAACGCCATGGGGGCTGATAAAGATGGTCGAATGGATTGTTCGTCGTGCGCAGGGTGACCGTGCGCGCGTGGGTACGCTGACGGGCATGGTGTGCATTCTCGCCAATGTGGCACTTTGCGCTGCGAAAGGTGCTATCGGAGTGGTGTCAGGCTCGGTTTCGATCGTAGCGGACGCCATGAACAACCTTTCCGATGCCAGTTCGAACATCGTGAGCGTTTTGGGCTTTAAGCTGGCGAGCAAGCCCGCCGACCCCGAGCATCCTTACGGCCATGGTCGTTACGAGTATCTTTCGGGTCTGGTCGTGGCGGCCCTCGTACTGCTTATCGGCGTTGAGCTCGTTAAGTCCTCGGCAGAGAGAATTATCCATCCCGAACCCGTCGAGTTCTCGCTTGCCCTGGTTGCGGTTCTTGTGCTGTCGATGGTCGTAAAGCTGTGGATGGCGGCGCTTAACCAAAAGCTCGGCGACCGCATTGAGTCCGAAACGCTGCACGCGACCGCGCAGGACTCTAAAAACGACGTCCTTGCCACGGGTGCCGTATTGATCTGTGCAATTGTTTCGCAGGTGACGCATGTAAATCTTGATGCTTGGGTTGGACTTGCCGTTGGCGCCTATATTGGCTGGAGCGGGTTTGATCTGATTCGTGATACGGTGAGTCCGCTGTTGGGCCAGGCTCCCGATCCAAAACTGGTCAAGCACATCCGGGACAAGATCATGAGCTACCCGGGTGTTTTGGGCGTTCACGACTTAATGGTCCATGACTACGGCCCGGGCAGGAAGTTCGCAAGCGCTCATGCCGAGATGGCGGCCGAAGCCGATCCGCTGGAGAGTCATGACACGCTCGACAACATTGAGCAGGCGTTTAGGAAAGATGACGGCATGATCGTCACGCTTCATTACGACCCCATCGTGACCGACGATCCAAAGGTGGCAGATATGCGCCTCCGCATCAACGCGATGGCCAAACAGATCGACGGCCGTATTTCGATCCACGACCTGCGCTGCGTGCCGGGCCCTACGCACACTAACGTGATTTTTGACTGCGTGCGTCCTTCGGATTTAACGATGGGCGCCGATGACCTTAGGCGCACGCTGGCGCAGCAGGTGGAGTCCGAATATCCCAAGTCGATAGCCAAGATTACGGTCGATGAAGACTACGTCGGCGCGGCACGCGAGTAGGGCTGTATCGCTAGGGCCATTCGCGCAAAAGGGGAGACCATGAAGAAACTGTATCTGCTCCGTCACGGTCAGACGGAGTTCAATGTCAAAAAGCTCGTCCAGGGCCGCTGCGATTCACCGCTA
Source organism: uncultured Collinsella sp. (assembly GCA_937966215.1). Classification (GTDB taxonomy): domain Bacteria; phylum Actinomycetota; class Coriobacteriia; order Coriobacteriales; family Coriobacteriaceae; genus Collinsella. The sequence continues at coordinate 43,196 of CALCKK010000012.1, read as the reverse complement.
ACGGACTTGGGCCGTCAGCAGGCCGCAAAGGCCGCCGCATGGCTTAAAGCCCGCGACGTCACCCCCGACAAGGTAGTCTCGTCTCCTTTAAGCCGAGCCATGGCCACGGCTCGGCTCGTCGCAGGCGAGCTCCTCGGCCCGGACGCCGCCGTCGAGCCCTGCGAAGGCATCATCGAACGCTGCTATGGCTCCTTTGAAGGGGGCCCGCACGACGCACTGCCTACCGACGTCTGGGATCCGGGCGAGGACTTAATCCCCTTCGGAGGGGAGGGAAGTCAGGCGCTGCAAGAGCGTATGGTAAACACGCTCGCTAATCTCATGAGCGCCGATGATGTTGAAACCGTCCTGGCAGTAAGCCACGGCAGCGCCAGCCGCCAATTCATCAAAGCCGCCGCCCCAGAGGGCTTCGAACTCCCAGCAAAGCTCCCCAACTGCGCCATCATGATCTTTGATTTTGAGGATTCGCAAGAAGAATGCGACACGTCCCAATGTAAGTTCACCTTGCAGCAGATCATCGATCCTCAACAAAGTCTTTAGCCTGAGCGAGCAGAGTTAAGCAGGCATCAACGTGTCGTCTCCCGAGCTTTGGCTTGACACGCTGAACATCTACAAGGATAACCTTGAGGCCGTCGAGGCGTTCCTGGCCGACGCCCGCGCCATGGGCGACGGTCGCCTCAATGTGGTGCTCACCGGTGCCGGCACCTCCGATTACGTGGGTGAGGTTGTCGTCCTCAACCCCGACCTATCCCTCGTCGAGACCTATCTCGGTGGCGAGAGCGTCTACACTGAGAAGTAGCTGCTGACCTATTTGCGATTTGATGCGAATAATGAGACCCCGATTCGGCTTTATCGAATCGGGGTCTTTGCTGTGGTGTCCAGCTAAATCAAAACAGGCCTATTCTGCGACGATGATGCGAGTTGATTCGAGAACCATGGAACGCTGTTTGTCGTTGACATTTGCATCGGTGATGAGTGCGTCCATTTGATCGAGATTGAAGAAGCCGAAGAAGTCCATCTGTCCGATCTTGCTTGAATCGCAGACAAGGTAACGCTTGGCGGCGCGATCGCAAGCGAGCGCCTGTAAGCGTCCTTCCTCAAGGTTAGAACAGGAGATGGATTGGGCGAGTACGCCGTTGGTGCCGATAAAGCAAGTGTCGATACCGAGCGGGGCGAGAGCATCTTCGGCGATGGGCCCGACGAAAGAACCCGATCGTTTGCGATACTGTCCTCCCAGGGCCCAGATCTCCACATCGTTACGCGTCTGGAGCATGTTCAGCACGATGATGCTGTTTGTGATGACGCGCAGCCGCATGCGCGGCAGCGCACGGGCGATGAGAGCGCAAGTCGAACCGGGTCCGAGGAAGATGGTGTCGCGCTCTCTGATGAGGTTGACAGCGGTGCGTGCGATATGCTCTTTTTCAGGGGAGCGGATTGAGAGCTTTTCAAAAAACGGGACCTCTTCGGCAATGGGGGAGCCGCTTGAAAGTCGGATGCCACCGTACTCGCGGATGACGCCAGCGCGTCGCGAGAGCTCATCGAAGTCTCTTCGAGCGGTCATTTCAGATATACCAAAGATTGTTGCGGCTTGGGCAACAGTGACCATTCCGCGCTGAGCGCACAGCTCAAGTAATTGTTCGTGACGTTCGGGTTTAAGCATGGCTTGCCAATTGGATTATGCGGTAATGACGGAGGTATAGGCGCGGAGGGCCTCGATGGTCCGGGGGTCTGCGTCCTCGTTAATGAATGCCGCGGTCATATCCTCCAGTGTGGTGAAAAGGCAGAAGTCGCGCCTTCCGACTTTTTCAGCATCTACAACAAGATAACGCTCCTGAGCTCGAGAAAGAGCGTCTGAGAGGACCATGGCTGCATCGGGACGAGAGCCAAAGACCTCGTTTCCAAAAATACCGGTTGCCGAGACGTAGGCCTTGGGAGCGGATAGACCGTAGGGGCCGCGGCCGTTGTATGGCATGGTGAAAACTCGCGTGTCGTGACGCATCATGCCACCAACAAAGAATAGATCTATATGTGGATTGTCGGCTAGCAGGTTCAGCACGGGAAGACTGTTGGTGACGACGCGTATGTCCTCCTGGGGCAAATACGAACACATGAGCTCGAGAGGGGAGCCTCCACCGAGAAAGATCGTATCGCCGGCTGAGACGGTTTGGGCGGCGGCTATAGCAGCGGCACGTTTCTGATCAACTTGAAAACGACGTTTCTCCTCATGCGGGGTCAAACGTGAAAGGGCTGTTCCGTGGGCGGAGTGTGGAAGCTGAGCCCCTCCGTGTACGCGCACAAGAAGGCCCTTGTCGGCAAGCTCGGCCAGGTCACGCCTGATGGTCATATCCGAAACAGATAGGGTATTAGATATCTCGTTTACCGATACCGAATGATGTTGATCGAGCAAGTCGAGAATGGCCTGCTGGCGTTCGGATTTCATGAGTGCCGACTCCCTCATCGAGCGTTTGTTCTTATTTCAATGTAAACGAACAACATAAATAAACGCAAACCGTTCACGAAGGCACATTACCTTTCACCGGTCAAAACATAACGCTCACGGAAAAAACCATCAAATAGGAGGTAAATAGAGCTCATTCCAAAAATCATCTCTTGACCAATAAACAAATATAGACGAACATAAACGAACAGAACGAACAGAACGAACAGAACGAACAGAACGAAGAGAATTAATAAGTATGAAAGGACAGAAGATGCGTATCGGTGTCATCCTTGCAAGTCACGGAGAGTTCGCTCAGGCCGCCCTCGGCGCCGTCGAGATGATTGCGGGCAAGCAGCCTGATGTCATCGCTCTTGGTCTCACCGCCGAGAAGAGCCTGGAGTCTTTCGAGTCCGAGATGCGCGAGGCTTACGAGACCCTCAGCGCCGAGTGCGAACTCGTCGTCACCCTATGCGACATCTACGGCGGCACCCCATTCAACGTGACTACCCGCTGCCTGCTCAACGGCATGAACATGGTTGCCTACACTGGCCTGTCCATGCCCGTTGCGGTCGAGCTCCTGCTCACCCGCGATGGCCTCGATTCCGCCGACGCGGTCCGTGCCCAGCTCACTGCCGCTCACGCCGGGGCCCAGCAGGAGATCAAGGCTCCCGCTCCGGCCGTGGAGGCAGACGAGGACGATTTGGACCTCTAGGCTCGTTAGCCCGTCGATTCGAGTGGCGCTCACCCGTATCCCCCGAGTGGGCGCCTCGATCGAGCAGAGCATTCGTAAACGGTACTGAAGGAACGTGCAAACGAAAAGGAGAACATCATGGCACTCAAACTCGTCGACATCGATGACCGCCTGATCCACGGTCAGGTTGCCACCACTTGGATTCCCGACTTCGGCATCGAATCGGCAATCATTGTCTCGGATAAGGTCGCCAACGACCCCGTCCAGAAGTCCGTCGCCGGCCTCGCCGCCCCCGACATCAAGGTCTCCGTCTTCGGTGTCGAGAAGTTCATTGAGGTCCTCAAGAAGACCGAGCTCAAGAAGGCCACGATGGTGCTCTTCACCAACCCCATCGACGCCCTCAAGCTGCACGAGAACGGCTTGCCGTTCGACTACCTGAACGTCTCCGGCATGCGCTTCAACGAGCAGCGTCATCGCCTGCACAAGAACATGTCCGTCACCGCCGAGGAAAAGGCCGCCTTCGAGGAGCTCATTGGCCTCGGCGTCGACTGCTGGATGCAGACCACCACGCGCGATTCCAAGGAGCCCGTGTCCGAGCTCCTCAAGAACTACTAAGTAAGTAACCATCTCCGGGCATGTGAACCCGGGGCGTGCCCATCGGAGGGAACGATGGGCGAATAGGGAAGGAGAGGCTTATGCTTCAGGCACTTCTGCTCGCCATCTGGGCGGGTCTGTGCACTTGGGACCAGTTCGGTCCCCACCTGGGCTTCCGCAAGCCCCTGCTGGCATCCGTCGGCGTCGGCATCATCCTCGGTGACATGACGACCGCCATCATGATCGGCGCGACCATGGAGCTCATGTGGCTCGGCGTCAACAACATCGGCGCTTATGTTCCGCCGGATGTCATCTCCGGCACCATCGTCGGTGCCGCCCTGGGCATCATGGGTTCCACCGACACCGCCAGCGCCATCGCCCTGGCAGTCGCCATCGGCATCCCCACCGCCACCTTGGTTCAGCAGCTGAACATCTTGGTCATGACCACTAACGTCTCGCTTGTCCACGGTGCCGACAAGGCCATCGAGTCCGGTAAGTTCAACGCCGTCAACAAGTTCTTCTGGACCGGCGCCCTGTGCTTCTTCCTGACCCGCGCCGTTCCCGTCTTCATCGCCACGGGCATCGGCTCCTTCGTGATCGAGGACATCATGGCCTTCCTGCAGAACCAGGTTCCGTGGGTCCTCACCGGCTTCTCCACCGCCGGTGGCATGATGCCCGCCGTCGGTCTGGCCATGCTCCTCACCATGATGATGAAGAAGAACATGTGGATCTTCCTGCTGCTCGGCTTTATCATGGCCGCCTTCCTCAACGTCCCGACCGTGGGCATCGCGCTCGCCGCTTGCGCCGCCGCCGGCGTGTGGGACGTCATTACCGAGGGCCAGAAGAATCAACCCGCCCCTGCCGCCGCCTCTGCCGCCGGCTCCGATGATGACGAGGAGTACGATCTCTAATGGGTAAGATCTCCAACTCCACCCTGAACAAGGTCCTGCTGCGCACCCAGGGTTGCCAATTCGCGCACAACTACGAGCGCATGCAGTCGCTGTCCCTGACCTACTGCTTTGCTCCTGTCCTCGAGGAGCTCTACAAGGACGCCCCCAAGGAGGAGCGCGTTAACGCCATGAAGCGCCACCTCGAGTACTTCAACACCCACCCGCTCGCGATCCCCTTCATCCTTGGCATCACCGCCGCCCTGGAGGAGACCACGGATGAGGATCAGAAGGACACCGTCGTCGGCATCAAGACCTCCCTCATGGGTCCCTTCGCCGGCCTTGGTGACTCCCTGCTGAACCTCACCTGGTTCCCGATCGCCGGCTCCATCGGCGCATCTATGTGCGTCGACAACGGCTCCATTGTGGGTCCGCTCGTGATGTTCTTGCTCATCAACCTGCTGTACTGGCCGCTGAAGTACTTCGGCCTGCACAAGGGTTACGAGATGGGCATGGAGCTCGTCGAGAAGGCGGGCGTCCAGGTCTTCGACCGTCTGGGCAACCTCGCCAACGTGCTGGGCGTCATGGTCACCGGCGGCCTGATCGCCACGACCGTTAAGCTCAAGCTTGCCGTGCAGTTCGCCTTCGGTGAGGGTGACCCGCTGGTGCTCCAGGACCAGCTCGATAAGGTGTTGCCCTTCCTGCTGCCTGTCGTTCTGACTTTCATCTGCTATCGCCTGCTCAAGAAGGGCCAGGGCAAGAACTCCGCCCAGATCATCATCGGTCTGATTGTGTTCTCCCTTGTGTTCGCCGCTATCGGTTTCTACTTCCCGGCGTTCAAGATCTTCGCCTAATCGCGAGCTTATCAAAAGGCAAATCGTTTGATGCCCGCGCCCCGCATGCCGGGCGCGGGCCTCGTTGTCTCATGTGCTCTCCATCGTGCGCGATCGGGGTGCGCTCCATTATGCCCATGTGCCTTTGGCGTATCGCCATCTGGCAAATCCAACTATCGAAAGGATGCCAATGAGAACCGTCCTCGTGCTCATGGATACTCTGCGTCGCGACGTCCTGTCGTGCTACAACCCCGCAACCGACGTCCAGACCCCCAATCTCGATGCCTTTGCCGAGCGTTCCTGCGTGTTCGACAACCACTGGATCGGCTCGGCTCCCTGCATGCCTGCCCGCCGCGACATCCTCACCGGTCGCTACAACTTCCTCGAGCGCCCCTGGGGCCCCATCGAGCCCTTCGATGTGACGCTGCCGGCCTGCCTGCGCGCGAACGGCAACTTCTGCCACATCACCACCGACCACTGCCACTACCTACGCACCGGTGGCGAGGGCTACCTCCAGGAGTTCAACACCTGGGATTACTACCGCGGCCAGGAGGGCGACCCGTGGGTCAGCCGCATCGATGAGCCGAATAACATGCCCGAGACCTTCTACGGGCGCGTGCGCGAGCAGTACCAGAAGAACCGTCAGCTCTGGCCCAACGAAGAGGACATGCCGAGCCCCAAGACCTTCCAGTCCGCCTGCGACTGGATCGACGGCAATGCTGGGGCCGACGACTTCTTCCTTATGGTTGAGGCCTTCGACCCGCACGAGCCCTTCGATGTGCCCGACAAGTACATGGAGATGTACGGCGGCACTGGCGAGCTCGACCGCGACTACTTCGAGATTCCTGAGTACAAGCGCGTCTCCGCCACCGACGTCAACAAGGGCGCGGAGGACTACCTGCAGCGCCGCTACAAGGCCCTCGTCACCATGACCGACCGCTGGTTTGGTAGGCTCATCGACAAGCTCGAGGAGCGCGGGATGCTGGACGATACCATGGTCATGGTCACCACCGACCACGGCTATTTCCTGGGCGAGCGCGACTACATGGGCAAAAACTACATGCACCTGTATAACGAGCTCGCGCATCTGCCGTTCATTGTGCACTTCCCGGGTAACGCCCGCGCCGGCGAGCATGCCCGCCAGCTCACTCAGGCAATCGACATCATGCCCACGGTGCTTGAGGCCCACGGCTGCGAGATTCCCGCAGATGTGTGCGGCACCTCCCTCGTGCCGCTCATGACGGATGCTGACGCGCCCACGCGTGGCTACGCCCTGTACGGCGTGCACGCCATGACCGTCAACGTCACCGACGGCCGCTACACCTACTTCCGCGCGCCGGTCGCCGGCAACCAGCCGTGCTTCGAGTACACCGCACTGCCGCACACCATCCGCAAAAAGATGGGTTCGGACTGCCCGGAGGAGATTGAGTGTGGCCGCTACTTCAAACGCACCAAGTACCCGCTGTTCAAGATCCCCTGTAAGAAGCCGGCCCAGATCGAGGGAGCCACGCCGCTCGCCGAGGTCGAGCAGACGATGCTGTTCGACCTTGAGAGTGACTACGGCCAGGTTAATAATCTCGCCGGCAAGGACGACCACGCCGAACAGCGCATGATTGACCTGCTGCTGCGCGGCCTGGAGGAGCATGAGTCCCCGGCCGAGCAAAAGGAGCGCCTGGGCTTGGCCTAAGATTCATGCGGTGATTGTGCGGGCCGGATGCGCCGCCTCGGGTAAGGAGGTGGTTTCCGGCCCGATGAGTGAGGGCTAGCCTGTGCGAAGGGGGGTATGTGCCATGTGCGCGAAGCATATTGGCTTTTTGATAAAACCGGCATCGAGTGCTTGCAACATGCGGTGCAGGTACTGCTTTTACTGCGATGTCGCTGCTCATCGCGAGGAGCGGAGCGCCCGCGTCATGGGCGAAGACGTGGCAAGTGCCATCATCGACCGTGCACTCGCCGTGGCGAGTGATGCGCACATTTCTTTCGCCTTCCAGGGCGGCGAGCCCACCCTGGCCGGCCTTGACTTCTTCCATTCGTTCGTCGCGCGGGTGGAGGAGCGCCGTGAGAACCAGCGGGTGAGCTGGGCGTTGCAGACCAACGGCTACCTGATCGAAGAGGAATGGGCCGAGTTCTTCCGCGAGCACGGGTTCCTCATCGGAGTCTCGGTTGACGCTTATCGCGACCTGCACGATTCGATGCGTCCCGATGCGCACGGTGCCGCTACGTACGCGCGCGTCATGAGCGGCGTTCGCCTGCTGCGCGAGCGCGGCGTGGACGTCAACATACTCTCGGTCCTCACCTCGCAGATGGCGGCGCATCCACAGCGCGTCTTCTCCTTCATCAAGCAGGAGAAGATCACCCATATCCAGTTCATCCCGTGCCTGCCGGGCCTCGACGATGAGCGGGACACGTTCTCGCTCGACCCGCGTGCCTTCTCCTCGTTCTACCGCCGCTTGTTCGACTTGTGGTGGCGCGAGCTCGGTGCTGGGCGCTATGTGAGCGTCTGGCTGTTCGAGAACGTCATGCAGATGGCGCTCGGGCAGTTTCCGTCGCAGTGCGGTATGCTCGGCCGCTGCGCTCCGCAGTTCGTGGTGGAAAGCGACGGTTCGGTGTATCCGTGCGACTTCTATGCGCTGGATGAGTACCGCGTGGGCGATATTCGCGTCGATTCCCTTGAGGCAATGGCGACCTGTGAGACCATGCGCATGTTTTTGAACGAGCCGCGTCGCGATTGCGCGCGGTGCGCCGATTGCCCCTTTGAGGGCATTTGCCATCGCAACTGCAAGCGCCTGAACATCGCCTATTACGATGCGGGCTACTGCGGGCTGCGTGAGTTTTTGGAGTACGCCTATCCCGGCCTGCAGCGCGTGGCTCGCATGTTCACGCGGCGCTGATCCTGCCCGGGTTTTGCCTCGTCGTAGTTGTGTGGGGCTCTGCGCCCCTCCCGCCTTGACCACTCAATCTTCATCCCGTTCCCGTGAGTTTGGAGTTCCCTATGCCCCAGCAACCCAACGTTCTCCTTATCATGTGCGACCAGATGCGCGGCGACTGCCTGGGTATCGACGGCCATCCGGACGTGCAGACGCCCTACTTGGACACGCTCGCCGCCGACGGCATGCTGTTCGAGAACGCCTACTCCGCCTGCCCGAGTTGCATCCCGGCGCGCGCCGCCCTCTTTTGCGGCAAGACGCCCGCGGGCACGGGCCGCGTGGGTTACCAGGACGGTATCGCGTGGGAGTACGACCATATGCTCGCGCAGGAGATGCGCGACGGCGGCTACCAGACCGCCGTGGTAGGCAAGATGCACGTGCATCCGCCGCGTTTGGGCTGCGGCTTCGAGCACATGCGCCTGCATGACGGCTACATCGGCCACTACCGCAAGGCGAACCTGCCGTACTGGATGCACCAGAACGTCTCCGACGACTACATGCGCTTCCTCAAAAATGAACTGGGCGAATTCGCCGACGTGAACGGTTCGGGCGTTGAGAACAACTCCTGGATCACCCATCCCTGGGCCTACGAGGAGCGCCTGCACCCCACCAACTGGGTGGTGGACGAGTCCATCCGCTTTTTGGAGACCCGCGATCGCACGCGCCCGTTCTTCCTCATGACGAGCTTCGTGCGGCCCCACCCGCCCTTCGACGCGCCGCAGACCTACTTCGATCTGTACCGCGACATGGAGCTGCGCGCGCCTGCCGCTGGCGATTGGGATGACGCCGATGCCACCGAGCGCGATGGCATGATCTTGGACAGCGTGCACGGCTGCCGCGACGCCGAGCTGCGCCGCGAGGCCATGGCGGGCTATTATGCCTGCATCACACATATGGACCACCAGATCGGCCGGCTCATCACGGCGCTCGAGAACGACGAGACCTACCACGACACCGTGATCGTGTTCTGCTCCGACCACGGCGAGATGCTCTTTGACCACAGTCTCTTTCGCAAGGTGTTGCCCTACGAGGGCTCCGCGCGCATCCCCTTCATCGTGCACGTGGGCAAAAACGTCGATGTGCCGGGCGGCGAGCGCGTTCGCGGCGTGAGCGAGAGCACGGTGGAACTCATGGACCTTATGCCCACCATCCTCGAGGCGTGCGACCTGCCCGTGCCCGAGGGCGTGGAGGGCGCCTCGCTCATGGGCGAGCTTACCGGCGCCGCGCCGCTGAACCGTGCATACCTGCACGGCGAGCACAGCGGCAGCCGCGAGCAGTCCAACCAGTGGATCGTGACCCCGCATGACAAGTACATCTGGTTCACACGGACCGGGGTGGAGCAGTATTTCGACCTGGACGCCGATCCGCGTGAGGAGCACGACCTCATCGACGCTCCGGAGCGCGCCGCGCGCATCGCCGTGCTCCGTGCCTGCCTGATTGAGGAGCTCGCTGGTCGCGAAGAGGGATATGTTCGTGACGGCGAGTTGGTGGCGGGACGTGCGCCCGCCGTTATGCTTGAGCGCCCCCGGCCCTCGCGCCTCCAACGTTAAGAGAAAGGCCTATCCATGGATATGAAGACGATCGGCATTGTGGTCGTAGTGGTTGCGGTCGGGTTCACCATTTACATGGAGGTCCAAAAGCGCACAACCTTCGCCAAGCTCGAGGCGTACCTGCGCGAGGGCGACCTCAACAACTACCTCAAGGTCCTGAACCGCCCGCTCACTAGCGTGCTGTACCCCAAGTACAACGTGCTTTTCATGCGCTTGAACGCAGCTCTTGCCATGGATGACGTCGAGGCATCCGAGCGCATCATCCGCGAGATGGGTTCGCTCAAGATGAGCGAGGAGCAGACACTCGCGCTGGCGGCAAAGGCGTTCTCCTTCTACGTGGAGATCGGGGATGAGCCCCACGCACGCGAGGTGCTCTCCTACCTCGAGGAGCACGGTGATCGCGAGGCTGCGCGTGCCGACCGTCGCACCTATGACGTCTTCCTCAAGGGCTCGTATGCCTATATCGACGAGATGGAGCGCGCGTTGTCGGAGGCGGCTGGCATGGAAGAGGCCCTGCTCTGCCAGATGCTCTCGGTTCAGTACGAGAACAAGGGTGACGAGGGGCGCGCCGCGTCCTATTGCGAGCGCGCTGAGCGGACGCTCGCAGCAGCCATGCCTGACAAGTAGGGAAGAGTCTAGGCGCTTCATATGCTAGCAATCGTATTCGCCATTGCGTTTTTCGCCTCTACCATCAGTGCCATCTGCGGTGTCGGCGGGGCATCATCATTAAGCCCGTGATGGACGCCGTGGGTGTCGCCGACGTGGCGACCATCAACTTCCTGTCCGGATGCACCGCGAGGACAACATCGGGCACTTCGCCATGAGCGTTTCCACCGCGCTGCTGCTCGACGTCGTCTACGCGTGCATCTTCAACCAGGATTACTTCGCTAACTACTAGCGGCGTGTCGAGACGGTGCGCGGGCCATTGATGGACTCGGCAGGCAGATTGGCGGGGACGCCTAGCCCTTGGCGCAACGGTGCTCCGCATGAGCGGCGTAAATAGGGACATATCGCGCAGCAGCGTTCGAGATATGTAAAAGTCCACAACCATACGCTGCGGTTTTGAATGATACGAACGCTTGCAATTCGTTGCATAGGGTGTTGCTCGATCGATAGGAGCTTGTTCGGATGGGTCCTCAATACATCTTGGTCTTCGCGGTATGCTTCCTGGCGTCGCTTCTGGGGCCGCTCTGTGGCATCGGCGGCGGCGTGATCATCAAGCCCGTGGTCGACGCGATGAACGTCATGAGCGTGAGCACGGTGAGCTTCCTCTCGAGCATGTCGGTGCTCATCATGTCGCTCTCCACGCTCGCGCAGAACGCGGCGAGCGGGCAGTCTGATATCGACGCGCGGGCGATGTCGCCCATCGCCGTCAGCTCCGCGGTGGGCGGCGTGATCGGCAAGATGTTGTTCAACCGGCTGGGGTCCGTGTTCCCCGACGCCGAGCTCGTCGGCGCGGTCCAGGCCGCCGTGCTCATCGTGCTCGCCGTCCTCGTGCTGGCCTACACGCTCAACAAGGCGCGCATCAAGGGCCTCAAGCTCGAGAATGCGTGGGCGCAGGCGCTCATAGGGTTCTGCGCCGGGGCGTGCTGGTCCTTCCTCGGCATCGGCGGCGGCCCCTTCAACCTGGCCATCCTCGTCTTCTTCTTCGCCATGGAGAGCAAGCCCGCCGCGCAGGCGTCGCTGTTCATCATCGCGTTCTCGCAGACGGCGAGCCTCATCTACACGCTGGCCACGGGCAGCGTGCCCGCGTTCCTCCCCGTGGTCCTGCTGGGCATGGCGGCGATGGCGGTGCTTGGGTCGGTCGTGGGGCGCCGCCTGCTGCGCCGGATGGACTCGGCGGCGGTCGATAAGCTCTACGTGTTCGCCCTCGTGCTCATCATCGTGATCTGCACGTACAATTTCATCCGGTTCTCGGTGCTCTAGTTCTTCGCCCCGAAACGGGATGCCGCGATAATGGAGCTGGAGCGCGGGCCTTCCTCTTCTGCCTTGAGGAGGTCGCCGTGTCCCGCTCGTCTCATGAGCGCCGATGGTGTTGAAGTCCTCTTGGCAATAAGTCGCGGCAGCGTCAGCCGCCAATTCAAAAAAGCCACAGGCGGAAGGCAAACCGCTTCAAAGCAAATTCACCCTCCAACAAATAGTGGATCCCCAACAAAGTCTTTAGCCTGAGCGAGCAGAGTTAAGCAGGCGTCAACGTGTCGTCTCCCAAGCCCGGCAGAGCAGCAACCTTAATATATTTCGCCGCCGCTCTGCCGGCCCCAGGCGACTCCACGCACTTTACCTGCGTAAACAATGTGAGTGAAATATGAATCTCGATGGATACGCCCGCAGCCGTGTATACTAAACAGCTGTGTGAAACCAGGGGAGTATTCTGGCTGGACAAAATGCCTGCTTAATAGGGTTGTCAGGTAGTTCGGACACAATACAAGGCTGGGGAGCACGTCGTGTAAGTAGTGGTCCTCTAGGGGCGTACGCTCGGTGGTGTACGCATTGTCCCAAGACCACGCGAGAGTTGGGATCATATCTTGATCAGCATGATTCTCGGCCGCAAGATTGGCATGACCCAGGTTTGGGACGAGAACGATAACGTCGTTCCCGTCACGGTCATCCAGGCTGGCCCCTGCGCTGTCTCGCAGGTTAAAACTCAGGCAACCGACGGCTATGACGCCGTCCAGATCGGTTTCGGCGACATCAAGGCCAAGAACGTGAACAAGCCCATGGCTGGTCACTTCGCCAAGGCTGGCGTCGAGCCTGTCCGCTTCCTTCGTGAGGTCCGCGTCGAGAACGGCGAGGAGCACAAGGTCGGCGAGGTCGTCACCGTCGCTGATTTCGCTGATGTCGAGAAGGTCGACGTCATCGGTACCTCCAAGGGTAAGGGCTTCCAGGGTCGCATCAAGCGCTGGGGTCAGCGCCGCGGTCCTATGACGCATGGTTCTCACTTCCAGCGTCACCCCGGTTCTATCGGTCAGTGCGCCTATCCTGCGCGCGTCCTCAAGGGCGTAAAGATGGCCGGTCACATGGGTAACGAGCGCGTTACCGTCAAGAACCTTTCCGTTGTCCGCATCGATGCCGAGCAGAACCTCATCTTGGTCAAGGGCGCTGTCCCGGGTGCCAAGAATGGTCTCGTCGCCATCCGTATGGCCTAAGGGCCCAGCCCATTTAGCCCAGCGTCATACCAAGGAGAACACTTAAATGGCAAAGTTTGAAGTAAAGAACAGCGAGGGCAAGAAGGTCGCCGAGGCCGAGCTCGCCGCTGAGGTGTACGGCATCGAGCCGAACATCCACGTTATGCACCACATCGTCAAGTGCCAGATGGCCTCTTGGCGTCAGGGCACCCAGTCTGCTAAGGGTCGCTCTGAGGTTTCCGGTGGCGGCAAGAAGCCTTGGCGTCAGAAGGGCACCGGCCGTGCCCGCCAGGGTTCCATCCGTGCTGCCCAGTGGCGTCACGGTGGCGTTGTCTTCGCCCCCAAGCCCCGTTCCTACGCTAAGCGTATGAACAACAAGGAGGTCAAGCTGGCTATGCGCTCCGCGCTGTCCGCCAAGCTGGCCGATGGCGAGCTCGTGCTCGTCGACGACTACGGCTTCGAGAAGCCTTCCACCAAGGCTGCCGTCGCCATGCTCAAGGCTCTCGGCCTTGAGGGTAAGCGTCTGACCATCATCGTTCGCGATGAGGACGTCAACGCCTACCTGTCGTTCCGCAACATTCCCAAGACGTTCATCATCACTGCCGACGAGGCCAACACCTACGATCTCGTCAACAACAACGCTGTGCTGATGCCCGCCGACATCGCCGCTCACTTCGGGGAGGTGCTTGCATAAATGACCGCCCACGAGATCATCATCCGTCCGATCGTGTCCGAGCGTTCCTTCTCCGGCATGGAGCTGAACAAGTACACGTTCGAGGTCGCCAAGGATGCTAACAAGTATCAGATCAAGGACGCTGTCGAGGAGATCTTCGGCGTCAAGGTCGTTCGCGTGAACACCCTGACGGTCAAGCCCAAGACCAAGCGCGTGCGCTATGTCGCCGGCAAGACCCGTTCTTGGAAGAAGGCCATCGTTACGCTGGCTGAGGGCGACACCATCGAGGTCTTTGGCAACCAGGCCTAAGACTCGCTGCTGTTGAGTGAGCTCATGCCTCCCAAATAGGGGAGGCGAGAGCTCAAGGTTCCGGGCGTATAAAATGGACACGCCCGGAACCGTGTATACGTCCGGTGTCATCGCACCCGAGGCAGAACCTCGAATCCCTGTCTGCGATGGCTAACGGATTCCTATTGAAAGGGATTGTAATGGCTGTAAAGCACCTTAAGCCGACCTCCGCTGGTAGGCGTTGGCAGACGATCTCCGATTTCTCTGAGATCACCTGCACCAAGCCCGAGAAGTCTCTTCTCGAGCCCCTGCCCAAGAAGGCCGGTCGTAACAACAACGGCCGCATCACCACCCGCCACCAGGGCGGCGGCGTGAAGCGTCGTTACCGCGTGATCGACTTCAAGCGCAACAAGGACGGCGTGCCCGCCAAGGTTGCCACGATCGAGTACGATCCGAACCGTTCCGCTCGCATCGCTCTGCTGCACTACGCTGACGGTGAGAAGCGCTACATCCTGGCCCCCAAGGGCCTCGAGGTCGGTCAGACCATCATGTCCGGTTCTGACGCCGACATCAAGCCGGGCAACGCTCTGCCCCTCGCCGACATCCCCGTCGGTACGCTCATCCACGCCGTCGAGTTCCAGCCGGGCAAGGGCGCCGCTATCGCCCGTTCCGCCGGTAACTCCTGCCAGCTGATGGGTAAGGAGGGCAAGTACGCTATCGTCCGTATGCCTTCCTCCGAGATGCGCCGCATCCTCGTTACCTGCCGCGCCACCGTCGGTGAGGTCGGCAACGCCGATCACGCCAACATCGTCATCGGCAAGGCCGGCCGTAAGCGTCACATGAACGTGCGCCCGACCGTCCGCGGTACCGTCATGAACCCTGTCGACCACCCGCACGGCGGTGGCGAGGGCAAGAACCACACCTCTGGTCGTCCCTCTGTTACCCCCTGGGGTAAGCCGACGAAGGGCCTTCGTACGCGCAAGAAGAAGAAGGTCTCGAACCAGCACATCATTCGTCGCCGTAAGAAGTAATTTCGGATACCGAGTTTTAGGAGAAAGCACTTATGAGCAGAAGTCTCAAAAAGGGCCCGTTCGTGGAGACTCGCCTTCTCTCGCGTATCACCGCGATGAACGAGGCTGGCAAGAAGGACGTCGTGAAGACCTGGTCCCGCGCGTCCACCATCTTCCCCGAGATGGTTGGTCACACCATCGCCGTCCACGACGGCCGCAAGCATGTGCCCGTGTATGTTACCGAGTCCATGGTTGGTCACAAGCTCGGCGAGTTCGCGCCGACTCGTACGTTCCGTGGCCACAAGGCCAAATAGGGGGTTAACCGTAAATGGCAACTAAGTCTATTGAAACTGAGGCCACCGAGGTTCACGCCGTCGCTAAGTACGTGCGCGTTTCCCCCAGCAAGGCCCGCCTGGTGGTCGATCTGATCCGCCGCAAGCCTGTCGCTCAGGCCTTCGACATCCTCCACTTCTGCGACCGCGCCGTCGCCGTGGATGTCGAGAAGGTTCTCCGTTCCGCCGTTGCGAACGCCGAGAACAACAACGGTCTGCGTGCCGACAACCTGGTTGTCGCCGCTGCCTATGTTGACGAGGGTCCGACGCTTAAGCGCATCCGTCCCCGCGCCAAGGGTTCCGCTTCTCGCATTCTGAAGCGTACTTCCCACATCACCGTCGTCGTTGCTCCTCGAAAGGAGGCGTAAAGCTGTATGGGTCAGAAAGTCTACCCCACCGGCTTCCGTCTTGGCATCACCGAGAACTGGCGCTCCCGCTGGTTCGCAGAGAAGGATTACGCTAAGACCCTCGGTAACGATCTCGAGATCCGCAAGTACCTCGAGAAGCGTCTTTCCCGCGCAGCTGTCTCCCGCGTCGAGATCGAGCGCGCTGGCGACAAGGTGAAGGTCATCATCCTCACCGCTCGCCCCGGCGTTGTCATCGGTAAGAAGGGTGCCGAGATCGATACCCTCCGCACCGAGCTCGAGAAGGTCGCTGGCGTCTCCAAGGGCCAGCTCTCCGTCGACGTTGTCGAGATCAAGCGCCCCGAGCTCGACGCTAACCTCGTTGCTCAGTCTATCGCCGAGCAGCTTGAGGGCCGCGTTGCTTTCCGTCGCGCTATGCGCAAGGCTGTCCAGTCCGCCCGCAAGGCCGGCGCTAAGGGCATCCGTATCCAGTGCTCCGGTCGTCTCGGCGGTGCCGAGATGGGCCGTCGTGAGTGGTACCGTGAGGGTCGCGTGCCTCTGCACACCCTCCGCGCCAAGATCGACTACGGCACGGCTGTCGCCAGCACCACCATGGGCGCTTGCGGCGTGAAGGTCTGGATCTACCTGGGCGAGAAGCTCCCGGGCCAGCCTGTTCCCAACCCTGCACTCGAGGGCTCTTCCCGTCCTCGTCGTCGTAACTCCGAGAGGAGGGGTCAGTAGTGCTTGCCCCTAAGCGTATTCTTCACCGCAAGGTGCAGCGTGGCTCCATGAAGGGCCAGGCCAAGGGTAATACCGAGCTGCATTTCGGCGAGTTTGGTATCCAGGCTCTCGAGGCCCATTGGATCACCAACCGTCAGATCGAGGCCGCTCGTATTGCCATGACCCGCTACATGAAGCGTGGCGGTCGTGTCTACATCACGATCTTCCCCGATAAGCCCATCACCAAGAAGCCTGCCGAGACTCGCATGGGTTCTGGTAAGGGTAACCCCGAGGAGTGGGTGGCCGTCGTCAAGCCCGGCCGCATCATGTTCGAGGTCAAGGGCGTGCCCGAGGAGGTCGCTCGCGAGGCTCTGCGTCTTGCACAGCACAAGCTTCCCATCAAGACCAAGATTGTTGCTGCCAAGAACGCTGAGCAGCGCATCGAGAAGGAGATGGCTGAGGAGGCCGCTCTCGAGGCCAAGTGGGCTGCTGAGGACGCCGCCGCCGCCAAGGAGGAGAACTAATGAAGCCCGCAGAGATTCGTGAGCTCTCGGACGCTCAGCTCGTTGAGAAGCTGAAGGAAATGCGCGCCGAGCTCTTTAACCTTCGTTTCCAGATGGCCACCAGCCAGCTGGACAACACCGCTCGCGTCAACACCGTGAAGAAGGACATCGCTCGCGTCCTCACGGAGCAGCGCGCCCGCGAGATCGCAGCGGAGAAGTCCGCTGTCGCCGAGTAGGACCTAAGGAGAGAACATGACTGATTCGCGTAACACGCGTAAGGTCCGTACGGGTGTCGTTACCTCTGTCTCCGGTGCCAAGACCATTGTCGTCACCGTCACCGAGCGCAAGCGTCACGCCAAGTACGGCAAGATGATGACCAGCTCCAAGAAGCTGCACGCTCACGACGAGGAGTGCACGGCTGGCGTGGGCGATACCGTCCGCGTTATGGAGACCCGTCCTATGTCCAAGATGAAGCGTTGGCGCCTCATCGAGGTCGTCGAGCGCGCTAAATAAGCAGTCGCTCTTACGACTTGTACGTTTCCGAAGATGTGCGTATGCCTGGCTTGCATACCACAGGCCGTATAAAGGCTGCGCACCTCTCTTCGGTTCTTAGTTCGGAGGAACATCTACCATGATTCAGATGCAAACCATGCTGAACGTCGCCGACAACTCCGGCGCTCGCAAGATTCGCTGCATCAAGGTGCTTGGCGGTTCCAAGCGTCGTTATGCAGGCATCGGCGATGTGTTCATCGGTGCTGTCCAGGAGGCTACCCCTGGCGCCAACGTCAAGAAGAAGGACGTTGTCCGTTGCGTCGTCGTTCGCACCGTTAAGGAGATCCGCCGCAAGGATGGCTCCTACATTCGCTTTGATGAGAACGCCTGCGTTGTCATCAACAACGATGGTTCGCCCGTCGGCACCCGTATCTTCGGGCCCGTCGCTCGCGAGCTTCGTGACAAGAAGTACATGAAGATCGTCTCGCTCGCTCCCGAGACCCTGTAGTTAGGGGAGATATATGTATATCAAGAAGGGCGATAAGGTCCAGGTTCTCTCTGGTAAGGATCGCGGCAAGCAGGGCGTTATCCTGCGTGCTCTCCCCGCCGAGAACAAGGTCGTTGTCGAGGGCGTTTCGGTCGTCAAGAAGGCCGTCAAGCCCAACGCTGCCAACCAGCAGGGCGGCATCGTTTCGCAGGAGGCTCCCATCGATGCCTCCAACGTCAATCTCGTCTGCCCCGAGTGCGGTAAGGTTACCCGCGTCGGTCACGAGAAGGACGGCAAGAACAAGCTGCGCGTCTGCAAGAAGTGCGGCCACAAGTTCTAAGCTGCCCGCAACATCAAGTTGCTAGCAAAGGCCCGGATGCCACACGGCACCCGGGCCTTTTTCTATCCCCACTCATTGGGGACAGACTTAAATGAGTAGTCCCGGCAGTTGGGGACAGTCTCCATGTGCCGCCAGTTTCGGACGGTCCATTGATGCCTGATGCCCCTAGAGGGGAAGAGTAAGACAGCCTGCTCTGCCTTTTTGGGCTTTGGTGTTCCGCCGCTTTATGTTTCGCAAGGATCGTTGCATGCGCATTTACGCGCATAGACTTGCGCGATAATGCGCATAACCGCGCAAACATCTGTCAACTATGGCTAAATAATGACCGTAAAGCAAATAAACATGCAAATACGAGCAAATGCGCGCGCATTTGTGCGAATATAGGGCTGTTGGAAATGAAGAACTTCCGATGACTCAGGAGGCACATGATGGCAGATTCCAAACAGGCTCCACTCGACTCCGCGGCAGCCGCAAAGGCAGCGTTCGCTTCGGTCCAGGGTAAGCCATTCCCCGATGATATCTTTACGGCTCCCGAGCTTCGTTGGGCTGTGATCGGTTGCGGCGTTATCGCCAACCAGATGGCCCAGTCTCTCGCTCTTGCCGGCCGCAAGCTTGCGGGTGTCGCCAACCGCACGCTGTCCAAGGCCCAGGCTTTTGCCGAGCAGTATGGCATCGAGAAGGTCTATGAAACGGTCGAGGACCTCTACGCCGATCCGGACATCGACGCCGTCTATATCACCACGCCGCACAACACGCATATCACCTATCTGCGTGTCGCGCTGGCAGCCGGCAAGCACGTGCTCTGCGAGAAGGCCATTACCCTCAACTCTGCCGAGCTCGACGAGGCCCGTGCAATTGCCGACGAGCACAACGTGGTCCTTATGGACGCCACTACGGTGCTCCACATGCCGCTGTATCAGGAGCTGCGCCGTCGCATGGATGCGGGCGACTTTGGCCGGATGAACCTCGCCCAGCTCAACTTTGGCAGCTATAAGGAGTACGGCGACCTGACTAACCGCTTCTACAACCGTAGTCTTGCTGGCGGCGCCATGCTCGATATTGGCGTGTATGCGCTCTCCGTCATGCGCCTGTTTATGGCCAGCCAACCCACCGAGGTGGTGTCTCTGGGCAATACCTGCGAGACTGGCGTTGACGTCGCAGGTGGCATTGTCTGCCGTAACGCCGAGCATCAGCTGGGCGTCGTGAGCCTTACGCTCCACTCCAAGCAGCCCAAGCGCTCGGTCATCAGCTTCGACAAGTGCTATATCGAGGTCAACGAGTATCCGCGCGCCGACCATGCGACCATCGTGTGGACTGCGGACGGCCACCGCGAGGAGGTCCACGCTGGCACCGAGGCCTACGCCCTGTGCTACGGGATGGCCGACCTGGAGAAGGCCGTTGCCGGCGATGATTCTAAGCGCGAGCTTCTGGGCTATGCTTCCGATGTTATGGAGCTGATGACCAAGCTCCGCGCCGATTGGGGAGTCGTGTACCCCGAGGAGGAGTAAGCGATGCTTGCGGAAGATAGGCTCAACGAGATCGTGTCGATGGTGCAGCAGGCCGGCTCGGTTACCGTGCCGGAGCTTGCTGAGGCCCTGGGCGTGACGGCGTCTACCATTCGGCGCGACCTGCAGACGCTCGACCGCGCGCACCGTATCGCCAAGGTGCACGGAGGCGCGACGAGTCTGGAACGCGCGCACGTGACGCGCGACCTGACGATCAGCGAGCGCAGCGATCTCCATAATGATGACAAGGAGCGCATCTGCGCCCGTGCCGCGGCCCTGGTGGAGCCCGATAGCTTTGTGTATATCGATTCGGGCTCCACGACCCTCAAGCTCATCGAGCATCTTCCGCGCCTTGAGGGTGTCACCTATGTGACTGATTCCGTGCTCCATGCTCAGCATCTCGCCCTGCGCGGTATGCGCACCGTGGTGCTAGGCGGCGAGCTCAAGCCCGAGACCGAGGCGCTCGTCGGTCCCGACGCCTTGGCAACCCTGGACCGCTATAACTTCAACTGCGGCTTTTGGGGTTCCAATGGCATCGCCGCCGAGCAAGGTCTCACCACACCGGATATCGAGGAAGCGCAAGTCAAGCGTATCTCGATGCGCCATACCGCCAAACGCTTCGTAATCTCGGACGCCAGCAAATTCGGCATGGTGGCGCCCGTCAAGTTCGCGGACTTCCGCGACGCAACGATTATTACTGCGGGCGAAGTACCAGCCAAATACCAGACGATGGATAACGTCATCACGGTCTAACAGCAGGGGACGGGACAAGGCCAAAGCCACCACAAAGGTGCCTGTCCCCGCTGTGGCGGTTAGTAACGAAAACCGAGTAGTTTTCTCAATAGAAAAGCGGCAACGTCCATTACGGGGTTGCCGCTTTTGTTGTCTACCGGTTTTGTCTAAGTCTGTAACAACTAGACCGTTAAAAGTGGGCTAGGTGTTACAGATTGAGATACTTCCGAACCTTGCCGTCCCTTTGTCTCGATCTGTAACATCTGGGACCGATTTTGACGAGTTATTGTTACAGATTGAGATTTTCCCTTGAGGGGGATTCGAATGTCTCGATCTGTAACGGATAGACCGGAAAATGGGTTCTAACTGTTACAGATCGAGACGTTTTGGGACCGTGGCTGAGCTGTTGCGACAAAGCCACCACAAAGGTGCCCGTCCCTTATTGGCAGGTTTTAGGGCTCCCAGGGGCAGGGGGCTTCGATGTGGATGTGCTCGCCGGTTACGGGATGCGTAAAGGACACGCTGTGGGCATGGAGCATGAGGCCGCAGGGGCGCGGCGTTCCGTACAGGTCGTCGCCAACCAGGGGATGATGCTCGCTTGCCAGGTGCACGCGAATCTGATGCTTGCGGCCGGTGAGCAGCTCGACATCAATATACGAGCGCGTGGGCAGGCCGCGGCGGCTCTTAAGGCGCTTGAGTACCTTGACGCGCGTCTGAGATGGCTTGCCGCTGGCGCCAACGCGCATCTTGCGGCTATCGTGGCGGTCGCGGGCGATGGGCTTGTCGATGAGCTTCTCGTTCCAGTCGATTTTGCCCTCGGCGAGCGCCAGGTAGTGCTTTTCGAAGGCGTGGTCGATGACCATCTGGTCAAAGGCGGGTTGCGTCTGCTTGTCGAGCGAGAACAGCACCACGCCGGTGGTGTTGCGGTCCAGGCGGTTGAGCGGCTGCATGTCAGTCGCGGCAAAGCCGTCGCCCATCGCCAGCAACAGATCGCTGGCGTAGTCGGTAAGCGTGCGCTCGCCGGTGCCGTCGCCGTGGACGATCATGCCGGCGGGCTTGTCGATAGCCATGAGCCAGGCATCGCAGTAGAGGACTTGAGGTTCTTCGTTCACGTGTAAGCCTTTCGGTTAACTAATTCCCACAAACATGCAGCCCGAGGTGGCACCGCGCAGGCGGGCGGCGGGCTTGCGGCCGGCTTGCGCTGCCTCGACGGCGCGGCGGACGCGAGCGACGGCGCGGCCCACCTCATCCGTCTCGAGCAGCGTGCCGTCCACCATAAGACGGCGCACACCGGCATCGAGCAGCTGTGGTACCTGCGGCGTAAGGTCGATGGGGTAGGCATCGTACAGGCGCGAGCGGCCGTGGATGTCGGTACGGACCGGCATGACCTTGCCGTCGATATTCTTGAGCGACAGCTTGCGGGCGCGCAGGCGGCAGTTGGCGCAATCGTGGATGCAGCCATTGGCCACCTGCAGGATGCAGTGCTCGCTCGTCATAACGCGCGGGCGGCCGAAAACGGTGATGCCCAGGACCGCGGGCGCGGCGGCGCCAAGCGAGATAATCTCGTCGAGCGTGATCTCGGGCGAGAGCCAAAACGCGCCGGCTCCGCGCTCGGCAAGTGCCTCCATGCAAGGGGTGTTGTGCACGGGCAGGCAAGAGCGGACCTCCGCCGTGGCACCAACTTGGGCGGCCAGGGCAAGCTCGGATATATTGCCGATAGCGACCGTGGCGCCGGCAACAACCCACGGGTCAACGCGTACGTGGTCAACGGCGCGGCAGACCTCGTCGAGTATGGGTACGATGCCCTGCTCAAACGCATCGGCGGGGGAGAGTTCGGCCGCATCGAGTGCGTCGGTGGTCATGTAGATGCGCGTTGCACCCTCGGCGCGAGCGGCCTCGGCGGCCTCGAGCGAGGTGACGGTAGCGCAGATCTGCGGCTCATCGCGGTAGTGCTCGGGCGCGGGGCGGGAATCATTGGTGACAATCGCCGGTAGCTCGAGCGTGCGGGCGCGCTCCTCGTACGGTGCCAGAATGGCCTCTTCCAGCGCCTTACAAGCGGCGGCGCGCACCTTGTGCACGGCGGAAAAGCCCATGCCGCAACTCTCGTCGAGGGCCACGTCAAAGCTCGCGGCCTCAAAGGGAGAGGAACCCATGCGGCCGACGTGCTCAACCAGATCGGACGCCTCGACCGCACGGGTCTTGGCGGCTTCGACGGTAAAGCCCGTGGCCGTGGCCGTAAGCGAAGGGTCGTCGCAGCAGGTGAGCGTAACGGTAAACGGCTCGCCCAGACGCGCCACGACGGACACATCAACAGCTCGGCGGCGCAGCACATCGCGCTTGAGCGCGGCGCCGGCGGCGTCGATGGCACGCTGACTACGAATCACGCGGACGCGGCAGCCCTCGGGCATGCTGCGGGGTACGCGACATTCGATGACTTCACCGGCTGCGGCATCATCGGCGGCAATGGTGGTCAGGAACTGGTCAAACTCGTTATCGTGGCGAAGCTCCAGCAGGTCGCCCTTGCCCACGGGCTCAAACAGCTCAATGCGGGCGATGGCGGCGCGGCGACGGCGGTCGTCGGGCTTGAGGCCGCGCACATCGCGGTTGGCCGGGCGGCTGCCCAGCACCGTGCCCACGATCTGGCCGCGGTTGTTGGAACGCTCATAGCTCATCATCTCGTCGCCCGAGGTGCCGTCCTGATAGGCGTGCGTAAAGTCGCGGTTAAAGCAGCGCTTGAGCTGGCGCTGGCGGGCGGCTTTCTCGTCCTTGGCAACGGTGGTTCCGGCCAGCATGTCATCAATCTGATGACGATACACGTCGACGATGGAATACACGTAATCGGGCGCCTTCATGCGGCCCTCGAGCTTGAGCGACGCAGCGCCGGCGTCATACAGGCGGCGAACAAGTTGTGAGGTGTTGGTGTCACGTGGGCACAGCGCGCGCTCGCGACCGGCAGGGGAGAGCGAGCGACCGTTCTCGTCGATCAGCTCGTAGGGCAAGCGGCAGGGCTGGGCGCACATGCCACGGTTGGCCGATCGTCCCGCCATGGCAAAGCTCGAAAGCAGACACAGGCCAGAGTAGCAAAAGCAGATGGCGCCATGGCTAAAGACCTCAAGGTCCACATCGGGCGCGGCATCGTGGATGGCGGCAATCTCGTCGATGGAAAGCTCGCGCGAGAGGGTCACGCGGTCGGCGCCCTGCTCGCGGCACCAAAGGGTTCCGCGGTCGTCGTGGATGTTCGCCTGGGTCGAGATATGCGTCTCGATGCCGGGCATGGTGCGCTTGACCTCAAAGAACAGGCCCCAGTCCTGGATGATGAAGGCGTCGGCGCCCAGCGTGGAGCAGCGATGGATGAGCTGCAACGCATCGCTCATCTCGGATTCCTTGATGACGATGTTGACCGTGACGTAGACGCGCGAGCCGGCCAGGTGCGCGGCGCGGCAGGCCTGCTCAAAGGCCTCGTCGGTAAAGTTGGTGGCCTTGCGGCGTGCGTTGAAGCTGCCCATGCCGCAGTAGATGGCGTCTGCCCCGGCGGCGAGTGCGGCGGCAAAGGGCTCGGGCCCTCCGGCGGGCGCCAAAAGCTCGGGTCTGCGGTTGGTGGTTCGACTGGCGGTTGCGGTCATATCCTGCCTTTCAAAATGCTCAGACATTCAAAAGTATAGTGGCGCCGTCGCGGTGGACGATGACCGCAGCCTAAGCAGGACAAAGTCTTCAGGTGGGTCGCCAGTCACGCCGTTCAGCGGCCCGTACGCGCCGTTGAGCGATAAAATATTATCGCAATCTGATAATTATCTTGCATCGGGCAAAATCATCCCCTACTATCCCAATCAAGCGCGGTGTTCAGACCGAACTGTGCCTCCCGGTGTGAACGCCGCGCTCCCGTTCCCTTTTACTTGTAAGGAGATAAACATGAGCAAGACCGTCGTGTCTTCCGATAATGCACCCGCAGCCATCGGCCCGTATTCCCCCGGCATCCAGACCGGCAACATGGTGTTCCTGTCCGGCCAGCTGGGCATCGACCCCGCAACCGGCAAGATGCCCGAGGGCGTCGAGGCCCAGGCTAAGCAGTCCCTTGCTAACGTCGAGGCCCTGCTGACCGCTGCCGGCGCCACCTTTGCCGATGTCGTCAAGACCACAGTCTACCTGGCTGACATTGCCGACTTCGCTGCCGTAAACGAGATCTACGCCTCCAAGTTCGAGGCCCCGTTCCCCGCGCGCAGCGCTTTCCAGGTTGCCGCTCTTCCGGCTGGCGGTCTGGTCGAGATCGAGGTCGTCGCCGCTCTCTAAGGCGTTGGCCACAACTAAACATGACATGCAAAAAGACCCTGCAGCGCGTGCGAGCTGCAGGGTCTTTTGTCAAGTGACGAATCGCTTGTGGAGCCGCGCTCCATTTTGCTCGTTAGCCCTCCTTGCGGACTTTTTGCAGGTAGCGGTACACGCTGGGCTCCGAGATGCCCAACGCGGTGGCAGCGCAGGCCACGGCGCCCTTGAGCATGAACACCCCGTTGCCGTTGAGGTGGCGAATGACGTCCACGCGGTCGCTCTGACCAAGCGACGCTACATCCAGCCCGCGCGCGCTCAGCAACTCGGCAATGCTGCGATCGATGAGCTCCTGGGTGGACTCCGAAAGGCTTTCGACCTCGATAGGGGCGGGCTCCGTGCGCGTCGGCGCTGCGTCGAAGCACGCCATGAGCTGCTGCGCCATGGTGTTGATGGAGCGCACGGTCGAGAGGTCGGTGTTGACGCAGAGCATACCGACGATCTCGTTATCCTCGCGGATAAAGTACGTCGCCGACTCCAGCGTTTTGCCGCCGGCGCCGCGGCCCTCGTAGCCCGTAATAAACGGCAGGTCGCGATACTTGGGGTCGTGCATGATCTTGAGCGCCAGATCGGTGGCAGGACCGCCGATCTTACGGCCGCTCACGATGCCGTTGCGAATATCGACGATGGCGTGGTCGGGATCCGAGAAATCGTGCAGCACGATTTCGCTGTTTTTGCCGAGTATCTGCTCCAGAAAATCGACCATCGGCAAAAAGCGACGTACGGTCTCGTTCACGGGCAACTCCTTTGGGTGAAATCGGAAATGTTCATAACAATTTTTTCTCATGGTAACACGATGTCTATTGACTCACATATTCGCAGGTACATTGCGTAATACAGATGAGCGGTAGGTATTTGGCGGTAAACGGTTGACCAAAAGAAAAGTTAGATGCTATTTTGACCAGACACTTTCCTGACCTGCGGAAATGCATTATCTCAGCTGAAGAATAGTCTGATAACAAAAAATTATTATTGAGATTGAGAATCATCTTTAATACGATATGCAACGAAGGCACAACCTCAACCCCGCACTGCGTCACAATAGGGCGTTAGATGCGAAAACAACTATTTCGAGGATTGGTGGTCAAATGACCCAGGAGACGGTTACGAACGGCACTGAAGCCCTGTTCACTCGTGAAGGCATGCCTCCCGTTAAGGAAATGATCCCGTGTGCCCTTCAGCACGTACTGGCATCGTTTGCCGGCATCATCACCCCGGCTGTCATCATGGCCGGCGTCTACGGCTTTAATAGCCAGCAGAGCACCGACATCATCCAGGTCGCGCTCATTCTTTCGGCGATCGACACGGCCCTTCAGGCCTTTGCCCCCTTCCGTCGCATCGGCGGCGGCCTGCCCATCGTCATGGGCGTTTCGTTCGCGTTCCTCCCGGCCCTGCAGGCCATGGGCGCCTCGGGCTTTAGCTTTGGCGCGCTGTTGGGCGGCGAGATTGTCGGCGGTGCCGTCGCGGTCCTCTTTGGTCTGGCCTACAGCAAGATCAAGTGGCTGTTCCCACCCGTCGTGACCGGTACGGTCATCTTCTCCATCGGCGTTTCGCTGTATCCCACGGCCGTCAAGTATATGGCCGGCGGTATGGGTACGCCACTGTGGGGCACCCCGCAGGCCTGGTGCGTCGCTCTTATCACCTTCGCCGTGGTCTTTGCGCTCGCCAACTTTGGCAAGGGCACGCTCAAGCTGGGATCCGTGTTCTTTGGCATGATCGTTGGCATGATCGTCTCCATCCCCTTTGGCATGATCGACTTCTCAAGCGTCGCCACCGCTCAGGTCTTCGCCCTTCCCAAGCTCATGCCCTATGCGCTCGAGTTTGATCCCGAGGTCTGCATTACCCTCGCCGTCGTGTTCCCCATGGTTGCCATCCAGGTTATCGGCGACGTCTCCGCCGCCTGCCTGGGCTCCATCGACCGTATGCCCACCGAGCGCGAGCTCTCCGGCGCTATCGTGTCCCAGGGCCTCACCTCTATGGTCGGCGGCCTGCTGGGCGGTCTTCCCACCAGCGCCCTTGGCCAGAACGTGGGCATCATCTGCTCCAACAAGGTCGTCAACAAGTGGGTCTTTGTGATCATCGCGGCCGTCTTTGCCATCGCCGGTCTGTTCCCGCAGCTCTCTGCCGTCCTTTCCGCTATCCCGCAGCCCGTCATCGGCGGCGCGACCGTCGGCGTCTTTGGCACCATTACCATGAACGGCGTGCGCATGTTCACCCGCGAGGGCCTCACGCAGCGCACTACCACCATCGTCGGTACTTCTGTCGTCTTTGGCCTGGGTATCTGGATGGCCAGCGGTTGCCTTGCCGGCGAGGGTATGCCCGCCTGGGTGTCCACCGTCATCGGCTCCAATGCCGTAACCCCCACCGCCATCATGGCCATCGTCCTTAACCTGATTCTTCCGCAGACGCCGGTCGTGGCTCAGCACATCGATGCTGCCAAGGACGCTGCCGTGGATCTGGTCTTGCCCGAGAGCAAGAAGTAACCAATTCGGTGCTATTCGTCGGCGGACGCATCGCCTCGTCCGCCGACGTCATGCGGCGTCAAGCCGCACTTCAAAGGGTTTGTCCCTTTGGTGAAGCGTTGACGGGAGAGGGCCCGTTTCCGGTGTAGGCCGGCGCTTCGCACTCCGCCATGTCAGAGGTGTCAAACCCCGCCTCTGATGTTGAAGGGAGCATCCATGCTTCTGGTCGCTAACGGTTCCGTTTTTACCCGCAACGCTCAGACCCCGTTTATTCCAAACGGTGCGGTCGCCATTGACGGAGATACGATCGTCGAAGTGGGCCCCGAGTGCGAGCTCAAGGTCAAGTACCCGGATGCCGAGTACGTCGACGCCCAGGGCAACCTCATCATGCCCGGACTCATCAATTGCCACACCCACATCTACTCGGGTCTGGCTCGCGGCCTTGCCATTAAGGGCTGCAACCCCACCAACTTCCTGGAGAATCTTGAGCAGCAGTGGTGGAAGATCGATGACAACCTGACGCTCGACGGCACCAAGGCCAGCGCCTATGCCACGATTCTGGACTCCATCCGCGATGGCGTCACAACGATCTTCGATCACCACGCGAGCTTCTGCGAGATCCCAGGCAGCCTCTTTACCATTAAGGATGCAGCTCAGGAGCTGGGCATGCGTTCGTGCCTGTGCTACGAGGTCTCCGACCGCCGCGGCCAGGAAAAATGCGACCAGGCCATTGCCGAGAACGCCGAGTTTGCCCAGTGGGCCGCCAAGGAGCGTCGCGATAACGACAATCACATGATCGCCGCCATGTTTGGCGGTCACGCCACCTTTACGCTTTCGGACGAGACCATGGACAAGATGGCCGAGGCCAACAACGGCCTGACCGGCTTCCACATCCATGTGTGCGAGGGCATGAATGACGTGTGGGACTCCCGTCTCAACCGTGGTGGCATCAGCCCCGTCGAGCGCCTGCTGCAGCACAATCTGCTGGGTCCCGACACCATGCTCGGCCACTGCATCCACGTGACGCCCGCCGAGATGGATATCGTCAAGGAGTCCGGCACCTGGCTGGTCAACAACCCCGAATCCAATATGGGCAACGCCGTGGGCTGCGCTCCCGTGCTCGAGTTCTTCCGCCGCGGCATCCCCGTGTGCATGGGCACCGACGCCTACACCCACGATATGCTCGAGAGCCTCAAGGTCTTCCTGATCATTCAGCGCCACAACGCCGCCATGCCCAACGTGGGCTGGTGCGAGGCCATGACCATGCTGTTCGAGAACAACGCCAAGATGGCGAGCAAGTACTTCGATCGCAAGCTCGGTGTGCTCGAGGCCGGTGCTGCCGCCGACGTCATCGTTATGGACTACAAGCCCTTTACGCCGCTGAGCGAGGAGAACATCGACGGCCACATGCTCTTTGGCATGATGGGCAAAAATTGCCGCACCACCATCATCAACGGCCGCGTCCTGTACAAGGATCGCGAGTTCGTTGGCATTGATGAGGACAAGATCAACGCGTGGACCATGGCCGAGTCCAAGAAGCTCTGGAGCACGCTCAACGATCGCGCCTACTAATTACAAGTAGATTTGCGCGCGTCAGATGTTTCGCCGCATCCGACGCGCGTATAGGCGACCTCCGCGGGGTCGCCGGCGCTGTGCTAGCGCTACACCGTATTTGCGCCCGCCGCGCGGTCTCGCCGGGCGTTACAGAGAGGAGCTCACTATGAGCGACATCATGAGGCCGATCCCGTTTTCGCAGCTGATGAACTGGATCATCGAGGAGCACAAGACCCAGGACGCCATCTTTGGCGTACGCAAGATGGTCGCGACCAACCAGGAGGGCGCGCTTCCCATTTTTGACGAGCGCATCGAGACTCCGTTTGGCCCGGCCGCCGGTCCCAATACGCAGCTTGCCCAGAACATCGTGGCATCCTATGTGGCCGGTTCTCGCTTCTTTGAGCTCAAGACCGTCCAGGTTATGGACGGCGAGGAGCTCTCCAAGTGCGTCAACAAGCCCTGCATCGTGGCTCAGGACGAGTGCTACAACTGCGAGTGGTCGACCGAGCTCGAGGTTCCGCAGGCCTTTGCCGAGTACGTGAAGGCATGGTTTGCCTGCCACCTGATCGCTCGCGAGTACGGTCTGGGCAGCCCGGACGGCTTTGTCTTCAACATGTCGGTGGGCTATGACCTGGAGGGCATTAAGAGCCCCAAGGTCGACGCCTACATCGAGGGCATGAAGGACGCCAGCGGCTCCGACGTCTGGAACGAGTGCCGTGCCTGGGCTCTCGCTAACCTGGACAAGTTTGAGCATGTTGACGCCGCGTTTGTCGAGTCCATCCCGGCGCGCGTCTCCAACTCCATCACCGAGTCTACCCTGCACGGCTGCCCGCCGGCGGAGATCGAGCGCATCGCGACCTATCTGATCACCGAGAAGGGCCTCAACACCTACATCAAGTGCAACCCCACGCTGTTGGGCTATGAGTTTGCCCGCCAGCGCCTCAACGAGCTGGGCTTTGACTACATCGTCTTCGATGACACGCACTTCCGCGAGGACCTGCAGTGGGCCGATGCCGTGCCTATGTTCGAGCGCCTGATTGCCCTGTGCGCCGAGCGCGGCCTGGAGTTTGGCGTCAAGCTCACCAACACCTTCCCCGTCGACGTGACGAGGAACGAGCTGCCTTCCACCGAGATGTATATGTCCGGCCGTTCGCTGTTCTCGCTGACCATCGAGGCTGCCCGCCGCATTACCGAGCAGTTCGATGGCAAGCTGCGCATCAGCTACTCCGGCGGCGCCACGGTCTACAACATCCGCGCCCTGTACGATGCCGGCATTTGGCCCGTCACCCTGGCGACCGACGTGCTCAAGCCTGGTGGCTACGAGCGCTTTAGCCAGATGGCCGGCGAGTTTACCGACCTGGATGGCAAGCCGTTTGCGGGCGTCTCTCTCGAGGCCGTGGCTGCGATCCAGACCGACTCGCTCACCAATCCGCTCTACAAGAAGCCGTTGCGCCCGCTGCCCGACCGCAAGGTCGCCGGCAAGAGCCCGCTTTCCGACTGCTTTACCACGCCGTGCCGCACGAGCTGCCCCATCCAGCAGGATATCCCTGCCTATCTGGCGGCTGTTGACGAGGGCCGCTACGAGGACGCGCTCAACATCATCATCGAGCGCAACGCCCTGCCGTTTATCACCGGCACCATCTGCCCGCATCCCTGCGGCCGTGCTTGCGAGCGTGCGTTCTACGAGCCCGAGGGTGCCCAGATCCGCGCCAGCAAGCTCAAGGCCGCCCGCGAGGCCATGACTGCCGTGCTGCCCAAGCTGCGCGCCCAGGCTATCGCCAACGACGGCGAGCGCAACGTTGCCGTTATCGGCGGCGGCCCGGCCGGCCTGGCGACGGCGTTCTTCCTGACGCGCGCCGGCGTGCCCGTCACTATCTTCGAGGCCCGCGACTCGCTCGGCGGCGTGGTCCGTCACGTGATTCCCGAGTTCCGTATCGCGAGCGACGATATCTCCCACGATGCCGAGCTCTGTCTGGCCTTTGGCGCCAAGGTGCAGCTCAACGCCCGCGTGGAGTCCATTGACGAGCTCAAGGCTCAGGGCTTTACCGACGTGGTCGTGGCCACCGGTGCCTGGATGCCCGGCTCTGCAGGCTTGGGCGAGGGCGCCGAGCTCGACGTGCTGGAGTTCCTCGAGGCCGCCAAGAAGGGCGAGAAGCTCGAGCTGGGCGAGGACGTCGTGGTCATCGGCGCCGGCAATACCGCTATGGACGCGGCCCGCGTGGCCAAGCGCCTGACTGGCGTGAAGAACGTGCGCCTGGTGTATCGCCGCACCAAGAAGCAGATGCCCGCCGACGAGGAAGAGCTCGATCTTGCTCTTGCCGACGGCGTTGAGTTCTGCGAGCTGCTGGCGCCCAAGGCGCTCAACGGTGCCGTGCTGACCTGCGATGTTATGGAGCTTGGCGAGCCGGATGCAAGCGGCCGTCGCAGTCCCGTCGCCACGGGCGAGACCGTCGAGCTGCCCGCCACCACGGTGATCTGTGCCGTGGGCGAGGGCATCGATGCCAGCCTGTACGATGCCGCGGGCGTCGAGCACGACCGTCGCGGCCGCCTTGCCGCCACCTCCACCGGCGTCGAGGGCGTCTGGGCTGCGGGCGACTGCCGCCGCGGTCCGGCCACCGTGGTCGAGGCTATCGCCGACGCCGCCGAGGTTGCCCGTGCCATCGCTGGCGTAGACTTTAACAAGTACGCCGACTGCAACGAGCAGGCTGGCCGCGAGGACACCTGCTACGAGCGCAAGGGGTCGCTGTGCCGCGACAAGCGCAACTGCACCAAGACCCGCTGCCTGGGCTGCGGCTCGGTGTGCGAGGTCTGCTGCGACGTGTGCCCCAACCGCGCCAACGTGGCAATTAAGGTGCCGGGCCTGGCCAAGCATCAGGTCGTCCATGTCGACGGCATGTGCAACGAGTGCGGCAACTGCGCCGTGTTCTGCCCCTACCAGGAGGGTCGTCCCTACAAGGACAAACTCACCCTGTTCTGGAGCGAGCAAGACATGGAGAACTCCGAGAACGAGGGCTTCCTGGCCGTGGACGAGGATCACTTTAAGGTCCGCGTCGCCGGCACGGTCCGCACCGTCTCGGTCGATGCCGTCAACACCGGTCTGCCTGAGGCCGTCCGCCTGACCATCAAGGCCGTGCGCGACAACTATTCGTACCTTCTTAAGAAATAGGCGAGTCTCTTATGGCCAAATCCATTCAACATAACGTGGCCTACGTTGCCTGCGGAAGCGGTTGCGCCTCCGCAGGCGGCGACGCCCGCTGCAGCGAAGGCTGCATTGGCTGTGGTGCTTGCGTCACGGCCTGCCCCCACGGTGCCATTGTGCTGGTCGATGGCGTCGCCCGCGTGGATCGCTCCAAGTGCACGGGCTGTGGCCTGTGCGGCATGGCGTGCCCGCAGCGCGTGATCGCCTTCGTTCCCGGCTACCAGAACATCCTGGTGCGCTGCAACAACACCGATAAGGGCGCCATCGCCCGCAAGATTTGCGGCACGAGCTGCATCGGTTGCGGCATGTGCGCCAAAAAGTGCCCTGCCGGTGCTATCCGCATCGAGGACAACTGCGCCCATATCGATGGCGCGGACTGCCTGTCGTGCGGCATGTGTGCCGTCGTCTGCCCGCATGGCGCCATCCACGACCGCACCGGCATCGCCGCCGGCGTGTAGAGGGGAATCACCATGGCACAGGAATTCACTTTTACCGTTAACGGCGTCGAGCGCACGACGACGCAGAACAAGCCACTGCTGCGCTACCTGCGCGACGACCTGCATATTCACTCTGCCAAGGACGGCTGCTCCGAGGGTGCCTGCGGCACCTGCACCATTCACGTGGACGGTGCGGCCGTCAAGGCCTGCGTGCTGACCACCGCCCTTGCCGCCGGCCGCAACATCGTGACCGTCGAGGGCCTGCCCGAGGACGTGCGCGAGGCCTTTGTGTACGCCTTTGGCGCCGTGGGCGCCGTGCAGTGCGGTTTTTGCATCCCCGGCATGGTCATGGCAGGTGCAGCGCTCATCGCCGAGGACCCCGAGCCCACCGAGGAGCAGATCAAGTACGCCATTCGCGGCAATGTCTGCCGTTGCACCGGCTACAAGAAGATCATCGAGGGCATCGCACTCGCCGCTGCGGTGCTCCGCGGCGAAAAGCAGATCGACGAGGACTTGGAGCGCGGCGATGACTACGGCGTGGGCAAGCGCGCCTTCCGTATCGACGTGCGCAAGAAGGTGCTCGGCGAGGGCAAGTATCCCGACGACATCGACGAGCTCGATCAGCCGGGCCTGACCTATGCCAGCGCCGTGCGCTCCAAGTATCCGCGCGCCCGGGTGCTCTCCATCGATACCTCCAAAGCCGAGGCTCTGCCCGGCGTGGTGGGCATCCTGCGCGCCGAGGACGTGCCGGTTAACCAGGTCGGCCACCTTATCCAGGACTGGGACGTCATGATTGCGGCGGGCGATATCACCCGCTGCGTGGGTGACGCCATTGTGCTGGTGGTCGCCGAGGACGAGGCGACGCTCGAGAAGGCCAAGAAGCTCGTAAAGATTGATTATGAGCCGCTGGAGCCCGTGCGTAACATTGTCGAGGCCAGGGCTGCCGACGCCCCGCGCCTGCACGACAGCTTCTTTGCCTTTGGCAACACGGTGGAGCTCAAGGACAACGTGTGCCAGAGCCGTCACGTGACGCGCGGCGACGCCGCCAAGGCGCTGGCAGAGAGCGCCTTCACTGTGACGCAGCGCTTTACCACGCCCTTTACCGAGCATGCCTTCTTGGAGCCCGAGTGCGCCGTCGCCTTCCCGTACAAGAACGGCGTCAAGGTGCAGTCGACCGACCAGGGTGCCTACGACACACGCAAAGAGTGCGCCCACATGTTTGGCTGGGATAGCGAACCCGAGCGTGTGGTCGTCGAGACCATGCTCGTGGGAGGCGGCTTTGGCGGCAAGGAGGACGTGTCCGTCCAGCACTTGGCCGCGCTCGCCGCCTATAAGTTCCAGCGTCCTGTGAAGTGCAAGCTCACGCGTGCCGAGTCGCTTGCGTTCCATCCCAAGCGCCATGCCATGGACGGCACCTTTACGCTGGGTTGCGACGCCGAGGGCAACTTTACCGGCCTGGACTGCGAGATCAACTTTGATACCGGCGCCTACGCATCGCTGTGCGGCCCGGTGCTCGAGCGCGCCTGCACGCATGCCGTCGGCCCCTACAAGTATCAGAACACCGACATTCGCGGCTTTGGCTACTACACCAACAACCCGCCCGCCGGCGCGTACCGCGGCTTTGGCGTTTGCCAGTCCGAGTTTGCGCTCGAGAGCCTGATTGACTTGCTGGCCGAGAAGGTCGGCCTGGATCCGTGGGAGATTCGCTACCGTAATGCCATCGAGCCGGGCGAAGTTTTGCCCAACGGCCAGATTGCCGACTGCTCCACGGCACTTAAGGAGACGCTGCTCGAGGTCAAGGATGCCTACTATGCGCATCCCGGACACGCCGGTATCGCCTGCGCCATGAAGAACGCCGGCGTGGGCGTGGGCCTGCCCGATGCCGGCCGCTGCAAGATTCGCGTCGAGAACGGCGTGGCCGTGGTCTATGCCGCCACGTCCGACATCGGCCAGGGCTGCAACACCGTCTTTTTGCAGGACGTTGCCGAGGCGTGCGGTCTGCCGCTGAGCTGCATCGCCAACGGCGAGTGCTCTACCGAGAACGCTCCCGACTCCGGCACCACGTCTGGCTCGCGTCAGACGGTCGTGACCGGCGAGGCCGTGCGCGGCGCCGCCTTCCTGCTGCGCGATGCCATGCTTGGCATCGAGGCCGGCAAGCCTGCACCCGATGTTCCTGTGAGCGCGCATGGTGACGGCGTCAAGATCGAGTACGACGACGGTCGCGCCTATCAGTTGCGCACGCAGGAGCTCGTCGCCGGCCAGGGCATGCATCCTCAGGATCCCGCGACCGCCATCAAGGCGCTCGAGGGATGCGAGTTTGGCTACGTGTATCTGGAGCCGACCGACAAGCTGGGCGCCGACGTTCCCAACCCCAAGAGCCACATCTGCTACGGCTTTGCCACGCATGTGGTCATTCTGGATGATGACGGCCGCGTGAGCGAGGTCTATGCTGCGCACGATTCCGGCAAGGTGGTCAACCCCATCTCGATCCAAGGTCAGATCGAAGGCGGCGTGCTCATGGGTATGGGCTATGCGCTTACCGAGGACTGGCCGCTCAAGGACTGCGTGCCCCAGGCAAGGTACGGTACGCTCGGGCTGTTCCGTGCGCCCGAGATTCCGGATATCCACGCCATCTACGTGGAGAAGGACGAGCTGCTGCCCGTGGCATACGGCGGCAAGGGCATCGGCGAGATCGCCACGATTCCCACGGCGCCCGCCGTGCAGAACGCCTACCGCGCGTTTGACGGCAAACTGCGCCCGGATCTGCCCATGGTGGATACCCCGTACAGCCGCGCCCGTCACCGCGGCTAGGGTAGGGCGCGGACGGTTATTGCTGACGAGCTGCTCGCGCTCAACGCCAACTGCATAAGCTGTGCCTTTGGCCCCAGCTCCATCGCGAGCCGGGGCCTTTTGCTTGAAGCACCTCCGCATACGGAAACTGCGTCCCAGATTTCGGCTCCAGAATGGGATGCGCTTTCCGGTTGGAGCTTCAAACGGAAAGTGCATCCCGGAATCCGCACCTGGAATGGGACGCACTTTCCGGAACAGCCCTCAACCGGAAACTGCGACCCGGAATTCGATGCCAGAACGGGATATGCTTTCCGAATCGCCTTCAGGCGGAAATTGCATCCCATTCTGAGTCTTCATTCTGGGACACGCTTTCCGCAAGGAGCTTCGTCGGGAAAGCGCATCCCGTTTTGAGCACTCAGTCTGGGACATGGTTTCCGCGGGAGCTTCCGACCGGAAAGCGTATCCCGGTTTGGTAGGCAGGCGGGCATAAGCTCAGCAGCTCCTACAGGTCTACCTCGTTGAGCCATGTCGGCAGCGCGGTCTGCCGGATGCCTGCCGTCTGCAGCTTTTTGGCGAGCATTCCTGCCGAGCGGACCTCGTTCATGGTAAAGCGCAGCAGAGGGTGACCGTAGAGCGATAGATGCGCCTCGCGCTGTCGTTCGGCAACGAGCGCCTCGGCGGTGGTGCGTCCGGCCAGCATGGTCTGGTCGGTATATTTGATGAGCCCGTCGAGTTCGCCCAGCGTGAGCTCCCGCGCCTGGCGCTCCCAGGCAAAGTCCGTTCGTATGGGCTTGGCCGAATCGAAGGGGTCCGTTAGCTCGTATTGAAGCCCATCGGGTGCAAAGCCCGTTTCGATCATGACGGCTCGGGCGACCGATTCCCCGCCGCTCTCGGCGCGAGCGTCGGCATATCGAAGCGTTGTGAGGGCGGTGCGAATCGCGAGACCATTGCGGACAGTCGCTCGTTGCTCAACGGCCTCCATCAGCTGTTCCGGCGCAAGGCCGAGCTTTGAGATCGCCGAATCGGCAATGGGCATGCCGTCGGCAAAACCAGTTTGCAGCAGGCAATCTGTGGCCGTTTGGATGGGCGGTGTTACCGATACGCCGGCTCTGCGTATTGCTCCGGCCGGCTCAATCTGGTGTCGCTGAATATGTGCGCCCGGACGAGCCGACGGCTTTGTCGAGCTGCAAACATGCACGACGTTCAGGTGTCGCCACGAGACCTCGAGCCCCAGCAGGCAAGCTGCCGAAAACGAGCAGAACGTCCAATCGGGACGGATGATCGCAAGGGCGCGAATAATCTCGCAATGGCGTTGCGCTCGGTTGAGTTCATCCCAGCGCGTTTTTCGCGCAAACAACCCCGGCATGGGCGAGACAACCGTGCCGCCGGTGCGCCGAAGGAGCGCTTTGCGGATCGCCGTGCTCGGGGGAATCAGACAGCGCCCCTCTTGTTCGGCTTGAGTGAGCAGTTGGTCGATGAGCTGGTCATTGCAATGGGTCATGAGCTACCGCCTCCTTTTGGGTAGCAAAAACGTATCAGCTGGAACTTGCCGCTCAGCTGACCAAAAGCTGACCAAAATCTAACCATGCAGGTAGATGGCCTGTTTTCGGCGACATTTTTACATCCGAATCGGTGGGCGGTAATCGGCGACCGTGAACGGTAGCGAGTTATGAAGACTGGGTAAGTTTCAGGTCGTGTACTTTTTAGAAAAATGGTTGTTTATCTGCTATTTTGCAGCTCTGGATTGCGCGTTTGAGGACGTGTGATGTGAGCGGTTGATCGGATTTCAACCGGAAACTGCGTCCCAGAATTCGGATCCAGAGTGGGAGGCCGTTTCCGAATCGGCCCTCAAATGGAAATTGCATCCCGGAACGAGCTCTCAGAGTGGGATGAACTTTCCCCAGCGGGACTGCAGACGGAAAATGCGTCCCGGATTCGACGCTCAGAATGGGATTCGTTTTCCGGTAGAAGTTTCAGTGGAAACCGCATCCCAGAATTTAGGCTCAGAACGGGACGCGCTTTCCTGATGGCATGCTTGGCGGAAACTACGACCCAGTATTTGGCTCCAGAACGGGATACATTTTCCGGAACGGTCCCCAAACGGAAACTGCGTCCCGGATTCGACGCTCAGAACGGGATGCCGTTTCCGGCTGAGTCTTCGAGTGAAAAGCGCGCCTCAGAATTCGGGGCCTGCGATATCGGTATAGTCCATTTACCGATGCTTGTCTCAGTTTAATTGGGCGGGTAGAATAAAGTCGACGGCAGCCCAAGTAGTGAAGAGCTGGGCAGCGCCGTTGCTTGGTCAAGAGGTCAGTGCCTTAATGGCAGCGACTTGTTAGGCTTCGAATGCTGCTTGAGTGCCTCGGAAAGTTCGATAAGCGCCGTGAAGAGCAAGACCAAAGCAACCAAGAGCTCTACGAGCTCTGATGGGCCCGGGATGACCGCTGATTCAAGTCACCGGGCCTAAATCTTTTTCATGCATTTGAATAGAGCGGGCGACTCCCTTGGTGCCGTCTGTGTGGCGAGTGCCTGGCGCATGGCATTGCGTCCCGCTTTCATGTCCGCGCGAGCGCCTATCCTTACGGCAATGTAGCCGCCTATGTAGCAAGCGGCAGGCAACGGAGAAAGGCCCTAACCGTGTCAGCTGAAAAGACGCCGGGTATCTTGGCTATCGATACGACGAACTTTGCGCGCCAGATTGTGCTGGACTTTGAGTTTGCGCCGGTGCCAAAGCAGCGCCAGCTCCGTGGACTGCGCAATGAGATTATCGAGGTCGGCACCGTCAAGCTCGATTACCACGGCAACGTCATGGGCGAGTTCTCGCAGTTTGTGCAGACGGAATTTACCGAAGGCGTTGCGTTTCCCGTCCGCGAGCTTACAGGGATATCGACCGTGGACACCGCGATGGCCGATCCGCTCTACACGGTGATCAAAAGGCTCAGCGATTGGATTGGTCGCTACTCCGCCCAGGTGGTTTGCTGGAGCGAGGCGGATCGTCGACAGCTCTTGACCGAGTGCCAGGCAAAGCAATCGATCTTTCCGTATTTCCTACGGACTGGTCCGACCTGCAGGCGTTTTACACCTCGATCATGGACGTGGGCAGCCACGGGTGCGTCTCTTTGAGTGACGCGGCAGCGTGGTTTGGCATGGAGTTAGACGAGTCGACGGGCCACGCCCACAGTGCCCTAGCCGATGTGCGCGTGACCGCCAAGCTGCTCAAGCAGATGATGGAGGGGGACTATCACGTGAGTCCGCGCGCCCAGGAAGTCCGCCAACGGTGGGGGATAGGCG
Organism: uncultured Collinsella sp.; assembly: GCA_937966215.1. Classification (GTDB taxonomy): domain Bacteria; phylum Actinomycetota; class Coriobacteriia; order Coriobacteriales; family Coriobacteriaceae; genus Collinsella. Next base: position 4,673 of record CALCKK010000012.1, on the reverse strand, counting down.
AGCGACCCCAGACGCGCCTTTCCAGCAAGTGCCCCGAGCTGGGCGACCTGCTGCTAAAGCTGAAGGCGGAGGGGAGGTAGGGGGCGACTACAACTGATGGGCGAGGTGTGCGGGGCGGTCGCTGCTATCAATGTCAATTTGATAGAACCAACGCATACAGATCGACTGCCTACGGCGTCCCCGGGAATGACCTCAGATCCAAGTCATTGGGGCTCAATTTGTCGCATGAGTTTAGGCGTAAACGTGCGCTTGCTTTATACATTCCATTGAGGTGGGCCATTCCGTTGACATTGATTGGTGTCCGGAGCGGCAGAAGCGGCTCCAAAAAGCCCTGTCAGTCAATTTAGGGGGGCCGGGCAATCCCGGGGAAATGGCTGCGGGACCTATAATGTTTGAAATAAGTAAAATACGCTTTTTGCAATTTCGCAGATAGGTTTTGCCATGGTTTTCGATAAAGAAGCTTCGTTCGAAGAAGCGGTTATCGCTGTGTTGAAGCAGCACGGTTGGGACGATGCGGAAGGTGTTCTTCGCTACCCTACCGAACAGGACCTTATCTGCAACTGGGCGAAGATCCTGTTTAACAACAATGCCGGCATAGACCGCCTGAATGGTTGTCAACTCACACAGGGTGAGATGGCACAGGTCATCGAACAGATCGAAACGCTTAAGACCCCGCTGGCGCTCAACGGGTTCATCAACGGCAAAACCATTGCCATCACCCGCGACAACCCTGATGACGTCCTTCACCTGGGCAAGGAAGTCAGCCTGATAATCTACGACCGTCAAGAGATTGCTGCAGGTCAAAGTCGTTACCAAATCGCCCAACAGCCAATCTATCCCGCAAAAAGCAAAATCCTTAACGATCGTCGCGGTGATCTATGCCTGCTCATCAACGGCATGCCCGTCATCCATATCGAGCTTAAGCGCAGCGGCGTGCCCGTAAGCCAGGCAACCGGCCAGATTGAAAAATACGCGCACGAAGGTGTGTTCACGGGACTCTTCCGCCTGGTGCAGATCTTCGTGGGAATGACCCCTGACGAGGCGCGGTACTTCGCCAACCCCGGAGCGGGTGCGTTTAACCCCAACTTCTTCTTCCACTGGGAAGACTTCAACAACGAGCCCGTCTGCGCGGGCGACAAGCCCGGTACTGACGAGTGGAAGCGCTTCACCTCGACGCTGCTCTCCATTCCCATGGCACATCAGCTCATTGGGTTCTATACCGTGGCCGACAGCTCGGATGGCTGCCTAAAAGTCATGCGTAGCTACCAGTACTATGCCGCCGCGGCCATCTCGGACAAGGTTCGCAGATGCAAATGGGACGAGCCGCGGCACAGCAGCACGCCCGGTCGTCCCGGCGGCTATATCTGGCACACCACCGGCTCCGGTAAAACCATGACCAGCTTTAAATCGGCCCAACTTGTCGCTGACTCCCATGATGCCGACAAGGTCGTGTTCCTAATGGACCGCATCGAGTTGGGCACGCAGTCGCTCTCGGAGTACCGCTCCTTCGCTGACGACGCCGACGACGTGCAGGGCACTGAGAATACGCAGGTCCTCAAGTCCAAGCTCGCTAGTGACGACCCCAAGAATCGCCTTATCGTCACCTCTATCCAAAAGATGAGCAACTTGAAAGCCGGCGAGACGGGGATCACCCAAGCCGAGCTCGACCGCCTGGCTGGCAAACGTATCGTATTTATCATTGACGAGTGCCACCGATCCACCTTCGGTGACATGCTCCAGGACATACGCCGTGCCTTCCCCAATGCCCTCTTCTTCGGTTTCACGGGAACGCCAATCCTCGACGAGAATCAGAAGAAGGGATCGACCACAGCCATGGTGTTTGGCGAATGCCTGCACCGATACAGCATCGCCGACGGCATCCGCGACGGCAACGTGCTGGGTTTCGACCCCTACATGGTGACGACGTTCGATGACTATGACGTGCGCGAAGCGGTTGCCCTAGAGCAGGCGAAAGCCGCAACCGTCGCCGAAGCCATTTCCGACGATCGAAAGAGCAAAGTTTTCTACTACTATAAGGACTCGGCAAAGGTTCCCATGGGGCCGATGGTCGACGGCGCCGGTAACCATATCAAGGGAATCGAGGATTTCCTTACTCGCGCCCAATACTGGCCCGACACCCCGCATCACGGAAAGGTTGTCGAGGACATCCTGCGCCGCTTTCCGGTGCTCTCCCACGGCAACAAGTTCCATGCAATCCTGGCGACGAGCTCCATCCCAGAGGCAATCGACTACTACCGAGCCTTCAAGGAGCGCGCCCCGCAGATGAGGGTGACTGCCCTTTTCGACCCGAGCATCGACAACAACGCCGGCTCCGCGGTAAAGGAAGACGCTCTGGTCGAGCTCATAGAAGACTATAACAAGGCATACGGCCAGGAATTCACTATCCCCACATGGCCCGCCATGAAGAAGGATATCTCGGCTCGTCTGTCCCACAAGAAACCCTACGTCAACGTCGACACCAACCGTGATTCCCGCATCGACCTGCTCATCGTGGTTGATCAGATGCTCACGGGCTTCGACTCCAAATGGCTTAACACGCTCTATCTCGACAAGGTAATCGACTACGAGAGCATCATCCAGGCGTTCAGCCGCACGAACCGCCTGTTTGGGCCCGACAAGCCTTTCGGCACGATTCGCTATTACCGTCGACCCCATACTATGAAGGGCTATATCGAAGCGGCGGTGAAGCTGTATTCGGGAGACCGCCCGCTCGATATGTTCGTCCAGAAGCTACCGGAGAATATTGCGTTGATGGATACGCGCCTCCAGGAAATACTCATGGTTTTCGAGGCCGCTGGCGTGGGAGACCTCTCGAAGCTTCCCGCATCGCAGGAGGCCAGGCGCAAGTTCGCGAAGGAATTCGTCGAGCTTAACGAGTTCCTTGAGGCCGCGAAGGTACAGGGCTTCACATGGGAACAGGATACCTACGAGTTCAGGGAAGAACCGAAAGAGGGCTCGCAACTCAGCGAGTCCGTTCTCGTCCAACCCGTCATCGACGAGCGAACCTATCTTGTCCTCGTGCAGCGCTACAAAGAGCTCTTCTCTGGCGGTACCCCGGGCGATGCTCCCGATGCACCCTACGAGTTGGACGGGCACATTACGGAAATCGACACAGGCCTCATTGACAGCGATTACATGAACTCGAACTTTGAGAAATGGCTAAAGTGCCTAGAACAGGATGACGAGGGCCTCGCGGCGGCGCGCGAGGAGCTTCACCGTTCTTTTGCGTCTTTGAGCCAAGATGACCAGCGCTTCGCGGAGCTGTTTCTGCACGACGTGGAGCGCGGCGATGCAACCCTTGAGGAGGGCATGACGCTGAGGGACTACATTACGTCATATGCCTGCAAGGCCAAAAATGCTCAGGTCCAGCGCGTTGTCGAAGCCCTCGGCATAGATGGCGACCTTCTCACCGCCATGGTGGCACTTGACTTGACTGAATCGAACATAAACGAATTCGGACGCTTCGACGACCTGAAAGACTCGGTTGACAAAGTCCGCGCCAAAGCTTTCTTCGAGCAGAAGGAAGGCAAGAGCCTGCCGCCATTCAAGGTGAACACCCGGGCTGCGGCGCTTCTCAAGAGATTTATCCTGAAAGGCGGCTTCGACATCGACGAGTGAGCGGCATCATCATCCTTCATCAGCGTGAGTCGCCACACATGATGAAGGAGGCAAATAATGCTCATTGCCATCACCGAAGACTCTCTCTTTTGCGATTACTACTCGCAATGGGTTAGCGTCTATAAAGAAGGGGCCATCCGCGAAGTCACGATGGGGAAATATCGGCTCACCCAATCTTGGCTAGCCAAGCTTGTTCCTAACCTCAGGATTAAGGATTTGGACCGAACCTCGTACCAGCGGCTCATAAATGGCTATGCTGAGCATCACGAGCGGCAAACGACCATGGATTTTCACCATCAGCTGAAAGGAGCGATCCTAGACGCTGTCGACGAGGGACTCATTCCGCGCGATCCTACGCGAAAGGCAATCATCAAGGGTAAGCAACCGCGGGCAAAGAAGATAAAATACCTCAACCAGTTCGAACTCCATGCCATGCTCGGCGATCTTGACTTGTCAACAAGCGAGCCAAGTTGGGACTGGCTCATCCTTATCGTCGCCAAAACAGGCCTGCGCTTCTCCGAGGCGCTAGGCCTCACCCCCGAGGACTTCGATTTCGCCCATCAAACGCTTTCCGTAAACAAAACCTGGGACTACAAGAATGACGGCGGCTTTGTCCCCACGAAAAACGCCTCGTCAGTGCGGAAAGTTCAGCTCGATTGGCAACTAATCATGCAACTCTCCGGTCTATTGAGGAATCTCCCCCCGTCTGAGCCAATATTCGTTAAGGGCAAGGTATATAACTCAACAGCAAACAGTGTTCTAGCGCGTCACTGCAAAAACGTCGGGGTACCAGTTATATCCGTCCATGGCTTGCGCCACACACATGCATCACTTCTCTTGTTTGCTGGCGTATCCATAGCGAGCGTATCGAGAAGGCTCGGCCATGCAAGCATGACTACTACCCAGGAAACTTATCTTCACGTCATTCAAGAGCTTGAAAACAAGGACATCGACATTGTCATGAGAGCCCTTTCTACTCTCATATAACCCATATCAGTAAATTGCGGCTCACGCTGATGAAGGGTGATGAGGGA
>CALCKK010000011.1:0-281528 GCA_937966215.1 uncultured Collinsella sp. | reverse complement strand
AACTTACGCTGTTCCCAAGGGTCAATGAAGCCGGCGAAGCGGATTTCGGGCACATTGATCTTTTCCGCCATGCTATTCACCTCCCAACAGTTTCCGCAGCTCGGTAATACCCGCCATATCGTGCTCGTTGCCCGTGAGCTGGCCCAGCATCGCTGCCAACTCGTTTTCCGCCTCAGTAATCTGGTTGCATACGTCCGAATAGGTTGTCGCGTACTTTGTGTTCAGTGCGACAATCTTTGCGATGAAATCGCTTACGACGGCATCGGGCAGCTCGAGCAAATCAGATTGCAGCGGCTCAATCCACTTTGCAGCAAGCAATTCGTCGCATTGGGCGTCGGTCAAACCCTCGATAACCTCCCTGGTCTTCTCCTCGAGCGCAAGCTTCGCTTCCTTATTTGCTTTCTTGAGTGACTTCTCCTCGGCGAGGAGCTCCTTCGCTTGTGCAAGGACGTATTCAAAGCTATCGGTGGGAAAGCCTACTGCCAGCTTTAGCTTCCCTATATAGGATGCAACCTTTGCTTTGCCGTAAGTTCCGTCTTTGTTTGACTCCATTTCCTGCCAGGAAACCTCAGGGTGCTTTTCAATGAAGGCTAGCTTTTCTTGCTTTTTTGCTTTTCGATCAAGAAGTTTCAAATATTCTTCCAGGTCATGAATCGCTGGAGAGGAGATATATTTCATCTCGCTGTTAAGATGGGCATTGATTTCTTTGAGGACGAATGCATCGTTTGAATCGTTAATCACTGGAGAGTCGAGCTGCTCGGCGTCCAAGGAATCAATCAATTCAGAACAAGATGAGGATATGGCGGACAGCCTCACCTCCATCGAGTCTATTTTGGCAACTTCGGCTGTGAGTATGTGGCTTTGCACTAGCTCGAACGGGAGTACATGACCAATCCAGCCGTCCTGAACTTCAGTTTCCTTTCCGTCTTTCTTTTTTATCACCATATTCGGATCGACTTTGCGCACGGCCCCTTTACCCTCGGTTTGGATAATCTCGAGGTCACCGGAGATGCCCGTCCATGCATCGTCGAGAGCTTGATAGGCATCATATCCGTCAACAAGCGCGACACCATGAAGGGCATCGCGAAGCCGTGCTGCAATACGTTCTTCTTCGGCCACGGAATCGACCTGCAACGCGCCATCAACCAATCGCTTTCGCAATTCCTCAGGCAGATGGGCCAGCGTATCCCGATAGCCGCCCAGAAATGAGACGACGTCGGCGTTGGCCTTCACCGTTGCTGCCACGTCGTCCGTCACGGAAGCAAGGCACGACCCACCGTCCTCACCGTACAGTTGGCTCTTCAGACTCGGCCACACCTTCCAGTAGTGGTCGAGAGCGTCGACCTCGGCCTTCGGAACTCCCCCGAACATGGTGGCGTACACGTCCCAGCTTTCAGCAACTTCGGACGAATCAACATAGCGCGGAATGTTGAGGTTGTAATCGTTGGCGCGTATCTCGTCGATGGTCACCAGGCGACTGAACTTGTCGATGGTCGCTTCAGTCGTGACTGCGTCCACGATGCGACGTATATCGCTCGCGCGCAGTTTGTTGTTTTTGCCTTCCTTCACAAAGTGCTTCGACGCATCCACGACCAGCACGTCGCTGCTCTCGCGCTGCTTGCGGAGTACCATGACGATTGTCGGGATGCCGGTGCCGAAGAAAATGTTGGCGGGAAGCCCGATAATTGCCTGAATATGGCGGTTCTCCACCAGGTTCTTGCGGATGGTGCCCTCCTCGCCGCCGCGGAACAGCACGCCATGGGGCAGAACGATGCACATGATGCCGTCGGGGCGCAAGTGGTACAAATCATGCAAGAGGAAGGCATAGTCGGCTTTGGATTTGGGGGCAACGCCGAACTTGAAGCGCGGATCGAGTTCTTTGTCTTCCGGATCCCAGTTTTGGGAGTAGGGCGGATTCGACACCACGGCATCGACGAACAGTGGATTGTAGGTCTCATCCTTGTTCTCGACCGTATCGAACCAAGGCCAATCGTCTTCGAGCGTATCGCCATTGCGCGCCACGATGTTGTCGGGGAGTATTCCGCGCATGACCAGATTCATGCGCGTGAGGTTGTACGTGTTCTCCTTAAGCTCCTGCGCATAATACTTGATGGAGTTTGGGTCGCCGTTGCGTCGCGCCACTGCCTTGCCGATATTGATAAGCAGCGAGCCCGATCCGCTCGTGGGGTCGTAGATGGTGATGCTTTCACGTCCGGCCAGGTGCCATGAGACAATCTCGCTCATGAGCATGGACACTTCGTGCGGCGTGTAGAACTCGCCGGCTTTCTTACCGGCGTTGGCGGCGAAGTTGCTGATGAGGTACTCGTAAATGAAGCCGAGCACGTCGTAGTCCTGGCGACCGTCCATCGGGATGTCTTTGATGAGATAGATGAGGTCGCGAGCAGCCTTGGACTGGCTTCGTGCGTCGGTGCCGAGTTTGGAAAGACCGGTCTGCAGCGTGTCGAAGATGCCGTCGAAGACACGCTTGCGGGCAGGATCAATATTGCGGCTAAAGGCGGAGAGGGCGTCGCGAACGTTCGAAATCTCGAAGTCGCCGCCCTTGGCGATCCAGGTGGAGAAGAGGTTCTCATAGGCGATGAAGTAGCCGCACTCGCCCTTGACGAACTCGACCGTTTCCTCGTCGTCTTCCACGAGGCTTGGCAGGTCTTCCTCATCGAAATCGCGTGCCTTCAGGCGGGCGATTTCGGTTTCGGAGAGAAACTTGTAGAAGATGAAGCCCAGAATATAGTCCTTGTATTCGTTTGCTTCGATTTTCGAGCGCATCTTGTTGGCGGATTCCCATATCTTTGATGCCAATTGCTGCTTGTTCATCTAGTTTTCCTCGCTTCTATAGACTTGGTTGAGCGTTTCTCCGTCGTCGCTTACCCATTCGGTCCAGCCGTTCTGGCTGCCACCGAGCACGAACACCGCCGCGGCGCTGGGCGTCGGGAACTCGAGATCTTCGGCGAGCTCTGCGATACCGCCCGAATCGCCGAAGATCTCCCTGCGCGCGGCCGCGACGGCCACGTTTTTCAGCACGGGTCTCGAGAGATTCACTTTCGAGCCAGCGAGCACGGTGAAGTGCCCGGTGGCCTTGTCGTAGTGTCCCGCCCCGCGTATGCCGTTCTTCTTCGTGTGGAAGATCGCCGGCGCACCCGCCGGACCCTGTTCGACTCTGTCGAGGTCGTATCCCAGAGCTGCCATCCTGAAGAGGATCCTATCGTGCAGGCGTTCGACGGCCTCTTCCTTGTACGGGTCGACGTAGGGCTTGGGCGTCGTCGAGTTGTCGGTCTCGTACGAGCCGTGGGTACGCACATACTCGATGGCCTTCGCCTCGAGGACGTCCAGTGCGTCCCTGCTGATGTTCTGGTCGTCATCGAGAAACATGACAGCCTTGTTCCAGAACTCCTTCTTCGCCTTGTGCGCGTCGAGCCGGGCGATGCCCTGGGTCGTCTGCCCGGCATAGACGCGGCTCACGTTGCCGTGGTCCTCGTCGAGTAGGTAGTAGACGCCGCGCTGCGGGATGTTCGGCAGCGACTTCGCCTCGGCGAGGTCTTCCCTCGGAACGATGACGGTCACGAGCGACTCGCCGTCGATGCGACAGATGCGGATGCGGTCAGGCCGCGCGTCTATGAGCTGGACGGTGAGAGTCTTAACCCTGACCATGCTCACGTCCCCTTCTTTGCGAGCTCTTCGATCATGCAGGTGCGCACGAAGGCGGAGAAGCTCATGCCCCGCAGGGCCGCCTCCTCCTTCGCCGCGTCGCGCAAGGTGTCGGGGATGCGCAGGGTCACGGAGACCTGGTTGCCGTCCACCAGGAAGCTCCTGATCTCGGTCTCGTCGGGATTGCTCTTGATGAGCTCCTTGTAGCTGTCGGGCATCTGCGCTCCCATCGCTCGAAATGCAATACAAATGCGTTTACAGAATTATAGCGTTGCATTGCTGGCGACTGTTGAGGCGAACGGGTGAACGGCAATATGGTCAGGCGTGGAATCAAAGAGCCAGGCAGGGACAATCCTGCCAACAACGATGTCGCGGTCTCGCGTGGCGGGTGCGTTCGCTTACACTCCCGCAATCCCGCGCGCTGCACTCAGCAGCTCGTACTCCCTCTGGCTCCACTGGTGCAGTCTCGCCGCGTCGACGGCATTGCGACACAGGTCCAAAAACACCTCGGCGCCCTCGCAGAAGCACTCGCGGGCAAAGTCACCCGAGCCGCTTGCGACGCACGCGCCGTCGGCAAACAGCTTCCAACTCGACGGCTCGTGCGAGTCGTCTCCGAGCAGCTTGATCTGCAGAACATGCGGGTTGCCAGCAGCACAGAGCTCTTCCTCGAGCTTCTGTACCGTAAAGCGCATCTGGTGGGAGAGGCTGCTCTTGACCATGGCCGAGGCATAGCCGCTCGGCCCGTCCAGGAGATGAATTCGTTTTGGCTTGGCTGCCAGGTTGTGGAAGTTGCGCTCACTGCGCACGGAGAAATTGTCCATACGGACTCCTTTCATCGATGTTGGCAGGGCCACCGTGCCTCTTGGCCGGTTGGCGTCGGGATCGTGGAGCCAACTCTCTACCCCGACTCTGGATAAAACGCGCCCGCTCCTTGCGGGCACGATGGAGTCTATCAGCGCGCGCGGACAGAAATCAAGCGCCGCCTGCGAAATGACGTGCAAGCGACGCTTGATTTCGCCGGCTGCTGCTAGGCTTAAATCCGAAAAAGTGTCGAAATATCCTGCATATAAGTACGGAAAAATGTCGAAATACACACTTTAAAGCTTCGAAAAAGTGTCGAAATAGGCATCTAACAACCACGGAAAAGTGTATCCTAGTGCTAAAACAGCACGTAATAAGGGGTGCGCTTATGCTACAGAGAAAAGCGAAAGCACGGTTTGAATCTTGGCTTGCCTCGTCGCCTAACAAGGCTCTTTTGGTCAAGGGTGCCCGACAGGTAGGAAAGTCATATTTGGTCAACGTCTTTGCAAACGAATCGTTCGAAAACGTCGTGACGTTCGACCTTATCGCCGACGCGTCCGTGCGCGATTCGTTTTTGGCGGCGAAAAGTGCGGACGAACTGCTTATGCGCATGTCTATTGCTGCAACGCAGCCGATGGTTGCGAACAAGACCGTTGTGGTTATCGACGAGGTGCAGCGATGCCCCAACGTAGTGACGTTTATCAAATATCTGGTCCAGCGCGGCGACTTTCGATACATCCTTACCGGATCGCTCCTTGGCGTTGAGCTCGAGGGCATCGATTCCCTGCCGGTGGGGTATGTCGAGCAGGTCCAGATGTACCCGCTCGACTTTGAGGAGTTTTGCTGGGCAAATGGCGTTGGCGCCAGCGTGTTTGACATGCTCAGAGGCTGTCTAAAGGATGAGGGGGAGCTCCCCGGCTATCTGTATGACCGCTTGCTCGATCTGTTCCATCAGTATGTGGTGGTGGGGGGCATGCCCGACGCGGTCAATTCCTTCTTGGCGACGTGCAATGTCGACGAGGTTCGAAACATCCATCGTGATCTTCACGCCCTGTATCGCGATGACATCGCAAAGTACGCTCCGCCTGAGCTACGCTTGGTTATTCGCGATATCTATGATCTGATTCCCAGCGAGGCCGGCTCCAAAAACAAGCGATTCAAACTGTCATCGATTAACGGTGTCAAACGTTTTTCGCAGGTGACAGATCATTTTCTCTGGCTATCGGAGGCGGGTGTCGCGCTTCCCGTGTATAACGTAACGGCGCCCGTGGCACCCCTTTTATTGGGGGAGCAACGAAATCTGTTCAAGCTGTTTTACTTGGACACCGGAATGCTCATGTCGTCGTATTCCAAAAGGGTCGCCCAGGGCGTTTTTGATGGGGAGGCGGAAGACGCCTTTGGCATGAACATGGGGGCGGCGTTTGAGGGCTTCGTTGCCCAAGAGCTCAAAGCCCACGGATTCAGATTGCGCTACTTTACGTCTAAAAAAGTCGGCGAGCTCGATTTTGTGGAGGAGACGCTCGATGGGGAAGTGTTTGCCATCGAGGTCAAATCGGGCAAGAGCTTTAGGTCCCACGCGGCGCTCGATAACGCACTGGCAACGAAGGGCTACGGAATCGATCGCGCCCTGGTACTTGCGGAATGTAATCTTCACCGCGATGGTGACGTGCTGTATCTGCCCATCTTTATGGCAGGGCTTTTGGAGCCGTAACATGCCGCCGGCTCTTCCGGCCCTCCCTTAACCCTCGCTACTCGTCTCCGTCGTTGGGGTCGCCCTTGAGGGTGTTGATGTCCAGGTACTGGTTATCGTCCTCTTTTTGCTGGGTCTCCGACTCCGCTTGGGTGGGGCCGCGGAACAGCTGGAATCCCTCAAACGCAATGACGCCGAGCAGGGCAATGATAATGGCGATAAAGGCAACCTTAACTGCCTGCGGAAATTCCGAGAAACGCAGCGCCTTTTCCTCGGCGTAATAATCGGCAAAGCGCTCTTCGCCCGTGCTTTTGGTATACGCCGGCGCGGACGCGGCCTCCGGGTCATATTCCGGTGCAGGCGTGGCAGCGTACGGATCGTTGAGATAATCGCTCGATGCGGTGCCATAATCCTCGGTCTCGATGCGACCGGTGCCAGCATAGCCATCGGAATAATCGGAATATGCCGCACCGCCCTCATAGTCCGCGGCGCTCGTGTTGGCGGCAAAAAGCGGGTTAACTGGAACATCGAGCGCCGGCATGCCGGTAGAGGTCTCATCCAGATCGGTTGCAGCCCAGGAATCGTAGGCAACTTGATGGGCAACGGGCTCGTCGAGCCTTGCGACCGGAGGCTTGCGTGCCGCAGGAACAGGCAACTGCTGGGCGCTGTACATAACGGTGCTGTCGGCCGATTTGCCCTGCGCCGCTGCAGCGAGAAATGCTGCCGTCTCGGACGGGTCGCTTGCGGGGCGGGGAGCGGGCGTGGGCGCCGAAGTGGGTGCGGGCGTAGGCGCGGGCGTCGAAACAGCCGACTGCGCAGGAGTCGGCGCAGATGCGGTCTTAGGCGCAAGTGCGGGATTGGGGTTTGACGGGCGAGCCCCGCCGCCCATGAGTTCGTCGGCGGTCCACGGGCGATCATCCATCACGTCGTCAAGGCTCAGCGAAAACAGGTCGTCTTCACCCTCATCGAACATGCGGTGCACATGTCCACCAATTGCCGGAATCAATCCGCGACCGGTGCATGATGCCTTGCTCAACGCCATTCTGTTCCACCCTTTCGAAATACTAATGACATCGATTATATGGAACTTCCCAAGTGGCTCGGTCTTGGATTCGTGCTTTCCAGAACTCGCGCCCAAAAGGGGAGGGGCAATCCAGGCGAGTGCCTACTTGTCGCCGGCCGCCGCCTTGGCCTCATTGAGGTAGCTATAGAAGCTGTACTTAGAGATGCCAAAGAACTCGCAGGCGCGCTCGCTCGACTTGGAAATGAGGAAGGCGCCGCGACGGTCGAGGTAGCCGATGGCGCGAATGCGCTCATCTTTGGTCATAAGTGCCGCGGGCTTGCCCACAAACTGCTCGCACTCGTGCAGCAGGTCCTCGAGCAGGTCGCCGATGTTCTTGGTAATGGGCTCGGGCTCGGTGTAGCCCGTGCCGCCGGTGCCGGTAAAGGCGTCGAGCGAACGCTCAAAAGCCTTCATAAGCGTAATGTCAAAGTTGATGCCCAAAATGCCGACGGGCTTGCCCTCATCGTTGCGGATAAAGATGGTCGAGGACTTGAGCAGCTTGCCATCGGCGGTTTTGGTGAGGTACGGCTCGCGGTCGTGCACGTCGGCGGTGCCCTCGTGCATGGATTCAAGCACAATATGGCTGGGGCCGTCACCCAGTTTGCGCCCGCTGACGTGGCCGTTTTCGATCACTACGATGGAGCGGTCCACGTCCTCGGTCTCCAGGTCGTGGACGACGACTTCGCAGTTGGGGCCAAATTGGAGCGCTAGGCCGTGTGCAAGGCGCTTGTAGAACTCAATCTGTGCGGGGGTCATGGGTGCCTTCCTAAAAAATAGTTTGGGCTCACTGTGCCATAAACCCCACTTGTTCGCAAATAACGAAAGCGTCGCTGTGTTATGTGACCGTTCGGCGGCGAAAAGGTACCGATTACGGCAACAAACAATTTGTTAGGTTTTCCAATCAAAAAGTGTGATAGAACAGTGCTAACAAACTTTTTGTTTGGCATCCACATAAAAGTTCAGCCGTGTGAATGGGATCGGGCTGAAACGCGTATGCGGGGGCCGGCAAGAGAGGACTTAAGGAGTTCACCGTATGGCCGATAAGATCCAGTGGGCGGGCAACACGATGCCCAAGAGCGATGACAAGCACTTGGGAATCATGAGCCTCGACCACGTGAAGAAGGCCCGCGCCTTCCACCAGTCGTTCCCCCAGTACACCGTCACTCCGCTTGCCCGCCTGGATGGTCAGGCTGCGCGCCTGGGTCTGTCCAACCTGTGCGTTAAGGACGAGAGCTATCGCTTTGGCCTCAACGCCTTTAAGGTTCTGGGCGGCTCGTTTGCCATGGCCAACTACATTGCCGACGAGACCGGCAAGGACGTTGCCGAGTGCACCTTCGATTACCTGACCTCCGATCAGCTTGCCAAGGACTTTGGCCAAGCCACCTTCTTTACCGCTACCGACGGCAACCATGGCCGCGGCGTGGCATGGGCTGCCAACAAGCTGGGCCAGAAGGCCGTCGTGCACATGCCCAAGGGTTCCACCAAGCCCCGCTTCGATAACATCGCCGCCGAGGGCGCCACGGTGACCATCGAAGAGGTCAACTACGACGAGTGCGTGCGCATGGCCGCCGCCGAGGCCGACGCTTGCGAGCGCGGCGTTATCGTTCAGGACACCGCCTGGGAGGGCTACGAGAAGATCCCGTCTTGGATCATGGAGGGCTACGGCACCATGGCTTCCGAGGCTGCCGAGCAGCTGCGCGAGATGGCCATCAACCGCCCGACGCACGTCTTTGTCCAGGCTGGCGTGGGCTCGCTGGCCGGCGCCGTGGTGGGCTACTTCACCAACCTGTATCCCGATAACCCGCCCACCTTCGTCGTGGTCGAGTGCGCACCTGCCGCCTGCCTGTACAAGGGCGCTGCCGCCGGCGACGGCGATCCGCGCATCGTGGACGGCGACATGCCCTCCATCATGGCCGGCCTGTGCTGCGGCGAGCCCAACATCCTGGGCTGGGATATTCTGCGCAACCACACCACCGCCTTCGTGTCCTGCCCCGACTGGGTCACCGCTCGCGGCATGCGCACCCTGGGCGCCCCCGAGAAGGGCGACCCGCGCGTCATCTCCGGCGAGTCCGGCGCTGTGACCACCGGTCTGGTCGAGACCCTTATGCTCGATCCCGAGTACGCCGAGCTCAAGGAGCTCATCGGCCTGGACAAGACGAGCTCCGTGCTCTGCTTCTCCACCGAGGGCGACACGGACCCCGACCAGTATCGCCGCATTGTTTGGGAAGGCGAATACCCCACTTGCTAATACTGGGCGGAGTAAATAGGTATCGCTCTGCCACCTCACAGGTAGATTCCTTCGTTTGAAAGGTTATGAACAATGACTAAAGAACTCGATTTCGACGCTATCAAGGCTGCTGCTGAGTCCCACCGTGCTGATATGACGCGTTTTCTTCGCGCAATGATTAGCCATCCCTCTGAGTCCTGCGAGGAGGGTGAGGTTGTTGCCTGCATCAAGGCCGAGATGGAGAGCCTTGGCTATGACGAGGTCAAGGTCGACGGCCTGGGCAACGTTATGGGCTTTATGGGCGAGGGCGACAAGATCATCGCCATCGACTCCCACATCGACACCGTCGGCATCGGCAACATCGAGAACTGGGATGCCGATCCCTATGAGGGCTACGAAACCGACGAGATCATCTACGGCCGCGGCGGCTCCGACCAGGAGGGCGGCATGGCTTCTGCTACCTATGCTGCCAAGATGATGAAGGACATGGGCCTCATCCCCGAGGGCTACAAGATCATGGTCGTCGGCACCGTCCAGGAAGAGGACTGCGACGGCATGTGCTGGCAGTACATCTACAACAAGGACGGCATTAAGCCCGAGTTCGTCATTTCCACCGAGCCCACCGACGGCGGCATCTATCGCGGTCACCGCGGCCGCATGGAGATCCGCGTCGACGTTCACGGCACCTCCTGCCACGGCTCCGCTCCCGACCGCGGCGACAACGCCATCTACAAGATGGCCGACATCATCGCCGACGTCCGCGCCCTCAACAACAACGGCTGTGACGAGTCGACCGACATCAAGGGCCTCGTCAAGATGCTCGACCCCAAGTACAACCCCGAGCACTTCGAGGACGCCCGCTTCCTGGGCCGCGGCACCTGCACCGTCAGCCAGATCTTCTACACCAGCCCCAGCCGCTGCGCTGTCGCTGACTCCTGCGCCATCTCCATCGACCGTCGCATGACCGCCGGTGAGACCTGGGAGTCCTGCCTGGACGAGATCCGCAACCTTCCGGCCGCCAAGAAGTACGGCGACGACGTGAAGGTCTCCATGTACATGTACGACCGTCCGTCCTGGACCGGCGAGGTCTACGAGACCGAGGCTTACTTCCCCACGTGGATCAACAAGGAGACCGCTCCGCACGTCAAGGCCCTCGTCGACGCCCACAAGGCCATGTTCGGTGACGAGCGCATCGGCTGCGAGCCCAGCATGGACAAGCGCACCGGTCGTCCGCTGTGCGACAAGTGGACCTTCTCCACGAACTGCGTTTCCATCCAGGGCCGCTATGGCATCCCCTGCGTCGGCTTTGGCCCGGGTGCCGAGTCTCAGGCTCACGCTCCCAACGAGGTCACCTACAAGGACGACCTGGTCACCGCTGCCGCCATGTATGTGGCTGCCCTGAACCTCTACGATCCGAGCCAGGCCGATGGCGATGCCACCGTGTTCCGCGCCGGTCTGACCAACAACAAGATCGACTAGTCCCATTCCTCGATCTTGTTGAGCCGGGGGCCGCTCGTGTCCCCGGCACCCCCTGTTGACTTGGGGCCCGCGGTCGTTATCTCCCATGCTTCCTCAACGGTAGCGGGTCCTCGTCATAGTGCTCTGCATGTTCTAGCCACACGCGCATGCCGGGGCGCATCTACTCATTGCGATCGTTTCACCTTTAGAAAGGACATTTACATGGACGCCAAGTTTACCGAGCTCGTCGAGCAGCTGAACGGCCTCGATTTTAAGGGCATGTACGGCAGCGACTTCCTGCACACCTGGGATAAGACCACCGATGAGCTCAAGGCGCTCTACATCGTCGCCGACGCCCTGCGCGAGCTGCGCGAGAACAACGTTTCGTCCAAGATCTTTGACTCGGGTCTGGCCGTCTCCCTGTTCCGCGACAACTCCACCCGCACGCGCTTCTCCTTCTCTAAGGCCGCCAACCTGCTCGGCCTTGAGCTGCAGGACCTGGACGAGAAGAAGTCCCAGATCGCCCACGGCGAGACCGTCCGCGAGACCGCTACCATGATCTCCTTCATGGCCGACGTCATCGGCATCCGCGACGACATGTACATCGGCAAGGGCGACGCCTACATGGCCGAGGTCTCCGAGTCTGTCCAGCAGGCCTACGAGGATGGCGTTCTGGACCACCGTCCCACGCTCATCTCCCTGCAGTCCGACTCCGACCACCCCACGCAGTCCTCTGCCGACATGCTCTACCTCATCAACGAGTTTGGCGGTCTTGAGAACCTCAAGGGCAAGAAGGTCGCCGTTACCTGGGCCTATTCGCCCTCTTACGGAAAGCCGCTGTCCTGCCCGCAGTCGCTGATCAGCCTGCTGCCCCGTTTTGGCATGGACGTCACCCTGGCCCACCCCGAGGGCTACGACCTCATGCCCGAGGTCGTCGAGCGCGCCAAGAGCTACGCCGCCGAGTCCGGCACCACCTTTAAGCAGGTCAACACCATGGCCGAGGCCTTCGAGGGCGCCGACATCGTGATCCCCAAGAGCTGGGCTCCGTTTGCCGCCATGGAGAAGCGCACCAACCTGTACGCCGAGGGCGACGACGCCGGCATCGCTGCACTCGAGAAGGAGCTGCTCGCTCAGAACGCCACGCATCAGGATTGGTGCTCCACGACCGAGCTCATGGAGAAGACCGCCAACGGCCAGGACACCATCTTTATGCATCCGCTGCCCGCCGACATCTCCGGTGTCTCTTGCGAGCACGGCGAGGTCAACGCCGACGTCTTCGACATGCACCGCGTGGGTATGTACAAGGAGGCCAGCTACAAGCCGTACGCCATCGCAGCCATGATGTTCCTGCAGAAGGTTGCCGATCCCGCCGCTACCCTCAAGGCCCTCGACGAGCGCAACACCGCCCGTTGGTTCCAGGCCTAAAGCCGGGCTGAGAAATGGCTAAGCGTATTGTTGTCGCCCTGGGTGGAAACGCCCTCGGCGCCAACCTTCCCGAGCAGATGGAGGCCGTCAAGACGACTTCCAAGGCTATCGTCGACCTGATCGAGGAGGGCAACGAGGTTGTCGTCGTGCATGGCAACGGTCCCCAGGTGGGTATGATCGCCAACGCGATGGCCGAGCTCACGCGCTCTAACCCTCAGAAGTACGTTCCCTGCCCGCTGTCCGTTTGCGGCGCCATGAGCCAGGGCTACATTGGCTATGACCTGCAAAATGCGCTGCGCGAGGAAATGCTCGACCGCAATATCGACAAGGGTGTCGCCACCGTGCTCACCCAGGTCGAGGTTGCGGCAGACGACCCGGCCTTTGCCGACCCGGTCAAGCCGATCGGTCCGTGGATGAGCGAGGCCGAGGCCAAGGAGCTGGAGGCCGACCGCGGCTACCAGTTCATCCACGACGAGAAGCAGGGCTTCCGTCGCGTGGTGGCTTCGCCCAAGCCCGTGAACATCGTCGAGCTCGACACCATCAAGTCGCTCGTCGAGTCCAACCACGTGGTGATCTCCTGCGGCGGTGGCGGCATTCCCGTCACCAAGGCCCAGGGCAACCACCTTAAGGGCGCTGCCGCCGTCATCGATAAGGACTTTGCGGCCGAGAAGCTCGCCGAGCAGCTCGATGCCGATGCCCTGATTATCCTGACGGCCGTGGAGAAGGTTGCCATTGGCTTTGGCACCGACCACGAGCAGTGGCTCGACACGCTGACCGCGGCTGACGTAAAGCGTCTGTCCGAGGCCAACGAGTTCGGTCGCGGCTCCATGCTGCCCAAGGTCCAGGCCGCCTCGACGTTTGCCGAGAGCAAGCCGGGCCGCACGGCGCTCATCACGCTGCTCGAGAAGGCGCGTGACGGTCTTGCCGGCAAGACCGGTACCACGTTTACCGGCGACGCTGAGTAGGCATATCTGCACCATTGAGGAGGGTGCCCTGCGTCGCGGGGTGCCCTCCTTTGTGCTATGGGGAGCCAAGAGGCGTTCGCTGGAAAACGAGTGCGTGCCTGTTCCGACGGAGTGTGAGCTTGCTATGGTGGGTATAGCAACTATGGTGTCCAAGGCAGCCAGGGGAGGTTTGCGGAGATGAAACTCGGTTGCGTCATTATGGCTTCGGGCGAGGGCAAGCGGTTTGGCTCTAACAAGATGCTCGCCGATATCTATGGCGAGCCGCTGATTGCCCGGACCATCGATTCGGTCCCCGGGGGCTTTGATGTTGTGGTTTCGACGCGTTGGCCCGAGGTCGCCCATATTTGCGAGGACAAGCATTGCCCGTGCGTGCTGCACGATGGCGAGCTGCGCAGCGAAAGCGTCCGTGCGGGCCTTTCGTGGGGAGTCGAACGCAACTGGAAAGGTTGCCTCTTTTTGCCGGGCGACCAGCCACTTGTGAGTTCGGATTCTTTTGAGGGTATGGTTCGTGCGTTTGACGAGCGTGACCGCAATCATCCGGTGCGTCTTGCGTGCAACGGCGAGCCTTCGAGCCCGGTGCTCTTTCCGGCGGAATTGTTCGATGCGCTTATGCGTCTTGAGGGCAAGGACGGCGGCGGTTCGATCCTTAAGGACCGTACCGACGTGGTGCTGGTCGAGGCGCGTGCTTACGAACTGTGGGACGTCGATACCGCCAAGGGACAGCGACGCATAACGGAGCATATCGCCGCCTGCTCGTATTTTGATCGCGTGGCCAACTGCATCAACCAATAAGGAGCAATTATGATCATCATCAAAAACGGTGCGCTCGTGACGCCCCAGGGGCTTCGCCGCGCCGATCTTGCCATGGATGGCGATAAGATCGTGCGGATCGCCGCGGCGATTGAGCCGGCCGAGGGCGATACCGTCGAGGATGCTGCGGGCTGCTGGGTGTTCCCGGGCTTTATCGATGGGCACACGCACATGCAGTGCTGGACCGGCATGGATTGGACAGCCGATAGCTTTGAGACCGGCACGCGCGCGGCTGCCTGCGGCGGCACGACGACCATTGTGGACTACGCGACGGCCGATCGCGGCGTGACCATGCCCGATGCCTTGGTCGAGTGGCATCATCGCGCCGACGGCACCTGCACCGCCAACTATGCCTTCCATATGGCGCTTGCCGAGTGGAATGAGCGCAACCGCGCCGATCTTTCGGTCATGCGCGAGGCGGGCGTGTCGTCGTTTAAGACCTACTTTGCCTACGACCATCTGCGCCTGGACGATGCCGAGACGCTCGAGGTGCTGGAGGAGCTCAAGCGCGTGGGCGGTATCCTGTGCGTGCATTGCGAGAACGGCACGTTGGTCAACGCGCTGCAGAAGCGCGTGTTTGAGCAGGGTATCCACGGGCCCGAGGGCCATGCGCTCAGCCGTCCGGACGTGTGTGAGGCCGAGGCCGTGAGCCGCCTGCTGTATCTGGCGCACTTGGCCGGGGACGCTCCGGTCAACGTGGTGCACCTTTCGACCAAGCTGGGGCTCGAGGCCATTCGCGCTGCCAAATCGCGCGGGCAGAAGAACATCTATGTCGAGACATGCCCTCAGTATCTGATGCTCGACGATACCTGCTATCTGGAGCAGGGCGAGGACGGCTTTGCGGGCGCCAAGTACGTGATGAGTCCGCCGCTGCGCCATGCCGGCGACCGTGCGGCACTGCGCGAGGCGCTTGTGGCCGGCGAGATCGATACGATTGCGACCGACCACTGTAGCTTTAACCTGCACGGGCAAAAGGACCGCGGGCGCGACGACTTCCGCGCGATTCCCAACGGCGGACCCGGCGTGGAGCATCGCCCCGTCGCGATCGCTACGAGCTTTGAGGGACAGCTGGGTCCCGAGGATCTGTGCCGCCTGATGAGCGAGAACCCGGCGCGCGTCTTTGGCATGTATCCGCACAAGGGCTGTCTTGCCGAGGGCGCCGATGCCGACGTGTGCGTGTGGGATCCCAAGGCGCGCTGGACGATTAGCGCCGCGACGCAGCATCAGGCCGTGGACTACACGCCGCTCGAGGGCTTTGAGGCACATGGCCGCGCCAAGGCCGTGTTTGTGAACGGCGTGCTGGCGGCACGCGACGGCGAGCCCACCGGAGCCCAACCCGGCCGCTACGTGCCCCGCTAACGGGAAGACCGCCGGGGTAGCTAATTTGGGAGATGATTTTTTGGGACGGGGTAGCAAAAAGAGCCCCGTCCCAAATTTGCTACCCCTGGAGGCTGGTGGCGATGAGGGGGCGGTTGAGGGCTGCCTCGAAGCGATCTGCCATTGTTGGGTCGGCAAGCGTGTCGGCTTGGTTGAGCATGACGCGTGCGGTGCTGAGTCCCAGCGCCTGCATCTCGGCATTGAGCACCTGGGCGACGCGCTCGGGCGTGGCGATGTCGGTAGGCTCGCAGCCGCAGCGCTCGCAGAAGAGCTCGGGGCGGTGGACAACCTCGGCGACGGGCCTGCCCAGCCCCGAGGCGCCGACGACCCAGACAACGTTTGCCGTGGCGGCGGGAATTACCGGCTCCCAGGCGGCATGCGCCTTGAGCGGGAGTCGCTTGCTGCCATCTGCCTCGGCCAACACATAGTCAAAGCGCTGCGCCAGCTGGTCGAGCGGCTCAGCGGGGGCGGAGAGCTTGCCTGTCTCCGGGTCCAAAACACCCGCCTGGCAGATGCTTCCGCGGACAAGTCCCGCGCATGCCTCGCAGGTGCAGCCGGGAACATGCGGGATCCCCGGCTTCCAAGGCGCGGCGTCCAGGCGACGGCTCGACCCGTCCCATGGCACGCCGGCGACGGGAAACATGTGCGTGGTGGTGCAGAGGAGCACGCGGCCGCCAGCGCGCATGAGCTCGAGACCCAGCGTCTTTAGCAAGGTCGACTTACCGCCACTGCCGATAATTGCGGTAATGCCCGGCTCGATCTTGAGCGCGGAGGCAAGGTTTCCGCTCGTCGTTTCCATCTGTTCACCGCCGTATAATACTGTGATAATAAATAATCATCAGAGTAGCGGTCGAACCGCTTTTGCTCTGCTCAAACCGTAGCACAGGGAGGTGCCCCGGGAATGCTCGTTTATGTTCGCGGCGCCGGCGATATCGCCACGGGCGTCGCCGCTCGCTTGGTGCGCTCCGGCGTGTCGGTCGTTATGGCCGATATCGCGGTTCCCACGTGCATCCGTCGCACAATCTGTTTTTGCGAGGCCATTCGCCTGGGCGAGGTCGAGGTCGAAGGCATTCGCGCTCGCTTGGCGCAGACGCCGGCTGAGGCGCTTGCGATTACCGAGGCTGGAGACGTCGCCGTTGTAGTGGACCCCCAGGCCAAGATGCTCGGCGAGTTGAAACCCGCGGCTGTGGTCGACGCGATTTTGGCTAAGCGCAACTTGGGCACCACGCGCGACATGGCGCCTGCCGTCATCGCCGTGGGGCCGGGCTTTACCGCGCCGGTTGACTGCGACGCCGTGGTCGAGACCATGCGCGGGCATTTTCTCGGCCGTGTCATTACCCAAGGTTCGCCCCAGCCCAACACGGGCGTGCCGGGCATGATCGCCGGCTATGGCAAGGAGCGCGTTATCCACAGCCCCGCCGCCGGCATGTTTCGGTCCGACCGCACCATCGGCGACATCGTGAGCGCCGGAGACGTGATCGGGTATGCGGGTGATACTCCCATGGTCACGCAGATCGATGGCTGTCTGCGCGGGCTTTTGGCGAACGGCGTGCAGGTGACTGAGGGCTTTAAATGCGCCGACGTCGATCCGCGCGGCGATGCCAGCTATATCAACTATATTTCGGACAAGGCGACGTCGGTCGGCGGCGGCGTGCTCGAGGCACTCGCTATGCTCACCGATGTCTTTAGAGGATAGAAGGCGGCAATGGAAAAGCTCGATGTGGTGAATGCGGCGCTTGCCGCCCTGCGTGCTGGCGAGACGTGCGAGCTCGTGGTCGTGGCCGGCACGGCGGGGTCATCGCCGCGCGGCGTGGGCGCCTGGATGGCCGTCTTTGCCGATGGCAGCCAAGCGGGCACCATCGGCGGCGGCAAGATTGAGCTCTTTGCGCTGGACGAGGCGCGCGAGCTGCTGGGCGCAGGGCAATCGCGTCTGGTCCGCTACACCATGGGCGGCGAGAACTCCGATACCGGCATGATCTGCGGCGGAGCCATCTGCCTGTGCTATCTGCACCTGGATGTATCGCAGGCGCCGTTGTTCCAGTCGATTGCCGACGTCTTGGCGTATCGACGCATCGGCGACTTCGTCATCGACTTTGAGCCGTTTATCGCGAGCGCGCTCGAGGGCGATGTGGCCAAGTACCATGGCGAGGAGTCGCGCCGCACCATAATGGGCTGCCCCGAGCTTTCGCTGGTGGAGGAGGGGAGTAGGGTCACCTACACCAACGCCGCCTCTGAGATTCCTCCCGCGCACATCGAGACGCTCTGCCCCGAGGGCCTGACCTATATCTTTGGCTGCGGACACGTGGGTGCTGCGACGGCGCGGGTGCTCACGGCGGCGGGCTTTGCCGTCGTGGCCTGCGACGATCGCCCGGGCACGTTGACGCCCGAATGGGTGCCCGGTGTCTACGACCGTCGTCTGGTCGACTACAAGAACCTGAGCAAGCAGTGCCCCATCGGCCCGCGTGACCTAGTGGTAGTCGCCACAGCAGGTCACAAGTCCGATATCGACGTGGTGATTCAGGCCATGCGTGCCAAGCCTACCTATCTGGGTTGCCTGGGTTCGCGCCGCAAGACGGCCTTTGTGCGCGCCCGCCTGGAGCAGGAGGGCTTTACGCAGGAGCAGATTGACGGACTGCACCTGCCGATCGGTGTCGCCATCGAGGCCGAGGACCCCGAGGAGATCGCCATCTCCATCGCTGCCGAGATGATTCACCTGCGCCGCACCAAGCTCGTCCCCCGCAAGCGCTAATCGCATCCCCATATATGAGTTGCGGTGAAATGCGGACTGTTTAAGCCTGTTAAGCCGTCAAACGGTCCCTATTTCACCGCAACTGCCATTTTCCTCCGTCCCCTAGGGATCGATATGTGCGGGGGAGTTGTGGAGTTGTGCAGGCAGACGAGGTTTTTCTGGAAATACGCTCCCGATGCGCGTATAGTACCGATTGTTTTGTCGGCTCCTGCTGCGTCGAGTCCAAACCGCAAAATGCCATGAGCGGCGCGGATGCAGTCAGGAGGCACGAGGACAACCCACCGTGGCCACG
This sequence comes from uncultured Collinsella sp., assembly GCA_937966215.1. Taxonomy (GTDB): domain Bacteria; phylum Actinomycetota; class Coriobacteriia; order Coriobacteriales; family Coriobacteriaceae; genus Collinsella. Next base: position 263,008 of record CALCKK010000011.1, on the reverse strand, counting down.
CCCCGTGCTTAAAACCCCAAGAAGGAGTGAACAATGGCAGAAGAGAAGTATGTGCCGCGTCTGAAGACCAAGTACAACAACGAGGTCAAGCAGCAGCTTCAGGACAAGTTCCAGTACGAGAACGTCATGATGATCCCCAAGTTTGAGAAGATCGTCGTGAACATGGGTGTCGGCGAGGCCGCTACCGATTCCAAGGCCATCGACGGTGCCGTGCGCGACCTGCGCGCCATCACCGGTCAGCAGCCGATGATCACCCGTGCCCGCAAGTCCATCGCTACCTTCCGCCTGCGCGCTGGTATGCCGATCGGCTGCAAGGTTACCCTGCGTGGCGACCGTATGTGGGAGTTCTTCGATCGTCTGACCTCCGTCGCGATCCCCCGTATCCGCGACTTCCGCGGCATCTCCGCCAAGAGCTTCGACGGCCGTGGTAACTTCTCCATGGGCGTCACCGAGCAGCTCATCTTCCCCGAGATCGACTTCGACTCCGTCGATCACCAGCGTGGTATGGACATCACTTTCGTGACCACCGCCAACACCGATCAGGAGGCCAAGGCCCTTCTGGACGCCTTCGGTTTCCCGTTCAAGAAATAGGTTCACCTGCCCTATGAGCGCCGTTCCCACAAGGGGGCGGCGCTTGGGGCGAACAATACTCTATGTGAGGAGGATATAAGTGGCTAAGACATCGATGATCGTCAAGTGCAATCGCAAGCAGAAGTTCTCTACTCGTGAGTACACGCGCTGCCAGCGCTGCGGCCGTCCGCACTCTGTGTACCGCAAGTTCGGCCTGTGCCGTGTCTGCTTCCGCGAGCTTGCACTCAAGGGCGAGCTTCCCGGCGTTAAGAAGGCCAGCTGGTAAGTCACTACCAGCGTTTCAAGCATCAGTTTGGAACAGGGAAAACGCGCTAAAAAGGCTTTGCCGTTAAGGGCGGCGAAGAACCAAGAGCACGTGTTCATCAAGAACGAAGGAGAATCTGTATGAACCTTACAGACCCGATCGCAGATATGCTTACGCGCATCCGTAACGCTAACTCTGTGAACAAGGCCACGGTCTCCATGCCGAGCAGCAAGAAGCTCGTCGAGATCGCTCGTGTTCTGCACGAGGAGGGCTACATCGAGGGCTACGATGTCGAGGACACCGTTCCCCAGAAGACTCTGCACATCACGCTTAAGTATGGTCCCAAGAAGGCTAAGGTCATCAACGGCATCCGCCGCATTTCCAAGCCGGGCCTGCGTAAGTACACCGGCGTTGCCGACATGCCCCGCGTCCGCGGTGGCCTTGGTACCGCCATTATTTCCACCAGCCATGGCGTCATGACCGACCGCGATGCTCGCAAGCACAACGTCGGCGGCGAGATCATCGCTTACGTCTGGTAATTCGCTCGGTAGGTAGAAGGAAAGGAGATCACCGTGTCTCGTATCGGTAATAAGCCTGTCCAGATTCCCGCCGGAGTCGAAGTGGCAGTCAACGGCAACAACGTTGTCGTCAAGGGCCCCAAGGGCCAGCTCGAGCTTGATGTCTTTGAGAAGCTCGCTATCAACGTCGAGGACAACGTCCTCACCGTTTCCCGTCCCGACGACGAGCGTGAGACCCGTGCCCGCCACGGCCTCACCCGCGCCCTCATCCACAACATGGTTGTTGGCGTTTCCGAGGGCTTCGAGAAGAAGCTCGAGCTCGCCGGCGTCGGTTACCGCGTGCAGCAGAAGGGCAAGAACCTCGAGTTCTCCCTGGGCTTCTCGCACCCCGTGATCGTCGAGGCTCCCGAGGGCATCACCTTCGAGGTTCCCGACAACACCCACGTGAACGTCAAGGGTATCAACAAGCAGCAGGTCGGTCAGATCGCCGCTGAGATCCGCGGCCATCGTCCTCCCGAGCCTTACAAGGGCAAGGGTATCCACTACGTTGGCGAGCACATCCGCCGCAAGCTGGGTAAGGCCGCCAAGTAGTCGTAACCGACTCACTCGCATAAGACCAGCACCCCGTCAGGTGCTGGCAAGATCAACCTTTTTAGGAGTTTACGTATGAACAAGCATAAGGCGAAGCTGGAAGGCCTCAAGCGTCGTCAGCGTCGTGTTCGCGGCAAGGTCTTGGGTACCTCCGAGCGTCCGCGTCTTCGCGTGACCCGTACTAACGCCAACATCTATGCCCAGATCATCGACGACAGCAAGGGCTCCAGCCTGACGCTCGTCTCTGCCTCGACCCTCGAGGCCGAGTTCAAGGGCACCCACACCTCGAACAAGGAGGCTGCGGAGAAGGTCGGTCAGCTCGTTGGCAAGCGCGCCATCGAGGCCGGCATCACCAAGGTCGCCTTCGATCGCGGTGGCCGTATCTACCATGGCCGCGTCAAGGCCCTCGCCGACGGTGCTCGTGCCGCCGGTCTCGAGTTCTAGGAGGTATGTAGCACATGGCTCGTAATCAGAAGCAGCAGCGCGAGGCCTCCGAGTTCGAGGAGCGCGTCGTTTACATCAACCGCGTGTCGAAGACCGTCAAGGGTGGTCGTCGCATGAGCCTCGTCGCTCTCGTCGTCGTTGGCGACGGCAAGGGCAACGTCGGCGTTGGCATGGGCAAGTCCGCTGAGGTGCCCATGGCCATCTCCAAGGCGTCTCTCGATGCCAAGAAGAACATGTTCCACGTGCCGGTGACCGAGCAGGGCACCATCCCGCACGAGGTTCTCGGCCACTTTGGTGCCGGCCGCATCATCATCAAGCCCGCTGTCGAGGGTACCGGCGTTATCGCCGGCGGCGCTGTGCGTCCCCTCTTCGAGCTTGCTGGCATCAAGAACGTCCTGTCCAAGTCCCTCGGTACCGACAACGGCCTCAACATCATTAAGGCTGCCGTCGAGGGCCTCAAGGAGCTCTCCAGCCCTGAGGACGTCGCGGCTCGCCGTGGCCTGACGGTCTCCGAGATGTTCGTCGGTAAGGAGAACTAAGCATGGCTGACACCATCAAGATCAAGCAGGTCCGCAGCACCAACGGTTGCAAGCAGGACCAGGTCCGTACTGTCCGTGCCCTCGGTCTCCACAGGATCCGCGAGGTTCGCGAGATTGCTGACAACGAGTCCGTCCGCGGCATGATCTTCAAGGTCAAGCACCTTGTCGAGATTGTAGAGGAGTAGCAAATGCAGCTTCACGATCTTACTCCCGCGCCAGGTTCCACCAAGAACCGCAAGCGCGTCGGCCGTGGCAATTCTTCGGGTCACGGCACCACTTCTGGCCGCGGTCAGAAGGGCCAGGGTTCCCGCTCTGGCGGCACCAAGGGTGCCGGCTTCGAGGGTGGCCAGACTCCGCTGGCTATGCGCCTGCCCAAGCTTCCGGGCTTCCGCAACCCCCGTCGTATCGAGTACACCGCTGTTAACGTTGAGCGTCTCGAGCGTAAGTTCGAGGATGGCGCTGTGATCGACGGTGCCGCTCTTAAGGCCGCTCGCATCACCAAGAGCGAGTTCGAGCCCGTCAAGGTGCTCGGCAATGGTGAGCTCACCAAGAAGTTCACGGTCAAGGTCGACAAGGTCAGCGCTTCTGCGCAGGCCAAGATCGAGGCCGCCGGCGGAAAGGTCGAGCTGCCGTGCTAAATGGTCTTAAGAATGCTTTCCGCATCAAAGAATTGCGCGAAAAGATTCTTTTTACCATAGCTATGCTCGTCGTGTACCGCATTGGTGCGCACGTTCCTGTGCCCGGCATTCCCTTCCAGGGGATGCTGGGCCTTTTCTCGACCGATAACAATTCGGTCGCCGCAGGTGCTATGGCCCTCCTGAATCTTTTCTCTGGCGGCGCGTTGAGCTATGTGTCGGTGTTTTCGCTGGGCATCATGCCTTACATCACCAGCTCAATCATCCTCCAGATGCTCCAGGCCGTTGTGCCTTCCCTGCATGAGCTTGCCCGCGAGGGCGAGGTCGGTCAGACCAAGATTACGCAGTATTCGCGTTACCTCACCCTGGCTCTGGCAATCCTCAACTCCGTGGGTTACCTCTTCCTCTTTAAGAGCTTCGGCATCAGCTTTAATGGCGCCGGCGCTCCCGAGATCATCTTCGACCTCATGATCGTCGGCACGCTCACTGCGGGTGCCATGCTGATCATGTGGATTGGTGAGCTCATCACCCAGCGCGGTATCGGCAATGGCATGTCGCTTATCATCTTCGCGAACATCATGGCCGGTCTTCCGCAGGCGATCTTCTCCAGCACCGAGGGTAACGCCGGTGGCATCATCACCATGGTGATCATCTGCGCCATCATCCTGCTGGTTATCCCGCTGATTGTTTTCCTTGAGCGCGGCCAGCGCCGCATTCCGGTCTCCTACGCTAAGCGCGTCGTGGGCCGTCGCATGATGGGTGGCCAGACCACCTACCTGCCCATCAAGGTTAACACCGCGGGTGTCGTGCCGATCATCTTCGCTTCGGCGCTGCTGTACTTCCCGGCTCAGATTGCTGTGTTCTTCCCCGGCATCGGCTGGATTCAGGCAGTTGCCTCTGCGCTTTCGACCGGTTGGCTCAACTGGGTGCTTAATGTTGTCCTCATCGTGTTCTTCGCGTACTTCTACACCTCCATGGTGTTCAACCCCGATGACACCGCCGACAACCTTAAGAAGCAGGGCGGCTTTATTCCGGGCGTTCGTCCGGGTAGGGCTACCGCGGCCTACATCAAGAACGCGCTCAACAAGATCACGCTTCCCAGCGCTGTCTTTTTGGCGCTCATCGCCATCGTGCCTTCGATCATCTTCTCCTTCACGGGTAACCATCTGATCCAGGCTTTTGGCGGAACGTCCATCCTCATCATGGTCGGCGTCGTGCTCGACACGGTCGATAAGCTCGAAGGCCAGATCAAGATGTATGATTACGATGGATTCTTTAAATAGGCTAGAGGAGGATTGCTCATGAACCTCGTATTGCTCGGAGCTCCGGGTGCCGGTAAGGGTACCGTCGCACAGGAGCTCGTCGCCGAGTTTGGCGTCGCCCACATTTCCACGGGCGACCTGCTGCGTGCTGCCGTCAAGGGCGGCACCGAGCTTGGTATTCAGGCTAAGAAGTACATGGACGCTGGCGAGCTCGTTCCCGACCAGCTCGTGATCGACCTTGTCAAGGAGCGCCTTGCCGCCGATGACGCCCAGCAGGGCTTCATTCTCGACGGCTTCCCGCGCAACACCGCCCAGGCTGTGACGCTCGATTCCGAGCTCTCCGCCATGGGTCGCGAGATCGATTGCGCCCTTCTGGTCGATGTGGCCCCTGAGGTCATTATCGATCGTCTGTCTTCGCGTCGCACCTGCCGCGCCTGCGGTTACACCGGCACTGCTGCCGATGCCACCTGCCCCAAGTGCGGTGGCGAGATGTATCAGCGCGACGACGACAAGCCCGAGACCATCAAGAACCGTCTCGACGTCTACGAGAAGTCCACGAGCCCGCTCGTCGACTACTATCGTGGCCAGGGTCTGCTCAAGTCGGTCAACGGTGACCAGGCTCGCGAGACCGTGTACGGGGATGTCAAAGAGGCTCTCGGTCTATGATCAAGATTAAGTCTGCAACGCAAATCGAGCAGATGAAGAAGGCAGGAGCGCTATCTAAGATGGCGCTCCGCCACGTTGGAGCCATGGTGCGCCCCGGCGTTTCGACTTTTGAGCTCGATCAGCTCGCGGAGCAGATTATCCGCATGCATGGCGGCACCCCTGCCTTTAAGGGTTACGGCGGGTTCCCGGGGACCATTTGCGCATCGATCAACGATGCCGTGGTCCACGGTATTCCCAACCCCGACATGATTCTGCGCGATGGCGATATCATCTCCATCGATACGGGAGCCGTTGTCGACGGTTGGGTCGGCGATAACGCATGGACGTTTTTCGTCGGCACCCCCACGCCCGAAGCCAAGGCTTTGTGCGAGGTCACGCGCGATTGCCTTAAGGCTGCCATCGAGCAGGCTGTTCCCGGTAACCATATCGGGGACGTCGGTTATGCCGTTCAGTCCCTTGCCGAGTCTCACGGTTACGGCGTGCTTCGTGATTATGTGGGTCATGGCATTGGCCGCGTGATGCACGAGGACCCCAACGTTCCTAACTATGGAAAGAAGGGGAGGGGCGTTCGCCTCCAGGCCGGCATGGTCATTGCCATCGAGCCGATGGTTACGATGGGTTCCAACCATGTGAGCACGGGCTCCGACGGTTGGATTGTTACGACCAACGACCACCTGCCCGCCGCGCACTACGAGAACACCGTCGCCATTACCAATGACGGTCCGGTGATTCTCACCACGGATGCCCAGGGTGCTTGGTGTTCGCTCCAAGGCGGAGAAATGTAACAAGTTCCACTTAGTTGTGGAGCCATTACGAAGTTATTACGATGCGTGCATACGTGTTGTAGAATACTCAATCGCTGTCGTTTTCTAGAGAAAGATGATTGCTTGTGAAGAAGGAAGACGCAATTGAGCTCGAGGGTACGGTAAAGGAACCGTTGCCCAATGCCATGTTTAAGGTTGAGCTCGAGAACGGTCATTCGGTTCTGTGCAACATTTCTGGCAAGATCCGAATGAATTACATCCGTATTCTCCCCGGTGACAGGGTTGTCGTGGAGCTTTCCCCGTACGACCTGACCCGCGGCCGCATCACCTATCGCTACAAATAGCGGCACGCATACACGCACTCCATTTCCGACTGCAGGCTTAGCTCAACCTACGGTCGGATTGTGTGTGAAGACCAGCCATAGTTTTAAACGCCTGCGGCTGGGCGAGTAGATAGTAGGGAAGTAGTTTGAGCGCTACCGAAAGGAAGAACGATGAAGGTACGTCCTTCGGTCAAGAAGATGTGCGATAAGTGCAAAATCATTAGGCGCCATGGCAAGGTCCTCGTCATTTGCGAGAACCCCCGTCATAAGCAGCGTCAGGGTTAAGAGAGGAGACTACGTTGGCCCGTATTAATGGTGTCGACCTCCCGCGTGAGAAGCGCGTTGAGATCGGTCTGACCTACATTTACGGCATCGGCCGCACCACTGCGACGAAGATCTGCGTCGAGTGCAACGTTAACGTGGATACGCGCGTTAAGGACCTCACCGAGGATGAGGTTAACGCCATCCGCGATTATATCGATAAGAACCAGATCATGGTTGAGGGCGACCTCCGCCGTGAGCGCAACCAGAACGTCAAGCGCCTTATGGACATCGGCTGCAACCGCGGCCTTCGTCACCGCAAGGGCCTCCCGGTCCGCGGCCAGCGCACCCACACTAACGCTCGTACCCGCAAGGGCCCGAAGCGTCAGATCGGTGCTAAGAAGAAGAAATAAGGAGCGCTAGATAGATGGCTACTGCTAAGAAGAACGTTCGCGCTGCCCGTCTGAAGCGCGCGGACCGTAAGAACATTTCCGTGGGCCAGGCTCACATTCGTTCTACGTTCAACAACACGATCGTTTCGATCACCGATCCCCAGGGCAATGTCATTTCCTGGAAGTCGGCTGGCCAGGTGGGCTTCAAGGGCTCCCGTAAGTCCACGCCGTTCGCTGCCCAGATGGCTGCCGAGGCTGCTGCCAAGCAGGCCATGGAGCACGGTATGAAGAAGGTTTCCGTCTTCGTCAAGGGCCCCGGCTCCGGTCGTGAGACCGCCATCCGCTCCCTCCAGGCTGCTGGCCTCGAGGTCTCGAGCATCCAGGACAAGACCCCCATTCCGCACAACGGCTGCCGCCCCAAGAAGCGTCGCCGCGTGTAACTGAAAGGATCGTATCAATATGGCAATCGACAGGACTCCTGTTCTTAAGCGCTGCCGTCAGCTCGGGATCGATCCCGCTGAGCTCGGTTACAGCAGCAAGAAGGAATCTATCCGTCAGCCCAAGCGCCGTCGCAAGGAATCTGAGTACGGCATGCAGCTGCGCGAGAAGCAGAAGGTCAAGTTCATCTATGGCGTTCTGGAGAAGCAGTTCCACGGCTACTTCAACAAGGCCCGTAAGATGAACGGCGTCACCGGTGAGAACCTCATGATCATCCTTGAGTCTCGCCTCGACAACGTCGTCTTCCGTCTTGGCTTCGCCCGCACCCGCAAAGAGGCTCGTCAGTCCGTCCGTCACGGTCACTTCACCGTGAACGGCAAGCGCGTGGACATCCCGTCCTACCGCGTCAAGGCCGGCGACGTCGTCGCTGTCGGCGAGAAGTTCCGTGACCTCCTCCCCATCAAGGAGGCCCTGATTTCCTCCGAGCGCTTTGAGGTCCCTGGCTGGCTCGAGGTCGATATCGAGAAGCTGTCTGGTAACGTGCTCGCTCTGCCGACGCGTGAGCAGATCAGCGGTGATATCAACGAGCAGCTCATCGTCGAGCTCTACTCTAAGTAGTCCATCCGGGCTGCTGAGGCTGGAGGTAATACATGTCAGAATTCATTAGGCCTCAGGTTCAGGTCGAAGAGATCAACGAGACGTCTGCTCGTGTCTCCGTCGAGCCGCTCGAGCGTGGCTACGGCGATACGCTGGGTAACTCCCTTCGTCGCGTACTTCTGTCCTCGCTCGAGGGTGCCGCCGTCGAGGCTATTCAGATCGATGGTGCACAGCACGAGTTCATGACCATCCCTAACATGGTCGAGGATGTCACCGACATCGTCCTGAATGTCAAGGGTCTTGTCTTCAGGGCTCTCGGCACGACCGACGAGGCGACCGCCACCATTTCTGTTGACGGCCCCTGCGAGGTCACCGGTGCGGACTTCTTTATTCCGTCCGAGTTTGAGCTGGTCAACCCCGAGCAGCACATCGCTACGCTTACCGAGGGTGGCCATCTCACCATGAGCATGCGCATCGGCTATGGCCGCGGCTATGTCTCTGGCGAGGCTAACAAGCGCGACAACGATCCCATCGGTGTGATCCACGTCGACTCGCTGTACTCGCCGGTGTCCCGTTGCGCCAAGCTCGTTGAGGCTTGCCGTGTCGGTCAGCACACCGACTACGACCGCCTTGTCCTCGAGATCGAGACCAACGGCTCCATCGCTCCGCGCGACGCCGTGGTCCAGGCTGCCAATATCATCAACCAGCATATGGCTGCCTTTATGAACCTTGCCGAGACCCCCGAGGTCGAGGAGGAGGCTTCGATCTTCGCTCCCGAGGTCACCAACGACAACGCCGAGCTGGACAAGCAGATCGAGGATCTGGACCTTTCCGTCCGTTCCTACAACTGCCTTAAGCGCGCCAGCATTCACTCGGTCCGTCAGCTCGTTGAGTTCTCGGAGAACGATCTGCTCAACATCCGTAACTTCGGTGTTAAGTCGATCGAGGAAGTGAAGGACAAGCTTGAGTCCATGGGCCTGAGCCTGAAGGCTTAATGCTTCGCATATTTGAGGAGAAACTAGACCATGCGTCACAACGTTAAGAAGGGCCTGAAGCTCGGCACCGATGCGAGCCACACCAAGGCCATGAAGAAGAGCCTGGCCAAGGCCCTCTTCGAGAACGACCGCATCAAGACCACCGAGACCCGCGCTAAGGCGCTGCGTTCGGTCGTCGATCCGATCATCACCTGGGCCAAGAAGGGCGACCTGCACTCTCGTCGTCTGGCCATCGCCAAGCTCGGCGATAAGCAGCTCGTTGCCGAGATCTTCGACAAGGCTGCCCAGGGCATGTGGCAGGACCGCAACGGCGGTTACACCCGCATCATGAAGCTCGGCAACCGTAAGGGCGACAACGCTCCTATCGTTATCATGGAGCTCGTCACCGAGCCTTGCACGCCTAAGGCCAAGAAGGCTGCTCCGGCCCCCAAGAAGGCCGCTGCTCCCAAGAAGGTCGAGGCCGTCGAGGAGGCTCCTGCTGAGGAGACCGCTGAGTAGACAATCCGTCTGCATAGGCTATATTCGAGGGGTACGTTCGCGTACCCCTCTTTTTTTGTCGCGATACCGTTGATTGTTTGTTGGGAGCGCCCATGACCGCGCCGTCTGATTTCAATTCGATTCCTGAGCTCGATGCCACGCTTGTATTCCGTGTTGCCTATGATGGCTCGTCCTATAGCGGATTTGCCGAGCAGCCGGGCCAGACGACCGTTGCGGGCGAGTTACGCCGCGCTATCGAGACGCTGCTGCGCCGCCCGATCGATCTGACGTGTGCGGGTCGTACCGATGCCGGCGTGCATGCGGTGGCCCAGTACAGTAGCGTGCCCGTAACGGACGCTGAGCTTGCTCTGACGCGCCGTAGGTGGCTGAGGGCTATGGATGCCCTCCTGCCCAAAGATATTGCCATAAACGAGGTCTACAAGGCCCGTAGGGGCTTTTCTGCCCGCTTTGACGCGCGGTCCCGTACGTATACGTACCGTATTGCCGATCGCGATGCGCGCCCCGTGCTCTCGCGCGGTGCGGTGTGGTGGCATCGCTATCCCCTCGACGTCGATGCGATGGCGGCCGCCTGCCCTGCGCTTTTGGGCGAGCAGGACTTTAAGAGCTTTTGCAAGGTTGCCTCGGCCGTTGGCAAGCCCACGCATCGCTGCGTGATGCGTGCCGAATTTGGCCATGAGGTTGCGTTTGGCGAGGACATCCTGACGTTCACCATCGAGGGCAATGCGTTTCTGCATTCGATGGTCCGTACGATCGTGGGCACGCTTGTCGAGATTGGCATGCATCGCCGTGAACCCGAGTGGATGCGCGAGGTTATCGATGCTTGCGACCGTACCGCTGCGGGCCCCACGGCTCCTGCCTGCGGCCTTACGTTTATGGGCGTGGATTACGATCCCGCCGAGCTTGTCGTGCTCGACTAGGGGAGGGCTCGACGTGTCGTGCGTCGACACCTGTCATCTGTGGGCTGCGCGTGTGCAACATCTGTTCTTGGCGTGCAATGCAACCGGTGTCTCATTGCTTTTATTGCCGGGGTGTACCATGAACCACGGTTTGATTCATTACTGTCGAGAGGACGGATAATTTGGTTCGACGTGGCTCGCATCCGCGACTTTCGGTGATCCTTGTGGTAGAAGGTTCGCCCAGCTATGCGATGCGTGCGCTCGAGAGTATCCAGAACCAAGACCTCTACGATTTGCAGATTGTCGTTGTCTGTCGCGATACTGCGCCCGGTGTGCGCCATTCGCTTCAAGTTGCTGCCGACAGGGACATCCATATTGATTTGATTGACGTCGAGGACGCGACGCGCGGCGCGTGTCTTCGTGCCGGTTTTGCTGCCTCGCGCGGCTCTCAAATCATCGCCATGAACGCCGATGAGTGGTTTGCTCCGCAATCCCTTTCCAAGATGGTCGATATCGCGTGCGATACTGCGGCAGACATAGTGTTCCCCACGGTGTCGCTCGACCGCTATGATGCACATCGAGAGCGCCATTCGCGTGTCTTGGATGCTGCCTCTATTGTCATTGAAGACAAGTCTTCGATGGTGGCCGGGCTGCCTCAGTTGATTTTAGGCGGCTTGGTTGCTCAAGTCTCTGGCGTGATGTATAGCCGTCCGCTGTTTGAGGCATGCCTTTTGTGCGACAAGGCGTTTCGCACAGTTGGGTTTATGGCATGCGCGCTCTCGCAGGCGCAGCGCGTCTCCGGATGCGGCGACGCTTGTTTCCACGCGGTGGCGCCTAAGCTTACAGATGCCTTTGATCCCACCATGTATGCCAGGGTATCCGATGACACCCGAGCACTCGACGAGCTTGCGGACTCACTCTCGGAAGCAGATAGCGGTGGCCGGCTCAAGCTGGCAAGCCAAAAGTTCTACTTTGCCGGACTGGTCGCCTGCATCGAGAATTTGTGTCTGAGCCCGCATGGGGTGTCGTCAATCGAGCGTTCCGCCCGCATGCGTGATATGCTCGAGGCGCCTCGAACCCGTCAGATGGTCGCCGCGCTCAAGGATAACCATCGGGGGCTCGGTCTGTTGTTTGGGCCGATCGCTAGCGCCAAGCCCGCGCGTTGCGTGATGTGTACGCATCTGGCAGCTTTTCTTAACCGGACGGGCGCAAAAACCGCCTAAACGGCTCATTACGAAACAAACTTGCATAGAATTGTTTCGAAATGCGTTCTTATACACAAAAGCCTTCAAATAGCGTTAAACTATTCAATCACTGATTGATTGTCTCCGCCATCTTTTGGAGTGAGGGTTTGTATGGCTAAAAAACGCAATGGGCGCCAGGATGCCATTAGAGATATTGTGCGCAATAAGGACGTCCGCACGCAGCGTGTGCTGGTCGATGAGCTCCGTGCTATGGGCTTTGATTGCACGCAGGCGACTGTCTCTCGCGATATTGCCGATATGGGGCTGCGTAAGCTCCCTGAGGGCATCTATGTTCTGGCAGAGGACCTGCACCTGCAGCGCATGGTTTCCGAGCTCGTAACGGGCGTTCTGCGTACCGATAATCTGGTTATGATCAAGGCTCAGCCTGGCACGGCTTCCGGCATCGCCGCCGCCGTTGATGCGGCAGAGTTGCCCGATGTGCTTGGCTCGCTTGCCGGCAACGATACGATTTTGGTTATTGCCCAGACGGCCGAGGACGGCGAGCGTCTCGAGGCGCTGATCAATAAGCTGAGCAATTCTCGCAAGTAGGCGTGCGGGTCGTGCGCTCGGCACTGCGTGCGCTTACATAGTGGCTTGTAAGGGGTGTCGACGTTGGTCGGTATCCCCTTTTTTTGTTTGCTGGTATAACGACCGCCCAGTCGCTTCAAACTAAAAGGCCCCGAGCAGTTCAATAAGCTGCTCGGGGCCTTGTTGGCTTTAGTCGCGTACTTCTTAGCCGACCGTATCGTCAGGCGTGGGCGAGGGGTCGGGAGTGGGAGTGGGCGTAGGCGTAGGCGTGCCGCCATCGCCGCCGGTCGAACCACCAGTGGAGCCGCCCGTCGAGCCACCGGTCGTACCGGTGCCGCCGGTGGTGTCGCCGCCCGTGGTCTCGGTGGTCGTGGTCGTCGTGGTAGTCGTTGTGGTGGTTTCCTCTTCCTCTTCGTCCTTGTCCTTGTCGTCGTTCTCCGACTTCTTGGTGTTATTGGTGCCGTAGAACTTCCAGACGCTGTTGTTCTTGTAGGTGGGCGCCGTTCCGGTCGCAAACTCCTCGCGCTCGGTACCGGTCAGAACGGTGTTCATAAACCGCTTAAAGACAGGCAGGTTGGTGCTGTCGCCCAGCAGGTCCGTGCCGTACTTTTGGATGGGGATCTCGCCCGCGGAATAGCCGGTCCACAGGGCGCACGCCAGCTGCGGGGTATAGCCGCAGAACCACAGGTTGGTGGTGTTGTCGGTGGTGCCCGTCTTGCCGGCATAGGGCTGGTTGACACTCAGGGCGCCGGCAGCACCCGTACCGCTGCCCTTCATGACGCCGGACAGAACATCGGTGACCGCGGCGGCCTCGCCCTCGGTAAGCACCTGTGAGGGATTGTCGGTGTGCTGGTACAGCACCGAACCGGTACGAGAATCAATCTCGGTGATGGCGATCGGCTGGCGATAGTAGCCGCCGTTGGCAAACGTCGCGTAGGCGGCGGCCATCTCGAGTGGCGAGATCGAGCCGGTGCCGAGCGTCATGACGGGAACGTCCTCGATGTTGTCCTTGGCGGGGTCGATGCCGAGCTTTTTGACGAGCGAGATGATCTTGCTGTTGCCGACGGCTTCCGCCACCTGGATGTAGCCGGTGTTGGAGGAGTATGCCGTCGCCTGCTTAAGCGTGATGCTGCCGTAGCTCTGGTTGGCGTAATTTTGGACCTCGGTCGTGGTGCCCTTGGCCTTGAGCGGCGAGTTGCAGTTGAGGGTGACGTTGGGGTTCATGCCGTTTTGGATGGCAGTTGCCAGCGTAAAGGCCTTAAAGGTGGAGCCGACGGGACGCTTGGCCGTGGCATGGTTTACGTGGTTCTCGTCGGCGTTGTAGTCGTAGCCGCCCACCATGCACTTGATGTAGCCGGTCTTGGGGTCGACGACGACCATGCCCATGTCCAGGCCGTCAAGCGAGAGCGTGTCGAGCTGCTCGCGGACGGCATTCTCTGCCACCTGCTGCATCGTGGGGTCGATGGTGGTCTTGACGGTCAGGCCGCCCTTAAAGAGCACGTCGGTCGAGAACTCCTGCTCCAGCAGCTGCTTGACGTAGGAGACAAAGTAGGGCTGCGAGTATACGTCGACGCCGCTGCCCGAGATTTCGGTCACATTGAGGGTGATGGGCTCGGCCTGTGCGGCATCGTGCTCCTCCTGGGTGATGTGGCCCAGGCGCAGCATGTTGTCGAGAACCTTGTTGCGGCGAGACAGTGCCAGATCGGGATTGACCGTGGGGTCGTACTGCGAAGGCGAGTTGGGAAGGCCGATGAGTAGCGCGGCCTCGCTCAGGGTGAGGTCGGCGGCGCTCTTGGACAGATAGGTCTCGGCTGCGGCCTCGATGCCGTAGGCGCCGTGGCCGTAATAGATGGTGTTGAGGTACATCATGAGGATCTCGTCTTTGGAGTACATGTCCTCCATCTTGATGGCGATGTAGGCCTCGCGCACCTTACGCTCAATGGTCGAGTCGAATTGCTCCTCCTGCAGGATGGTGTTGCGCACAAGCTGCTGGGTGATCGTCGAGGCGCCTTCGTGCCCGCCGCCGAGGGTTGCCACCGCAGCACGCGCGATACCCCACAGGTCGATACCGCCGTGCTCGTAGAAGCGCTCGTCCTCGACGTCAACGGTGCCCTGCAGCACGTAGGGGGAGACCTCGTCCTTGGTGATAGACTTGCGGTTTTGCGTGTAGAAGCTCGCGATCTTGTTGCCGTTGCAGTCGACGATCTCGGTGGGCTCGCTCACCAGATACGCGTTGGCGTCGGTGTAGTCGGGCAGATCGGACAGCCAGCGGTTGACGTTGCCGACCATGCCGATGCCAAATGCCACGCCCGCAATCAGCAGAAAGCCCAAAAACGAGAGCAGGATTATGGGCAGAGCATGCGTCTTTGAACGGCTGCGTCCCTGTCGTTGGCGAGGACCCATATATTGACCTCCAGGTATGTCGTGCCGGACGGTGGATGTGCCGTCGGGGCAGGATGGACATAAGTTATTACACGATAAACCAAACGGGGCGCGCGAGGCCTCGTGTATGCTGGAAGACGGCATTTTTCAGAGTGAATGCATACCTTGGTAAGGAGTTTGCCGATGGCGATTCGGGCGATGGGGCCGAGCGGACAATACGAGACTGGATTGGATGCTGCCGGTGCGGCGCTGCCCGAGTTGCTGGCGCCGGCGGGCGGACTCGACCAGATGCTTGCGGCCATCGCCGCGGGCGCCGATGCCATCTATGCGGGGTTGGGCGGCTTTAACGCCCGTGTGGGCGCCCATGGCTTTACGGATGACGAGTTTGCGCGCGGCTGCGCCGTGGCGCATGCCCATGGCGTGCGTGTGTACGTGACGCTCAACGTGTTCGTGTTTGACGATGAGTTGTCCGACGCGGTGGCGTTGGGAGCTCATGCACTGGAGCTGGGCGCCGGTGCTCTGATTGTCGCCGATGCCGGGTTGGCCTGCGCGCTGCGCGCGGCGATTCCCGGGGTCGAGATTCACCTGTCCACGCAGGCGGGCGCTCATAGCGAGGGTGCCGTGCGGCTTGCCGCCGATGAGCTGGGGGTCGAGCGCGTGACGACGGCACGCGAGCTGACGGTCGACGAGATTGCGGCGCTATGTGCCACGGGCGTGCCCATCGAGGTATTCTGCCACGGTGCGATTTGCATCGGCTATTCGGGGGCGTGCGAGTTCTCGGCCTTGCGGCGTGGGCGCTCGGCGATGCGCGGCGACTGCACGCAGCCGTGCCGTCTGGCGTACGACCTAGTGGACGAGGCGGGGCAGAGTGTTGTTGCCGTCGAGGGAGACCGCCTGCTTTGTCCGCGTGACTATCTGGGTATCGCGCACCTGCCCGAGCTTGTTGCCGCCGGCGTGGCATCGCTCAAGATCGAGGGGCGCATGAAGAATCCCGATTACGTATTCAACGTGGTGAGGGTGTGGCGTCGGGCACTCGATATGCTGTGCGACGGCGCGTGGGACTCCGGTGCCGTGGAAGAGCTTGAACGCGAGCTGGGAAGGTCGTTTAACCGTGGGTTTACCGATGCTTACCTGCGGGGTCGTTCGGGTGCCGAGCTCATGAGCTTTGAGCGCGCGATCAACCAGGGCGTGCGCGTGGGCCACTTGGTGGCGGTGGGTCACGAAGAGGTGACGGTTGAGCTTGATGCCGCCGTGGCGGCGGGCGATACGCTCGAAATCCGATTTTACCCGGGTGCCGACGCGCGTCCCGATGTGCCCAAGCGCTGGCCACAGGTGCCTTGCCCCGTGGATGCCGCTGCGGGGGAGCGCATCGTCGTGCATTGCAAACGTAAGGTGGACGCGGGCTGCGAGGTCTATCTGATTCGCAGCGCCGGCGTGTTGGATCAGACGGCGGCGGTGTTGGAGCGCATGCGGGCCGAGGCGGATGCGATTGCGCCCGTTGCGCGTGCCGTTGAGGTGCTGCCCTTTGAGGGCGCTGCGGTGGATGGCGGTGCGTCGACGGAGTTGGTGGGGTCGGCGGGGCCGGCAAAGCGCGAGGATTTTGCTCGTATGGTCTTTGCCTGGGAGCTGATGGATGTGGGTCCGCGCGATGAGCGAGATCTGTCCGATACAACGGTGGTGCTCGACGAAGTGTGCCGCGCGGGCGACGCCGAGCGGACTCGGGCGCTTATGCAGCGTGCCGGGCGCGTCGTCTGCCGCAATCTGGGACAAGTGGCGATGGCCCGCGAGCTGGGCACAACGTTTGACGTGGCGGCGCCGGTGTTCTGTGCCAATCGGGCCACGCTTACCTGGCTGCGCGGACTCGGTGCGGGGCGGGTGTGCTTGTCGGCCGAGTTGCTCGGCAATGATGCGGAGCGTGTTGCCGAACTTGCCGCTTGCCCCGGTGTCTTGGGGCCTGTCGATGCCGACCGTCCCGAGCTCATGGTGTGCGAGCACTGCTTGCTGACTGCCGAGGGCGCCTGCGCCACGGATGCAACGGGGCAGGTCCGTTGCCGTGACTGCTCGCGCCGTCAGCAGGCGCGCTTTTTGGTCGAACGTGACGGCACGCGTTTGCCGGTCGTTATCGACGCGTGCGGCAGGACGAGGATTTTCCTGTCGTAGGTGCCGCGTCGCGCTGTTTTGGTTATTATTAGTGGGTTTATGAACTTCCAGCACCGCCGTATCCGGTGAGGGTGCTATAGCAAAAGGAGGATACCCAATGCTGTCTGTTGACGAGCAAATGCGTATCATCACCTCGGGTGCAGCGCAGATCGTCCCCGAGGCCGACCTTCGCAAGAAGCTTGAGAAGGGCGAGCCCCTCAACATCAAGCTCGGCGTCGATCCCACCAGCCCCGACCTGCACCTGGGCCATGCCGTGCCCCTGCGCAAGATGCGTCAGTTCCAGGACCTGGGCCACAACGTCACCCTTATCATCGGCAACGGCACTGCGCTGATCGGCGACCCCTCGGGCAAGAACTCCACCCGCCCGCAGCTTTCGCAGGAGCAGATCGAGGCCAACGCCGAGACCTACGTGAGCCAGGCCATGAAGATCCTGGACCCCGAGAAGACCACCATCGTGCACAACGGCGACTGGATCCTTTCGATGGACCTGGCCGGCCTGCTGCAGGTGTGCTCCAAGTTCACCGTCGCCCGCATCCTCGAGCGCGACGACTTTACCAAGCGCTACCAGTCCCAGACGCCGATTGCCCTGCACGAGTTCCTGTACCCTGTGATGCAGGCCTTCGACTCCGTGCAGATCAAGGCCGACGTCGAGATGGGCGGCACCGACCAGCTCTTTAACCTGCTCGCCGGCCGCGAGCTCATGGAGAAGATGGGCATGGAACCGCAGATCGCGCTCACCATGCCGCTGCTCGAGGGCACCGACGGCGTCCGTAAGATGTCCAAGTCCTACGGTAACTACATCGGCCTGACCGATGCTCCCAAGGATATGTTCGGCAAGACCATGTCCATCCCCGACGAGATGATTGGCAAGTACTATCGTCTGGCCAGTTCGCTCACCCCGGCCGAGGTCGACAAGATCGATGCCGCCCTGGCCGATGGCTCCGCCGACCCCTACGAGCTCAAGCGCGCTCTAGGCCGCGACCTGTGCGACACCTACCACGGTGCTGGCGCCGGCGACGAGGCTCAGGCCGAGTTCGACCGTGTGTTCAAGGAGGGCCAGCTTGCCGACTTCCCCGAGAAGCACGTTGAGCTGACCGTCAACGACGAGGGCCAGATTTACCTCGCTGGCCTGCTCAAGGACCTGGGCCTTTCGGCCAGCGCCGGTCAGGCCCGCCGCGACATCGACGGCGGCGGCGTCAAGATCAACGGCAAGGCTGTGGCTCCCAAGAGCTACAACATCGATCCGAGCGCCCTCAAGCTGGGCGACACCCTCTCCGTGGGCAAGCGCAAGGGCTTTAAGTTGGTCTAACGAGCGAGTTGACCTCACAAGTGCAATAAGGCCGCAGCCGGGAATCCCGACTGCGGCCTTTTTGGTTGCGACGATCCCTTGGGGACGGAGGGATCATTTGGCGGTGCCGTTAAGCGGAAGGGGTGTTAGCGGGACTTTCTTTTTGGCATACAATGGCTATTGGCTTGCTGCGGTGAAGGTCTGTCCGCTCCGCAGCTTTTTTCTACGGTTAAAGGAGTATGTATGTCCGTTGAGGTCATGAGGTCTGTGATCGATGCTGCCGAGGGGCGCGTGCCCGTCGACACGCTGTTTACCAATGCGCAGATCGTCGACGTGTATGGCCAGCGTGTGGCGCCCGGTAGCGTTGCCGTCAAGGACGGTGTGATCGTCGGCGTGCTCTACGATGGTCGCGACGATGCTGCTGGCACCTACGAGGCAACTGAGGTCATCGACTGCCAGGGTCGCTATCTCGCTCCCGGTTTTATTGACGGGCATTTGCATATCGAGTCCTCGAACATCCGTCCCGCCGAGTATGCTCGCATGGCCGCGACGCGCGGTACTACCACCGCCATTGCCGACAGCCACGAGATTGCCAATGTTGCCGGTCTCGACGGCTTGCGCTTTATGATCGAGGACGGCCGCCGCGCACCCATCTCCATCAAGTACATGATGCCTTCGTGCGTGCCCGCGCTGCCCGACGAGCAGGCCGGTGCCGTTATTTCGGCTGCCGATATGCAGGCGTTTTTTGCCGAGCATCCGGGCGATGTCTTTGGCCTGGGCGAAATGATGAACCTTCCGGGCGTTTTTATGGCCGATCCCGAGACCTGTGCTCGCATCGATGCCGCTAACCAGACGCCGTCCAAGCAAGTCGACGGTCATGCGCCGCTCGTTGCCGGCAAGGACCTCAATGCCTATGCCGCGGCGGGTATTATCGCCGACCACGAGTCGACGATTCCCGAGGAGGCGCTCGATAAACTGTCCCGCGGCATGTATGTGATGCTGCGCGAAGGTACGTGTAGCCACGACTTGGCCAACCTGTCGCCGATGCTGCTAGAGAATCCCGCGCGCGCCCGCCGCTGCTGCTTCGCGACCGACGACCGCGCCCCTTCCGATGCGCTTGCGACCGGCATGATCGACAATGCCTGCCGCGCGGCTATCGAGGCCGGCATCGACCCCGTGGTCGCTATCTCTATGGCGTCCCTCTCCACGGCCGAGGCGTTTGGCCTGGACCACGGTTGCCGCGACCCACACGAGCTGCGTGGTGCGATTGCCCCGGGCAAGCGTGCCGACCTGCTGGTGCTCAACGACCTGACGTTTGCCACGGCTCCGCATCGCGTGTATGCCGCCGGCGCGCTCGTGGCACAGGACGGCACTTTTGTGGGCGAGATTGCACCCGAGATGGCCGAGGTCGCGGCCCTTGCCGATGAGCTACGCGCCTCCGTTAAGCTGCCGAAGCTTTCGCTCGACGTATTCGACTATGCCTTTAAGCCGGGCGAGGCCGTGATTGACGTGGTGCCGGGCAAGGCCATCACGGGCATGGTTCGCCCCAAGAACACCGAGGGCCTGCGCCGCATTATGCTGATTGAGCGCCATGGCCGCGGCGTGTCGCTGCAGGCCGAGGGCGCCGACGGCGACGGCCCCGCTGGCCTGGGCCTGGTCGGCAAGCATATCGGTCGCGGCTGGGTGCGCGGCTTTACCATCACCGGTGGCGCCATTGCCTCCACGATCGGCCACGACTCGCACAACGTGTGCGTGGTGGGCGACAATGCGGCGGATATGATGGCTGCCGTTGAGGCCGTGGGCCAGGGCGGCCACGTGCTGGTGCGCAACGGCGAGGTCGTGGCGCGCATTCCGCTGGCGCTCGGCGGCCTGATGAGCGAGGGCGCTGCCGAAGACGTTGCGGCGCAGCACGACGACTTTATGGTCAAGGCGCGCGCCATGGGCATCGAGCCGCCGCTCGACCCCATCATGGGCATCATCTTTCTGCCCCTGCCGGTGATCCCGACGCTCCGCATCCGTCCCGAGGGCATGTTCGACGTCACAACCTTCACCTACGCCGACTAGTCATCAGGGACGTTCTTAAACGACTAGCCGTTGGGGACACTCTTTGGCGGGCTGCCTGACGTCGCGACCGTGGGGCCTCTGGCGCGCGTGAGCTATTTGCTAGGTCCATGTAACGTTTATAACTACGGGGTCTTATTCGAGCTCCCTTTGGGTACGGTGTTTTCAGATATACATCTGTTTTCACTACTAAGCCCGAAGGGAGCTTTTCTATGTTTAAACTGATTGCATCCGATATGGACGGCACACTGCTTGACGAAAACGGCCAGGTGCCTCCCGAGACCTACGAACTGATTCTGGCGCTACACGAGCATGGCGTGCATTTCGCCGCATCGTCAGGTCGTCGCTACGATCGCCTGTGCGAGTTCTTTGCGCCCGTTCGCGACAAGATGGACTTTGTCGCCGCTAACGGCGCCCAAGTCTACGCCGACGGTAAGATGGTAGACCGTGAGGTGTATTCCCACCTGGCGATTCGAAGGCTCGCCCAAGCCGTCAGGACGTTTCCCAATCTGCATCTTGCGCTCTTTGACCGAACCAAGTCCTTCCTGCTCGATGACGAGTGCAAGTTCGTGCGTGAGGTCGATAAGGACCTTCCCAATGCCGAGCGTATTTGGGAGCTGCCCGATCCCAGCGTAAATATCATCAAAGCGAGTATCTTTTGCGACGACAGTGCGGTTATGGACAGTGCGTACGTGCTACAGCGCGAACTTGGTCAGCTCTTTACTTTTGCGCCTTCGGGCAACGCGTGGATCGATGCCATGCAGCCTGGTGTATCGAAGGCCTCGGGTATCGCGCAGCTCGCGGAGCATTACGGCATTGATCGCGACGAGGTCATAGCGTTTGGCGACTCGATGAACGACTACGAGATCATTCGCTTTGTCGGCACGGGCTGCGCGATGGAAAACGCGCGCCCCGCGCTTAAGGCGGTGGCCGATCGCGTGGTGGGTTGTAACCGCGACCACGCCGTCCAGCAGGAGCTCCGCCACGTTCTGGAGAGCCTCGCCTAATCCGGCAGTTGGGGACGTTCCTTTTCTGCCGGCAGCTGGGGACAGTCCTTGCAGCTTTTTCGCGAAGAGTGTCCCCAACGACTACTGTGACTGGGGCAGCTAATTTGGGACGGGGCTATTTTAGCTACCCCACACAAGCGGGCAGCTAAAATAGCCCCGTCCCAAATTAGCTGCCCTGCCGGGTTGCTGCTGCTAGGCGAGGGCAGCCATGATGGTGCGGGCGACGCCGTCGTGGTCGTTGTCGAACTCGGTGATGGCGTCGGCGGCGTCGCGGTCCTCGGGCTCGGCGTTGATCATGGCCATGCCGTGGCCCGCTGCCTGCAGCATGGGGATGTCGTTGATGTTGTCGCCGAACGCCCAGGCGTCGACGAGACGCTCGCCCAGGTGCTCGCATAGCCACGTGAGGGCCGTTCCCTTGGTGGCGCCCTCACCCATGACCTCGATATTCATGGCGTAAGAACGCGTGACCTCAATGCCTCCGAGCGTGTCGAGCTCAGCCGCGATGGCGTCGCGATCGGCCGGGTCGTGCCAGTACATGGCGATGCGTTCGAGCGTCTCGACCCCGTCGATCTTACTGTCGATATCCATGTCGATCGGTGTTCGTGTGCGCTTGAGCGAAGCCGCGATGTGGGGGTCACCGCCGCAGAACTCATCCAGGCGCCCGTAAAGCGAGCGGGGGAGGAAGCACTGCCCATCCGCGAAGATATCGAAGGTCACATCGTGGCCGGCGGCGATGCGATGGACGCGATGGGCAATGCCGCGATCGAGCGGACGGCTCAAAATGCGCGTGGCGCGCGAGGCATCGTTGGGCACATCGTCGTCGAGCTGCCAGACGCTGGCGCCATTGGCGCAGACCGCGTAGTGCACGGCAGGATGGGCGAGGATGGGCTCAAAGACGCCCGACAGCGGACGCCCCGTGCACGGTACAAACTCAATGCTGCGACGTGCGAGCTCGTCGAGCATCGCCCAGGTGGCGTCGCCCATCTGCTTGTCGCTCGTCAACAGTGTTCCATCCATATCGGAAAAAACAATCATTCGATGCAGCCCTTTCTACTGGCATAAAAAGCGTGGCCGAGGGCGGTGATGCCCTGGCCACGCTCGAGTTCTATAACGGTCCGCGTCCTAGCGGTCGGCGATCGGCTTGTACTCCAGCGGCTCGATCACCGGACGATAGGCCGGGCGAATAATACGGTGCGCGCAGAAGAGCTCTTCCATGCGGTGTGCCGACCAGCCGGCCATGCGGGCGACGGCGAATAACGGCGTAAAAAGCGTCTCGGGCACGCCGAGCATCTTGTAGATAAAGCCCGTGTACAGGTCGATGTTGGCGCAGATGGGCTTGGTCATGCCGTGGTCGCGCATGACCTGGGGTGCCAGGCGCTCGATGCGCTCGATGAGCGCGAACTCATCGCCCAGGTCCTTCTTGGCGGCAAGCGTGCGCGCGTAACGGCGGCAGACCTCGGCGCGCGGGTCGCTGAGCGTATAGACGGCGTGGCCCATACCGTAGATGAGGCCCGTGCCGTCGAAGGCCTGCTTGTCGAGGATCTTGCCCAGGTAGGCTGCGACCTCGTCCTCGTCCTCCCAGTTGGAGACATGCGCGCGGATGTCCTCGTGCATGGACACGACCTTGGCGTTGGCACCGCCGTGGCGCGGGCCCTTGAGCGAGCCGATAGCCGCGGCGTAGGCGGAATACGGGTCGGTGGCCGAAGACGACAGCACGCGGCAAGCGAAGGTGGAGTTGTTGCCGCCGCCGTGCTCGGCATGCAGCATGAGCATCACGTCGAGCAGCATGGCTTCGTCGCGGGTGAACGCCATGCCACCGCGCAAGACCTGTAGGATGGTCTCGGCGGTGGAGAGACCGGGCGTGGGGTGCGGCACGTGAACCTCGGAGCCGCGAAGCTTGGCGACCGAGGCCATGTGTGCGAAGGCGGCGATGCGCGGGAGACGTGCGAGCATGGAAATGGCGACGTCGATTTCGTGCTCGGGCGTGATCACGTCTGGTTCGGCATCGAAGGCGTAGAGCAACAGTACGGCGCGCTGGAGCACGTTCATGATGCTCGACGACACCGTGGTCATAGGGAACTCTTTAACGTACTCGTCACTCAGGTGTCTAAAGGCGCCCAGGCGCTCGCAAAAGCCGTCGAGCTCTTCCTTGTTGGGCAGCGAACCCGTGATAAGCAGATAGGCGACTTCCTCGTAGCCGTAGCGATTCTCGGCCTGGGCATTGTTGACCAGATCCTCGATGCTGTAGCCGCGAAGCGTGAGCTTGCCCTGATCGGGCACGACCTTTCCGTCGACCTTGTTGTAGCCGTGCACATCCGAGATACGAGTGAGGCCCGCGACCACGCCCGAGCCGTCGGCATTGCGCAGGCCGCGCTTGACATTGTGCTCTTCGAACAAGCCCTCGTCATAAGGGTCGGTCGGCAGGCCGTGGTAGAGGCTTTCGCTCTCAGACGAAATCTGGCGGCTTGCTTCGTAATCCAGAACCAGTCGGCTCAAGTGGTCATCGAAGCGGTAATAGATTTTCTTGGCGTCGTAGGCCATGTGCGCTCCTCTCCGGGCCGTGTGGGGGCGGCGTGCTTGAGTGCAGATGCGCCGGCCTGTTCCTGCACGGCCTGTTCGCTACAGGCGGTACATAAAGTTAAAGACGTCCTCGCGCTGGATGGACACGTTGACGCCCGAAAGCTCGCCGGCCTCGGCCAGGGCCTCCTGCAGCTCAGCGAAGTCGAGCTTGGACTCGGCGGTATCGGCCAGCATGGTCATGGTGAAGATGTCCTCGATAATGGACTGCGTGATGTCGCGGATGTCGACGTTGGCCTCGCCCAGGACACGGGTGACGCCGGCGACGATGCCGGGGCGGTTCTTGCCAAGGACGGTGATGACGATACGGGAGGACGAGATCTCGGCCATGGGAAACCCTTTCGCGTGATTGCGGCGCGCGCGGGGCGCTCCGCTACGGTACAGTGTTCATCATTGTACCTGTCTGGCGCAAAAAAGGCGCGCTCGCTGCGGCGTTACATGCCTGCAACATGAGCGTAAGGGGGAAGGCCGTACGGGGAAGAGCCGTCTGGCGCGTGTCCGGCTCGTGTTGGGTTGATTTCCGATCTCAGCCGAACACATTGAGCGGACAGGCCGTTCCCGCAGTCAGCCGAACGCCTCCGACGGCTGATTCCGAACTGGAAGCGGAGGGCATCCCCGCCCTTCGGTAGGGGATACCGCTCCGCGGCGCATGCCGCGGGCGGCGCCCCTATCGGACCACCGTGACCTCAGTTGGGATGGGCCCAGCACTGCCGCGTACTCGGTGAACTAGAGCCAACTGTTCGTCTTCACGTCGCGTATGGCGATATTTCGGTCGTCCGGCTCGGTGATGCCGTAGCCGAACGCCTGGAGCGTCTCGGTGGACTCCTGGATCCTCTGTTGGAACATGGGACCCGGATCGACCCTCGGCCCGAGGTGCCCGCGCCAAAGGCACGGCGTGGCGCGCAGCATGTTATGGATTTTGGAGATGGGCTCGATGTCGGCGTAGACGTTGAGCGTCGCCATGGCGTCCTTGTGGCCGAGGATCGATTGGAGCGCCTTGATATCGCCGCCTTGGCGGATCCACTGCGTTGCGAACGTGTGGCGAAGGCCGTGGAACGTGATCAGCTCGTCGTTGGTGCCCATGAGGCCGTTGGTCTCCGAGAACGTCTTGAACGCCCTGCGGATATAGCTTGTCGTCGCGAAGGTCGCGCCCGGCTCCGACAGGATGTAGCAGTCCCCGATCTCGACCGCCCCGGTAAGGCCGCGCAAGCGCAGCTTTCCGCAGTCGATCTCGTGGGTCTCCTTCAGGAAGGGGAGTAGGCCGACCGGGTCGATGGGGATACCCCTGGCGTCATGGGTCTTGGTGTCCTTGATGAACGAACCCATTCCCTTCGCGTACGCCACCGAGTGTCTGATCGAGATCAGGCCCGTCTCGAAATCCACATCGCACCACCGAAGGCCGCAGACCTCGCCGATTCGCATCCCCGTGTGCAGGGCGAGTACGACCGCCCTCTAATCCTCGGCGGACCAATCGAGTCCGAACTCCTTTCGGGCATCCTCTTCGCTCATGACTTCGAGAAGGTCTCCGGGTTGGCAACGAAGGGCGAGGCATAGCTGCTCGAGTGTGTTGAAGCGAATGCCGCGAATATGCCCTTTTTTAATACGGGACAGGTTCACGGGCGTGGTTCCAATCCTTTCGGCAAGTTCGTTCGAGGAAATCTTTCGCTCGGCCATGATCTTGTCGAGGCGAACAATTACGGGCATGGCGTTTCCTTACGCAATCTCGTCGGAGTCGAGGTACAGCTCTCGGGCGTACAAGAAGAGCTGGGAAAGCATGAACAGGACGATGCCGAGAACCAGAGAGGTCCAATCGAATGATGAAGCGATCTCTTGGGCGCCGACGGCCCCCTCGCCGCCAAACATCGAAACGGAGGTTTTGAGTGAGCCGGCGTAGAGGCTGGTGGCAGCTTGAACAACGAAGAGAATGCCGAGCACCTTCAAGCATGTCGCAGACCCTTTCTTGAAGGGGTCTCCGCTCTTGATCGTCCACACGAGAACGGCGCTGAGGATGGTCGTAGCGATACCGATGACGGCAGGGACCAATGTCGAGATCGCAAGGGCTGGATACGCGGGGGAGTCTGCAATTACAGGGTTGTCGAGCACTTCGATTGCTGGCTTTAAGGAGAACGCCACTTGTGCGATGGCGGTGGCGCAAAGGGTCGCAGAGGCTATCGCACATGCGATGCGGAAGGAATGAAGCCGGGGAGTGCGATTGTCGGAACTCATAATAACCTCCGAAGAATTTAAAAAACTCAGGTTACTTTTTAACAGTTTATGTTAAATTGACTTTGCAGGCAAGTAATCACAGCATGCTGCAACCGAAACCCCTCTAGATTGGAGAGGATTATGTTCAGTACTGTTAAGTCGTGTAAGCTCTTGGTTTTCCTCGGCCTCGCTCTTTGTCTGTTGCTGCCGGGAGCCCCCGCTTTTGCGGATACCCCGATGCCTCCTTCCCAGGAGAGCAGCCAGTGTGCCCTCGTTGAGCCCCTCGGGTATACGGACGACGTCGTCGATACCTACTGGAGCTACAGCTGTCCTCGCGGCGTAAGCGGGCACAGCATCTCGATGTTCAACATCTCTTACAAGACGATCTCCTACCGAAATGGCTATCGCCGATCCGCGCATCATAGGGAATCCCGCCTCGCTGCAATGTGCTCCTGTGGTGTTCTTGGCACAACTGATAAATGGCAATTTGTCTATAGCACCTACTAGATGCGAGGAAGGGCCGAGCATTTTGTTCGGCCCCTCTGTTCCGACTGGATGAGGTTAAGGTTGGCGATGAATATGCTCAAAATCTCGAAGGCGATCTTTAGGTCGCTTCTCTCCTCCAGGTCGCTCTGTGTTGTCGTTGTTGCGTTGATGGTTCTTTGTGCTCTGCCCGTCTTCAGGAGCGCGGCTGGCATCGACGGACGGGTCGAATACCTCGAGTCGGGAATAACCCGTGTTGAGCAGGAATTGTCAGCATCCTATGCGGATGCGCTTGTGAATGCGGGGGAGGACGGTGTCTATACCTCTTCATCAAGCATGCCCGCGCTTCTGTACCCTCTTGCCGCGGGACGTCTTATCTTGGCACCGCTCTCTCCCCTACTTCCGTTTCTGCAGATATCGGATGGAGAGTACACCTATTATGACGGATCGAAGGAGTACTTGCTATGGGTCGCAACGGCCGTTGCCGTCTCGTTCCTTGCCGCGCGTCTTAACAAACGTGAAAAGCTCATCATCCAGGCACCGATGGGCGAGCTGGGTAGACTTGTTGCATCGAGCGTATGGGCGAGTGTTTTTGCAATGCTTGCCGTCCTCGCCATCAATCTTCCAGGGATAATCGCCGCGCTTGTGAAGAATGGCCCGGGCTCGCCGTTCTATCCGATAGGCTACATTCAATATGCGACTCCGGTTATCAAACCGGCTTGGCTGGTGTTCGCGCAGACGGCCATCTTGCAATTCTTGGTGGCAGCGTTCATCTCGCTTGTCGTTCACCTTGCCGTGAAGATTGCCAATAACCCTACGCTTGGAATCGTGTTCGTATGTGCCCTGATGGGGGTGACGATGGTTCCCGGGTATTACGGAAGATCCATCGCTTTACGTGAGTTCGCCCTGTTGAATCCCCTTACGTATGCGAACACTGAGTTGACCGTCGGCGCCTATAGCCCGTACCCGACAACGCAGATAGTGAATCTGCCTGGACTTTGCTTCGAGCGTGGCGCGATTGCCCTCGTATGCGCAATCGGGATCGAGGTGCTGGCAATTAGCCTGCTTTGCGTTGCTGGAAAGAGCGGCTGCGCGTGCCCGATATCCCCGATTTGTCTTGAGAGAGGTTCCTTCACTGCATCGAGAACGGCAACTCGTTCGAGCGCTTGTGCCTCCGCCGTTGCATACGTAAGAACGATGGGGAAACTGCTCCTGCGTTCTCCTACCCTCGCCGTATGCGCGATTGCAATGTCGACGACGATGCTGGCCCCGGCTCTGGTCGAGATGTTTCCTGACGCTGATAACGTTTCCGCTGTTCGGTATAGGGATGGGGAGCTCCGTTCAATAGATCGGTATCTAGAGCAGAACGCTGCGAATATGGACGTCGAGGGCAAAGCGGCCCTGGAAGACATGCGGGATGCTCTTTCGGGTTTCGTGTACGCGCCTATGCCTGCGGAGGGGTTTCGAAGCCTTGCGACGTACGAGCGCGCTCGAGGTGAGCTGGGCGCGGCAGATGCGACTCTCCTGCAATCGATCGGAATCGAGCCGGAGACTCCTTCTCGTGCGGAGGCGCGCGCCCTTCTGCTTGAGTCGATCGCGAGCTTGCCGGAACCCAAGGTTTACGAGTTAAGTACGAAGATGCCCCCATTAATCCTCCTTTCGTATCTCCAGGCAGCGCTTCCCTCCTTATTTTTGCTGTTGCCCGTGGTTGTCACATCGCTCGCGTGCACCCACCTGCAGTGTCGTTCCCTTCTGGTTCTCCAGATCCCCGCAACAGCGCATGTGCGTTTTCTGACGGCTGTTGCGCTGGCTCTCCTGCTTGGCTTGGTGCTGCTTTTGGTGTCGATGGTTCCCGCTGTCGTTGTGTCCGTGATTAAGAACGGTGCGGGTGGATCGGAGTATCCCGTCGCTCTCATTCGGGCGGGAGCTTCGACAACGTCCATGGTGGGGGAGGCGGTGTTGTGCAGTATTCCGTTGCTGGTCATGGCATACGGCGTGATTTCCGTCGTCGCTGCGTTGACAGCAGCGATTAGCCGCAACCCCGTTGTCACCGGAATGGTTTGCGCGGTTCTCTTGGTGTTGGGTTCGTTGAGCGCTCATGTTGAAAGCGTGGGCATGGGCGTCGCGCTGCTGGCTCCATTCGCCTCGTTTGATCCCGCTTCCCAGGTGGGGACGATTGGGTTCCTTGGGCGAGGGACGAACGCGATGCCTTTTGGAGAGGTCGTCGGCGCATCGGGCGCTCTGCTGGTGGTCTTGGGCGCCGTATCTCCGTTGATGGTGCGCCTGAGTGTTCCAAAGATCGAAAGGGGATGATCTCGATGATTGACCTTCAAACGCTGACGATCTCTTATGGAAAGAAGGTGCTCGTAGATTCGGTGAACGCTGAGTTTGCCCCGGGTACGGTCTACGGTCTCGTCGCTCCGAACGGGCATGGAAAGACGACGTTGCTGCGTGCGATGGCAGGTTTGCCGGGTCCTCGCGTGGACGGGAGCATCGTTCTGGATGAGGTGCAGGGTACGGGTGCGAGAGAGGTCCGTTCTATGATCTTCTATGCACCTGGTGAGGGGACGCTGCTGTATCCCGGATTGCGTGCGGAAGATCACCTCAAGATGGTTTGCGATATGTGGCCGCACGCTCGCGATATCGAAGAGATAGTGGAACAAACGCAGATAGGCGAGTTCGCGAAGATGAGGATCCGCACTCTGAGCCAGGGCATGAAGCAGCAGCTTACCCTGGCGATTGCGTATGCGACGGGCGCGCGGTACCTTCTATTAGATGAGCCCATGAACGCGCTCGACCCCAGCAGGGTGGACTTGCATTCCGAGATTCTCAGGAAGCTGGCCGATTCTGGTACGTGCATCATCATGTCATCCCACATCTTGGATTCGGTCGATAGGCTGTGCGATGAGATTCTGTTTTTGAAGGATGGGAGGCTCATTAGAAGCATTCCGCAAGATGATGCTGCGCCGAAGTCTCCTGGATCCCATTTCGCAAAGCCTGCCGGACGCGCCGAGGGTGCGCTAAGCACGTATCGGCGACTCTACGAAAAGGGCGGGTAGAAATGCAAGTTAAAAATCTATGTGGTCAATATGATGCCGTTGAACCCGCGTATCGATACCGCTCAGCCATTCGCCTCGCCCCCATCGCACGCATCTTCATTCGGTCTGTTACTTTTAATCTAACGATTCTTTGAGGAATGCAGGTGCTTCTGAATGTACTGTCGACTTCTTCTCAAACTAATCCTAAGAGACAAGGCCGTATGGATTTCCACGCTCGTTCTTGCTGCAGCCTTTTCCGTCCCCATTGCGTTCAATTCACCCATCTACGGCCCCTTCTTTATGAAGCAGGGCATGCAGGGCTTTGTCGACGCATTCAATACGCGCGCGCCCCAGGCCAGCGGCACAGACCTATCGCCAGAGCAGCAAGATGACGCTGAGCTTGCAAGATACGCGAACGCCGCCCTCGCCGCTCAAACCGACGCCGCCTTTCTCGACTCTGCCGAGAGCTACTACGCGCTCATGGACGAGGGCTTCCAATCCGGGTCCATCGTGGGGGACCAGGAGACCAATGACGCAGAGCTCGCATATTGCCGCGCTCTGAGCAGCTCCGGCATCGCGGATATCCCGGCCTCCGCAAACGACCTGCCGTTCCTCTCCTTCCTGCCCTACGCCATTGCCCAGGCGCCGTCCTTCCTTCCCTTCATCCCCTTCCTTCTCTCGTCGATACTCGTGCTCGGCGCCACAAGGCCCGGGACCCTGGCGGCAAAGGCGCCCGTGCCCAAATTCCGGCGCCTTATCCAAACCGTGTTTTCGATAATTGGCGCGGGGACCGCGATGCTCCTCGCCGGCCTTGCGCCCGGGAGTATTTACGCCTTGGCCCTAAACGGCTTCGGGCAGATCGGGTACCCGATCGCCTTCTTCCATAACGGCGCGCTCACTACCACGACCGCGGGAGACGTCTTCACGACCATACTTCTCGCGCTGCTCGCGGGTGGAACCTTGATATCCGTTTGTTCCGTCGTCCTATCGACCGCAACGAGGCGCGTCTTCGCGGGCCCCCTTACCTCCGCGTTGCTTGTCGCGGCCCCGGCATTCCCGTTATTGTCCGATTCGGCACTGGGGCATAATGCCGCGCTCGAGCTCCTGCCGCTGGCCGTGTTCTCGCCTATCGAGGCAACGGGTTACGTAGGATGCTTCCCAACAGAATTCATTGACTCCGGTTCAAGCGGTGCATCGATGCTTGCCGTGGCCCTGATATACGTCGCGGTCTTTTTTGCGGTCGGCGCCGTTGCGACACGTTCGCCCAAACAGTCTGAACCCGCGAAAAAGCGCCATGGGCTCGAGCTTCTGGACGTGAGCGTGGGATACGGAAGCACGACGATACTTTCAATCGGATCGCTTTTCTTGAGCCCGGGAACGGCGGCGGGCCTCATTGCTCCCAACGGCTCGGGGAAAACCACCTTTCTTGAAGCGCTGTCGGGCCAATTTCCCACCCGTATCCACTCGGGAAGCCTGGTGGCAGACGGAATCAGCCAACGTCAATCAGCCGAATTTGCAGAACTCGTCTACCTGAGCTCTTCAGGCGGCACGGATCTTTACCCCACGCTATCAGCCCTCGAGCACCTTGCTTTCGTTAGGGATGCGTGGAAATCGGCCGCCGACATCGACTCGCTCTGCAGCTCCCTCGGAATCTCCCCATATCTCGACAAGCCGGCCCGTAAACTCTCGACGGGAATGAAGCAGCAGGTAAAGCTTGCCATGGCGATAGCGACCGATTGCCCGTACCTCATCCTCGATGAACCGCTGAACGGCCTCGATCCGGGAAAGCGGAAAACCTCCTGCGACGCGATGCGCAGCGAGGTGGCGCGGGGACGCAGCGTGCTCATTTCAAGCCATCTGCTCGACGACCTGGCAGACCTCACCGACTCGTTCTACTTCATCGAGGCCGGCACGCTCGTGGAAAAGATCAAGTCGTCCTCGCAGACGCTCAAGCAGGAATACCTCGATACATACGAAGGATGAATGTGGGGGAGTGTTCGGATGATAGTTGATATTCAAGGGCCAGCTCGTGTCGTGCCGAAAAGACCGTGAACCTTTTGTGGGACATGCGGCGCCGTGGTACCATAGCCGAGTTTGTTGTCTTGGTCGGAAACCAAGACGCCTTATGCGCTGATCGGTAACCAGCGCCTGACCAATAAGGAGTCCTACCATGAAGCAGGGTATCCATCCCCAGTATGTCGAGTGCACGGTGACGTGCTCCTGCGGCAACACCTTCAAGACGCACGCTACCGTGTCCGAGATGAAGGTCGAGCTTTGCAACGAGTGCCACCCGTTCTACACCGGCCAGCAGAAGTTCGTCGACACCGGTGGACGCGTCCAGCGCTTCGCCGACAAGTTCGGTGGCGCCGCTGCCGCCCAGCTCAAGAAGGCTGAGGAGGCCAAGGCTGCCAAGGCCGCCAAGGCTGCTGAGGCCGAGGCCGCTCGCAAGGCCGCCGCTGAGGCTAAGGCTGCCGAGAAGGCCAAGCGTGCTGCTAAGTTTGCCGAGGAGGCTGCCAAGCAGGCCGCCGAGGCTCCCGCAGAGGCTCCCGTCGAGGAGGCCGCTGCCGAGGCCGAGACCACCGAGGCTGCTGAGTAAATAGCTCGCCGCGGAATCACTCGCATTCATGGCATGAGGGCCGTGCATCCATTTGGGTGCGCGGCCCTTTTCTTTTTATTGGTGCAAGCTAACCTGTCCCCGTGGCACCAAATGGCAGAGAGACGGCGTTTGCTCAGATAAAACCTGCCAAAATAAACCCGTTCCATTGCGGCAGGTTGGTCATAGTTATTACGTGGCGGTCGAGCTCGACCGTATAGGCCGCGCCTTGTTTGGCTAAAGTACAATCATCTGTGTTTAACTCGCCCGCAGCTGCACGGCGTGGGCGATGGCCAAAAAGGAAAACCACATGGGATTCATGTCAAAGCTGCTGTCCTTTGGATCCGATAAGGACCTTAAGCGCTACTACAAGATCGTCGACCAGATCAACGGTCTTGAGCCCCAGTTTGAGAAGATGACCGAGGAGGAACTCCGCGGCCAGACCGATAAGTTCCGCGAGCGTTACGCCAACGGCGAGTCGCTCGACGACATGCTCCCCGAGGCCTTTGCCACCGTGCGCGAGGCTTCCAAGCGCACCATGGGTATGCGCCACTTTGACGTGCAGCTCATTGGCGCCATGGCGCTGCACGAGGGCCACATCGCCGAGATGAAGACCGGCGAAGGTAAGACCCTCGTCTCCACGTTGGCCGGCTATCTCAACGCTATTGCCGGCAAGGGCGTGCACGTCGTCACTGTCAATGATTACCTTGCCAAGCGCGACTCCGAGTGGATGGGCCGCATCTATAAGTACCTGGGCATGACCGTCGGTCTGCTCCAGAACAACATGCCGCTCGAGCTCAAGCGCCCGGCCTACCAGGCCGACGTCACCTACGGCACCAACTCCGAGTTCGGTTTTGATTACCTGCGCGACAACATGGTCACTCGTCCCGAGCAGCGCGTGCAGCGCGGCCACAACTACGCCATCGTCGACGAGGTTGACTCCATCCTGATCGATGAGGCTCGCACCCCGCTGATCATCTCGGGCGCTGGCACCAAGTCCGCCAGTACCTACAAGGACTTCGCGCGTGCCGTGCGTGGCCTTGAGCGCGGCGAGGACGTGTCGCACGACATGCTTACCGCCACCGAGGACGTTGAACCCACGGGCGACTACGTCATGGACGAGGCCAAGCACACCATCGCCGCCACCGAGCGCGGTCTTAAGAAGATCGAGCGCCGCCTGGGTATCGATGACATCTATGCCGATCTCTCCGGCCAGCTGGTCAACCACCTGCAGCAGGCGCTGAAGGCCCAGTACATGTTCCACCGCGACAAGCAGTACGTGGTCACCAACGGCGAGGTCAAGATCGTCGACGAGTTCACCGGCCGCATTATGGAAGGCCGCCGTTACTCCGAGGGCCTGCACCAGGCCATCGAGGCCAAAGAGGGCGTGCTCGTACGCGAGGAGAACCAGACGCTGGCCACCATCACCTTGCAGAACTACTTCCGTCTGTATGACAAGCTCTCCGGCATGACCGGCACGGCACTCACCGAGGATGCCGAGTTCCGCGAGATCTACAAGCTGCCCGTCGAGGTCATCCCCTCCAACAAACCCGTTCAGCGTGTTGATCACGAGGACCTGGTGTACCGTACCATTCAGGCCAAGTACAACGCCGTCGCCGACGATGTCGAGCAGCGTCACGCCAAGGGCCAGCCGGTCCTGGTGGGCACCGTCTCCATCGAGAGCTCCGAGAAGCTGTCGGCCGCCCTTACCAAGCGCGGCATCGCGCACGAGGTCCTCAACGCCAAGCACCATGAGCGCGAGGCTCATATCGTTGCCCAGGCCGGACGCTACGGCGCCGTGACCATCGCTACCAACATGGCCGGTCGTGGTACCGACATCCTGTTGGGCGGCAACCCCGACGAGCTGGTGCGCGAGCGCCTTGAGTACGAGGGCCTGACCATGGAGGACGTGACGCCCGAGCAGCTTGAGCAGTTTAACGCCGAGGCCAAGGAGACCTGCAAGGCCGAGCGCGAGCGCGTGCTTGCCGCCGGCGGCCTGACCGTTATCGGCACCGAGCGCCACGAGTCCCGTCGTATCGACAACCAGCTGCGCGGCCGCTCCGGCCGTCAGGGCGATCCGGGCGAGACCCAGTTCTACCTGTCGCTCGAGGACGACCTCATGCGCCTGTTCGGCGGCGACAAGATGGACCGCGTCTCCAAGATGATGGTCACGGCCGACATGGGCGACGACATGCCCATCCAGCACAAGATCATCTCCAAGGCCGTCGAGAGCGCCCAGCACAAGGTCGAGAGCATCAACTTCTCCATGCGCAAGAGCGTCCTTGAGTACGACGACGTCATGAACAAGCAGCGCCAGGTCATTTACGCTGAGCGCAATAAGATTCTGGACGGCAAGGACCTGACCGACCACATCACCGAGGTCATGCACGACACCGTGTACCGCTGCGTTCAGGAGTTCTGCACCAAGGACAGTCACGATGGCGAGCGCGACCTGGAGGGCCTGCGCAAGTGGGTTGTGGAGCTCACCGGCCACATCGATACGCCGAAGTTCCCCGACGAGGATTATGAGGCTCTGGCTGCCGATGTCCTGGCTTACGTAGAGAAGTGCTACAACATGAAGGCCGAGCGCTTGGGCGAGGACCTGATGCGCGAGCTCAACACCCAGGTCATGCTGCGCGTCATCGATACCCGCTGGATGAACTACCTGCAGGAGATGGACTATCTCAAGACCGGCATCGGCCTGCGCGGCTTTGGCCAGCGCGACCCGCTGGTCGAGTACAAGACCGAGGCCTACGGCGCGTTCCAGATCCTCGTCGACACCATGTACGAGGATTACCTGCGCACGGTTCTGCGCATCGAGATCAAGGCTGCCCCGCGTGCCGTGGAGCACAAGGAGGAGCCCGCGCTCGAGCGTGCGCACTTCTCCGGTCCTGCCGAGGTCGATGGTGACAACGGCGACTCGGTGCTGCGCAAGCAGGCGCAGGTGCAGGCCCGCACGGCTGTCCAGGGTGGTCCGGCTGCCGTCAACAACGGTGGCAAGGTGACCACCTATCGCAAGTCCGAGAGCGACGATCCGTACGTCAACGTGGGCCGCAACGACCCGTGCCCCTGCGGTAGCGGCAAGAAGTTTAAGTACTGCCACGGCAGGAATCGTTAATGGCTGAGGCTTTAGAGGTAACGCCCGCCGAGCTGGACGCGTTTGCGGACCGGCTCGGCGAGGTCGAGTCGTATCTCCACTTGGACGAAAAGCGCACGCGCGTGACCGAGCTCGAGGCCAAAAGCGTGGCCCTCGGCTTTTGGGATGACGCCGACGCCGCCCGTGCCACCATGGAGGAAATCGCGCGCACCAAGGAAGATATCGCTGCCGTGGACAACGCGCGCGGCGAGCTTTCCGATGCCCGCGCCGCGCTGGAGCTTGCCGAGGAGATGGGGGATGACCCCGATGCCGCCGCCCTTCGCGAGGAGGCTACAGCCACGGCTGAGCGCCTGGCCCGTGCCATCGATGAGTTTGAGCTTTCGAGCTGGTTTACCGGTGAGTTCGATCACGGCGATGCCATTGTGACCATCAAGCCCGGACAGGGTGGTCTGGAGGCCCAGGACTGGACCTTCATGCTCTTTAAGATGTACATGAAGTACTGCCAGCGTCGCGGCTGGAAGGTCACGATTAACGACTGCCCCGCTGCTGAGGTCATCGGCATCGACCGCGCGACCTTTACCGTCGAGGGCAAGGACGCATTTGGCATGCTGCGCGCCGAGGCCGGCGTCCACCGCTTGGTTCGCATTAGCCCCACCGACGACAAGAAGCGCCGCCAGACCACGTTTGCCGGCGTCGAGGTCATCCCCGTGCTACCCGATGATATCGACATCGAGATCAGTCCCGATGACATCCGCGTGGACGTGTACCACGCGAGCGGCCCGGGCGGTCAGGGCGTTAACACCACCGACTCCGCCGTGCGCGTGACGCATTTCCCCAGCGGCATTGTGGTCACCTGCCAAAACGAGCGCAGCCAGATCCAGAACAAGGCCGCGTGCATGCAGATCCTCAAGGCTCGCCTGTACGAGATTGAGCTCGAGAAGCGCGCCGAGGCCCTGGATGAGATTCGCGGACCCAAAACCACGATTGGTTTTGGCAACCAGATCCGCAGCTACGTGCTCTACCCGTATCAGATGGTTAAGGACCTACGCACGGGCGTTGAGACCAGCAATGTCGAGGCCGTTCTTGACGATGGCGACCTGGACCCGTTTGTTATTGGCTACCATCGCTGGGCCACTGGCAACGCTGACGCGGAGATCCCATCTGCATAAACCGCCCGGTTTATGTGGAAATGGATAAAACCCTCCGAGCAGGGTGGTTTTGTATCCAAAGCAAACCCTGCGCAGGGGTGGTTTTTGTTCGGCGAATCGGTAGAATCGAATACAGCAAGAAGTTCGAAGCGCATCCGTTTGGGTGCGCTTTTTTGAGGGAGGTAGCATGGCATATCGTCTGGACATCAAGCGCATTCTATCGATGAACTTCTTTCACGACCTGCCCCAGATTATGTTGGGGTGCGCTCTGGCCGCTATTGCGACCGACCTGTTTTTGATTCCCAACGGCCTTGCTGCCGGTGGTGTTACGGGCCTTGCCACCATTATCCAGGCGGTCGGCGCATCGCGCGGCATATCGCTTCCCGTTGGTATTCAGACGATCGTGATGAACGCCTTGCTGTTGCTGGTCGTTATGCGCGAGGGCGGCATGTTCTACGTGGTGCAGACCGCGACGGGCTTTGTGCTGCTGGGCTTCTTTACCGATCTGTTCGCCCCGTTTGTAGCACCTCTGGCGGATGCGGACCTGATGCTCCCTGCCATGTGGGGCGGCATTATTACAGGCATCGGTTACGGCATGGTGCTGCGCGCCGGCGCCAACACCGGCGGCTCGGACACGATTGGCCAAATCATCTCGCGTAATACCTCGCTGCCCGTGGGCTCGACCGTCATGGCGATCGATGTTGCCGTATGCGCGCTGTCGGCTCCGGTCTTTTCAATCGAAAATGCACTATATGCAGGCCTTTCGATGGTCATTAGCGGCTACGTGATCGATGCCGTGGTCGATGGTGGCAACAAACGCCGTATGGTACTCATCATCTCGGACAAGTTCCCTGATATCGCTGCCGATATCATGTATGGCCTGGGTCGTGGTTGTACCAAGTTTAAGGCGACTGGCATGTATTCGGGTGCCGAGAAGCCGGTGATCATGGTCATCGTGAACCGTCGAGAGCTCAATACCCTCAAGACGATCGTGCGCGAGCGCGATCCTCACGCCATTGTGACGGTCGCCGACGTTACGGAAGCTTTCGGCGAGGGATTCAAGGACATTAGCGCGTAGGGCCGACCGCGTCCCATCCAAAAGACGTTCACATTGATAAACCGTTTCATCAGCGGTTCTGCCTGCTAAATTGTTCAAATAATGATAAAAACTCTGGTAAAGCCATCAGTTTCCAGCATAATGAATGACGTACGTGCATTGCGGCTGTGTTGGGATTACCTTCGGTGCCGTGCGCATTTTGTCTAATGAGGATGAAAGGAAGGCACAATGAGCGACGAAGAGCTCAAAAAGGTTGCCAACGAGGTAAGGAAGGGCATCGTCACCGGCGTGCACGCTGCCAAGTCCGGCCATCCGGGCGGTTCGCTCGGCGCTGCCGACATCATGACCTATCTGTACTTTGAGGAAATGAACGTCGACCCGGCCCATCCCCGCAAGGCCGACCGCGATCGCTTTGTGCTTTCCAAGGGCCACTGTGCACCTGGTCTGTACGCTGTGCTCGCCGAGCGTGGGTTCTTCCCCAAGGAGGATCTTGAGACGCTGCGCCACATCGGCAGCCACCTGCAGGGTCATCCCAACATGAACGACACTCCGGGCGTTGACATGTCCACCGGTTCGCTCGGCCAGGGCATCTCCGCCGCCGTGGGCATGGCCGTTGCCGCCAAGCACTGGGGCGATACTTATCGCACGTACGCCCTGCTGGGCGATGGCGAGAGCGAGGAGGGCCAGGTCTGGGAGGCCGCCATGTTTGCCGGCAACCAGCAGCTCGATAACCTCTGTGTGATCGTCGACCACAACGGCCTGCAGATCGACGGTCCCGTCGAGGAGGTCAACGACCCCATGCCGCTCGCCGACAAGTTCCGCGCCTTTAAGTTCCACGTGGTGGAGCTTGCCGACGGCAACGATTTCGATCAGATCCGCGCCGCCTTTGCCGAGGCTCGCGCCACCAAGGGCCAGCCGACCGCCATTATCGCCGAGACCCTGAAGGGCAAGGGCGTGTCCTTTATGGAGAACCAGGTTGGTTGGCACGGCAAGGCCCCCAATGATGAACAGTTTGAGCAGGCCATGGCAGAGCTCACGGCCGCCGGAGAGGAGCTCTAGGATGGCAGACGTCAAGAAAATCGCCACGCGCGTAAGCTACGGCGAGGCCCTCGTCGAGCTCGCCAACGAGCACGATGACTTTGTGGTCCTCGACGCCGACCTGGCCGCCGCCACGCAGACCGGTAAGTTTAAGGCCGCCTGCCCCGACCGTTTCTTCGATGTGGGTATCGCCGAGAGCAACCTGATGGGTGTTGCCGCCGGTATCGCAACCACCGGTCGCGTTGCCTTCGCGAGCACCTTTGCCATGTTCGCCGCCGGCCGCGCCTTTGAGCAGGTCCGTAACTCCATCGGCTACCCGCACCTCAACGTTAAGATCGGTGCCACGCACGCCGGTATCTCGGTGGGCGAGGACGGTGCTACGCATCAGTGCTGCGAGGATATCGCCCTGATGCGCGTCATCCCCGGCATGACCGTTATCGTTCCGGCCGACGATGTCGAGGCCCGCGCCGTGACGCGCGCCGCCTACGAGTGCGACGGCCCCGTGTACATGCGCTTTGCCCGTCTGGCCTCGCCGGTTATCAACGACCCCGAGACCTACAAGTTCGAGTTGGGTAAGGGCATTGTCATGCGCGAGGGCGCCGATGTGACCATCATCGCCTGCGGCCTGATGGTCGGCGAGGCTCTCGAGGCCGCCGAGCAGCTTGCTGCCGAGGGCATCGATGCCGAGGTCATCAACATGCACACCATCAAGCCCATCGATGCCGACCTGATCGTCAAGAGCGCCACCAAGACCGGCCACGTCGTGACCGTCGAGGAGCACTCTGTGATCGGTGGCCTGGGCAGCGCCGTTGCCGACGTCCTGTGCGAGCAGTGCCCGACGCCGCTCAAGAAGATCGGTGTCAACGACACCTTCGGCGAGTCCGGCCCGGGTGCCGAGCTCCTGCACAAGTACGGCCTGGACGCCGCCAACATCGTGGCGACCACCAAGGAGTTCTTGGCATAAGGCAAGACGAGGCAAAGTATCGTCTCAACAACCACATCCAAGCCAGAACAGGGGTATCCCCAAAGAGGGCGCCCCTGTTTTTGTTGAATTTAAATTAGAGTCCTGCCAAGCAAAGGTCCCATGGGGAAACGGGCCCATCCCAACAAAGTGCAATTCAGACCCTTCCAACTTTGTATGCGCAGCATCTCAAGTTGGTGCGTCGGCCCCATAGTAGCCGCAGGCCGGGCGCAGGGTTACCTCCCAAATCTTTCCGCAGCGCATGGCCGGCGTTTGTCCGCAGCTCCGCAGGAGCAGGACAAATGCCGGCCATGCGCGAGGACGATTTGGGAGGTAACCCTGCGCCCGGTCGGTGAGACCCAAACCCCGCCATGCTTCTTATGTGCAGCAAAGCTAATGCTGCTAAAATACAAAGCGCTCATGTAGTTTAAACGCACGACGATAAGGAGCACCAGTGGGTAACCACTTCCGTACCTCCGGTGCGGGCGATGATGCCCCCAAGACGCAGACAGGCGTCCAGGGCAGTCGTTTCGCCACTCCGGATTCAGAGGGCCAGCCTGTTGCTCAGGCCCCCGCTCAGCCGGCAGATCAGGCACAGCCGGCATCCGATCCCTTTGCCTACAATCCCACCAGCGATGTCGCGCTTTCCGGCACGGCGGGTTTTGAGCCCGTTCAGGCCGTGACCGCTCGCGTGGAGCAGCCTCAGGCTGGCGCCGCCACGCCGCAGCCTACCATGGCCGGCATTCCCGACCCCATGGCCCCTGCGACGCCGGTTCCTCAGCCTGCGCAGTCCGGTCTCTTTGCCGCTATTCCCGATCCCACGCAGCCTGCTGCCCCGGTGGTCGAGAGCGATCAGGCCGCCGAGGTCGCAAGCCTCGATAACGCGCTCAACAACCCCGATTTTACGTCGGTGTTTGCGCCCATCGATCCGCAAGCCAGCCGCAAGAAGATGGCCAAGCAGGCCGGTGTCGAGCCCGTCATCCTTATGG
The DNA here is from genome assembly GCA_937966215.1 of uncultured Collinsella sp. Taxonomy (GTDB): domain Bacteria; phylum Actinomycetota; class Coriobacteriia; order Coriobacteriales; family Coriobacteriaceae; genus Collinsella. Next base: position 222,498 of record CALCKK010000011.1, on the reverse strand, counting down.
AGCATGTCACCAAGATCTATCCGGCACAGCCCAACAAGCCTGCACTCGACGACATCAACATCGAGATCTATCCGGGCGAGTTCGTCTTCCTGGTCGGTCATTCCGGCTCGGGTAAGACCACGCTGCTGTCGACGCTCAACCGCGACGTCAAGCCGACGAGCGGCCGCATCTTGGTTGCCGGTCAGGACCTCATGAAGATCAAGAACCGCAAGGTTCCGTTCCTGCGCCGTCAGATTGGCGCCGTGTTCCAGGACTTTAAGCTTCTGCCTCAAAAATCCGCCTACGAAAACGTGGCGTTTGCCCTGCAGTGCATCGGCAAGCCCAAGGGTGTCATTCGCAGCCAGGTTCCCGAGGTGCTGCGTCTGGTCGGCCTGGCCGATCAGATGGACTCGCTGCCCGATCAGCTTTCCGGTGGCGAGCAGCAGCGCGTTGCCGTTGCCCGCGCCATGGTCAACCGCCCGCCGCTGCTTATCTGCGACGAGCCCACGGGCAACCTCGACCCGGCGATCTCGCTGGGCATCATGAAGCTGCTCGAGCGTATTAACCGCACCGGCACCACCGTGATCGTCGCCACGCACGACCGCGAGATGGTCGATAGCATGCACCGTCGCGTGATCGCCCTCGAGGGCGGCCACGTTATCCGCGACCAGGAGAGGGGAGGTTACGGCAACTATGGCACCAACTAACGTGGGCTACTCCTTCAAAGAGGCAATCAGTCACTTCTTCCGTAACTGGACTACCTCGCTCGGCGCCGTCATCACGATCTTCCTTTCGCTGTTTATCATCGGCCTGTTCATCATGGGCTCCGCGATGCTGAACTCCGTGATCGGCACCGTCGAGGATCAGGTCGTCATCAACGCCTTTATTAGCGATGACGCCGATCAGGCCGATGTTCAGGCTTTTGAGGCTGAGCTCAAGACGTGGAGCAACGTCAAGTCCGTTACCTATAAGGACAAGGACGACGCGCTGGCCGAGTATACGAGCAAGATGTCGGGCAACGCCGACGCCACCATGAGCGCGCTCGATGGCCAGAACCCGCTGCCGGCTTCGTTTGCAATTGAGATGGACGATCCGTCCAAGGTCGAGAGCACGGCCCAGAAGCTCAAGAAGAACGCCGACTTCCAGAAGATCGCGGATGACGGCGACGTCAACGCGAGCGTGCTGTACGGCCAAGAGGAAGTGAGCCGCCTGTTCCAGGTGACCAACTACATCCGCATCGCCGCCGTGGTGCTCGTTGGCCTTTTGACCTTTATCGCATTCATCTTCATCAACAACACGATTCGCCTGTCCATCACGGCGCGTCGTCGTGAGATTGCGATTATGCGTCTGGTCGGCGCCAGCAACGGCTTCATTCGCGGCCCGTTTATCACCGAGGGCGTACTGCAGGCCATTTTGGGCTCGCTGCTTTCCATCGGCGTTCTGGAGCTGCTGCGCAATCTGATGATTCCGCGTTTGCAGGAGAGCATCGGCTGGATGTCGTTTGCCCTGCCGATGCAGTACTACCTGGTGACCTATGCTGCGCTGATTCTGGTCGGTGTGATTATCGGTCTCTTTGGTTCTGCCATAGCCATGCGCCGCTACCTGCGCGTGTAGGCATGCCTGGAATTCATCCCTTCCAACGGGTCGTCTCTTATGGGGCGGCCCGTTTTTTGATCTCTAGGGGACGGCAGGAAAGCGAATCATTTGGGTAGACTCTTTGGAGTTCGTCATCGATAGCAAGGAGGCGCCATGGGGCGCAATAACAAGCATAAGCGCGGTGCTCGCAATAAGCGTGGGCCGGTGCGCAGCGAACGCCGTCCGAGCCTGACCGGGCGCGTGCAGCTCCATGAGCATGGCGCCTATGTCATAACCGAGAGCGGCGACTACAAGGTTATGGGCCGCGGTAAGCGCGAGATCATGGACGGCGACACCGTTGCCGTGAGCATTAAGAACAGCCCGCACGGTGAGCGGCGCGCCGTGATCGAAGGCGTGGTTGAGCGCGCAGCCATAAGCGTGGTGGGTACGTACCAGACCGCTGGTCCGCTCGGTGTGATCGAGCCGCTCGATTCGCGCCTGAAGGCCGACTTCTTCATTCTGCCCGAGGATACCTCGGCGGATCGTCTGGGCGTCCACCCGGGTGATGCCGTTGTCGCGCGCATTTTGACCTACCCGACGCGCCTGGAATCGGGCACCGTGACGATCGAACGCCGCATTGGCGGAGATGACGCGCCCGATTTGGGCGTTCAATACGTGATGGCGCGTTACGGCTATACCGATAGCTATCCCGAGGCCGCGCTGGACGAGGCCGAGGGGCTTTCGCTCGATGTGTCCGCGGCGCTTAAGGACCCGCTCCGCCGCGATCTGCGCGACCGCTTTGTCATCACGATCGACCCGGTCGACGCGCGCGACTTTGACGATGCCATTTCGCTTGAGCGCACGCCCGAGGGTGGCTACAAGCTGGGTGTGCATATCGCTGACGTTTCTCACTATGTGGCTTGGGACGGGCATATCGATCTTGAGGCTCGCCATCGTACGACATCGGTGTATCTGGCCGATCGCGTGCTTCCCATGCTGCCCGAACGCCTGTCCTGTGACCTATGCTCTCTTCGCCCTGACGAGGACCGTCTTGCGTTTACCGTTGACATTGAGCTCGATGCGCAGGGTCGCGTGCGGCATTACGATCCGTACCCCAGCGTGATTCGCTCGCGTGTGCGTATGGACTATGACGGCGCCGAGGCGCTGCTGGTGCGTGCCGACGCTGTTGAGTATTCGGTGCTGGAAGGCGCCGCTGAGGATGTTGCGGCTGCTGAGGCCTCGCGCGAGGAGGCGCTTGAGCGCGGTCTTGCGTGCGAGGAAACTGCTCGCGGCTATAACGTCGACCTCGGCGATTTCCTTGTCGCCGCCAACGAACTCGCCGAACTTCGCCGTCGTATTCGTCGTGCCCGCGGCTCAGTCGATTTTGACACGGCCGAGATTCGCGCTCTATTGGATGAGGACGGAGTGCCCGTGCAGATTGTGGCGCGCGAGCGTTCGTGTGCCACGTCGCTTATCGAGGAAGCCATGCTACTCGCCAACGAGTGCGTTGCAGAGTGGCTGGCAGACCGTGATATCGAGGCCTGCTATCGCGTGCATGAGGATCCGAGCCCCGATAGCCTGCACGGTGCCGCCGTTGCGCTGGCGCAGCTAGGCATCATCGACGATCGCCGTGCTGCCGGTATCGCCCTGGGGAGTCCCGATGAGCTACAGGCTGCAGTTGATGCTGCCGCCGGTACGGCCAACGCACCGCTCGTCAACACGCTGCTTCTGCGCAGCATGCAGCGCGCACTGTACAAGCCGCGCAACGAGGGTCACTTTGCGCTCGCCGCGCCGTGCTACTGTCACTTTACGAGTCCCATCCGTCGCTACCCCGATCTGGTGGTGCACCGCGTGCTCAAACTGCAGTTGGCCTATGAACAGCTCGGCGGCAAGGACGCCCTGGTCCGTACGCCGCGGCTGATCGGCAAGGGGCGCGAGTCGCTGCCGCGCATTCTGCCGCAGATCTGCCGCGCATGCAGCGATGCGGAGCGTGCGGCCGATGCCGCCAGCCATGCGACGCAAAAGATCAAGATTGCCCAGTACTATGAGGACCGTCTGGGCGAGCGCTATGCCGGAACCGTCTCGTGGGTTAGCAGCATGGGCCTCTTTGTGCGCTTGGACCTGACGCAGGTCGAAGGCTTGGTTTCGATCAAGAGCCTGGGCAACGAGTGGTTCGAGTTCGACGAGGATGCGCTTACGCTGACGGGCGCCGACACGGGGACTCGCTATGAACTGGGCCAGCGCGTGATTATCGAGGTCTCGCGCGTCAATACCACGCGTGGGCACTTGGACTTTAAGCTTATCCATTAGCCAAATCTCGACTCATGGCGGGAGAGCGGAGGGCGGTCTTTCGGGGCCGCCCTCCGCATTTGGATCATGGCTACCTTGCCGTCTGCTCGGCCGCCCGCTTACCTGCTATTTGAGAGGTAAAACCTACCAAAATAAACCTGTCCCTTTTTGGCAGGTTTACAAGAAAGCGGGGATGAGATGGCGACGGTGTATGGTTATGCGCGGGTGAGTTCGCGCGATCAGAATCTTAATCGGCAGCTGGATGCGCTGGGCGCCTATGGCGTGGGCTCGGCGAATATTTATGCCGACCATGCGAGCGGCAAGGACTTCGATCGACCGCGCTATCGCGAGCTGCTGCACGTCCTGGGAGACGGGGACGTGCTGGTGGTGCTTTCTATCGACCGACTTGGTCGTAATTACTCCGAGATTCTTGAGGAATGGCGACGCATTACCAAGGAGCTCGGGGTTGCCATTGTGGTGTTGGACATGCCATTGCTTGACACGCGCGCCAGGGCAAGCGGCACGCCGGATGTGACCAATACCCTGATTGCCGATATTGTGCTGCAACTGCTGAGCTACGTGGCGCAGGTGGAGCGCGAGAATATCCATCGGCGCCAGGCGGAGGGAATTGCAGCGGCGCGGGCGCGAGGGGTTCGTTTCGGTCGACCTCGCAAGCCGTGCCCTCCTCAGTTTGATCTGGTACGCGATAGCTATGAGGCGGGCGATATTACCCGCAGCCAGGCAGCAAAGTGCCTGGGCGTGTGCGTGGGGACGTTCGATCGCTGGATGCGCGAGGCGGGGTAGGGGTTTGCGTCGCTTTGTCGCTTCCTGTTGCGATTCAAATTTTGATACGGTGGCGATGTCATTCGGGGCTACACTCGCTGATATTCAAAAAAGGAGGTAGGCCCTTGGCGCGCGTAAAACAAATAATCGGATGGACCGCGATCGTTCTGTTCGCTGCAACGCTGGCGGGCATCTGGGTGCTGACGGAGCAAAATGCGGTGGAGACGTCGTTGCTGAGCGAGTCCACCGCGCGTGTGGTGGAGGGTCAGGCTACGGGCGTACAGGCTGCCGATGTCGCGGGTGAAGCTCAGGCCGAGAACGGGATGACAGGGGGCACCGATTCGGCTGCTTCGAATGTCCAGCCTGGTCGACTTGCTTCCATTCGCATGTGGGTAGGCGCAAACGTCCGTCGCGTCGCCCATACCGTAGAGTTTTTCTTCGTCGGATTGTTCGCCTCGGTGATCGTGGTCTGCTTTTCCAGGCGTCCATGGAGTGTGTGTTCCCGTTGCGTGCCTGTGTTTCTCTTTTGCGCTGCCTGCTCCGTTGGCGACCAGGTGCATAAGATCTTTGTTCCCGGCAGGCATTTCGACGTTATCGATTTAGGATTCGATGCTGCGGGCTATGTCGCCGCGATGCTGTTGGTATTGCTGGCAGCGGCGTTGGTGCGCCATGCGACTCGGCCGATCGGCGCCCATGCGAGGCGCTAGCCGGTAACAAACCCGTTTCTGATAATGCGACCTTGTTGAATTATTTTGTGTCGCGCGTATTTCCGAGCGGTCGGATTTGAGGGGCGAGCGGTAGAACGCTCGCCCTTTGTGCGCCACGATGCGGCACAATGTACCGTAAAAGCTGTTTATATCCGGTACGAATCGTTCGTTGGTCTTTAATTCTTCTCAACGGAGGTGTTTGAGATGGCAAACGGATTGCTTTTGCGGCTTCGCGAGCGTGAGCTCAGCGCGAGCCCGGCGGAACGCAATGTCATCGCATATGTAAGCGCTCATCCGCACGAGGTGGTCGGGCTGTCCGTCCGCGGTCTTGCCGATGCCACGTTCTCCTCGCCCTCGAGCATTTTGCGCTTTTGCAAGCGCTTGGGTTTTGCGGGCTACAAGGAGTTCCAGCGCGAACTGATTGCCGAGCTGGCGCTCTTGGGTGACAAGAAAGACGTTGCCCTCGAGGACATCTCCATGGATGACAGCGTCGAACGTATCGTGGGGAAGGTGATGAAAAGCAACGTGCGCACGATTGAGGCGACGGCGCGAACGCTCGATTACACCGTCTTGGAGCGATGTGCGGCCTATCTTAAGCGGGCACGTGCGGTCAATCTGTTCGGTATCGGTGCCTCTCGTTTGGTCGCGCACGATCTGGCACAAAAGCTCATGCGTGTCGACAAGGAGTGCCATCTGTACGACGACTGGCATGATCAGCTCTTGTGTGCCAAGAACATGCATGAGGGCGATATGGCAATCGCCTTTAGCTACTCGGGCTTGACGCAAGAGGTGCTGGACTGCACCGCCGAGGCTCAACGTCACAACTGTCCCGTTGTGGCCGTTACCAAAGTAGATGGATCATCCAAGCTTGCCACCGTGGCCGATGCCGTGCTCGGCGTCGCTGCGAGTGAACCCTTGGTCCGCAGCGGTGCCATGGCTTCGCGTATGGCCCAGCTTATGGTTGTCGATGCCCTGTACGCTGCTTACGTTGCCAGCGACTACGAACGGGCGACGCATGTCATTAAGCAAAATTACATCGAGAAACAGGAAAGATGAGGTGAATGAAATGCTCGATTTAACAAAATTCACGACCGAACAGCGTAATCAAAGTTCAATGGACCTCGATACGATGACATCGCTGCAAATCGTCACGACGATGAACGATGAGGATCTTCGTGCCGTCCAGTCGGTCACAAAAGTGCTGCCCCAGGTTGCCACAGCAATCGACTGGGCTGCTGGGGCACTCGAGCGCGGCGGGCGCGTCTTTTACATGGGCGCAGGCACCAGCGGTCGTCTGGGTGTACTCGACGCTTCGGAGTGCCCGCCCACGTTTGGCGTGTCACCCGATCTGATTGTCGGGCTCATTGCCGGAGGCGAGACGGCGTTTATCAAGGCTGTCGAAGGTGCCGAAGACAGCGAGGAGCTTGGCGCGAGCGACCTGCGGGAGCGTGGACTCTCGGACAAGGATCTTGTCGTTGGCCTAGCGGCAAGCGGTCGTACTCCCTATGTGGTGGGCGGCCTTGTGTACGCCAAGGCAACTGGGTGCAAGACCATTGCAATTGCCTGCAACCAAGGGTCGAAGATCGGGGAGAGCGCAGATCTTGCCATTGAACCCGTGCCCGGTCCCGAGGTGCTGACCGGCTCAACGAGGCTCAAGGCGGGAACGGTTCAAAAGCTCATTCTCAACATGATTTCGACCGGTGCCATGGTCAAGATCGGCAAGGTATACCAAAACCTGATGGTCGATGTGCAGCAGACGAACGAGAAGTTGGTGGTGCGCGGCCAGAACATCGTGATGGAGGCGACCGGCTGCACGCGCGAGCGCGCTATTCAGGCGCTTGCAGATGCCGGCGGCCACGTAAAAACCGCTATTGTCTCGGTACTGCTGGACTGCGATGCCGAGCAGGCTGCGGTAGCTCTTGAGCGAGCGCGAGGCCATGTCCGTGCTGCGGTGAGTGGCCATGAGAAGAGCAATGCCGATGCCCAATAGGTGCGCGGCGTGAGCTGATATGACATCCAGACGAGATACCCAATACAAGGAGGAGTTATGACGAACAAAGAGCTGGCTCAAAAGCTGCTGGACCTTTTGGGCGGTAAAGACAACGTGCTCGCAAACGCGGCGTGCATGACGCGCCTGCGCGTGACCGTCAAAGACACGGGCAGCGTCGACACGGAGGGTATTAAGGCACTCGACGGCGTGATGGGCTTGGTCGAGGACGACACGATGCAGATCGTGCTGGGGCCGGGCAAGGTGAATAAGGTGCTCGAGGAGTTCTCCAAGCTCACCGGCCTTGCGAAAGGCGTTGCTGACGAGAGCGTGGTTGACGCTGCGGCCACAAACAAGGCCGCGCAGAAGGCCAAGTACGAGTCCAAGCCGGTTCAGGCCTTCCTCAAGAAGATTTCCAATGTCTTCGTCGCCCTGCTTCCCGGCATCATTGCGGCTGGCCTCATCAACGGCATCTGCAACGTCATTAACGTCTCGACGGCAGGCGCGCTTGCAGGCGAGTGGTGGTACCAGGGCATTCGTTCCATGGGCTGGGCCCTGTTTGCCTATCTGCCCATCTTGGTGGGCTATAACGCGGCACGTGAGTTTGGTGGCTCCGCTGCGCTGGGCGGCATCGCCGGCATGATGTGTATTGCCAACAGTGCCATGCCCCTGCTTGCGCCTGGCGCGGCCGATCCTGCCACTGCCATTCTGCTGCCGCTCACCAATGCACAGTACAACCCCGCAGCGGGCGGCATGATCGCGGCTCTTATCGCCGGCGCATTTTTTGCCTGGATGGAGCGTCAGATTCGCAAGGTTATGCCCAACGCACTCGACACGTTTTTGTCCCCGCTGCTGGTGCTCATCATCGGCGCCTTTGCTCTGATGCTCGTCATCCAGCCGGTTGGCGCATGGCTGACGACTGCCATCTTTAGCGTTTTGACCTTTATCTTCGAGAAGCTGGGCGTCCTAGGCGGTTATATCCTGTCGGCAGGCTTCTTGCCGCTGGTTTCCGTCGGCCTGCATCAGGCGCTCACGCCGATCCACGCTATGCTCAACGATCCCGACGGCGCTACCAAGGGCATCAATTACCTGCTTCCCATCCTTATGATGGCTGGCGGCGGTCAGGTCGGTGCCGGTCTGGCGCTGTACTTTAAGACCAAGAACGCCAAGCTCAAGAAGTACGTCGCAGAGTCCATTCCCGTTGGAATCCTGGGTGTGGGCGAGCCTCTGATGTATGCTGTTACGCTGCCGCTCGTTCGTCCGTTTGTGACGGCCTGCCTGGGTGCCGGATTTGGCGGCGCGCTCGCGGCGCTGCTTCACATCGGCACGGTTTCTCAGGGCGTTTCCGGTCTGTTTGGCCTGCTGATCGTCGTTCCTGGCCAGCAGCTCGGCTACGTTGCCGCTATGCTGCTTGCCTATGCCGCCGGCTTTGTCCTGACGTGGTTCTTTGGCGTCGACGAGCAGAAGATCAACGAGTTCTTTGGCGAATAGTTTGATATCGCGAGCCGTGTTGCTCAGGGCTCGCGGCGCGCGGCAGATTTCTTGATGCTATGGTTGTGCCGGTGGGGCTAACTGCTCCGCCGGCCTTTTTTAAAGGAGCGTTGAAACGTGAAAACGGGTATTTCGATTTATCTTTCCAGTCCTCTGCAGGATATTGAGCGGACGATTGAGCACGGTGCCGCGGCGGGTGCGCGCTATGTGTTTACCTCGCTGCATATTCCCGAGGATGGGGGAGCGGCGTATACCGATAAGGTCCGTCATGTGCTGTCGCTGCTTTCCGCCCGCGGCATTGCGCTCATTGCCGATGTGGGGCCGCGCACGTGCGATTTGCTCGGGCTTGAGCGCATCGAGGACCTGCGCGATCTGGGGTTGGAATACCTTCGTTTGGACTATGGCTTTAGCGCCCGGCGGGTCGCGGAGCTGTCCGGTGTATTTCGCATTGTGGTCAATGCATCGACGGTGAGTTCTGATGAAATCGCATCGTGGCGTGAGGCCGGTGCCGATGTGACTCGTTTTGCCGCCTGTCACAATTTTTACCCCAAGCCTTATACCGGTTTAGCTCTGGAGGACATTGCTCGGGTGAATCTTCGTCTTGCGGCGCTTGGATTCGAAATCATGGCTTTTGTGCCGGGTGATGCCAACGTTCGCGGGCCGGTATTCGAGGGACTGCCGACGGTCGAGGCACAGCGCGGTCGCGCGTCAAAGGTTGCTCTCAATATGCTTGAGCTTGCACATGGCGCCGATTGCGACATTGTGTTGGCCGGCGACCCCGATCTTTCCGATGCGGGCTGGACGCAGTTTGCTCATGTTTCCGCCGGATACGTGGACCTGCAATGCGAGCTTGAGCCCGGTTATGCCTATGTACGTGGGCAGATTCATCACGACCGACCCGATTCGAGCACCCTCATCTTTAGGTCTCAGGAGTCGCGTACGACGCTTAAGCCGGATTCCGTGCCGATGGATGTCGGTGCCGGCCTGTCACGAAAGACGGGGTCGATCGCTGTGAGCAATAGCGGCTATGGGCGCTACGAAGGCGAGCTTGAGATTGCGCGGGTCGATCTTCCCAGTGACGAGCGCATGAACGTTGCGGGCCATATCACGCCCGAGGCAATGGAGCTGCTGCCGTTCATCAAACGCGGATTCGGGGTACGGTTCGTTTAGCGTGTGACCCGTGGGCTACAATTGGCCCATCATGCGAAGGCGCCTCGTGTGGCGTGTGCCTGCGTTGGCCGATCTATATTCGGAGGATTCCCATGACCGTACTGTTTGTTGAATATCCCAAGTGCTCGACCTGTAAGAAGGCCAAGGCATGGCTGGACGAACACGGGGTAGAGTATATCGACCGCGATATCGTTTTGGACAATCCCACGGCTGATGAGCTTGCGACCTGGATTGCTCGTTCGGGACTGCCGGTGCGGCGCTTCTTTAATTCGTCGGGCATGAAATATCGAGAGCTGGGCCTGAAGGCGCGTCTAGATGCGGGCATGACGGATCGGGAGTGCTACGAGCTGTTGGCGACCGACGGCATGCTGGTTAAGCGTCCGCTGTTGGTGGGCGACGACTTTGCGATTCCCGGCTTTAGGGAATCGGCTTGGGTCGAGGCGTTGCTGTAGCGGCTGCGGAAAGTGCGACCCGTTTTGAGTGCTCAGGGTGGGACGTGTTTTCCATCGGCGGGCTCGCTCGGCTCAATCCTCGAGCTGTGCCCATTCGTGCGGATCGTAGACCTTTACGTGCTTGTTGGGCTTGCCGCTCCAGTACTCCTCGTCCATAAAGGGCAGATATGCCTGAACACCGGGGCAGATAAAGGGAATCCGCTGCTGTTGCAGTCGCTCGCGCTGTCGCTGCTCCAGGTGCGCCTCGGATATGACAGTCGGCATACCGGACAGCTCGACGAGGCTTGCCTGGATTCGCTTAAGGTCGGGGAGTCCCGCGTGCCATGACATCCGCATGATCAAAAAGGATGCACGGCGGTATTTTGCCTGCATCACCGTGATGGCGGGGCGCAGAGTGGGATGGATTTTGTCCCGTTCGGGCCAAAGGTCAGCAGTGATCTCGAGGCCCAGGGTCTCCCATAGGTAATCAAGCTCTTCGTCCATGGCGCCTCGATATCTACGTGATCATTGATACTTCGATTGTGTTGCCTGGTGCTATCGTTTTCGCGGTAGAATCTGCCAACGGTTGACGGCTACCGCTCGCGGCGTTTTGCCCTTCGTGTACAGCGATCGGCTTCACAGGTCCTTCACGGGTTGGACTAAATTAGGCCAATTTGGCTGAATTTTAAAAAAGTCAAAATTGGGGCTTGCGTCACGGCGGTACTTCCCGTATATTTCTTTCTTGCGCAAAGGCACAGCCGAGCGCAGCGATGCAGTCATTGGGATGTCGTCTAATGGCAGGACAGCGGATTCTGGTTCCGTCAATGGGGGTTCGACTCCCTCCATCCCAGCCATTGCATTTGCTACATATGGCCCGTTCGTCTAGCGGTTTAGGACGCCGCCCTCTCAAGGCGGAGATCACCAGTTCGAATCTGGTACGGGCTACCAAAATTGAACGCCCGGGCCTCGTAAGAGACCCGGGTTTTGTGTATTGACCGTATATACGGCGCCTGCCGTGTTTCGCTCAGATCGAGGAGTAGCCATGGATCTGCCCATCAGCTTGCAAGACATCACGTATGCCGAGAACTATCTGGCGCAGGGCGACCTGGCTACGGCGACGCCGCTGCTGGAGCGTCTGGTGGAGCTCGCCGAGGAGTATATCGACGCTGAGTGCAAGACGGAAGAGAACCGTCAGTACTTTAGCTTCGATAGCAAGTTTGAGCGTCTGGCCTACCGTCGCGTGGAAAAGGATCCGCGCGAGCTGGTGCAGGTCGAGGTGCCCTTTGATCGTCTGTATTCCGACATGGCGTTTGCCTACATTCGTCAGCAGGATTATGTGAGTGCTCGGAATGCCTTGATGCAGGCCGTGCGCTGGGATCCCATGAACTGCAACTATCGCTTGGACCTGGCCGAGCTGTTCCGCGCACTCGAGGACAAACAGGAGTGGGCATCGCTCTCGTTCTCGGTGCTGGAGCGCGCGAGCGACGGCAAGTGCGCCTCACGCGCCTATACCAACTTGGGTCAGTACTTCTTGGAGCCCGAGATCGAGAACATTTCGGCTGCCGTGGGCTGCGCGCGTCTGGCGCTGCGCCTGGCGCCCAATGATGCGCATACGACGCGCCTGCTCAACAAGATCCATACCGCCTATCCGGATGCCGCGGACGAGAGTGACGACCATGTGATGGGTGAGCTCGCCCTGCAGGGCGTGCCGACCTCGCCTTCGGCCGAGATCGCCATCTGCCTGATCATGTGCGCGACCGATGCTGCAAGCGACGGCGACAAGCAGGAGGCTACGCGTCTGACGGTCCGTGCCCGCGACCTGGTGGGCGAGGAGGCATGCGCGGCGATTATCAAGCTGGTGCGCGAGAGCGATGCCGAGCTCAATGCCGAGCGCAAGGCAAAGCGCGAGGCTGCGGGCTCAAACGCCGATGGCGCCAAGGAGGTCGGCGATGCCCAGTAAGCGCGAGCGCAAGCTCATTTCCAAGAATCGCTTGGCACATCACGAGTACTTTATCGATGAGACGTTTGAGTGCGGTATTGAGCTGAGCGGTACCGAGGTCAAGTCGATTCGCGAGCGCGCGTGCCAGATTACCGATACCTTTGCACTGATTCGTGGCGGGGAGTGCTGGCTCGTCGGCCTGCATATCCACCCTTATAGCCATGGTGGCGTGTGGAATCGCGATCCCGACCGTCGGCGCCGTCTGCTGCTGCACCGCAAGGAGATCGACTTTCTTGACGGCAAACTTCGCAACCGTGGTTATGCGCTGGTTCCGTTGGAGCTCTACTTTAATACCGACGGTCGCGTAAAACTGCTGCTGGGCCTGGGTCGCGGCAAGAAGCTCTACGACAAGCGCGAGGATATGGCCAAGCGCGATGTCCAGCGCGAGATCGACCGCGCCCTCAAGGAGCGCAATCGCTAGGCGTTCTGTATAAGTTACGGTGGAATACGGACTGTTTTGCCTGTTTGAGGGGCTATTCAGTCCTTATTTCACCGCAACTGCGGGCGTCTCATCTTGCTTATACTGTTTTGACACATATGTCTCAAAGGTGGTGTCCGTTGTGGGCGCCGCCTTTTTTGTGGGTACATACATCCATGAGGTTCCAACCCGGGTTAGGGGAGTGATTGTTATGGACAAAACTGCGTTCTTTACCATGCCGAGCGGTCTGTACGTGGTGAGCGCCGCGGCAGACGGGCTGCGCGCCGGCTGCGTCATCAACACTGCGGTGCAGGTGACGTCCATGCCGCCGCGCATTTCGGTTGCCGTGAACAAGGACAACGTCACCTCGGGCGTCATCGCTTCGGCCAAAGCGTTCGCGCTGACCGTGATCGATCAGACCGCCGATATGCTCTACATCGGTAACTTTGGGTTCCGCACCAGCAGCGATTATGACAAGTTTGCCAAATACGAGACCCGCGAGACGGCTCTGGGCATGCCCTATGTGCCCGAGCACGCGGCGGCCCTGTTTAGCTGCCATTTGATCGACACTGTGGATGTTGGCACGCATCTACTGTTTATCGGCGAGGTCGAGGATGCCGAGCGCTTGAGTGACGAGACGCCGCTCACCTACGATTACTACCATAAGGTCCTGAAGGGCAAGACGCCTCCGAAGGCGTCCTCGTATCAAGGCTAGAAATGTTTTAAAAATACTTGCATTATATTATTGAGAATCTATACTGATAAATGAAGTACATCACCAGTCGCGTTTGAGAGGAGAACATCATGGCTGAGGAGAAGAAGACGTATAAGTTCGTGTGCGTCGTTTGCGGTTACGAGGTTGAGGTCGATACGCCCGAGCTGCCCGAGGATTATGTGTGCCCGGTGTGCGGCGTCGGTCCCGATCAGTTTGAGCTCGTCGAGGAGTAGCTCGCAGACACACGGCGAAAGCCGAACATAGCTCTGTCCAAGGGCCTCGGTCGAATTCTCGGCCGGGGCCCTTTTCCTCCGCCCCCAAGGGATCACGGTTGCTGTTGACCGATCCTGTCTGTTGTGAGTCCGACCGACCTTTTGTCTCAATCTGTAACATCTAACGGTGGAAATTGGGCCCACTTGTTACATATCGAGACAAACCAAAACCGTCCGGCAGAAGATCTCAATCTGTAACATCTAGACATCGAAAGCGGGTCTAGATGTTACAGATCGAGACGTTTGCCTGAGTAGGTGCCCCGCCCCATTACATCCCTGTCAACAACACGACATCGAGAATCGTCACGATGGCACCGATCCCTACGAGCAGCGCGTTGAGCGGGCGCGAGTTGGCGTATTTGCCCATGACGCGGCGTGAACTGGTGAGCCGTATGAGCACAAAGACCGTAATCGGCAGCTGAAGCGACAGCAGTGCCTGGCTCCAGATGAGACCTTCAAAAGGATTTGGGACGACCAGGCACGCCGCCACTGCGCCGGCGAAACAGGCCACCACCCCGATCGAGGAATGTCGGTCGTGGACGTCGTATTCCTCGTCGAACATGCCTGCGGTGATGGTGCCTGCCGCCATGCCTGCCGTCACACTACTCGAGAGGCCCGCAAACAGCAGCGCCACCGCAAAGATGGTCGAGCTTGCTGGGCCCAGAATGGGGGAGAGCGTGTCCGCTGCGACGGCGAGGTCGTCTACGACAATGCCGTGCGCAAAGAAGGTCGTTGCGGCCAGGATGACCATGGCCGAGTTGATTGCCCAGCCCACGCCCATCGAAAAGAGCGTGTCGAAGAGCTCATAGCGCAGACGCTCTTCGATAACCTGCTCGCCTTGGCCTTCGAAGTGCATGGATTGGATGACCTCGGAGTGTAGAAAGAGGTTGTGGGGCATAACGACCGCACCCAGGACACTCACGATAATCGCGGCAGAGCCAGTGGGCATACTGGGCGTGATCCAGCTTGCGGCGGCTTGCGGCCAGTCGACCTTGACTAGTGCAAGCTCGGCCAAAAACGAGAGTCCTACCACGCCTACGAAGGCGATGATCCAGCGTTCGGCACGCTTGTAGGAGTTCGTCATGAGCATCGCCATCGATACTGCCGCCACGATGACGCAGCCCGCGCGCACGGGCAGCCCAAAGAGCATTTGAAGGGCAATCGCGCCACCCAGGACTTCGGCCATGGCGGTGGCGATGGTCGCGAGATAGGCGCTGCCGAGCACCGCGCGTCCCACGATGCGGGGGAGAAAGCGTGTCGTGGCCTCGGCAAGACAGGCGCCCGTGGCGATACCCAGGTGCGCCGCATTGTGCTGCAGCACAATGAGCATAATCGTGGACAGTGTGACGATCCACAGCAGCGCGTAGCCAAACTGCGAGCCCGCGGCCATATTGGAGGCCCAGTTGCCCGGGTCGATAAAGCCGACGGTCACGAGCAGCCCGGGGCCGACATGCCGCGCAATGTCTAGGCCTCCGTGACCACCGGTGCGTCGGGAGCCAAAGTGTTGTTTGAGATGGTTGAGCATGGCTGGTTCCTACGTTGGGGTGGCGTGGCGCTGCACTTGGGTTGCGCGGCGCCACGCTCTGGGTTTAGGTTTGGGCTACTTGCGCGCCTTGCCCTGATTGGCCACGGCGTCGATCTTGGCGGCGATGGTCGCCGGGTCGCCGATGTAGCGCTTGTTGAGGACATTGAAATCGGTATCGAAGGTGTAGACGAGCGGCACGCCGGTGGGGATGTTGACCTTGAGGATCTCCTCGGGCGTGAGGTGCTCGAGCTTCATGACGAGTGAGCGCAGGGAGTTGCCGTGCGCGGCGATGAGTACGCGCTTGCCGGCGAGCATCTGGGGGCGAATCTCGTCTTCGAAATAGGGCCAGGCGCGGGCGATCGTGTCCTTGAGGCACTCGGTATAGGGCAGTTGATCGGGCGCGACGTCGCGGTATTGCTCCTGGGTGTGGGGGTCGCGACTGTCGCCCGGCTCGAGCGCCGGCGGGCAGACATCGAAGGAACGGCGCCAGATGAGCACCTGCTCGTCGCCGTGCTCTGCCGCGGCATCGGCCTTGTTGAGACCCTGCAACGCTCCGTAGTGGCGCTCGTTGAGCTTCCAGGATTTGATGACGGGCAGCCACTCGCGATCCATTTGGCCGAGCACGATGTTGAGGGTGTGGATCGCGCGCTTGAGGCGCGAAGTGTAGCAGACGTCAAAGTCGAAACCGGCTTCTTTGAGGGCTCGACCGCCTGCGGCGGCTTCTTCGCGGCCCGTGTCCGTGAGCTCAACATCGGTCCAGCCGGTGAACAGGTTGAGTTTGTTCCACTCGGATTCTCCGTGACGGATAAGGACGAGTTGCATCGTCTGTTGGTCTGCTCGGTGCGCCATAGGGGCCTCCTTGATCTGGCACAGTGTGCGTGCCGTTTGCTTGACGCCGCAAAGGATACCCGTTTTAGGTTCAAAAGTTAACCAAGACTAACAAAATAGTTGTATTTGAATAGGATGGCGCAAGGGGACTGCCGAAATGTCTCGATCTGTAACAACTGGGGATGGAAATTGGGCCTAGCTGTTACAGATCGAGACAGGAAGAAATGGTCCTATGGAAAATCTCGATTTGTAACAGCTGACCGCCAAAACCGGCCCTTCGTGTTACAGATCGAGACAGGAAGAAATGGTCCTATGGAAAATCTCGATTTGTAACAGCTGACCGCCAAAACCGGCCCTTCGTGTTACAGATCGAGACAAACCAAAACCGTCCCGCAGAAAATCTCAATCTGTAACATCTAGGCGCCAAAATCGGCTCCTCCTGTTACAGATTGAGATGTTTGAAGTGGTGAGCTAACAGGCCGAACTTGGGGCCTATGTTGTCGCCCTTGAGGTCGGCGGTGTCCACTCGTAGGGCGTGCGTTACGCGATTGTTTCGAAACGGGCGGGAAACACAGCGGGCCGGCGATGCTCCTAGTATGCCTATTCAACTGACTGACTAATATCTAGGGGAGGATCGCGATGCAGGCAGATTCCGCTCAGCAGCAGGGCCTTTATCGCCCCGAATTCGACCACGATGCATGTGGCATCGGCGCGCTTGCCGATATCAACGGTGAGCGCCATCACCAGATTCTGGACGATGCGCTGTCCATTCTGGTCAACTTGGAGCACCGCGGCGGCACGGGACTCGAGAAGAATACCGGCGATGGCGCTGGCATCCTGTTCCAGGTTCCGCATCACTTTTTCCGTAAAGAGGCTCAAAAGTGCGGTCAGATTCTGCCGGCAGAGGGCGACTATGGCGTGGCCATGCTGTTCTTCCCGCAGGACGACAAGGGCGTAGAGGATGCCCGCCGCGTGTTTGAGGAGGGCTGTGCCGAGGCCGGCGTGCCGCTGCTCTTTTGGCGCGAGGTGCCCGTCGACCCGCACGACCTGGGCGAGACGGCCCGCGCCTGCATGCCCACTATCCTGCAGGCCTTCCTGGGCCGTCCGGACGACACGCCCGCCGGCGATGCCTTTGAGCGTCGCCTGTACGTGTGCCGCCGCACCATCGAAAAGAAGGCCGATGCCGAGTTTGCCCTGCGAGACAAGATCTTCTACGTGTGCTCCATGAGCTCGCGCACCATCGTGTACAAGGGCATGCTGGTCGCCACGCAGATGCGCCGCTTCTTCATCGACCTCAACGACGCCGCCGTCAAAACGGCCGTGGCGCTCGTCCACTCGCGCTACTCCACCAACACCACGCCCAGCTGGGAGCGTGCGCACCCCAACCGCTTTATCATCCATAACGGCGAGATCAACACCCTCAAGGGCAACGTCAACTGGATTCGCGCCCGCGAACCCAACCTGTACAGCCCCGTGCTGCAGCACGATCTTGAGCGCGTGATGCCCATCATCAACCGCGAGGGTTCCGACTCCGCGATTCTGGACAACGTGCTCGAATTCTTGGTCATGAACGGTCGCCCGCTCACGCGTGCCGCGTCCATGTTGCTGCCCGAGCCGTGGGACCACAACGATAGCCTGAGTGAGGAGCGCCGCGCCTACGACGCTTACCAGTCCATGCTCATGGAGCCCTGGGACGGCCCGGCGGCCATCGCCTTTACCGACGGTCGCACGCTGGGCGCCGCCCTCGACCGCAACGGCTTGCGCCCCGCCCGCTACTACGTGACGCGCGATGGCCGCTTTATGCTGGCAAGCGAGGTGGGCACCATCGAGGTGAGCCCCGAGAACATCCTGACGAGCGGCTGCCTGGGACCGGGCCAGATGCTCGAGGTCGATTTTGCCCGCGGCCGCGTGATCTACAACGACGGGCTGCGCGCCCGCTATGCCAAGGAGAAGCCCTACCGCGACTGGATTGCCGAGGAGACACTGACCGTCGACGCGCTCGATGAGCCCGCCGCGCCCGCGCCCGCCGAGGATGCCGAGGTGCCCGCCGCCGTGCGCATGGCCAAGCTCGGCTATCACTGGGATGATGTTGACGAGGTCGTGCGCCCCATGGCCCAGCAGGGCAAGGCCCCGCTCGCCTCGATGGGTATCGATGCGCCGTTGGCCTGCCTGTCCAAGAAGACGCGTTCGTTCTTTGACTACTTCTATCAGCTGTTCGCTCAGGTCACGAATCCTCCGATCGATGCCCTGCGCGAGCACATGGTGACTTCGACCACGCTCTACCTGGGCAACCACGGCAACCTGCTCGAGGATTCCCGCACGGCCTGTCAGCTGGTGCGCTTGGAGCGCCCATTGCTCAACGAGGAAGAGTTCGAGCATATCTGTGCCATCGACCGTGTTGGCTTTAAGACCCGTCGTTTCCGTGCCGTCTACCGCCGCGATGCCGGCGAGGGCGCGCTGCAGGCTGCGCTCAAACAGCTTGCCGAGGACGTTGAGGCTGCGGTCCGCGACGGCGTGAACATTGTGGTGTTGAGCGATCGTGCCGCTGCGGGCGAGGTGCCCGTGCCGTCGCTGCTCGCCGTGGGCTGCGTGCACAACCACCTGATCCGCGCCGGCGTTCGTACTTTTGCCGACATCGTGGTGGAGTGCGGTGACGCCGTGTCCCCGCACGACTTTGCGGCACTGGTGGGCTACTCCGCGAGCGGCATCTATCCGTACAACGCACATGCGTGCATCCGCGATCTGGCGGCACGCGGCGACCTGGACGTGACGGCCGAGCAGGGCATCGCCAACTACAACAAGGCTGCGACCGCCGGCATCGTCTCCATCATGTCCAAGATGGGCATCTCCACGGTGCAGAGCTACCATTCGGCGCAGATCTTCGAAGCCGTGGGCTTTACGCCGGAGTTCGTCAACGCGTACTTTGCCGGCACGGTGAGCCGTGTGGGCGGTATGGGTGTCGAGGACGTTGAACGCGAGCAAAACGAGCGCTACGACGCCGCGCTCGCTATCCTTAAGAGCCCGGCTCCCGATCAGCTGCCCACGCTGGGCCTGACCAAGTGGCGCCCGCTCGGCGGCGAGGAACACCTCATCGACCCCCAGACCGTCTACCTGCTGCAGACCGCCTGCCGTGAGGACAGCTACGACACCTTTAAGGAGTACAGCGCCCGCCTGCACCGCACCGGCCGTGCCGTGCGTTTGCGCGACTTGCTCGACTTTGATGCCAGCGGCCGCACGCCGGTTTCGCTCGACGAGGTCGAGCCCGCGCTCAACATCGTCCGCCGCTTTAACACCGGCGCCATGTCGTACGGCTCCATCAGCAAGGAAGCACACGAGTGCATGGCCATCGCCATGAACCGCCTGCACGGCCGTTCCAACTCGGGCGAGGGCGGTGAGGATCCGCGTCGCGAGACCCCGCTGGCTAACGGTGATTCCAAGAACTCCGCGATCAAGCAGGTGGCAAGTGCGCGCTTTGGCGTGACGAGCCGCTACCTGTGCAGCGCCTTCGAGATTCAGATCAAGATGGCCCAGGGCGCCAAGCCCGGCGAGGGTGGCCACCTGCCCGGCAAGAAGGTCTACCCCTGGATTGCCGAGGTCCGTCAGTCCACGCCCGGCATCGGCCTGATCTCGCCTCCGCCGCACCACGACATCTACTCCATCGAGGACCTGGCAGAGCTGATCTTTGACCTTAAGAATGCCAACCCCGGCGCGCGCGTGTCGGTCAAGCTGGTCAGCGAGGCCGGCGTCGGCACCATCGCAACCGGTGTGGCCAAGGGCGCTGCCGACAAGATCTTGATCAGCGGCCACAATGGCGGCTCGGGTGCCGCGGCGCGCGATTCCATTTGGCATGCCGGCCTGCCGCTGGAGCTCGGCCTTGCCGAGGCCCAGCAGACGCTGCTGCAAAACGGCCTGCGCTCCCGCGTGGTGCTCGAGGCCGACGGCAAGCTCATGGACGGCACCGATGTTGCCGTCGCCTGCTTGCTGGGCGCCGAGGAGTTTGGCTTTGCGACCATGCCGCTCATCTCCATGGGCTGCCTCATGCAGCGCGACTGCCAGCAGGACACCTGCCCGGCCGGCATCGCTACGCAAAACTGCCGCCTGCGTCGCGGCTTCCGCGGCAAGCCCGAGCACGTCGAGCACTTTATGCTCTTTGTTGCCGAGCAGCTGCGCGAGGTCATGGCGAGCCTGGGCTTCCGCACCGTCGACGAGATGGTCGGCCATCCCGAGTGCTTGCGCCAGATCGAGGTGCCGGGCAACCGCAAGGCTAACCTGCTGGATCTGTCGCCCGTGCTGGCGAGCGCGACCTGTGAGTTCGGTGCCCATATCCCGGGTGCCGACGGTCGCCACTTCCTGCCGCAGATGGCCGCGGACAGCGAGCTCGACAAGACGCTCGACTCCACGTTGTTTGTGCCCTATACGGCCGATGCCCGTGCGCACCTGCGTCCGATTCGCTTCCGCGCCGATATCGCCAACGTCAACCGTTGCGTGGGCACCATCCTGGGAAACGCGGTGACCAAGGCGCATCCCGAGGGTCTGCCCGCCGGCTCCATCACCATCGATTGCGATGGTTCGGCCGGTCAGAGCTTTGGCGCCTTCCTGCCGCGCGGCATTACGCTTAACGTGTGCGGCGACGCCAACGACTACTTTGGCAAGGGCCTTTCGGGCGGCGAGGTGTCGGTGCGCCCCAACCCGCATGCGACCTACAAGTTCGACGAGAACATCATCGTGGGCAACGTTGCGTTCTTTGGCGCCACGAGCGGCCGTGGCTTCATTAACGGTCTGGCCGGCCAGCGTTTTGCCGTGCGCAACTCCGGTGCCACCGTGGTGGTCGAGGGCTGCGGCAACCATGGCTGCGAGTACATGACGGGCGGCCTGGCGCTCATCCTGGGCGAGGTCGGGCAGAACTTCGCCGCCGGTATGACGGGTGGCGTGGCCTTTGTCTTTGACCAGTACGGCACACTCGATGCCCGCGTGAACCACGAGAGCGTTGAACTCAAGGCCCCGACGGCCGCCGAGCTGGTGCAGATTCGCGAGCTCATCCAGGAGCACGTGGACGCGACGCAGAGCCCGCGCGGCATTAAGTTGCTTTACAGCTTTGAGACGATGAGCAAGCACTTTGTGAAGGTCATTCCGACCGAGTACGAGCGCGTGCTGGCGATTGTCGCCGCGGGTGAAGCTGCCGGCAAGACGCATGCGCAGGCCGAGGAGTTGGCGTTTGACATCGTGACCGGTCGCGCGAGTGCCGCGGATGTCGCTCACTTTGATGCCGCGGGCGGTGCTGCGGGCGCTGCGTCCGTGGCTGCCAGCCCTGTTGCTTCGACCAAGAAGGAGGCGTAAGTGCCATGGGTAAGCCCGGTGCTTTTCTTGATATCGATCGCGTGACCCACGAGCTGCGCCCTGTGGAGGAGCGCAGCCATGATTTCGATCCGCTGTACGTGGAGCTCGACGACGATGCGCGCCGTGCCCAGGCGAGCCGCTGCATGATGTGCGGCGTGGCGTTTTGCCAGATGGGCGCGAGCTTTGGCAAGGCACGCCCGAGCGGATGCCCTTTGCATAACCTGATTCCCGAGTGGAATGAGCTGGTGTACCGCGGCCGCTGGGACGAGGCTGCCGAGCGCCTGTCGCTCACCTCGCCCATGCCCGAGTTTACGAGTCGCGTGTGTCCGGCGCTGTGCGAGGCCGCATGCAACCTGGGTTCGGTCGATGGCCAGCCCACGACGATCCATGACAACGAGCGTGCGATCAGCGACCACGAATGGGCAAACGGCGGCCCGCGTCGCTTTGAGCCGGCAGGGGAGGACGCACCCGCGGTTGCCGTGGTGGGCTCCGGCCCGGCTGGCCTGGTGGCTGCATGGGAACTTGCGCGTCGCGGTGCCCGCGTGACGGTGTTTGAGCGTGACGACCGCCCGGGCGGCCTGCTCATGTACGGCATTCCCAACATGAAGCTCGAGAAGTCCGTGGTCGAGCGTCGCGTGGCGCTCATGCGCGAGCTGGGCATTGTGTTTGAGCTGGGCGCCGATGTGACGGACCCTGCAGTGGCGGCCAAGCTCGATGGCTTTGACGCCGTCGTGGTGGCTGCTGGTGCCCGCGCTCCGCGTGGGCTTTCGGCTGCGAACGTGGATGCTCCCGGCGTGGTGTATGCCGTGGACTACCTGACGGCTTCGACCGTCTCGGTGCTCGACGGCGGCGAGCCCGCGGTGAACGCGCGCGGCTTGGACGTCGTGGTCATTGGCGGTGGCGATACGGGCAACGACTGCGTAGGTACCGCGGTGCGCCAGGGTGCGCGCAGCGTGCGCCAGTTTGAGTTCTTGCCGGCTGCGCCCGATAAGCGTGCGGCGAGCAACCCTTGGCCGCAGTGGCCCAATGTAAAGAAGACCGACTACGGCCAGCAGGAGGCCATTGCCGCCATGGGCGGCGAGATGCGTGCCTGGGGCGTGGATACCCTCGAGGTGCTGCTGGACAAGAAGGGCGCGGCTGCGGGTCTGCGCGTGGTCGATCTGGACTGGTCGGCCGGCAAGCCCGAACGCATTGCGGGCTCCGAGCACGAGGTGCCGGCGCAGCTGGTGCTCATCGCCTGCGGCTTTACGGGCCCGGAGCACGGTGTGTTCGACGCCGTTGGCGTGTCTGTTGCCACCGCTGGTCGTCCGCTGCCGGTGATGGCTGCCGAGGGCTCGCACCTCGCGCATCGCACGGAGGGTATCGCCGCGGATGCCGTGCCGGTGTATGTGGCGGGTGATGCCCGCAACGGCAGCTCGCTCGTTGTGAGTGCCATGGCCGATGCCCTGGCCTGCGCAGCCGAAGTCGCCGAGGCGCTGGAGCTGTAAAGTAGTCATTTAAGAACGTCCCCAATGACTAGTCATTTTTTGTCTAGTCGTTGGGGACACTCTTTGCGGGCGATTTGCTCGTTTGCCGACGTACGGGTGTTCATTTGTCGACTTCTTGGGCCGTGGTCACCTGTTGTTTCTGTGGTGGCTGCGGGTATCTGGCTCAAAAGGGCGGGTTGGCCGTCTATATTTACCTGCGGTTTTGTTGCGGTGCGCATTTTCGGTCAAGCTTTTCGTCAAGTGTTTGGTCAGCATCTGGTTTGCAGCCGGAGGCCTATTTTGCCCGCGCTGGTCGTGGCTGCCCAGCCTCCTCGTAAGCTCAAATTGAGGTCCATCAGTTTGAGGAGGATGCCATGACTGACCAAGTTTTTGACCGAGCTGAGCTGGCTGAAGCCGTCGGCAACGATATTGCCGACATGGCCCATTTTTGGATGCTGCGGAAGTTTCAATTCCTGGAGCCGGCGCGCGAGCAGTTCGAGATCATTGTTGACCCGTGGCTCAGCTATTGCACCGAGCCTTCGCAAAACGAAATCATGGCCTACAACATGGCGTTTACCGATTGGCTGTTGTTTGAGCGCCCCTATCGCCATGGCAAGACGCTGTTGGAGCTGTATGTGGATGAGCCACCGGCATCGATTTTGCCAGCCTCGCTCAAGCGGCTTGAGCAGGTGCGCGACACACAGTATTTCTCGCGCTTTGGCATTTTTGACAAGGATCCCGCGACTGGCATGGTCGTGCTGAAAGACACGCGCACCGACCGTCGCTTTGACGTCTACGACCCACATATCGTGCAAAAGGAGCGCTGGAACGATGGCGCGATTGCGGTGCGACTCGCGTGCATCGACGATGTCTGGCTGACGGCGGGGCAGCTCTACCTGTATGACATCGCGCGCCTGAGCGACACGGCGGTCGACGGGCCGGGCTCGGTGCATCCCGAGGACCTAGATGATGGCTTCGATACCTCGTGCATCAGCTTCTTTTTGCGCCTGGTTCGCGACATCATGGGCGCCCAGGGGCGGTACGTGAAGTCGCTCAACATCTACGAACAGGAATGGGAGTAGGGGATGTGGCTGGTGTCGCCTGCTGCCCTGACTTTGTCTCAATCTGTAACGTTTAGGGACAAAAAACCGGTCTACCTGTTACAGATCGAGACGTTTGGCACCTGGTTGGGGGGAATGTCTCAATCTGTAACATCTAACGGCCAAAAATCGGTCTTCCTGTTACAGATCAAGACATTTGTCGGCGGAGGCAACGGTGACGATGGTTCATTTGTCCGATGTGGTGGTGATGGAAGTGTCTAATACCGTTTTCAAGCACAAGCATACGACTCGCAACACGTTGGCGCGGAATAGGATGCTCGCGCGACTCACGGAGGCGACCGAGCAAGGTGCGCTGCTCGCAACGCATGACAATGCCGAGCTCATGTGGCTGCGGCGTCATGTTGGAACCGACGATATCGCGGAACCCGAGCCGTATTTGTTCTGCTTTCAACATGATTGGGGTGTGCTGACGCCGGCGGAGCGAACGCTGCGTACCATCAAAGGGCTTGCAGAGTTTCATCCCGATTGGGCGTTTTGGGGCTATGACGCGGCGCTTTTGTGGGGTCTGGAGGTGCCGAATGATCTGCTTGGGTCGCGTTTTCTTGTTAAGACGGGTTGTTCGGTGACGTTGAGCGGCGGGTGCAGGTTGTTGCGTCCGCAGATGGCGGGCGCACTCGAGCATGTTGATGGCGTGCGGGTGACGTCGTTTTGGCGCACGGTGGAGGATTGCCTACTGCGTGCGCCGTTCTCCTACGGGTTGGCGATTGCCGATTCTGCACTGCGGGCGAAAGGCGTATCACGTGGGGATTTGTGCGAGCGCCTCCGCGCCGATTGCGAGGGCAGGCGAGGGTATCGCAGGGCACAGGTGATTGCGTCGTATGCGGACGGGCTGTCTGAAAACGGCGGCGAGTCTCGGTTCCGAGCATTCTTTATTGCGTACGGCTTCCCGGTTCCGGAGCTGCAGGTGGAGTTTCGCGACCCGCTCGATCCGAGCCAGGTGTTTCGCGTCGACTATTTTTGGCGGCTCGAGGACGGGACGTGTGTCATCGGCGAGCTCGACGGAAAGGGGAAGTACACCTTGCAGAGCGGCGAGGGTCGGGAGTCGGTTGACCCATTCGTGGCAGAGCGTCAGCGGGAATCTCATCTGACAATGCTCGGGCATAAGGTGCTTCGGTTTACGTTTGATGAGCTCAAGAATCCGGGGAAGCTGGCTGAAAAGATGAGGCTGGCGGGTATTTCGCAGCGGGCCGATTTGGCTGAGGGATGGAAGCGTCAGTGGTATGGGTGCTAAGGGGTGCAACTGACGCGAATGTGGTTGTTCCTGCCGAGTTTGTCTCGATCTGTAACAACAAGGGGCCGTTTGGCCTCGTAGCTGTTACAGATCGAGACAGAAGGTTGGCTGCCGCTAAAAGATCTCAATCTGTAACATCTAGAGGCCGAAAACCTGTCTAACTGTTACAGATTTAGACGTTTGACGACAGGGCTGGAGAATATCTTAATCTGTAACATCTAACGGCCAAAAACCGCTCTAACTGTTACAGATCGAGACAAAGGTTGGACGCGGTGCCGAAAGATCTCGATCTGTAACATCTGGCTGCTAAAACCCGGTCTACCTGTTACAGATCTAGACATTTCCCGGATGTCGCTGGGATGGGACTGCAATGCATTCCGTTCTCCGTGTCTCATCCTTTCTCCGTTAACCGATATGTCCGCAGCAACCCTGCCGCACTGGGTGATAATGGACAAATGTTCAAGTTAATCGTGAGGGAGGAGCTCGATATGGCATCTGCCGATCGTTCCACGTTGTTTATCAATGCGACCATTCTGGATGGTTCGGAGCATATGGAGCCGCAACCCGATATGGCCGTGACTGTTGAGCGCGGCGTCATCACCTGGATGGGGCCGAGTGCTGTGGCGCAGGCGCCCGCGGGTGCCGAGGTCATCGATCTGGCAGGGGCGTATCTCATGCCCGGTCTCATCAATATGCACGCGCACCTGTGCGGCTCGGGCAAGCCTGTCTCGGCCGGCGATGCGGGAGCGCTGATGAAGAAGCTCGATAATCCCGTGGGGCGTGCCATCGTCCGCCGCATCCTCAAGGGCAGTGCCCAGCAGCAGCTGGCAAGCGGCGTGACCACGGTGCGCGGCGCGGGCGACCCGCTGTTTGCCGACATTGCCGTGCGCGATGCTATCGATGCCGGAAAGTATCAGGGTCCTCGCCTGGTAGCGCCGGGAACGGGCGTCACGGTGCCGAGTGGCCATGGCGCGGGCTTGTTCGCCCAGGTGGCCAACAGTCCCGCCGAGGCGGCCGAACAGGTGCGCGACTTGTACGCGCGTGGTGCCGACGTCATCAAGCTGTTCGTGACGGGCGGCGTGTTCGACGCGACCGAAGTAGGCGAGCCAGGCGTGCTGCGTATGCCCGTGGAGGTTGCCGCAGCGGCGTGCAAGGCGGCACACGATATGGGTCTTCCGGTTATGGCCCATGTCGAGAGTACCGAAGGTGTGAAGGCCGCGCTTGAGGCCGGCGTTGACACGATTGAGCACGGCGCTCCGTTGACGCCCGAGATCCTGGAACTGTACCGCGGCGCCGCGGGCACGCAGCTTGAGGGGCGTGCGCCCAGCGTGACCTGCACCATCAGCCCGGCGCTGCCGTTTGTATTGCTCGACCCGGAAAAGACTCATTCGACTGACACGCAAAAGAAGAACGGCGACATCGTGTGCTCGGGCATTATCGAGAGCGCTCGTGCGGCGCTGGAAGCCGGTATCAAGGTAGGCCTGGGCACGGATTCGAGCTGTCCGTTCGTGACCCAGTACGACATGTGGCGCGAGGTGGCCTATTTTGCCAAGTACGTGGGTGTGAGCAACGCCTTCGCGCTGCATACGGCCACGCAGGTCAATGCCGAGCTGCTGGGGCTGGGCGGCGAGACCGGCACAATCGAGTGCGGTAAGGCCGCTGATATCCTGGTGACGCGCGAGAACCCGCTCGATGATCTGTGCGCTCTGCGTGAGCCGATGCACGTGATGTGTCGCGGTGATCTGGTGCGCAAGCTCAAGGTGAAGCGTATCCCCGAGGTTGATAACGAGCTCGACACGATTATGGACATGCCTGCCGAGGCGTTGGCCGAGGAGCTTGCCCGCGACGGCGTGGCGTAGGTGTGACAAAGGGGCGGCTCCGTTGCCGCATGCAAAAGCCGAGGTCTCAACACGAGGCCTCGGCTTTTTTATCGAACAAATACTTAGGATTTGGGACAAACAAACCTAATTAATTTGTCCCGCGTGCGGGCGCTACGAGCGCGTTTCCATCTTGGCGTGGCACTTGGGGCAGGTGACGCGGATCTTGCCCTTGCCCTTGGGGACGGACAGCATCTGGCCGCAGTTGGGGCACTTGAGGTATGCCGTGGTCTTGCGGCCCTTCCACATCTTCTTGGCCGTGCGCTTGGCACGCTCAAAGTCTTCCTTACTGGTGCCGGCCGCGCGTGAGGTGCTGGCCGCCGCA
This sequence comes from uncultured Collinsella sp., assembly GCA_937966215.1. GTDB lineage: Bacteria > Actinomycetota > Coriobacteriia > Coriobacteriales > Coriobacteriaceae > Collinsella. The sequence continues at coordinate 194,972 of CALCKK010000011.1, read as the reverse complement.
GCGCCGCCGCCCAAGCTGGCGACGAACTTGCCCAAGCCGGGGACGTTCGCGGTCGCGGCGACAAAGGTCGCGTTCTCCTTGCGACGCGCGTCGATGTTCTTGGACAGGCCGCGCAGCACGCCGATCACGATGACGGCGATGGCGATCCAGCTGAGCCACTGGATGCGTGCGAGCGATCCGATCATTGCGATGACGATGCCGGCGAAGCCCATTACGATGGTGAGCTCGTCGGCGCCGTTGCGGCCCTTCATAAAGTCATTCATGCGAATTGCCTTTCGTTCGATATACCGCACGCCTTTATACCCCTTTTGGTGCAATGGGGACAGGTTAATCTGCACCAATGTGGCGTAGACGTACCCGTCCCTGATGCACCATGATGGTGTAATGCAACCTGTCCCCTTTGCACCAGTTACTTGGCGAGTTTATCGACGACGCGTTCGATCTCGGCGAGCTTGGCGGCTTTGAGGTCTTCGTCGCCCGATTCGATTGCCGAAGTCACGCAGCCCTCGATATGCGCCTTGAGCACGTCGGCGTTGATGCGCGCAATGAGCGCCTGCGTTGCCATAAGCTGCGTGGAAATATCGACGCAGTAGCGGTCCTCCTCGACCATCCGCAGGATGCCGTCGATCTGACCGCGTGCCGTCTTGAGCATGCGGGTCACCGATTTATGGTCTGCCATCATGGCGGGTCCTCGTTTCTGGTCGGGGTGCGCGTGGGTCGTTACGCGGCGGTTACGGACAGGGCGTGGAACTTCTCGCCGGCGCCCTCGACGGCGGCGGCGAGCTGCTCGGCGGTCACGGTGTCGGCGCACTCCACCTGGACGGTCTGGGTCTCGTGATCGGCGTCGGCGTCGGTCACGCCGGCCACGTTGAGCAGTGCCGTCTCGACAGTAGCGTCGCAGTGGCCGCACATGAGGCCGGAAGTCTTGATTGTGTAACGCATGGGTATTCCTCTCTGTTGTGTCGGCTTTCCCAGGCACCCGACCTTGACCTTCAAGCCGTCGCTCGCGTACCAAAGTACGCGTCGCTCCTCTTTCAGGTCAATCTCGGGCACCTGGAAAACCCGTTCTAAATGGACTTAAGGGTGAACCTATTTTGCCACTTTAGGCTTAAAGGTTCGTAGGCGCAGCGCATTGCTTACGACGCACACGCTCGACAGGCTCATGGCCGCGGCGCCGAACATCGGCGAGAGCTGCCAACCGGTGAGGGGGAAGAACACGCCTGCCGCCAGCGGAATGCCGATGCCGTTGTAGAACAGCGCCCAGAACAGGTCCTGCTTGATGTTGCGGATCGTGGCGCGCGAAAGCTCGATGGCGCGCGCAACATCCATGAGGTCGCTGCGCATGAGCACCACATCTGCCCCTTCTTTGGCGATGTCGGCGCCGGTGCCGATCGCAAGGCCCACGTCGGCGCGCGCCAGGGCGGGGGAGTCGTTGATGCCGTCGCCCACCATGGCGACCTTGCCGCCCGCATCCTGCAGTTCGCGCACGTGGCGTTCCTTGTCGGCGGGGAGGACGTCGGCGATGACCTGTTCGCTGGTGAGTCCCACGCGGCGGGCGATAGCCTCGGCCGTCACGCGGTTGTCGCCGGTGAGCATGCGCACGTCGACGCCGAGCTTGCGGAGCGCGGCGATGGCCCCGGCGCTCGTCTCTTTGACCTCGTCAGCCACGGCGATGGTGCCGACAAGCTCGCCGTTCTTGGCAAAGAACAGCGGTGTTTTGCCCTCGGCGGCAAATTGCTCGGTAAGACCCGCGGGCACGGTAACGCCCAACTCGTTCATCAGGCGTACGTTGCCGGCGGCGATGACATTCTGCCCCTCGCGCGCCGTTACGCCACGACCGGGCACGGCGGCAAAGTCCTCGACCATGCGCGCGACAATTCCGCGTGCCTCGCACTCGGCCATAATCGCCTCGGCCAGCGGGTGCTCGCTCGAGCGCTCCAACGCGGCGGCCAGCTTGAGCAGCGACTTTTCGCTCATGGCGGGCGAGCCGTCAGCACGCGTGGCTACTACGATATCGGTCACGGCAGGCTTGCCGCGGGTGACCGTGCCCGTCTTGTCGAGCACCACGGTGCCCACACTGCGCAGATTCTCCAGCGCCTCGGCACTCTTGAACAGAATGCCCATCTCGGCGCCCTTGCCGGTACCCACCATAATGGCGACGGGCGTGGCCAGACCCAGTGCGCACGGGCAGCTGATCACCAGCACGGCCACGGCGGAGGTGAGCGCCTCGTTCATGCTGCCGGTCAGTGCCATCCACACTACAAAGGTCACGACCGAGATTACAAACACCACGGGCACGAACACGCCGGCGACCTTGTCGGCCATGCGGGCGATGGGCGCCTTGGTGGCGTTGGCGTCCTCGACGAGCTGGATAATCTTGGCGAGCGACGTGTCGGTGCCCACACGCGTGGCGCGGAAGGTAAACGAGCCCGTGCGGTTGACCGTGGCCGCGTTGACAGTGTCGCCGGCGGTCTTTTCCACGGGGATGGACTCGCCGGTGAGCGCGCTCTCGTCCACGGCCGAGCTGCCCTCGAGCACCACGCCATCGACGGGGATGGACTCTCCGGGGCGTACGCGCAGGACCTGGCCGGGAAGGATGCTGTCGACGTCGACGGTGGTCTCGGTGCCATCCTCTGCCACGACGGTCGCGCTCTTGGGCGCCAGGTCGATGAGCGCCTCGATGGCGCCGCCGGTCTTGGATTTGCTGCGTGTCTCGAGGTATTTGCCCACGGTGACGAGCGACAGGATCGTGCCCGCACTCTCAAAATACAGGTTGCCCATGCTCGTCATCATGGCCTCGTGGATTTGCCCGGCGGCCAGCTGGTCGGCCATGATAAACATGGCATAGAACGACCAGGCGACGGAAGCGGTGGCGCCCACGGCAATAAGGGCGTCCATGGTGGGCGCGCCGTGCGCGAGCGATTTAAACCCGTTGATAAAGTACGCGTCGTTGACATAGACGATGGGGATAAGCAGGACGAGCTCGGTGAGGGCGAGCGTCATGCTGTGGGTATGGTCGGTGAAGACGCCGGGCAGCGGCCAGCCAAGCATGTGCCCCATGCCTATGTAGAACAGCGGGATGAGGAATACGATTGAGACGATGAGACGAGTGCGCATGGCAGAGGCGGCGGCCTCCAGTTTTTTGGTGGGCGACTCCATATGGGCGGCGCCGGACCTGGCTTGCGTGCTGCCGTTTGAGCCGGCGGCACCGGTGCTCACATCGACGGGCGAGGCCGAGTAGCCCGCGCGGTCGACGGCGGTGCAGATATCGTCGGGGGAGACCTGCACGGGGTCGTAGTCCACCAGCATAGAGCCGGCGAGCAGATTGACCGCGACGCTCTCGACGCCGTCGAGCTTGCTCACGGCACGGTCCACGTGCGCCTGACAGGCGGCGCATGTCATGCCACCCACATCGAATTTATCTTGAGCCATGGCTTCTCCTTTCTGTGGCTCGGTATTGGAATTGTTAACCTGCCGATACTATACACCCATACCCCCTGGGGGTGTCCAGTAATAGTTGGAATGTATGACTTTTCATTACAGATGAGGGTGGCTGCTCAATCGGTGGCCGTCTCTGCCAAACATCTCAATCTGTAACGTCTGGACCGGTTTTTGAACCATAGCTGTTACAGATTTAGACAAACATTTCAACCGAAAACTAACGTCTCGATCTGTAACAACTAGACCCCGTTTTACCGAGTATTTGTTACAGATCAAGACAAACAGTTGACAGGAAACTCAATGTCTTAATCTGTAACATCTAGACTGGTTTTTTGGGTTCTAACTGTTACAGATCGAGACAGACTGTCCGCGGTCAACTCAAATGTCTTGATCTGTAACATCTAGAGAGGTTTTTAACCCCTTACTGTTACAGATTGAGATGTTGTCTCGCGGGGCGGGGGTTTGTCTCGATCTGTAACATCTAGACCTGTATCTGCCGAGCTAGTGTTACAGATCGAGACAATTGCCGGGGAGGGGTTCCGTCACGGCAAGACGCCCGCCGCCTAGATGCAGAACCCGGGGATCACACAGGTTAGCTTGTTTGGCTTTTCCGCAGGCGTTGCGTACGTAAAGACGTCGCCGTCGTGCCCCACGCGATTCAAATAGAGTGTGCCTCCACTCTCCGATGTGTCAGGGCTCACCGTGCGCTCCCACCAACAGGTGTCCTTGCCCTTCCACTGGCGGACCATCGTCTCGTTCGTGGAATACGGGCTCACCTTGAGCTCGCGGAAGAGCTGATACTCCTCGCCCTCGCCGTTGTAGATGTCTGCCAGGTAGTGATAGTCCTCGGCAAACGAATCGGGCGGTTGCGTACCGCACAGCTCGACCATGGCGGGCAGCCAAAGGGTTGCAGGCAACTCGCTCAGACACGATGCACTGTTGGCGGCGCCAACGTTATTCGAGGTCTTCTTGACAGACTTGATGAGCGCGCGCAACTCGTTGGGTAGCAGCTTAAGGCCGTCGCCGTTGAGCCATCCCCGCAGCTCGCAATCTGCCCAGCCGGCGCTCGGCGGTTCAGCCGTAGCGTTGCGCTCAGCAATACCCGCGTCGAACATAAACGTCAGCCCGGCCTTGCCCGTCCCGTCCAGAAGCTCATCGTGGCGGATGCCCACAAGCTGCGCGCCGACCTGCAGTCCGTTGGTGAGCGTGACACGCTTGGTGCACGGATAGGGGATATGCCCATCAGCGTCGAGCAGGTGGTAGCGCTTGGCAATCTCGCGTGCCTCGCTACGGGTCTCGGCGGCCTTAATCTTGAGCGAAATCTCCTGCAGCTGGTCCCAAGTGTAGTCGTCAAGCGAACCGCGGATGCCGTCCAGGTAGTCGGGGATGCCAAAGCCATGGGTTGCCGCGCCAACGACGCCGAGCCCCGCAACGACCGCAACGACGCCGCCGATAATAAAGCGACGGCGGGTCATGGCGTCGTGCCGGGCCTGCTCCAAGATCTCTCGCGCGCGCTCGCCGGCGACGTCGACCTTAAGGTGCGTGCCAGAATCGATATCAATTGCGGCCTCGTCTCTTGCACCCTCGCGGTCCTCAGATTCTGCAGCGGGGAGGTATGTCGAGAGCACCTCGAGCATCTGCTGCTCGGTAGGGCGATCGCCCTGTTCGACCGAGATGCCTTTCATGATGATCTGGACAAGCGCTTTGTCGCCCTCGCAGCGCGGCTCGAGCGGCGCCGGTTTGGTCTTGGTCTTTATGAGGTAGAACGAGCCGGTCGCCGCGGCACCCGTCGACTCGACATCGAACGGTTTGCGACCGCTGTAGAGCTGGTACAGAATGCTCGAAAGCGCATAGACGTCGATCGCGGGCGAGCGGCGAAGGGCCGCGATGCCTTCGATATCCTGCGTGAGCATTTCGGGCGCGGCGTATGCGGGCGTGGCAAAGCGCCAGATGTCGGCGCGCCGGGTGATCGTGTCGTCGCCGAGGGCCATGGTCGCGGAGCCCATGTCGATGAGACAGGGGTCAAAGGAGCAATCGGCAATCTGCTGCTCGAGCGTTCGGCTGGTGGTGCGGAACATGATATTGGCAGGCGACAGGTCGCGATGGATGACCGGATTCACGAGGCCTTGGGTCATCAAGAGCGCGCGAAGTACGGCGTTTCCGACGGCGGCGACCATCTGGGTGGTCAGCCCGCCCGAGGCGTCGTGCGGAAGCAAGGGCAGCGCCTGCTTGAGCGAGGTGCCCTCGACCCACTCCATGAGGATGAGCGGGTCGTTCTCGCACGATCCGTAGCCATAGACGCGCAGAAATCCGCGCAGGTGCGAGACGGTACACAGATGACGGTACTCCTCGAACAGCGCGGCGGTGCTGGCCAGGTGCGCAGCCGCTTGCTCGGCAGAGCGATCGGGCGTCTGGTCGGAAAGGATGGCGTTGTCCTTGAGCAGCTTGACGGCAAAGACCTCGCCGCTCGTGTTGGTCGCGCGCAGCACGTGCCCGATATTGCCGCCGTCACGGTATGCCGTCTGAAGAATAAGCGTCATAAACCGGCGCTTGGCGTCGTCCTCGGCACTGGGGTCGACTGCCACGGCGGTATCGAACGTGTCGAGACGGATGAGTTTGTCGCCATAGGCGCTATCGGTAGTATCCATGGCGTTCCTTTGTCTGGCATGGGTTGCCGCGCGTATACGTGAGCAGTGCGGATATCGGTAAAGTACCATGATAACCGCACTGCCCACGTATACCGCTGAGTATTGTCGTTTACGACGCAGAAGGTAGAAGACAAAAGACGGACGGCGGCCGTCTTTCGATCGCCGTCCGCGCTAGTCCACAATGACAAGGAATGTCGTATAGAGACCCAGATGGAGCCTGTCGCTGTTTTCGATTTCCACCGGGGGATAGATCTTGCCGGGCTCGCGTTGGTCGCGCGGCGGCTCAATCACAATATCGCCGTCGCCTGCACCCGATTCGAGCACTGTGCCGTTGGTCGACCCAAGGCCCTGGGCGTACCAGCGTCCGCCTTCGAGCCAAATGCGGAGATGCTCGCGCGATGCGTCGGCGCCTACATCGGTGATGCTGGGCGAGGTTTTGGGCAAGGACCCAATTACCGTGCCGCGCGGGTCACGCGTAAGGGGGTGGATCTGCATGTCAACGCAGTTGTCGGCATGTGTCCTGAGCAGACCGAGGTTGGGGGCGACGGTGCGCGGCTGCTCCAGGCTGCCAGTAAAGCCACGTCCGACGGTAGTTTCGGTGGTGCCAAAGTGCCCGCCTGTCTTGCTGTCGCAAAAGCGCTCGACGGTAGCCACGCCTTGGATGGGGTCGGCGAGCGCCCCCGTTGCCACAAAGAGCATAAGGTAAAGCGTACTCTTCTCGCGCACGGCATTGCCGTCAAAGTTGTCGATGTGATTGAGGGCATTTGCATATAGGCGGCTGTCCAACTTGTAGCTGGCGAGAGCCGACATCATTTCGTTGGCGGCCGGGCCGCGATAGTGCTCGGCGATTGCCTGATAGGCGGACTCGCCGCCGCCGAGCTTGCTGCAGATTGCCGCGGAAAGATTGAGCGTGGTGACGGCAAAGTCGCTGTAGATGGCGGGCGCGCACTGGTCAGGCTCGCGATGGACGATGTAACGGGTGAGATACGAGCGGTTGGAAGAGCATTTCTCGAGCAGGGTACTGCCGAGATAAGAGTTTCCATTGATGAGCATTCGGGCGATCTCGAGATGTTTAAGACCGCCGAACGAGCGAATATCGTTATAGAGGACCGAGCAAGGCGTCTCTGCTGCCACGGATACCTCCTTTGATTGCTTCCTGGCCAATAAGGCGATAGGAATTAATGGCCCCCGGTGGGCGACGTATTAAATGGCTGCGCAATATGTAGCGTAACCAAAGCAACATTATAGGCCACATGTTCGAAATTGCAGGAAGAGCGAGAGATTTGGTTTGGACTGGACGGAAATCCCCCTCTGTCTTGATCTATAACAATTGGGACCGATTTTGCTCCGTAACTGTTACAGATTGAGACGTTTGTGAACCGTGCCGACCGTTTGTCTCGATCCGTAACATGTAGACCCGGTTTTGCTCCGTAATTGTTACAGATTGAGACAATCGGTCCGGGCCCGCCCCGTCATCTGTGGTTTACGTGGGGGCATGCGAAGCGCGGGTATACTAACCGGCGGCGAATCTGCTCCATCGCTTAGGGCCGCTGCGTCTGGACGGCGCGTGATAGGGCTGCCAAAGCGATCGCCAGCGTGCTGAGCAACGTCCTCTCTGTGCGCACCTGTTTTTGTATGTATTAGCGCACTACCAAGCACGCTCGCGCGGCCGCATGCCGTGCCCATAACGCGTGCAGATAAGGAACAACAACATATGCGTAATTCTGTATCCGACGTCACGGACGCCGAGATTCTGGACGAGGCCCGCGAGGCCATGACCCAGGCTGCCTTCGATGCTGCCGACGAGGCCAGCGCCGCCGAGACCGTTGAGTCCGCGACCGAGAGCCTGCCCGCCTTTGACGAGCTGGGACTTTCGGACGAGATGCTTCGTGCCATCGAGAACCTTGGCTACACGGCGCCCACGCCTGTCCAGGCTGGCTCGATTCCCGTTGTGCTCGAGGGCCGCGACCTGCTTGCCGCCGCTCAGACCGGCACCGGCAAGACGGCTGCCTTTTTGCTGCCGACCATGAACAACCTGGAGCACATCGCTCCGCCCAAGCCCGTGCGCGAGCGCGGAGGCCGCAACCGCCGTCGCGGCGCCAAGAAGCCCGAGGGCAACGGTCGCGGTCCCTTGATGCTCGTCATCACCCCCACGCGCGAGCTTGCCCAGCAGATCGACGAGGTCGCGAGCAAGATCGCCGACGTTACCGGCCATGTTGCCGTGACCGTCGTGGGCGGCGTGAGCTACAAGCCCCAGACCGCGGCGCTCAAGTACGGCTGCGACATCCTGGTCGCCACGCCGGGCCGTCTGGTCGACCTGATCGAGCAGGGCGCCTGCCACCTGGACGAGGTCAAGGTGCTGGTGCTCGACGAGGCCGATCGCATGCTCGATATGGGCTTTTTACCCGCCGTCCGCCGCATCGTGCGCGAGACGCCGGCCGAGCGCCAGACGCTGCTGTTCTCGGCTACGCTCGACGAGGAGGCCGTGGGCGAGATCACCGACCTGGTGAGCGACCCGGCCCGCGTGGAGATCGCGCCCGCTACATCGACCGCCGACACCGTCGACCAGTTTGTGTTCCCGGTGTCCATCGAGGCCAAGAACAACCTGCTGCCCGAGTTCCTCAAAAAGGAGGGCCCGGAGCGCACTATCGTCTTTATGCGCACCAAGCACCGCGCCGACAGCTGCTGCCGTCGCTTGGAGCGTAAGGGCATCAAGGCCGCCGCGATTCACGGCAACCGCAGCCAGGCGCAGCGCGAGCGCGCGCTTTCGGCCTTCCGCGACGGCACCGTCGACGTACTGGTGGCGACCGACGTGCTCGCCCGCGGCATCGACATCAGCGACGTGCGCTACGTCGTGAACTTTGATGTGCCGGCCGAGCCGACCGACTATATCCACCGCATTGGCCGTACGGGCCGCGCCGGCGAGCTGGGGTGGGCCATCACGTTTGTGACCGAGCAGGATGTCGATGAGTTCTACGAGATCGAGAAGCTCATGGACAAGACGGCCGACATCTACGGGGCCGGCGACCTGCATGTGGGTCCCAACCCGCCCGCGGTTGACCCCGAGCGCGACCCTGCCGCCTTTAAGGTGAAGAAGAAGACCAAGCGCGGCAAGTCCAAGAGCAAGAAGAAGCTTGAGCAGGCGCGTCGCGACGGCAAGCGCAACGGCGACGATTACGGCGATGTTGCCGGTCGTTCCAACCGCGGTCGCGACGAGCGCCGCAGCGACGGCGAGCGTCCGGGCCGTCCCAAGCGCGGCGGCAAGACCCGCGTGCGCGAGGGCGTTCAGGCTCGCGTGGACGAGGCTGTGGAGAGCGTGGCCCGCGAGGTAGCTGCCGAGGAGCGCGGGGGTGCTGCTGCCGTCGAGCAGACCCCACGCGGCAACCGTGCCGAGCGCCGTGCCAAGCAGTTCCAGGGCGAGGCGCATCGCCGTCGCCGCGAGGACGAGGACCGTGGTGGCCGTCGTCGTGTTGAGCGCGAGGACGAGGGCCGCGGTTCGCGCGGCGGCAAGCGCGGCTCGGGTGACCGTCGTCGTTCCGGTCGCAATGACGAGCGCAGTGGCCGTGGCGGCGAAGGCCGTGGTTCGCGTGACGAGCGCGGCGTCCGTGGCGGCGAGCGTCGCGAGGGTGCTCGTGGCAACGGTGGCCGCAGCGGCGCCGGTCGTTCGAATGAGTCGCGCGATCGTCGCGACCCGCGTGCCAGCCGCGATCGTCGCGATGACTGGCGCAACTACGACGACACCCGCGATGAGCGTCGTGGCGGCTATCGTGGCGGGCGTGGCGGCAACCAGGCCGGCTCCCGCGGCGGCCGTGCCGGCGGTCGCGATAATCGTGGCAGCTATGGCAACAGCCGTGGCGGCAAGCGCGGTGGCAGCTCCCGTCGCCCCGGCGACGGCGGCGGCAAGCGCAAATAACATACGCATCGCCCGCTAGAGCGAGGTGAACCAAGGGCCCCGAGCAACTACGTTCGGGGCCCTTTTGTTTGCCGTATCCGATCGCTAGTTCAAATGTGATTTCCTCGGGAATGCATCTAGAGGATGCCGTGGGCTTGTTTCCTGCCATGCAGCAATGGGTCCTATGGGGTGCGCCGTGCATTTTTTGGAGTATTCTGTAGTTCGAGTTGTCTGCATATGATTCGACGTCGCCAACGGTGGTCTTCGGATATCCCTAGAGAGCGTTTTGAGCCAGATTTCGCCGTTTTCCGGAGCAGGGACGCGTTATTCTCGCCATGTCGGGACTTAAAATGATACGGCGCCCTACAGTTTTGCCCACCCGCGGCGGTGCTGGCGCGGTCACGTTGCAGAATACTCCGTTTTTTGCACGGGCCAGGATGGGGTACCTTGGGAGAACACGGCAGCATCCCGTAAATATATACAATCTGTACCGTAATTTATACAAAACGAAGAGGCAGGCAGCGTAGGGTTGGTGCATTGGGGTGCTTGGTGCGCCAAAATGGGGACCCCACGTGCCGTATACTCTGGCTGGATGTGAAAACGGCTTGACGCGTTGCTGAGCGTAGGGGGAGGGTGTCTAGATGAGCGTATTTGAAATTGTGTTTAGTCCGACGGGTGGAACGGAGAAGGTGTCTTGCCTTGTGGCTGGAGCGCTGGACAAGAATACCGTTACCGTCGATCTGACCGATAGCGGGTTGGATTTCCACGAGGTCTCGATGACGAAGGACGACGTGGCTGTTATCTCCGTGCCAGCGTATGCCGGCAGAGTCCCTGCCGTGGTGGTCGACCGACTGAACATGGTTCACGGCAACGGAGCGCGGGCCGTTCTGGTGTGCGTCTACGGAAACCGCGCGTTTGAGGACACGCTCGTAGAGCTGGAGGACGTTGCGAAGCATGCGGGATTCCGGGTAATCGCGGCAGTTGCAGCCATTGCAGAACATTCCATTGCGCGACAGTTTGCTGCTGGGCGACCGGATGCGCAGGATGCGGCGCAGCTCGCAGAGTTTGCGCAGCAAATTCAGCAAAAGCTGTTGGCTGAGGATACATCCGAGCCCTCTATTCCCGGCAATCGTCCTTACAAACAAGCCAGAGGTCACCGCATGGCACCTGAGGCAACAGAGGATTGCGTCTCCTGCGGTGCATGCGCCGCGGCGTGCCCCGTTTGTGCTATCGACAAGGGTGACCCCAAACGAGCAGCTGGCGAGGCGTGCATCTCCTGCATGCGCTGCATTGCCGTATGCCCGCGAGGCGCTCGTAAGCTTGATCCCAACAAGCTATCCGCTGTTTCCCAGATGCTGAGCAAGGTTTGCGTCGTGCGGAAGGAATGCGAGCTCTTTGTCTAGCGCATACGAAATTGGTGCAATGGGGCCAGGTTAATCTGCACCAACCTGGTGCAAGCAAACCTGTCCCCAATGCACCAGAGTGAGGAGTGTCCCCGAGTGCCGGCAGAAAAGGAACGTCCCCAAGTGCTGCCTAAATACCGTTTATCGAAGAAAAAATACCGCTCACCGGTCATAATGACTATTCTGGCTTTGGGCTTGTCTACAATAGCTCCCGTAAAAAGAAATGCGGAAGGTTACCGAGTCCCTCGGACGTGGGCCTAACCAAAGTCTTTGAACGGATGTGTCTCTATGGATGCATTCGCTTGATTTTGGTTGGGCTATATTTATGAAGGGACATGCCACCATGGGTTTCTTTTCTCGCCTGATGGGCGGTTCGGATGAGCAGAAGACTGCAGCTTCCGAGTTCGAAATCCTCGCTCCCGTTTCCGGCGAGCTTGTTCATCTAGAAAATACCAATGACCCCGCTTTTAGCAGCCGCGCCGTGGGCGATGGCGTTGCCGTGGTTCCCCAAGAGGGAACGGTGTGCGCTCCTGTTTCCGGCACCGTCGCGGCGTTGTTTCCGACTGAGCACGCGCTGGGCATCATGTCCGACGACAGCTCTGCTCAGGTGATGCTGCATATCGGAATCGACACTGTTAAACTTGAGGGCAAGGGCTTCCATGCGCTTGTTGCCCAGGGTGACCATGTCGACGCGGGCCAGCCCCTCGTCGAGGTCGATTTCGACGCGGTCCGCGCCGCCGGCTTCGATCCCACGGTCTTCGTTATCGTGTGCGAGCGTTCGGAGAACTCGACTCTTCGTGAGCACGCTTCCGGCCCTGTTGCTGTTAAAGAGCCTGTCGTCTGGCTTTCCGAGTAAATTCTTGTGGTGGGTACCGTGGTTATCAAGCGAGTTTTCAACAACAACGTCGCAATGGTCACTTCGGACGATGGCTCTGAGCTCATCGTCATCGGTCGAGGCCTCTGCTTTGGCCGTCATGCCGGCGATGCCATCGACGAGGCATCGGTCGAAAAGACCTACGCGTTGCAGGAGGGAACTTCTCAGGATTCGCGTACGATTGACCGCTTGGCACATCTTTTAGAGTCCATCCCCACCGTCAACCTCGTGATTTCCGAGGACATCGTTCAGATGCTTCGTCGAGAGCTCAATGTTGATATCAATGACAAGATTCTCATCGCTCTCGCAGATCATATAAGCCTCGCCCTTGATCGCGAGCGCAAGGGCATTCCGTGCGAGAACCCGTTGCTGCTCGAGATCCAGCAGTTCTATCGCAAGGAGTACGCGCTCGCGGGCCGTGCCCTTCAGATTATCAAGGACTACCTGGGCATCGAGATGAGCGAGGAGGAGCAGGGCTTCATCACCTTGCATATCGTCAACGCCACCATGCCGCAGCGCTCTGACCGTCTGATTGTTTCGGTCCAGCTTGTTCGCGACGTGCTCGCGATTGTTTCCGAGCACTATGCCACGACCCTTGACGTCACCTCGTTGCCTTACGAGCGTTTCGTTCGCCATCTGCAGTTTTTTGCGCAGCGAGCGCTCGATCCCGCGGCGGGGCAGGTCAATGGCGACGCGCTGTTCCGTATCGATGAAACGGCGTATCCGAGGGCGTTCTCGTGTGCGGAGTCAATTGCCGACCACTTAGCGTCTACCTATAACGTTGTCGTTACCGATGCCGAGAAGAGTTATCTCGCATATCACATTGTTAACCTGCTTGGAGAACCTGGTCTCTAGGCATAACGTGCCCACACATCGATTGATATAAGGCAAGGCTCACGGTCTTGTCTAGGGCACACCTATCTCAATTTGCGGAAAAGGAAGGGGAGTACCGCTATGACCGCAAAAAAGAAGTTCAATTTCAAAGCGCCGTTGGAGGTGTTCGCGAAGTCGATCGTTCAGCCGATGATGTATCTCTCGGTTGCCGGCATCCTGCTCATCGTGGGCATCATTCTGACCAACAAGACCATCTGCGCTGTGGTCCCCGTACTGGGCTCCGGTCCGTTCCAGCTTGTGGGCGCCGTTGTCTATCAGTCGCTGATGTTTATCATCAACAACCTCTCGATTCTGTTCTGCGTGGGCATCGCCGGCGCCATGGCAAAGAAGAACAAGGGCCATGCTTCGCTGATCGCCCTGATGTCGTTCTTCCTGTTCCTTCAGGCCAATAACATCGTGCTCAACGCCACCGGCTCTCTTGCCGAAGCGAGCGGCATGCTCGGCCTTACCGGAACCGGCCAGAGCACCGTTATGGGCATTCAGGTGCTCGATACCGGCGTGTTTGGCGGCATCATTCTTGGTTGCATCACCGGTGCCGTGTTCAACAAGTACTCGAACAAGCAGTTCCCCATTGCCCTTTCGATGTTCTCGGGTGTTCGCTTTCCGTTCCTGATCATGATCATCATTTCCTGGATCATGGGCGCGGGCTTCTGCATCGTTTGGCCTCCGGTTCAGGGTGCCATCTCCTCCGTTGCCGGCATCATTAAGGAATCGGGCAACATTGGTCTGTTTATCTACGGCATGCTCAACAAGCTGCTCGTTCCCACCGGTCTGCACCACCTCATCTACACCCCGTTCCAGTTCTCCGATGTGGGTGGCACCCTGACGCTGGGTGATCAGGTTATCGCCGGCGCCTATCCCATCCGTGTCGCCGAGATGGCAATGACGGGCCAGCCCTTCTCTGATAGCACCTACTTCAACAGCTACACCTTCAACAACCTGTGGCCCTACATCGGTATCGGTCTCGCCTTTATCTTCACCGCTTACAAGGGGAACAAGGATAAGACCAAGGCCGTTATCATCCCGCTGATCATCACCGCCGTGCTCTCCTGTGTCACCGAGCCCATGGACTTCCTCTTTGTCTTTGCCGCTCCCGTGCTCTTTGTCGTTCACTCGGTTCTTTCCGGTATCTTCCTGGTCCTGCTCAAGGTCCTCTCCGTGCCCGCTTCGACTGCAGGCGGCATCATCAACATCGTGGTTTCCAACCTGGTCCTCGGTGTCGATAAGACCAACTGGCCGGTTATGCTGGTGCTTGGAGTCGTCAACGCCGCTCTGTACTTCTTCCTCTTCACCTTCCTTATTAAGAAGCTCAACCTCCACACGCCTGGTCGCGAGGAAGAGTCCGAGCTTGCTGAGTCCGTTGCCGAGGGCGAGGCCGCCGCGTCTGTCGCGGTGAAGCAGGGCGCTGTTGCCGCGGCCCCCGCAGAGGGCGTCGATGCAGGTATTGCCGACCTGGTCGCAGGTCTTGGTGGCAAGGACAACATCGAGGAGCTCGAGAACTGCTTTACGCGTCTCCGCGTGAACGTTAAGAACCCGGACCTCATCAATGAGGACCTCATCAACCACGTGCCCAACAGCGGCATCAACCGCAACGGCAATAATATCCAGATCATCTTTGGCATGAAGGTCGCCGAGATGCGCGACAAGGTCGAAAACGCAATTGAGAAGGAGCAGTAAACAATGATCATTACTCTGTGTGGTGGCGGATCCACCTTTACCCCCGGCATCGTCAAGTCCATCGCTCTGCGCAAGGACGAGCTCGACGTTGACGAGATTCGTCTGTACGACATCAACGAGGAGCGCCAGCGCAAGATCGGCGTGCTCGTGGACTGGATTTTGCACGAGGACCTTGGCCTGGACATCAAGCTTACGGTGACCACCGACAAAAAGACGGCTTTTACCGACGCGAGCTTCGTGTTTGCCCAGATGCGCGTGGGCGGCTATGCCATGCGCGAGCAGGACGAGAAGATTCCGCTGCGTCACGGCTGCGTGGGCCAGGAGACCTGCGGCTGCGGCGGCCTTGCCTACGGCATGCGCACCATCTTCCCCATGGTCGAGCTGATTGACGACGTTGAGAAGTATGCCAAGAAGGACTACTGGATTCTCAACTACTCCAACCCTGCCGCCATCGTCTCCGAGGGCTGCCGCGTCCTGCGCCCCAACGCTCGCATCATCAACATCTGCGACATGCCGATCGCGATTATCGACGTGGTTTGCGCCGCGCTCGATATCGACAAGAAGGATGTCGAGTACGATTACTTTGGCCTCAACCACTTTGGTTGGTTCACCTCGATCCGCCACAAGGGCGAGGAGGTGCTCCCGCAGCTGCGCGAGTACATCAAGGAGCATGAGATTCTGCTGCCCGATTCGTACCTCAAGGGCATGAGCTCGCTGATGTCCAAGAAGCCCGAGGAGGCCACTGACGAGCACCCCGAGCAGAACCGCCACACCAAGGGCAGCTGGTACTACGTCTGGAAGGGCGAGTACGAGATCATGGAGTGCTTCCCGGAGTACCTGCCCAACACGTATCTGAACTACTACCTGCAGCAGAAGGAGTTCGTCGAGCATTCCAACCCCGAGCGCACCCGTGCTAACGAGGTTGAGGAGACGCGTGAGAAGAACCTCTTCGACGGCATCGACCACTACGAGAAGACGGGCGAGATCGACGAGAGCACGTTCTATGCGGGCAGCCACGGCGACTGGATTGCCGATCTGGCTATCGCTCTGAAGAACGACACCAAGCAGCGCTTCCTGGTCATTTGCGAGAACAAGGGCGCTATCCCCAACATGCCCTACGACGCTATGGTCGAGCTGCCTGCCTACATTGGCAAGAATGGCCCCGAGGTCATCAGCCGCGACAACATTCCTCTGTTCCAACAGGGCCTCATGATGCAGCAGCTGAACTCCGAGAAGCTCGTGGTCGAGGCTACGATCGAGGGTTCTTACGAGAAGGCGCTCAAGGCCTTTACGCTGAACAAGACCGTGCCTTCGATGAAGGTCGCCAAGGAGGTTCTCGACGACATGATCGAGGCCAACAAGGGTTACTGGCCCGAGCTTAAGTAAAAGCAACAGGGTCGCTGGCCGCATACCTGGAGCAATGCCCCGTCCACGTGATTGCGTGGGCGGGGCATTGTCATTTGGTAACGCGTTTTACCAAATATGGCATTTATCTGCGGTAATGTTCTATTTCACCGCCGAGGGTGACATTTCATACCGCCTGCCGAACTGCATGGAGACCTAACAACTTTTTAGGTCAGTGTTGTGCGTGTAGCAACTTCGCCCGGCCTCGCCTCCGGGCTGCCATGTGAGAGGGGATCTTATGGCTCGACTGCACGTAATGGAACGCAGCCACGCTCAGGCCGTCATGGACGACCTGCACGATGCGCTCGGACGCCGTCTGGCGGTGAGTTCGCTCGCCCCGTGCCCCGTTGAGTTTACGGCAGCGCTCGTCAATCTGTGCTCCACCCAGAGCTGCGGCAAGTGCACGCCCTGCCGCGTGGGCCTGAGCGCGCTGAGCGACCTGCTCGCCGATGTGCTCGAGGGCCGCGCCGACGAGTCCACGCTCAACTTGATTGAGCGCACCGCCCGCACCATCTACCTTTCGAGCGACTGCGCCATCGGCTACGAAGCTGGCGCCATGGCACTCACGGCCATTCGCGGCTTCCGCGACGATTTTGAGCATCACATCCGCGAGCACTCCTGCGGCTTTGACCGCGAGGCCCGCGTCCCGTGCGTTTCGGGCTGCCCGGCGCACGTCGACATTCCCGGGTACATTTCGCTGGTCGAGGCCGGCCGCTATGCCGACGCCGTCAAGGTCATCCGCAAGAACAATCCGCTGCCGCTCGTCTGCGGCCTGGTGTGCGAGCATCCCTGCGAGATGCACTGCCGCCGTGGCATGGTCGACGACCCCATGAACATCCTCGCCCTCAAGCGTTTTGCCGTCGAGCACAGTGACCTCAACGACCACAAGCCGCATGTAGTGGACAACACCGGCAAGCGCGTCGCCGTGATCGGCGGCGGCCCGGCCGGCCTTTCCTGCGCCTACTACCTGGCCGTGATGGGCCATAAGGTGACCATCTTTGAGCAGCGCCACCACCTGGGCGGCATGCTGCGCTATGGCATCCCCAGCTATCGTCTGCCGCGCGAGCGCCTGCAGGCCGAGATCGACTGGATCTTGAGCGCCGGCATCGACGTTGAGCTCGATCACTCCGTCAACGGCGAGGAACTTGCCCACCTGCGCGACGAGTTCGATGCCGTCTACCTGGCCATTGGCGCCCACAGCGATAAGAAGCTCGGCCTTCCGGGCGAGGAAGCGCTCGGCGTGGAGTCGGCCGTCAAGATGCTGCGCGCCATCGGCGACGACGAGCTGCCCGACCTGAGCGGCCAGCGCGTGTGCGTCATCGGCGGCGGCAACGTGGCCATGGACGTGGCGCGCTCCGCCGTGCGCTGCGGTGCCGAAAAGGTGAGCATCGTCTACCGCCGTCGCATCTGCGACATGACGGCCCAGGACGCCGAGATCGCCGGCGCCCAGGCCGAGGGCTGCGAGGTGCTGGAGTTGACCGCCCCGCTCGCTATCGAGACGGGCGAGGAAAGTCGCGTGAGTGGCCTGCGCGTGCAGCCGCAGATTATCGGCGCGCCCCGTCGTGGGCGTCCGGCCCCGCGTGCCGCCGCCACGCCCGAGCGCGTCATTCCCTGCGAGCGCGTGTTTGTGGCCATTGGCCAGGACATCGATTCCAAGCCGTTTGAGGACATGGGCATCGCTTGTAAGTGGGGCTGCGTGGTCACCGATTCGGATGGCGCCGTGCCCAACTTCGATGGCCTCTTTAGCGGCGGTGACTGCCAGACCGGTCCCGCCACCGTCATCCGTGCCATCAACGCCGGCCGCGTGGCTTCGGCAAATATCGACCGCTACCTGGGCTTTGACCACAAGATCAAGCTCGAGGTCGAGCTGCCGACCGTCCAGTTTAAGGGCAAGCATGAGTGCGGCCGCTGCGAGCTGGGCGAGCGCGAGGCCGGCGAGCGTATTCACGATTGGGATCTGGTCGAGCAGGGTCTCACCGAGCAGGAGGCGCGCCAGGAGGCGAGCCGCTGCCTGCGTTGCGATCACTTTGGCTTTGGCGCGTTCCGCGGAGGGAGGAACCTGGAATGGTAGAGCCCAACAACACCACCGTCAGCGACAACACCGAAAACGGAGCGCATAACATGGTCAAGCTCACTATCGATAATTGCGAGGTCGTGGTTCCCGAGCACACCACGATCCTGGATGCGGCCAAGTCCGTCAGCATCCAGATTCCCACCCTGTGCTACCTGCGCGATCTAAACGAGATCGGCGGCTGCCGCGTATGCGTGGTCGAGGTTGAGGGCTGCGACCAGCTGGTTGCCGCCTGCAACAACTACGTGCTCGACGGCATGGTGGTCCACACCAACAGCCCCAAGGCCCGCGAGGCGCGTCGCACCAACGTGCAGCTGCTGCTGTCCCAGCACGACTCGCGCTGTACGAGCTGCGTGCGCAGTGGTAACTGCAACCTGCAGACCATCGCCAACGACCTGGGTATCTTCTATCTGCCGTACGAGCAGCACCTGGCGCGCGAGGGCTGGGACTTCGATTTCCCCATCATCCGCGATAACGACAAGTGCATCAAATGCATGCGCTGCATCAAGGTGTGCGAGAGCGTGCAGGGCTTAGGGATTTGGGACCTGACCAACCGCGCCACGCATGCCGCCGTGGGCACCCGCGGGCGTGCGCCGATCGGCAAGACCGATTGCGTCGCGTGCGGTCAGTGCATCACGCATTGCCCGACGGGCGCCCTGCGCGAGCGTGACGATACCGAGACCGTGTTCGACGCCATCGCCGATCCCGACAAGATCGTACTGGTGCAGATTGCGCCGGCCGTGCGTAGCGCCTGGGGCGAGGAGCTCGGCATTCCGCGCGAGGAGGCCACCGTTGAGCGCCTGGCTTGCGCCCTGCGCCGCGTTGGCTTTGAGTACGTGTTCGACACCGATTTCTCGGCCGACCTCACCATTATGGAGGAGGGCTCCGAACTGCTCGAGCGCCTGGGGAAGGCCGTCAAGGGCGAGGGCGACAGCCACGGCTGGCCCATGTTCACGAGCTGCTGCCCGGGCTGGGTGCGCTTTGTGAAGGCGCGCTATCCGGAGTTTGTCGACAGCCTGTCCACGTCCAAGTCGCCGCAGCAGATGTTCGGCGCCATTGCCAAGACGTACTACGCCAAGGTGTTGGGCGTGGAGCCCGAGCGCCTGTTCGTGGTGTCCGTGATGCCGTGCACGGCCAAGAAGGCCGAGTGTGCGCTGCCGAGCATGGTGGGCGAGGGCGGCGCGCCCGATGTGGACGTTGCGCTGACGGTGCGCGAGATGGTACGCATGATTCGCGCGAGCCACGTGAGCGTCGACACGCTTACCGAGGAGCCGCTCGATACGCCGCTGGGCTTCGGCACGGGCGCGGGCGTGATCTTTGGCGCCACGGGAGGCGTGATGGAGGCTGCCGTGCGCTCGGCCTATTACCTGGTGACGGGCGAGAACCCCGATGCGGATTTCTTTACCGACGTGCGTGGCCTGAATGGCTGGAAGGAGGCCGTGGCCGATATCGATGGCACCAAGGTGCGCGTCGCCGTGGCGCACGGGCTGGGCAACGCTGCCCGCCTGCTCGATGCGATTCGCGACGGCCGTGCGAGCTATGACTTCGTCGAGGTCATGGCGTGCCCGGGCGGCTGCGTCGGTGGCGGCGGTCAGCCCATCCACGACGGCTGCGAGCTGGCAGCTGAGCGCGGCCAGGTGCTGTGGGGCCTGGATGCCGCTGCGGACATTCGCTTCTCGCATGAGAATCTCGATGTCCAGGCGTGCTATAGCGAGTTTTTGGGCGAGCCGCTCTCACCGCTGGCCGAGGAGTTGCTGCATACCGACCATCACGCGTGGACGATGCCCAACGAAGGGATGTGCTAACGATGCGCGCGTTTGAATTTGAGCTTTCGCGCCGAGGGTTTGCCTCGGCGCTTGCCGCGGGCGCGCTGTCGCTTGCGTTGGCTGGCTGCAGCGGCGGGGCTGCGGGGGCGGGCTCTGCCGGGTCTGCGCCGAGCGGCGCTGCCGCCGAGTCGGTCGAGGTGCACGTCGCCTCGCTCAAGGGGCCGACGTCAATCGGTCTGGTGCAGTTTATGGACCAGGCGGCGAGCGGCGAGACAGATAACGAGTTCGACTTTGCGATCAGCGCCGCTGCCGACGAGATCGTGCCCAAGGTCATTCAGGGCGATGTCGATATTGCCCTGGTGCCCGCCAACGTGGCGAGCGTGCTCTACAACAAGACCGAGGGTGCGGTGCAGGTCATCGACATCAACACGCTCGGCGTGCTGAGCGTGGTGACGGGCGACGCGAGTGTGACCTCGTTTGGCGATCTGGCGGGCCATGCCGTCTATATGACGGGCAAGGGCACCACGCCGGAGTACGTCATGAACTACCTGCTGGAGTGCGCGGGCCTGACCGGCCAGGTGACGCTCGAGTTTAAGAGCGAGCCCACCGAGGTGCTGTCGGCCCTGCTTGCCGATCCGTCTGCCGTGGGCGTGCTGCCCGAGCCGTTCAAGACCGCTGCCATCGCCAGGAGCGAGGGCAAGCTGTCGGCGCCGGTGAGCCTGACTGATGTGTGGGACGAGCTGGCGGGTGACACGGGTTCGCGCCTGCTGACGGGTGTGACCGTGGTGCGCCGCGCGTTTGCCGAGGAACATCCCGAGGCCGTGGCGGAGTTCTTGAGCTGCCATGCGGCGAGCGTTAAGGCTGTCAATGCGGCGCCGGCAGACTGGGCGCAGGCTGTGGTCGATGCCGGCATCGTGGACAACGCCAAGATCGCCGAGAAGGCGATTCCCGGGTGCATGTTTGTCTGCCAGACGGGGAAAGATATGAAGGCGACGCTCGGTGGGTACCTGCAGATGCTGGCCGATGCGGATGCGAGCGCCGTGGGCGGCAAGCTCCCGGCTGACGATTTCTACTACATGGAGTAGCCCGTGCGTGCGTTTGCTCGACAAATGACAGAGCGTATGAAGGCGGTGGCGGCAGCAGGTGCCGTCGCCGCCTTTTGGCTTGCCGTGTGGATGCTGGTGGCGGCGCTGGTGGCGCAGCCGCTGATCTTGCCGGGGCCGGGCGCTGTTGCCTTGGCGCTGCTGCGCCTGGTGTGCGACGGCGGTACCTGGGCGATTTTGGTGGGCTCGGGCGCGCGGATACTGGGCGGGTTGGCGCTTGCCGCGGTGTGTGGCGGCGTGCTGGCGGGAGCCTCGGTGCGGTCGCGGACGTTTGCCCGCCTGGTGGCACCGGCGCTGTCGTTTGTAAAGGCGACGCCGGTCGCCTGCGTGGTGGTCCTGTTGCTTATCTGGCTGGGATCGGCGCGCGTGAGCATCGCGGCGGTTTTTTTGATGGCGCTGCCGGGCGTATATTTCTCACTGGTCGAGGGCTTGGCGCAGGTTGATAAGCCGCTGGAGCAGATGTTCCGCCTGCATGGCGTGCGGGGCTGGCGACTGTTTTGTGCCCACACCTGGCGTGAGGTGCTGCCGTTTGTGCTTTCGTGCGCGAAGGCGGTCATCGGCATGAGCTGGAAGGCTGGTGTAGCGGCGGAGCTCATCGGCATGGCGACGGGCGCCGTGGGTGAGCGCATCTATCAGGCAAAGCTTTTGATTGAGACGGCTGATCTGCTGGCGTGGACCGTGCTGGTCGTTGCCGCCTCGTGGGCGTGTGAGCGCGTGCTGGTGTGGCTGCTGCGGGTTTCGGGGCCCGTGGCGTGGCGCGCGGCCGTGCGGGCGCATGGGCGTGGTAGTCGCGGGCGTGCGGGGGCTGCGAGCGATGGCGCTGCGGCGGAGCTTGCGCTTGCCGTGGGCGATCGCGCGCCCTGGGCGCCGGCGCTGGATGGTCTGGTGCTCAACTTGCCCGCGGGTGGGCGTATCTGTGTGATGGGCGCTTCGGGCATGGGCAAGTCGACGCTGCTTTCGTTGGCAGCGGGGGAGTGCGCGCCGTGCTCGATGGTGTTTCAGGATGCACGCTTGGTCGAGTCCGCCGCGGCGCTGGATAACGTGCTAGTGTGCGCCGATGCACGCGTGGACGCCTCGAGTGCTGCGGCCCTGTTGCGCCTGCTGGTGCCGGGGGTCGATGTACATGCTCGCGTGGCCGAGCTTTCGGGCGGGCAGCGCCGTCGCGTCGAGATCGCTCGAGCCCTGCTGTGCCCAGGCGACGCGGTGATTCTGGACGAGCCCTTTACCGGTTTAGATACCGCTGCGCGCGACGCATGCGCCGAGGTCGTGCTCGACTTGCTCGACGGTCGCATGCTGTTGCTTGCCACGCACGATGCCGCTGACGCTAAGGCCCTCAATATCTCGGATATCATCACGCTCTAAATACTTACTCAGCAACAAAATGATCCGTTTTTTCTCCGTCCCCATGGGGTCGGGTATGGTATTCTATCTGCGGGGTAATACTTAGGAATACCAAGTAATACCAACGCCGTAGAAACACACTCCAGATGCGGGCCAATCGGGTTGCCTTCACGGCCCGTCGCCCAGCCGCGTGGCCCGCATCTATCCGCACCACCGTCGTTTCAAAAAGGAAGCGCCATGGCAGAACACATGACCCCGGTTGTCGCGAAGGTCTTGCCCGAGGAAAAGGCGGCCTTCGCGGCGGCAACCCAGCTCGTGGGCACCACGCCGTCCAACGCCATCCGCATGTTTATCGCCGCGTTCAATCGCTGCGGCACCTTCCCGTTCGACATTTCGCCCAACGGGGCTTTTGGCGCTGCGCCCGATTCTCATCAACAATGACTGTCCCCAAGTGCCGGGTTTTGAGGAGGTTGGCATGCTCAATGCGCTGGTTTGGGCGCTTGCCTGTTTTGGTGTTGTCGCTGCCGATATTGCCCTGAGCATTGTTTTGTTCTCCGCGCTGGACATCGTGTCGGCACTGACGGGTTTCCCGATCGACAATCTCGATATTCAATGGTTTCAGGCCGCCGCTCAGACGGCGTCGTTTTTGATGGCGCTGCTGTGGTGGCGCTATCTGTGGCCCCGCTCCTTCATGGCGCGCCGGCAAGGTGAACGCCCGCTCGGCGGGGGAGCAAATGCTGCATGGAAGCGCATCGCATGCGTTGTCGTGATCGGCCTATCCATGCAGGTGGTCATTAGCTACCTATGCGACGGCGTGCTGTCGCTGCTGCCCGAGGTTGCGGCGGACTATAGCGAGCTCGTCGAGGAAACAGGCTTGGGCGATACCAACCTTCTTGCCGTCCTGACCACGGTGCTCGGCGCTCCGTTTTGCGAGGAGTTGCTGGTGCGCGGCATTGTTTTTGAGTTTTCGCTACGAGCGTTTAATCCGCAGTGCCGTCCACTTTGGAAGCGCCGGCGTCGTGCGAGCGCGCAGGACGGCGCCATGGTACCCTGGGCGGCCCCGAGCGCGCGGGGTATCGCCGCGGCAATCGTGCTGCAGGCGGCAATCTTCGGTTTTATGCACATGAACTGGGTGCAGGGTTGCTATGCGGGCGCTGCCGGCCTCATTTTTGGTTGGGTGCTCGTGACCACCGGAAAGCTTCGCTATACGATTCTGCTGCACTTTGCCTTTAATGCCGGGTCGTACCTGATGGGTCTGTTGTGGTTTGTGAACACACCGCTCGACGTGATAATCACGGTCGCTATCGCCGGCGTCATCCTCGTTGAGGCAATGCGCTCGCTGCGCCACGCGTGTGGGATGGACGCAGCGAGCGCACCGCTGCCCTAGTTGCGGCGACCGCCTCCGTTGGCGCCCTGACGCCCCTGAGCTGCACGGTTGCGCCCGGCAGTGTTTTGCGCGCGCGACATGCCGCTGTGCCCCTTGCTGTCCTTGGGCCCCTTGCCAGCGCCGCCAGAGCCGCCGTGGGCCTTGCCGCCCTTCTTGCCGGTGCCATGCCCACCGCCAGCAGACGTCTCGCCCGGGCGCGGCGGCACGGGGCGGATTAGACAGTGTTTGGTGTAGCCGATCAGGTCACGACGTCCGGCTTTTTCCAGCGCCTCGCGTACCAGCTTGTAGTTCTCGGGTTTGCGATACTGGATGAGCGCACGCTGCATGGCCTTTTCGTGCGGGTCGCGTGCCACGTAGATCGGCTCCATGGTGCGTGGGTCCACGCCGGTGTAGTACATGCAGGTCGACATGGTGGACGGGGTGGGGTAGAAGTCCTGCACCTGCTCGGGCATATAACCCATGTCGCGTACGGCCTCGGCCAGGTCCACGGCTTCCTTCATCGTCGAGCCAGGATGGCTCGAGATCAGATACGGCACCACGTACTGCTTGAGTCCGTATTCGCGGTTCAAGCGTTCAAATTTGCGGCAGAACGCGTCGTAGACGGCTCGGCTCGGCTTGCCCATTACGGAGAGCACCGCGTCGCTCACATGCTCGGGCGCTACGCGCAGCTGGCCCGAGACATGGTGCTCCAGCAGCTCGCGCAAAAACTCGTCCGAGGCGTCGGCCATGGTGTAGTCAAAGCGGATGCCGCTGCGGACGAAGACCTTCTTGACGCCCGGCAGCTGGCGCAGATCGCGCAGCAACTGTGTGTAGCCGCTCTCGTCGACCACCATGTTTTTGCATACGCTCGGCCACAGGCAGCGCTTGTTCTTGCACACGCCGTGCTTGAGCTGCTTGTCACAGGCCGGGCGGCTAAAGTTAGCCGTCGGTCCGCCCACGTCGTTGATGTAGCCCTTAAACTCGGGATCGCGCGTGAGCAGCTCGGCCTCGCGCATGATCGAGTCGTGGCTGCGCATCTGCAGTACGCGGCCCTGGTGGAAGGTGAGGGCGCAAAACGAGCACTCGCCAAAACAGCCGCGGTTGGAGCTAATGGAAAATTTGATTTCGGCAAAGGCCGGTACGCCGCCCGCCGCGTCGTAGTCGGGATGCCAATCGCGGGCGTAGGGAAGCTCGGCCACCTCGTCCATCTCGTCGGTGGAAAGCGTCGCCGATGGCGGGTTCTGCACCACATAGACGCTGTTGGGATAGGGCTCTACCAGGCGATGACCGGTGATGGGGTCCATATTCTGCTGCTGCACGTTAAAGCTGCGCGCGTAGTTGAGCTTGTCGGCGGTAAGGTCGTCCCAGCTGGGCAGCAAGTCGTAGTCGTAGACCTCGTCGAGCGAGCCCGTACGGTAAACGGTGCCGTTGATATAGGTGATCTGATCGACGGGCAGTCCCGCGTCGAGCGCGTCGGCGATCTCGACAATCGCGTGTTCGCCCATGCCGTAGATGAGGATGTCGGCGCCCGAGTCGAGCAGTACCGAGCGCTTGAGCTTGTCCTGCCAGTAGTCGTAGTGGGCCAGACGGCGCAGGCTCGCCTCGATGCCGCCGATGATGATGGGGGCGTCCTTGAACGTCTGGCGGATGAGGTTGCCGTAGACCGTGACGGCACGGTTGGGGCGGTGACCCTCCTCGCCACCGGGCGTGTAGGCATCGGTGTGGCGGCGGTGCTTGGTCACCGAATAGTGGTTGACCATGGAGTCCATGTTACCGGCACTGACGAGAAAGCCCAGGCGAGGCTCGCCGAGCACCGTGATGCTGGCGGGATCGGTCCAGTCGGGCTGGCAGATGATACCCACCTTGTAGCCGTGCGCGTCAAGGACGCGGCTGATGATAGCCATGCCAAAGCTGGGATGGTCCACGTAGGCGTCACCGCAGATGTAGACAAAGTCGCACTGGTCCCAGCCGCGCGCATCCATGTCGGCGCGACTGACGGGGAGGAACTTATCGCGGCCCGGACGCCAGGGGCGGGCGGGCGTCGCTTGGGAATGCTTGGTGCGGGCGACCGTGGCCTGCGCCTTACCGCCGCGCTTTTGCTGCTGGCCCTGTTTGCCCTGCTGACTGCGCTGGTTGTTCTGAGCGTGCTGAGGCTTTTTTGCCACGATCCCTCCCGGTGTTTGTATGCTGCACGTAATTGTAACCAGTCTTTTTGGGACGGGGCTAAAAAGACTGGTGGAGTACATGGGTTGGCGGATCGGCGTATCGATGCGGGTGCCGTTTGTTTCCAGACTGTGTATCTGCGCGTTGGGGAGCCCGTCTCGCGCGCATGCCATGTTGTCAATGGGTTACAGTATGAACGGCGGCTATGTTTCCGCCAACGCACGAGAGAGTCGTCAACAAGGAGGATGCACGACGATGCAGCGTGCCAAACAGATATCGGAGTCCATCGAGCTGGGCATCATCTTGGCGCTCGCCGGTGGCTTTATGGACGTTTATTCGTACATTGGGCGCGATCATGTTTTCGCAAACGCGCAGACGGGCAATATCCTGCTCGTGGGCGTGAGCATCTCGGAGGGCAACTGGGCGCTGGCGGGGCGCTACTTCTTCCCTGTGGTGTCGTTTGCTGTGGGTATTATGCTTGCCGACCTGGTTCACGAGCGGTTTGGCAGTGTGATTCACTGGCGCCAGGTGACGGTGTTTTTTGAAGCCGTTATCTTGCTGGGCGTGAGCTTTATCCCGGGCGGCGGTTACAACCTGCTCGCCAACTGCCTCACTTCGTTTGCCTGCGGTATGCAGGTAGAGAGCTTCCGCAAGATCCACGGTCACGGCATCGCTACGACCATGTGCATCGGCAACTTGCGCAACGCGCTACAAAACGTGGATGATTACATCATCACCCAC
This sequence comes from uncultured Collinsella sp., assembly GCA_937966215.1. Lineage (GTDB taxonomy): Bacteria > Actinomycetota > Coriobacteriia > Coriobacteriales > Coriobacteriaceae > Collinsella. The sequence goes on along the minus strand of CALCKK010000011.1, from coordinate 168,188 downwards.
AGGCGCGGCTTTTTGGAAAACGGCCTGCTGTACTTTGGCGTGATCTTTACCTTTGTGTTTGGCGCCGTGTTGGGCAACTGGTGCATTGAGCGCATGGGCCTGCACGCCATCGTCGTGGCGAGCTTGCTGCTGTTTGTCGCGTTTGCCATCATGTTCATCGACCGCGAGCGCGACTTGCGCTTACGCTGGAAGGTTGCGGCCGAGGCTTGGAAAGAGGGCTGCCGAAAGTAACCGAATGCGGCAAAGGGGCTGTCCCTTCGCCGCATTATTTTTCATCATATGTTGAAACGCTTTAACACTTTTGATGTTCTCGCGTGTTTTTTGTTACAAAAGCGTTAGGATGGGACTCATAGCGCGGGGCGTAATGGGTGCCCCGCACACGATAGGAGGCTATCAATGGCTAATCGTTTCGTTCTCAATACCATCTCTTATCATGGTTCCGGCGCCATCAAGGAGATCCCCGGCGAGCTCCAGCGTCGCGGCTACAAGAAGATCTTCGTCTGCTCTGATCCCGACCTGGTCAAGTTTGGCGTTACCTCTAAGGTGACCGACGAGCTCGACGCCGCCGGCATCGCTTGGAGCCTCTACTCCGAGATCAAGCCCAACCCCACCATCCAGAACGTCAAAGACGGCGTCGAGGCCTTCAAGGCCGCCGAGGCTGACGCTATCGTGACCATCGGTGGCGGCTCTTCCATGGACACCGCCAAGGCCATCGGCATCATCATCAACAACCCTGAGTTCGCCGATGTCCGCAGCCTCGAGGGCGTTGCTCCCACCAAGAACCATGCCGTGTTCACTATCGCCGTGCCGACGACCGCCGGTACCGCTGCTGAGGTGACCATCAACTACGTCATCACCGACCCCGAGAAGGTCCGCAAGTTCGTGTGCGTCGACACCAACGACGCCCCCGAGGTCGCCGTCGTCGACCCCGACATGATGGCTTCCATGCCCGCCGGCCTTACCGCTTCCACTGGCATGGACGCCCTGACCCACGCCATCGAGGGCTACACCACCAAGGGCGCTTGGGAGCTCTCCGACATGTTCCACTTTGAGGCTATTAAGCTGATCAGCGAGAACCTGCGCGACTCCGTCGCCGAGGCCAAGTCCGGCCAGCCCGGCTCCGGCCGCGAGGGCATGGCTCTTGGCCAGTATGTCGCCGGCATGGGCTTCTCCAATGTCGGCTTGGGCATCGATCACGCCATGGCCCACACCCTGTCCGCTCACTACGATACCCCGCACGGCGTCGCTTGCGCCATGCTGCTGCCGATCGCCATGGAGTTCAACAAGCCGGTTTGCGCCGAGCGTCTGGCCAAGGTTGCCGTCGCCATGGGCGTTGACACCACGGGCATGAGCACCGACGAGGCCGCCGACGCCGCCATCGCCGCCGTCAAGCAGCTCTCTGCCGACGTGAACATCCCGCACGTCTGCGAGGCCATGAAGGCTGACGAGATCGAGGTCCTGGCCAAGGACGCCATGGCTGACGCCTGCTTCCCGGGTAACCCGCGCGAGGCGACGCTCGACGACGTCATCGAGCTCTTCAAGAAGATCTGCCCGGCTGCCTAACTTGGTTCGGCGGGCCCCTGCCCGTTAGCCCCACAATCGTCCTCGGACATGTCGGAAGCCCCCGCTGCGCACTTCGTGCGGCGGGGGCTTTTTGTGCCGCGCCGATGCCCCGATATGGGCAAAACCAAGGCATGCTGCCCGCTGCGGATAGGTGGTGCACTTCCCAGCGTGCATTTTTGGGAGTATTCAGCAAGCTCTGAAAAATGCATAACGTTGTGAATGGGTCGTAGTGGCCCGCGGCGCCCATCGACAGCACTTGTGGGCGGGCTATCGATGGGCGGAGATGGCTGTCGCCGCGTTTTTGGTTTGCGCCGGCCTGCAACACTGCTGCAACCACATCGTTATGTCGTTTGTGATGGGGCCGTTGGGGCCCACGGTGCTGAATACTCCGTTTTTTGCACGGTCCAAGGTGGGGTACCCTAGGATGAGAGAAATTGATACCTCATATTTATGCATATATCGATATTTCTATGCAAGATTTGGATTGTAAACCGTGCGCGTGCATAAAACCGGTGTGGGGACGTCTGGAGTCGGCTCGGCTCCTGGGGCATTGCACGTGCAGAACGGTTAAAATCGGGACTCGGTCTTAGTTTTACTTGGAAGGATGCATATGGCTTCTAATGTTGATGCTTCTCTAGAGGAGACGCTCTCCTATATTACTGACCAGTTGAAGGCGCTTACCTCGATTGCTTCGCCTACGGGCTATACCCGTGCGGCGACTGATTATCTGATGGAGACCCTGCGCGATATGGGGTTTGGGCCCGAGCGTTCCAATAAGGGCAACGTGTTGGTTGAGCTTGGTGGCGAGGGTGGGCCGCTCGTACTGGCGAGCCATGTCGATACCCTGGGCGCCATGGTGCGTTCCATCAAGGACAATGGTCGCTTGCGTCCCACGACGCTCGGCGGGCATCAGTGGTCTACGGCCGATGGCGAGAACTGCACCGTTTACACGCGCGATGGCAAAGTCTTTACGGGTGTGGTCCTCAATACCGAGCCTTCGGCGCATGTGGCCGATGAGCCGGTCAAGACCATCGAGAAGAACATGGAAATCCTGCTCGACGAGAACGTTGACAGCAAGGACGATGTGCTCGAGCTGGGTATTCAGACGGGCGACATCATCGCTATGGATCCGCGTACCACGGTGACGGAGAGCGGCTACATCAAGAGCCGCTTCCTGGATGACAAGCTGTCGGCGTCGATTCTGCTGGGTCTGGCCCGTTCCGTTGCTGACGGCGAGGTGTCGCTTTCGCGCAAGGTGTCGCTGCTCTTTACCGTGTACGAGGAGGTCGGCCACGGCGGTGCCTTTGTGCCGGCCGACACGCGTGAGATGATCAGCGTGGACATGGGCTGCGTGGGTGACGACCTGGGCTGCACCGAGCGCATGGTTTCGATTTGCGCCAAGGATTCGGGCGGTCCGTACAACTACGACCTGGTAACCACGCTGTCCAACATCGCGCGCGAGCTGGAGCTCGATTACGCCATCGATGTGTACCCGCACTACGGTTCCGACGTCGAGGCCACGCTCTCGGCCGGCTACGACATTCGCCATGGTCTGATCGGCCCCGGCGTGTACGCGAGCCACAACTACGAGCGCAGCCACATCGACGGTGTGCGCAACACTTTCGAGCTGGTTCGCGCCTACGTCCAGCGCTAACGATGCAGCGGCCTCGGCTGACACGGCAGTACCGACCGAGGCTGTCCTCTCTAACTTGCGGTGAAATAGGGACTGTTTGGCGGTTTTAAACGCTTAAACAGTCCCTATTTCACCGCAACTTATGAAGGGGATGGGGCTATTTGATGGCGCCGGTCACGGTGCCGCCGCCCAGGACGATGTCGCCGCGATAGACTACAACGGCTTGGCCGGGGGCGATGGCGCGCTGCGGCTCGTCAAAGGTCAGCAACATTTGCCCGTCTTCGCCGCACGTAAGGATCGCTGCCTGGTCTTTCTGTCGGTAGCGGTACTTGGCGCCCACGCGGATGCCGCCGGCATCCAGCTCGGCCTCCATGCGGTCGGCAGGGGCGCTCCAGATCCAGTCGTTGGCCGTGAGCGCCGTGGCCGTCAGGTCCTCGGCCTCGCCCAGATGCACGGTGTTGTTAGCGGCGTCGACGCCCGTCACATACACAGGATGCGCCATCGCGACGCCCAGGCCTTTGCGCTGGCCGATGGTGTAGCGCAGCGCGCCGTTGTGGCGCCCGACCACGCTGCCGTCGCGCCACACAATGTCGCCCGGTGCAGCGGGATGTCCGCAGCGGCGCTCGATATAGCCCGCGTAGTTACCGTCTGGAATAAAGCAGATGTCCTCGCTTTCGGCCTTCTGGGCGTTGGTAAAGCCCTGCTCGGCGGCTATGCGGCGCACGTCGCGCTCTTTGTCTAGGCCTGCCAGCGGAAAGATCGTGTGCGCCAGGCGCTCCTGCGTGAGCGAATATAAAAAGTAACTCTGGTCCTTCTTAGGGTCCTCGCCGCGGTGCAGCTGCCAGGTGCCGTCTGCCGCCTGGCTTGTTTTGGCGTAATGTCCCGTTGCGATGTAGTCACAGCCCATATCGAGCGCCGCATCGAGCAGCGCGCCAAACTTAATGTGGCGGTTGCAGATGATGCACGGGTTGGGCGTCAGCCCTTCCTGGTAGGCGTTCACAAAGCGCTCGATCACGTTGCGGTCGAAGGTCTGCTGCAGGTCGAGCACATGGTGGGGTATCCCCAGGCGCTCGGCGACGGCCTTTGCATCGGCGATGTCGCGGTCGACTTTACTCATGCCCGTGGCGGGGTCGGGTGCGGGGCAGGTGAGACGCATGGTGGCGCCGACGCATTCGTAGCCCTGGCGCTTGAGCAGGTACGCGGTCACGCTGGAATCGACGCCGCCGCTCATGGCGACGAGCACGCGCTTGTTGTGCATGGGGAGGTTCTCCTTGGTGGCATGTGGCCAAAAAAGAAAAGCGGCGCGGGAGGCTGGTTCCGCGCCGCAGACATTGTAGCAAGTTCGGGCGTCCTGTGGGACACCCTGTTGGGATGAGCTCAGGCTGCCAGAAGAGAGGGGAGACCGGCGTGCCTTGGACTCGTTCTAGGAACGAGAGCTCTAGTCCTGGAAGAGTGCCGTGGACAGGTAGCGCTCGCCGGTGTCGGCGAGCAGCGCCACGATGGTCTTGCCCTCGTTCTCGGGGCGCTTGGCCAGCTGCAGTGCGGCCCACACGGCGGCGCCGGACGAAATGCCCACGAGCACGCCCTCCTTGTGGCCCACGGCGCGGCCGGTGGCAAAGGCGTCGTCGTTCTCGACGGGGATGATCTCGTCGTAGACCTGGGTGTCGAGGACGTCGGGCACAAAGCCGGCACCGATACCCTGGATCTTGTGCGGGCCGGCCTGGCCTTTAGAGAGCACCGGGGAGGTGGCGGGCTCGACGGCGACGACCTGAATCTCGGGGTTTTGCTCCTTGAGGAACTCGCCCACGCCGGTCACGGTGCCGCCGGTGCCGACGCCGGCGACGAAGATGTCGACCTTGCCGTCGGTGTCGTCCCAGATCTCGGGGCCGGTCGTGGCCTTGTGAATGGCCGGGTTCGCGGGGTTCACAAACTGGCCGGCGATGATGCTGTTGGGGGTCTCCTTCTGCAACTCTTCGGCCTTGGCGATAGCGCCCTTCATTCCTTTGGAGCCGTCGGTGAGCACGAGCTGCGCACCGTATGCCTGCATCAGCTTGCGGCGCTCGACGGACATGGTCTCGGGCATGGTGATGATCACCTTGTAGCCGCGGGCGGCCGCCACCGAGGCGATGCCGACGCCGGTGTTGCCGCTCGTGGGCTCGATGATGGTGTAGTCGCCGCCACGCACGAGCTTGCCTGCCTTCTCGGCCTCGTCAATCATGTTCTTGGCGACGCGGTCTTTAACGGATCCGGCGGGGTTGAAGTATTCCAGCTTGACGAGCACGCGGGCCTTGAGGTCCTCATCGGCCTCAAAGTGAGTGAGCTCCAGAAGCGGAGTGTGGCCGATAAGCTGATCGATGGATGTGTACACATTGCTCATGGTGAACCTCCAAAGTGTTCAAATGACTGGATACCGTGTGGTTTTACGGTGTGTGTAGCAACGAAACCCACAAACCTTATGGGTTGTTCGTTTTGCTGTTGGCAAGCATAGTAGGCACTAAAGCCTAGTAATGCAATAGGAAATAGAAGATTATTACGAGTCGATTAACCATCTTGACGGGAATAGGTATTTTCAAAACCAATATTTCGGCTAGAATTTCTACGAATTAAAAGACCGAAAGGCAGCAATATATATGTTGGTTTCCACAAAGGGCAGATATGCCCTGCGCGTTATGGTCGACCTGGCCGAGCACCAGGCGGCAGGCCGCATTCCCCTCAAAGAGATCGCCGCGCGTCAGGGGATTTCGGAGAAGTATCTGGAGAACATTTTGGCCACACTCGTGCGCGCCAATATGCTCTCGGGCATGCGCGGCAAGGGCGGTGGTTACGTGCTCACGCGCCCGCCCGAGCAGTACACGGTGGGCGAGATTCTGCGCCTGACCGAGGGTAGTCTGGCACCGGTCGCATGCCTGGACGGCGACTGCAAGGGCTGTTCGCGTTCGGATGAGTGTCCCACACTCGATGTGTGGAAGAACCTGGACAAGCTCATCAACGACTACCTCGATGGCGTGACGCTCGATACGCTCGTCGCCCCCAGCGAGGGCTACGACTACGTCATCTAGCCCCACCTGCTATTGGGGGACGGGGTAGAAATGGTAGATTTTCCTGCCCTCTGAGGCTCGACAAATGGCAAGGCCGCCCATCGTTGCGATGGACGGCCTTCGTTTTGGCGTGTTGTGGCGGTCCGTATCCGGTCGCTTTAGTTCCGGGCGATGCTGTCGAGAATGCTGCGCATGATGGATACCAGGATGCTGCCCATAAACGCCGATCCAAAGCTGGCGATGGAGATACCCGCGCCCAGCAGATTGACCGACAGGTAGCTGGCCAGCTCGAGCATAAAGCTGTTGACCACAAGCTGAAAAATACCAAGCGTGATAATAGTGAGTGGCAGCGAGATGACCGTCAGGAACGGCTTAACGAGCGAGTCGACGATGTTGAGGAACAGTCCCACGAAGGCAAAGCAGACCCAGGCGTCGGCCATGCCGAAGGGCTGAATGCCGGGGACGAGAAACGTTGCGATCGCGATGGCGATTGAGGTCAAAAGCCAGTTGAGCATAAAGCGCATGGTGTGAATCCTTTCTTGCGCATGGCGTGGTGAGGGAGCGTGAGAGGCACATGCCTTTGCAACTCGGACAGATGCTCGGGCACGGCTCTGTTTGGCCGCCCATTGTCTCAGATATTCGTGGAGCTTACGTGCGCATTCGGTTTCAAAACGGCGTTCGTCCTGAAAAACGCGCCGCTGGCAGAGAGTCTTGTCGCTTTAGTTTGGTGGTGTGCTACACTGCTACGGGCAAAAGCCACAGGCGTTGCCCTATTGCATAGAACGGGCGAACGATGCCCGATGTCAGTATCAACTTCGATGCCTTATGGCGGGTTTGGCGGTGATCGATGAATATCGAGAACATGTTTGACAAGCCTGATGTCAAGCAGCTGGTCCACGCATTTAGTCTTTTGGATGACGAGAAGGATATCCAGGCGTTTTTGACCGATATCTGCACGCCGCGCGAGATCTGCGATCTTTCGCAACGTCTGCAGGTTGCGCGTTATCTGGATGAGGGCGAGCCTTATGTTGAGGTTCAGGCCCGCACCGGCGCTTCGTCCACTACGGTGAGCCGCGTGTCCAAGGCACTCAACGGCGAGTACGGCGGCTATCGCAAGATCCTCATCAAGCTGGAGGATGGCGAGTAGGCCAGCGGCAACAAACGAATTGCGCAGAACCGTCCCTTCGGGGGCGGTTTTTTGATCCTTTGGGGACGGAGGAAAACGGATCACTGGGTTAGACTGACCTCCTCGGTGATCCATTTTCCTCTGTCTCCAAGGGGTCAAATCTGTTGGCGTGGGGCAAATCTGTCCGCGCGGGCGGGTAGGATGGAAGCATTGAATATTGCGAACGGTTTGAGTGGAGGACCATGCCTGTTCGAATCTATACCACCAACGCCGGCGCGGATTTGAGCGATGCCGAGGCGGCGCTGCTTGCCGACCTTATTGCCCGCCACGGGCGTGCCGTGCTGCTGGCGCCAACGTTTGCCGAGCTCGACCTGTGCCGTCATGATGCGGCGGAAGCCGGCGTTTCGCTGGGTATTGACTACAAGACGCCTACATCGTGGCTTCGCTCGCTTTGGGAGCTTTTGGGCGACGGGCGCGGTTTCGTCGACAACCTGCAGCGCCAGATGCTGTTTTCGGACATGGTAGCGCGCCTCGACGACGCCGACCTGCAGCCGCTTTCGCGCAGCCAGGGCACGGTGCGTATGCTCGCGCGTATGGCTCGCGATGTGCTGCCGGGTGTGGCAGGGACAGGCACCGAGCGTTGCTGCGACAACGTTTGCAAGCCCAAGCCCAAAAGCGACGCCGAGGCTCGCGTGTTTGAACTTTTGTGCGCCTATGCGCGCGGTTTGGACCGTCGAGATATGGTCGAGCCCTGCGAGGCGGCTGACATTATGGCCGGCGCTTTGGCCGACAACCTGCCGGGGTGCGCCCGCGCCGTTTGCGTGCGCGGCGTCACGTCATTTACGTATAGCCTGCTCGAGCTGCTGTCCGCCGTGGCAAACAACGGGGGAGAGGTTGTCGTGCTGCTTGCCCGCGAGCAAGCGGCGATGCGCGAGGAGCTTGCCGCGGCATTTGATGTCCGCGGTGTGCTGTTTGAGATCGCGCCGCTGGGGGAGGGCGCCGCCGCGCCCCAGACTGCCTCCAAGTCCGCTGCTCAGCCTGCCTTTATTGAGGTCGCCGGCCCCCATGCCCGTGCCCATGCTTATGCGGACGTCATCGATAAGTTGGTGAAAGCGCACAAGGAGTCCAAGGACGATAAAGTTGCTGCAACACCCGCCGACCCCGTACGCGTGCTCGTTGTTTCTGCCCGGGCACCCCAGCTGTTCGGCGAGCTTGCCGCTCGTTTGGCGGCGCGCCACGTTGCTGCCGAGACGGCCGAGTTCACGGCGTTTTCCCAATCCATTGCGGGCAGGCAGTTCACGGCGCTCGCCAACCTGATCGAGCGTATGAAGGCCGCCGACGAAGGGGCAGCTTCTAAGACTGAGTGGTGGCCCGCTCCGGAGCTTACCGACTGGATTTACAGCCCGCTTTCGGGTGCCGACGCCGCCAGCGCGCGCACGTTCGACAAGAATATGCGACTGTCGCGCAGCAAGACCACTGCGGGCGTCAAGAGCCTGCTGCAGAGCGTGCAGGGCCAGGTGAGGGGCGCGCGTAAAGCGGCGAGCGACGAGAACTGGTTTAAGAACGTGCCGTGCGTGATCTCGGACGTGTTCCAGGCGCTGTGGCGCGACAAACCCGTGACGGCGCTCAAGGCCATGCTCGCCGTTGCCGAGGCGCTGCCCGATCGCGCTCTAGGCGGCCTTGACGGCCAGGCCCGTCGCCAGGCAGAGACGGCTCTGCTGCGCCATGCCATCGACATCCTTATGAACGATGCTCGCGCGCTCGACGTGTCGCAAGCCGCGACCGTGCCAGTTCTCGACGGCGTTCGAACCAAGGTGGACAAGCGCAGTACCACTTACGATTACGCGACCTACGAGGTCGATCGCACGCCACGGGCGCAAGTACGCTTCGCGTCGCTTGCCGATGCGTCGGTCCTGCGTCCCGGCGACTACGATGCCGTGCTGTTTGCCGATGTCGACCTGGACAGCTACCCGCTTTCGCACGAAGAGGGCCCGCTTGCCACGTTGACGGCCGAAATGCGTCGCGACGGCGTGTCTTTGGAGCCCGCCGCCCTGCTGCGCGTGCGCTTTGGCCGTGCAATGCAGGCGGCGAGCGGTCCGGTTGCGCTCGCCCGCGTGACGCACGATCGCCAGGCACGCGAGTGCTACCCGGCAGCCGTATGGACCGAGCTGCGGGCGCATGCCGATGCCACTGGCGCTGCCAAGCCCACGCGCGTGGGCGAGGGCGATATCATCGCCGACTTTGATCCCGCTGCAGGCGAAGGTCTTAGGCGCGAGCGCGTGACCTGCGAAGCTCCTCAGCATCTGAGCGATGAAGCCATTCCGTATCTGGTCCTGCGCCGTCGCGATGGCGAGGGCGAGGATGCACCGCTGGTGCCGCGCCTGACGTCTGCCTCGCAGATCGAGGCCTATTCGACCTGCCCACTATGCTGGTTCGTCTCGTACCGCGTGAAGCCCCAGTCGATTGACGCCGGTTTTGGCAATATGGAGAAGGGCAACTTTGTCCACGACGTGCTGGAACACTTGCATGCCCGTCTGCCCCAGGAGGGCATGGAGCGCGTGACACCCATGAATCTGCCGCGCGCGCAGGAGCTGTTGCGCGAGGTCTTTGCCGAGACCCTGGCCGAGCATGCGGGCAAGCGCGGTACCGAAGGCCCGCTCGTGCCGCTCTCCCCGGTGGAGGAGCGCCAGGTGGCCGAGATTTTGCCGCAGCTGGAGGGCGTGCTTGCCTACGAGTCCGAGGCGCTCACCCCCTTTGCTCCGCGCTACCTGGAGTTTGCGTTCAACGAGCTCCAGGTCGAGTATGCCGGTTGGCCGCTCGGCGGGCGCATCGACCGCGTGGATGTGGATGCCGAGAATCGCGCCGTGGTAATCGACTACAAGCATCGTTCGGGTGTCGAGGAGTTTAAGCTCGCCGACCCCACGGTGCGCGACGAGGAATCGGGCGAGGCCCCCATCGACGACCCGCGCTGGCTGCCGCCCCATACCCAGACGCTTATCTATGCGCAGGCTATGCGCCGGGCGCTGGATCTGGACACCCGCGCGGCGCTCTATTTTTCGACCAAGGGTGGCAAGCCCGCGCTGCGCGGTGCGGCGAGCGCCGAGTTGCTTGAGGAAGAGCGTGGTGACGGCCGCATCCCGGGGCTTAAGAAGGGCTTTCCCGGCGAGGGCGGCAGCATGGACTTCGATGCGCTGCTCGATCGAGTGGAGACCGGCATTGCCGAGCGTCTGCGCGAGCTCGAGGCAGGCAACGTTGCCGCCGTCGACCCGACGTCGGCTCAGGCCGCGCATGCGCGCTGCTCGTATAACCACGAAGGAACGTTTGTAAGGAGGGACGTGTAGACCATGGATCTTTCGACTTTGATGCCGCAACAACTGCAAGTCGTCAAAACGCTCGACCGCCCGCTGTTTGTCTCGGCAGGTGCCGGCTCGGGCAAGACCTTTACCCTCACGCGCCGCATCGTCTACGCGCTCTCGCCCGAATCCGGTCCGTTCATTGAGCATCTGGACCAGGTGCTCGCCATTACCTTTACCAAAGATGCCGCGGCCGAGATCCGTGACCGCGTGCGCCGCGCGCTTATCGAAGAGGGCATGGACGAGGAGGCCCTGACCGTCGACGATGCGTGGATCTCGACCATTCACGGCATGTGCTCGCGTATCCTGCGCGCACACGCGTTGGAGCTGGGCATCGATCCCGAGTTCACGGTGCTCACCGATACCGACGAGCTCATGGACCAGGCTGTTGAGCATGTGCTGGCCCGCGCGACGGCGCCCGATGCCACCCCCGAGCTCGCGGCATCGCTCAAGGCCCTCTACGCCTGGTATCCCATGGCGGGCGACGGCGGGCCGTTTGGCGCCGGTACCACCATCAAGGGTCTGGTGCGCGACCTGCTGGAGCTCTCGAGCCAGCTGCCGGGCGGCATGGACGATGTGTGCGTGGCGCGCGGCCAGGCTGACACTTCGGCGCTTGCCGACGCCTATCGCGCGGCGTTGGGTGCGAGCAAGGCCGCGACCGAGAAGGCACAAGTGGCACTCGACGCCATCGACGCGTTTGAGGCGAGCGGCAAAACCATGGAGGACGCGGCGCGGCTCATGATGTCGTGTACCATGCCGCGCGCGAGCAAGGCATTCCCTAAGGAGCAGATTGAGCTGCTCAAGGCCGAGGCCGCCGATGCATTTATCAATATCGTGCTTGCCTGCGGCGGTCCGGCGCTCGATGCGCTGGTGGGGCTTGCTCGTGCTGTGGAGGCGGAATACCGCGCGCTCAAGGCTGACCAGTCCGCGCTTGATAACAACGACCTGCTGCGCATGGCGTACGAGGCGCTGCGCGATTATCCCGCCATCCGAGCGGCCTATGAGGGTCGCTTTAAGATGGTCATGATCGATGAGTTCCAGGATACCGACCAGATGCAGGTCGATTTGATCCGTTACCTGACGGGCGCGGGGGAGCGCGCACTGTGCACCGTAGGCGATGCGCAGCAGTCGATCTACCGCTTCCGTGGTGCCGAGGTCGAGGTGTTCCGTCGCCAGGAGCGCAAGGTGGGTTCGACGACGGCGTCCGAGACGGTCGCCACGTCCGATGCCCCCGCCGGCGAGCTCGTCAAGCTTGTACGCAACTTCCGCAGCCACGACGAGGTGCTGCGCTATGTGGCGCGCGTCTTTGACGGCGACACCGGTGGTTTGATGCAGGGGTTCTTGGATCTTGAACCGAGCGACGAACGCGAGGACAAGCTCAAGGCGAAGACATCGCGCCGCCAGGCGATCTTCGTTGCCGGTGGCAGTACGCAGGAGCGAACGCAGGCGAAAGCTCGCGCGATTGCGGAGCGATTCCAAGCACTCGTTAAAGCGGGCCAGCCCCAGGGCAGCATGGTCCTGCTGCTGGGGCGCATGACCAATGCCGATGTCTACGCACAGGCGTTTCGCGACCAGGGGCTCGACTGCGTCATCGCGGGCGGCTCAGTCTTTGCCCAAGCTGCCGAGGTGCAGACGGTGCGCGCCCTGGTGTGCGCGCTTGCCAATCCGGCCGATACGGCGCAGGGTTTTATGCCACTGCTGGCCTCGCCGATGTTTGCACTCGGCGCCCAGGAGTTCCTGGCGCTGGCGACCAAACTCGACGAGCAAACGGGCGAGACGTCGCGTCGCAACATCGATGCGGGCATCATGAGCGATTCCGATGTGCCGGGTTTGCAGGGCTTGCCGCTCGTAACGCGCGCCCGCGAGGTGCTGCGCTACGCGCTTCGTCGCGTGGGACGCGATTCGTTCGCCGCCATCGCGCGCGACGTGGTCAATGCCTCCGGCTGGTTCGTGCGTCTGGCGCAGCGTGGCCCCGAGGGCAAGGCCATCGCCGCCAACGTGCTCAAGGCGCTCGACGCCGTGGCCGAGGCAGAGGCCGAGCTCGGCAATTCTCCGCGCTCCATCGCGCTCGCCTTCGACCGCTTCTTGGCGGGCAAGGAGGCCCCGGGCGCGCTCAACGAGGAGGGCGACGGCGCGGTGCGCATCATGACGGTGCATGCGTCCAAGGGTCTGGAGTATCCGGTCGTGGCGGTTGCCGAGTGTTTTGGCGTGCGCAAATCGTCCGGTGCGGCTCAGATGGGGCGTGTCGAGGGCGGAGCGCAGGTCGTGGCGCTGCCGGCACGCTTCGACGGCGTTAAACTCGCGGACGGCACGTTCGTGAAGGGCGACGACGTCAAAAAGCAGTTTGAGCATGCGTTTAAGGGCAAGGGTACGTCGCTGTGGCTGCCGCCGGAGCTCATGGAGGACGTCTGTGCGACGGGTTCTCCCGCCGAGGCATTTGCTCGCCTGCGCAACGACGACCTGCAGCTTTCGCTCGAGGAGCGGGCTCGTTTGCTCTATGTCGCCATGACGCGAGCGCGTGAGCTGGTGATCTTGGCGATGGATGCCGGCGTGAGCCGCGGCAAGCTGTGCGCGCCGACCTTCGACGTCGAGACCGATCTGACTTACGACGTGCTGCGCCGTATTCTGCCGACGGACGGCCTGGACATGCCGCAGCTCGATGCCGACCGCCTGGTGTTCGACAACTCCAAGCCGGGCGACTACGAGCTTATCTCGCTGGCGGACTTTACGTTTGGCGAGCAGGCGTTTGAGGCCAACGCTTCACTGGATGCCGAGGGTAGGCTCGTTCGCGGTGATGCGGAGGCGGAGGGTGCCGATGCTGCCGCCGATCGCCCGGTCGCGCCCGGCCCCGCCGACCCCGAGCCCGATTCGTTTGAGCTCGTGTATCCCCAGACGGTGGGCGTGCGCATGGGCACCTGCTCGTATCCGGCGCGTGATTCGTACAGCTATTCGTCGATCGCCGCGGCGCTCCATGCCGAGGCCGAGGACCGTGCCGCCGAGACGCGTGTTCCCATGGACGAGGCTGGCGATGATGCGGAGTCGGATGGCTCGGAGATGACGGATACGGACGTGGCTGCTGTCGAGCCCACCGGCAATCCCATGGCGCTGGGCTCGGCCTTCCATGCTGCCTGCCAGTGGCTGATCGAGATGGGTGCCGATGCGCTGCCCGCTGAGCGTGCCGATGCACTGGCGCGTCTGTGGCACCTGACGCCGGAGCAGCGCGAACGCTTCGACGTTGCTCTGGACCGCTGGCTCAAGTCGGCTGTTCGTGCCGACCTGCTCGCGTGGCCGTGCGTTCGCGCCGAGGTGCCGTTCTTTTCGCTGGGCTGCGAGGACGAGGACATCGCTCGCTATGGTGCATATGCCGAGGGCGCCATCGACGCTTTGGCGACGAACCCGGCGGATTCGTCACGCGCGCTGGTCATCGACTACAAGACGGGCGGCACACCGGACGAGACGCCGGAACAGCTGCAGGAGAAGCACGCCCTGCAGGCGCGCGTCTACGCCGATGTGTTGCACAAGGCGGGCTTTGAGGCCGTGACCGTCAAGTTCGTCCGCGTGGAGCAGGCGAATCCAGCCATCTTCGTCGACCCCGCCGAACCTCAAGTAGTCACCTACAACTTCTAGCCCTCAATAACTTGCGGTGGAATACGGACTGTTTTGGCCAAAAAAGCCGCCAAACAGTCCGCATTTCACCGCAACTCAATAGGAGCCGTGTGGGTTTGGCTAGGTTCGGGTGCTGTCCGTGCCGTGGGGTAAAATCGTTCAGTCAGAACACGAACCCGCATCGGAGCTCATCACATGGCATTCGTCCATCTGCACAATCACACTGTTTTCTCCATGCTCGACGGCGCAACCCGTATCCAGGATATGGTCAACCGTGCCGTTGAGCTTGGCATGCCCGCCGTGGCCATTACCGACCACGGCTACATGTATGGCGTGCCCGACCTGGCGCTGGCCTGCGACGCCGTCAACCACAACACGCCTGAGTACAAAACCTGGAGTCACGACAAGGCCTTTTTGGAAAAGGATCGCCGCGACGAGCTGGTGGAGCCCGATCCCGAGGAAAACCCGCGCGAGCATGCCCAGTATGTGAAGGACATGGCCATGTGGGACGAGAAGGGCAACATCGACGAGCTCAAGCCGCCTCTGGTCATCAAGCCCATCTTTGGCTGCGAGGTCTACTTTACGCCGGACGAGACGCTTGCCCGCGACCATAAGCCCGAGCTCTACCACATGATCCTTCTGGCCAAGGACCAGGAGGGCTACGTCAACCTGATGCAGACGGTCTCCGAGGCAGCCGTGCAGGGCTTTTACTACAAGCCCCGCGTGACGCTCGACAACCTGCGCCGCCACGCCAAGGGCATGATCTGCACCAGCGCCTGCATCGCGGGCATCATTCCCAAATACATCGACCGCGGTGACATGGAGGGCGCCATCAAGTGGGCCGAGACCTTCCGTGATACCTTCGAACCTGGCGACTTTTATATCGAGATCCAGGAACACGGCATCACCACCGACAACGGCCTGACCGATGAGCAGATGGACCGCACGCTCATCGACATCGCCAAGCAGGTAGGCGTCAAGGTCATCGCCACCAACGACTTCCACTACCTGCGCCGCGAGGACGCTCCCGTGCAGGACGTCATCATGTGCATTGGCATGAACGCCAAGGTCGACGATCCCAACCGCATGCGCATGACCGGCTCGGAGTTTTACATGAAGACCGAGGAGGAAATGCGGGCGATGTTTCCGTATTGCCCCGAGGCCTGCGACAACACGCTCGAGATCGCCGACAAGTGCTACGTGGAGCTGGACTGGGACTCCATCATCCTGCCGCGCTTCCCGTTGCTCGATCCCGGCGAGACGCACGAGAGCCAGTTCCGCCGCGAGTGCGAGAAGGGCCTGCGCCAACACTATGGCGACGACTGGGCCACGCGCGAGATCGGTGGCGTCAACATCAAAGAGCGCTTTGAGTACGAATACAAGGTCATCTGCGACAAGGGCTTTGCCGCCTACTTTTTGATCGTCGCTGAGTACGTGCAATGGGCCAAGGACAACGGCATTGGCGTCGGCCCCGGCCGTGGCTCGGCTGCCGGCGCTATCGTCGCCTACGCCATGAACATCACCGCGTTCGATCCGCTCGAGAACGGCCTGATGTTCGAGAGGTTCCTGTCCCCGCAGCGTACCGAGATGCCCGATATCGATATGGACTTCGACGATGAGCGGCGCCTCGAGGTCGTGGAGCACGTTCGCCAGCTCTACGGCCCCGAGAAGGTCACCCACGTCATCACCTACTCGACCATTAAGGCCAAGCAGGCCATCAACGACGCCGCTCGCGTCCTGGACTACCCGGTCTACATGGGCCAGCGTCTGTCCAAGATGGTCTCGAGCGACCCCAAGGTCAAGCTCAAGCAGGTGCTCGAAAAGCAACCCGGCAAAGAGGACCTGTTTAACCCCGATTTTGCCGAGGCATATAAAAAGGACGACGACGCCCGCCGCATCATCGACACGGCGCTCTCAATCGAGGGCCTCACCCGTGGCGAGGGCGTGCACGCGTGCGCCGTTCTGATCTGCCGCGACCCCGTCAACGAGCACGTGCCCACCAAGCTCGACACCAAGGGCGGCGTCGAGATTACCCAGTACGAGGGCCATACCGTTGCCGACATGGGCCTGCTCAAGATGGACTTCTTGGGCCTGCGCACGCTGACTGTTATCTCCAAGGCCAAGGCAAACATCAAAAAGAACTTCGGCATCGACATCAAAGAGGAAGAGATTCCTTTTGACGACCCCGAGATCTTTAAGCTCATGGGTTCCGGCCACACCGCCGGCGTCTTCCAGGTCGAGTCCGCAGGCATGACGGCCACGATCAAGAACATGAAGCCCACCGAGTACAAGCACGTCGTAGCATTGATCGCCCTGTACCGCCCGGGCCCGCTGGGCGCCGGCATGGTTTCGTCCTACATCAACCGTATGAACGGCAAGGAGCCGGCGGTCTCCTACGACGACCGCCTGGACGACATCCTGGGCGAAACCTACGGCACCATGGTCTACCAGGAGCAGGTTATGCTCATCTCCGTCGAGATGTGCGGCTTCTCCAAGGGCGAATCGGACTCGCGTATCCGTAAGCCCGTGGCTAAGAAGAAAATCAAGCTGCTCACGTCGACGGTGCTCCACTGGGAGGATGGCTCCGACGAGACCACCTACGACCACTGGATGAACGGCGCCATCAAGAACAACTATACGCGCGAGGTCGCCCAGAAGATTTGGGACGATGTTCTCGAGTTCGCGTCCTACGCCTTCAACAAGTCGCACTCCGCCGGCTACGCCATTCTGGTTATGCAGACGGCGTGGCTCAAGGCGCACTATCCGCACGAGTACATGGCGGCCGTTCTGACGTCCTATACGGGCAAGACCGACAAGATCGTGCACTACGTCTCGGCATGCCGTCACGACGGCATCCCCGTGCTGTCGCCAGATGTCAACGAGTCCGGTACCGAGTTCACGGCTACCAAGGAGGGCGTGCGCTTTGGTCTGGCCGGCATCCGCGGCGTGGGCACCGGCGTGGCGCAGGCGATTATCGCCGAGCGCGAGGCGGGCGGCCCGTTTAAGACGCTGCACGACTTTGTCGAGCGCGTGGACTCGAGCCAGGCCAACCGCCGCGTGATCGAATCGCTCATCAAGGCAGGCGCCTTCGACTCCACGGGGTATCCGCGTCGCCAGATGATGCACTTTGTGGACAAGAACAACCCCGAGAACATCATCGATGCCGCGGTAAAGCGCCAGAAGGATCGCGCGAGCGGCCAGACGTCGTTCTTCGATATGTTTGGCGACGTTGAGGGCTCGGGCTTTGAGGTGAGCGTGCCCGATCCGGATGGCCAGGAATGGGACCGCCACCTCAAGTTGAGTCAGGAGAAGGAGGTTCTGGGCATCTATGTCTCGGACCACCCGCTGCGCCCGTTTGAGTATGCACTAGCCAAGGCGCGTGACTTCTCGTTCTCGCAGATCGACACCGGCTACGAAGTTCAGAATCCTACGGGCGGCACCATCAACCAGGAAATTCCCGAGGGCAAGGCGCTGTGGTGGGCCGGCATGGTCTCGAGCGTGTCCAAGCGCGTGACCAAAAACGGTGACCCCATGGGCATCGTGCAGCTCGAGGACATGGAAGGCGAGGCCACCGTCGTCGTGTTCCCCAAGACCTACAAGGAGGCCGAGGGGTACCTGTACGGCGAGGTCGATCCCGAGACCGGCGCGCAGCTGTCCGATGCCTTTGTGCGCATTAAGGGCAAGCTCGAGCGCTCGGACCGCGGCGACCAGATCATCGCGCAGGAGATCGTGCCGCTGGAGCTTAACGAGGAGAACAACAAGCCCAAGGTCTTTGAGGTCATGGTGCCCAACAGCCGCTTTAGCCAGGGCAATATGGCACGTCTTGCCACGGTGCTTACCACCAACCCGGGCGGCGACCGCGTGGAGATCTTTATCGAGCAGGTGGATGGGCGCGTGCTCCGTGCTGAGGTGCCTGCTAAGGTCAACGCACGCTCGATTCCGCTGCTGGCAGAGGCCAAGGCCATCGTGGGTAACCAAGGCAGAGTGACGGTTATCTAGGGGTGCCTTTGCCGGGGTAGCTAATTTGGGACGGGGCTATTTTAGCTACCCTTTGACTGCCGGCGAATGAGTCGGGGTCGGAATGCGTCTCAACCGACATATGGGGGTAGCTAAAATAGCCCCGTCCCAAATTAGCTACCCTGTGTGGATTGGAGGAAGTGATGGCACAGGGGACGTTTGTGCAGGCGCTCCGGAAAGAGGCGGCGCTGAGCGGTACCTTTATGAAGGGCCGCTCGCTCATGCTCAACGGTACCGTGCTGTCGATTGAGGACAGCGGCTCGCGCTTCTCCAAAAACGTGACGGTTGAGGGCTCGGTGCGTGGCTCGCGCGGCGACCTGTACAAGACGCACGTGGCGCTCGACATGGATGAGCACGAGGTGATCGACTACGACTGCGATTGCCCCGCTGCCTATCGCTACCCCGGCATGTGCAAGCACGCCATCGCCACGGCGCTGGCGTACCTGGACGCCAGCGGCATTGAGCCTGTTGAGGGGCTGCGCACACCGGTTCGCACGTTTACGGCGCAGCCGAAACAGCCCGCGCGCACCGCGCCCAAAGCGCCGGCCGTCAATCCCAACTTTCCCTTCCCGGCGCCCGTCCCCACGAGTCCCAGCCTCATGGCGGCGCTCTCCGATCTTTCGGACGCGCGCATGGATGAGCTGGCGAGCATGCGCCGCAAGCTTGCCGCCGCCGTTGATCCCGACGCTCCCAAAGCGGCGTTGGAGCCCTCGTTGGTGCCGTACTACAATCCGCTGTTCGCCGACCGCTTTAGCTGGGCGCTTGAGTTCCGCATTCGTTGCGGTTCGGTGTCCTACGTGGTCAAGGATATCGACGGCATGGCCGACGCCTATGTCCGAGGCGGTACCTTCTCGTACGGCAAGAAGCTCACGTTTGTCCATACGCCCGAAGCCTTCGAAGACGTGTCGACAAAGCTGCTCAACCTTGTTGTGACGACAGTCGCCTATCTCGATGACATCACAAGCTCGCGTTCGGCGTCGTACGACTTTGCCCGCAGCGGCTTTGTTGCCGAGCGTCAGTTGCCGCTGTCCGTGCATAGCATCGTATATGTGCTGGACCTACTGCGCGGCCAGACCATCTCCTTTGAGCCTGCCTGGTCGCGGGGGACGACGACGCATCGCACCTATGACGTAGCGGTTGAGATGCCTCCGGAAGGGGAGGACGAGGCACCGTCTAAGCGCCCACCGCTCCTTGCCGCCAAAATCGCGCCGGCGGCTGGTGGCAGCTACGATCTGCGCCTGCCGGCCGATGCATACTGCTTTGCTTCGGGCGATGTTGCCTATCTGGTCGACACCCGCCGTGCGCGCCGTACCGATGTAGCGTTTGCCCAGCATGCGGCGCCGTTCCTATCGCGCTTGCTGCCCTGTCGCACGCCGGTCCATATCGCCGCCGACCAGGTGGGGGAGTTCTGTCGTATGGCGCTGCCCATTTTGCGCGACTACACCGACCTTACCGCGCCCGCTGCGCTCGATACCGTGGCGCCCGAGCCGAGCTTTGCTATGGCGATCGGCGTCGACGATGGGCTTGTGACCTGCATAATTACGGTTACCTACGGCGACTGGTCGGCAGATCTCTTTAGTCTGGGCGCTCCGGGCAGCCCCTTCGAAGAGCAGCGCCCGGGCGTGCCGCCGCGCGATGAGGTGGCAGAGTTTCGCGTTATGGACACGGCGGCCCTGTATTTCGATTTTTACGAGCGCGGCCTGGCGTTTGAGGAACGCGATGACGAGAGCCTGTTCCACTTGCTGACCGAGGGTCTGTCTGCCCTGTCCGAGCTGGGCGAGGTCATGCTCAGCGACCGCCTGCGCCAGGTCTCGGTCCGCCCTGCGCCCAAGCTTTCGGTGCGTGCGACCGTCAAGAGTAACCTGCTCGACGTCGAACTGGGCGCGAGCGGCCTTTCGGCGGCAGACCTTGCCATCTATCTGGACTCCTACAAGCGCCACCAGACGTTTGCGCGCCTTACGTCCGGCGACATCATTCGCCTGGACGAGGGGGCGCGCGCCGCGTTTGGCCTTGCCGAGGACCTGGGTGTCGATGCCGTCGACCTGCTCGACGGCGTGTCGCTTCCCGCGTCGAGCACCCTGTTCGTCGACAGCATGCTCGCACGCACGCCGGCGCTCGAGGCCGATCGCGACGCTGCGTTCCGCCGTACCGTCGAGCGCCTGGACACGCTCGGCAAGATGGACTTTACGGTGCCGGCATCGCTCAAGGCAACGATGCGCGGCTACCAGGTCGACGGATACCAGTGGCTCGGCTCGCTCGAACACCTGGGCCTTGGCGGCATCTTGGCCGACGACATGGGCCTGGGCAAAACGCTCCAGATGATTGCGCATATTCTGGCGCGCGTGGAGGCGGGGGACACCAAGCCCACGCTCGTGGTATGCCCGGCCTCACTCGTGTACAACTGGACTGCCGAGCTGGAGCGCTTTGCCCCGTCGCTCGATGTGTGCGCCATTGTGGGCGCCAAGGCTCAACGCCGCGTGCAGATCGCCGGCGTGGCCGAGCATAGCGTGGTCGTGACGTCGTATGACCTTATGCGGCGCGATATCGACGAGTACGTCGAGCGGGATTTTGCCCGCGTGGTGCTCGATGAGGCACAGTACATTAAAAATCCGCTCACGCAGGTGGCGCGCGCCGCCAAGCGCCTGCCTGCCGGCGTGCGCTTTGCCCTGACGGGCACGCCCATCGAAAACCGCCTGTCCGAGCTCTGGAGCATCTTCGACTTTTTGATGCCGGGCCTTTTGGGGACGCGCGAGTCGTTTGCCAAGCGCTTTGAGAGCCCCGTCGAGCATGCCGAGGGCGATAGCGCCGCTCGCCTGCAGGCGCTCGTGTCGCCGTTTGTGCTGCGCCGTGTTAAGGAAGACGTGGTGGCCGACCTGCCCGAGAAGATCGAAGACACCGTCATGGCGCAGCTTACCGGCGAGCAGCGCAAGCTCTACCTGGCCAACCAGGACCGCATCGCCCAGCAGGTGCAGCACCGCGAGGCTGGGGAGTTTAAGAAGGACAAACTCAAGGTGCTCGCCGAGCTCACCAAGCTGCGCCAGATCTGCTGCGACCCGCGTCTACACTACGAGGATTACAAGGCGGGGAGCGCCAAGCTCGATACGTGTATGGAGCTCGTGCACGGCGCACTCGACGGCGGGCATCGCATCCTGTTGTTCAGCCAGTTTACGGGTATGCTCGATATCATCGGTAAGCGCTTGGCCAAGGAGGACATCGCCTTCCTTAAGCTCACGGGCGCTTCGTCTAAGGAGAGCCGCGCCAAGATGGTCGCGCAGTTCCAAGCGGGCGAGGTTCCGGTCTTTTTGATTTCGCTCAAGGCGGGCGGCGTGGGCCTTAACCTGACGGCGGCCGACGTGGTCATCCACTACGACCCGTGGTGGAACGTGGCAGCGCAGGACCAGGCGACCGACCGCGCGCACCGTATTGGCCAGCAACATACCGTGACCGTGTACAAGCTCATCGCCAAGGACACGATCGAGGAGCGCATTATGCAGATGCAGGAGTCCAAGCGCGACCTGGTCAACAGCGTGCTCGGCGGCGACGGCATCTCGTCGGCGCTGTTTACCCGCGAAGATGTTCTGGCGCTGCTGGGCGGCGACGGGCGCTAACCCGCTCGGGTGGGGCCGCCAGGGCGGATAGCGCACGCTGCCCCATCGTCCCCGCCCGTTATGTGTTCATTTGCAATGCCGTGGATGGTTTGTCTGCCTTTGGGCATAAGAACCATCAAGAACATTGGCACGTCAGCAAAGGAGAACATCATGGCGAAATTCTTTAAGGACCCCGACGGTAAGCTCATCGCTGCCCTTGGCGACGACGTTGCGACTCCTGCCGGTTGCACGGAACTGACCGCAAACACTGAGGACGCGGCGCACGAGAAGCACATGCCTGTTGTCGAGACCGAGCGCGACGGTCACGTGATTCGCGCACGCGTTGGCTCGGTCGAGCACCCCAGCCTGCCCGAGCACTATATTGAGTGGATCGCCCTTGAGGCCGAGGGCCGCTTAGAGGTCCATTACCTTGAGCCCGGCATGAAGCCCGCGACGTTTTTTGCCGGCGGTTCCAAGACCGGTACCGTCTATGCCTACTGCAACCTGCACGGGCTGTGGTCCGCGACGTTCTAGGAGCGCGCCCCCGCTCGGGGTATCATAGCTAGCATATGCACATGCGAGCGCCGACTGCATCATGCGGCCGGCGCTTTTACTACGATTTCGATGGTTTACGACGGAAAGGGCTGAGCCATGAAGCTCGCGCTTGCACAGATCGATATGCGCCTGGGTGATATTGAGGGCATTTGCGGCCGCATCGAGGACCAGGCTCGTCTGGCCCACGAGCGCGGGGCGCGCGTGCTGTGCGTTCCGGCTCCGCTCTTTATGGGCGCCATGCCCGGTGGCCTGGTGGGCGCTGCCGACTTTGAGCACGACATGCTTGCCGGCTTGACTGGTGTCGCCGAGCGCATCCAGGAGCTTGACATGATCTGCATCGTGCCCGCGGCGGTTTCGTTTGAGGGTCAGCCGCTGCTCGACTACATGATGCTCAAGGACGGTCATGTGGTGCCGGCGCGTTCGAGCATTGCCCTGCAGCGTGGCGAGAACAACGACACGCGTTGGGCGCCGCCGGTGTTCGACGTGGACGGCGTGCGCATCGCCGTGATTTTTGACTTGGACCGCGAACTCGAGATGTTGCCGACCGGTGTTGACCTCATTGCGTATTTCCAATTCAATGCGTTTGACATGACCGACCGCGAGACTGCCGCCATTGCCGCCGTTCGCAGCGGCGCCTACCGCAAGATCGCATCCAAGCGCAGCGTGTGGTTTGCCTGTATGGCGCCGGTCGGTGCTTATGACGAGTCGGTGTATACCGGCGGTTCGTTTGTGCTTGACGACTGTGGTCGTGTGGTGGCCCAGGCGCCGTGTTTTGAGGAGAGCCTGCTGGTTCAGGAGATTCAGCGCGGCGTGATGCTCGATGCCCTGGAAGATCACGAACTGCCCGAGTTCCGTTCCGAGGAGTGGCTGTGGCAGGCGCTGGTGCTCGCCGTGCGCGACAACGCCCGAGCCCACGGTGCGTCGCGTGCTGTGGTGGCGCTCGAGGGCGACTTGCCGTCGTCCCTGCTGGCGGCGCTGACCGTCGACGCTCTGGGCCCGCGTAATGTGATTGGCCTGGTGCTGGGGCGCAACCGTATCTTTACGCCGGCGCAGGAAGAGGCCGAGGCTGCCCGCTGTGCCGCCGTCCGCGCCATCGCCGAGCGTCTGCACATTCGCACCGTCGAGCGCGATGCACCGGATGCGGCGCGTGTGCTCGATCGCGACGTGTCGGCGGGCGATGCCGAGCGTCTGCGCTCGCGCACGCTGGGCCTCATGCTGGAGGACACGGCGCTCGAGCTGGGTGCGATGGCGCTGAGCCCGCTGTCCAAAACCGAGTACGCGCTGGCGGCGCCGGCGCTTTGCGGCGGCTACCAGGGCGATTACGCGCCCTTTGGCGATGTGTACCTGTCGACGCTTGAGTTTGTGGCGCGTGTGCGCAACCGCACGTCTGCCGTGGTGCCCCAAGAGCTCGTGACGCTCAACGCGGTGGAAGATTGTATGGAGCGAGTGCTGGCGCAGGCGCTCTCGACGCTCGACGGTCCGGTCGATATGCTCGACCGCGCGGCACAGCTGCTCGGCGGGCTTGAGCCGGGTGAGGTCGATGGCGCGCTCGAGGCGCACGTGGACCGCAATCGATCTTTCGACGACATCCCGATGGCCGCTGGCAAGCCTGAGGCCTGCTCGCTGCTGCTGATGCTCGTGCGTCAGGGCGAGGCCGCCCGCCGCATGCTGCCGACGGCGTCGATCGTCTCAGCCCGTTCGTTTGTCGAGCGCGCCTGGCCGTACATGCTCGCGTGGTCCGACCTGGGGCTTAACGGCAAGGAGCGTATGACGGTCGATTCGCTGGCGCGCGCCGAGGTGCGCCGTTTTGCTGACGAGGATACGAGCGAGCGCGTGCGAAACGAGATGATGGGCGTGCTGGGCGAGCTACTGGGTATTTCGCCCGAGCAGATGGAGGAGCTGCGCTCCGAGGACGGCCAGCGCCGCCTGCACGAGGGTATGAAGAAGTTTGAGGGCGAGGTCCAGGACGCCATCGATAAGATGATGGGCGGCCAGGGTGGCCCGCAGGGTGGGCCCCAGGGTGGCCCGATGCCGCATCCGCCGGTGGATCCGAGGCAGTTTCCCTTTTTCTCTCAAAACTAACTATGGGATAGGATTCGCTTCCAACCCCGACACTTCAACTAAGCATCTTGGCCCCGTTGTGTTATTCTAGAACAGACGTTCGTGAATGATGCTCGGGGCCTTGCCTTGTGCTGTACTTGTGACGAGGGGAGGTTGGCTTGGTCATTTTGGGTATCGACCCCGGTTTGGCCCATACGGGTTGGGGGATTATCGAGGAGCGGCGCGGCGAGGTTCGCTGCCGTGCCTACGGTTGTATCGAGACCAGCGCAGGTAGTCCGCTCGCGGTGCGCCTGTCGCATATCGCCCGCGACCTCAAGGGCGTCGTGGAGCGTTATCGACCCGATACTGCTGCTATCGAGAGCATCTACTTTGGCGCTAATGTCCGCTCGGCAATCCCCACGGCACATGCCCGCGGTGCCGCGCTCGTGGCGCTTTCGGAGTGCGCGCTCGAGATCGGCGAGTACACGCCTATGCAGATCAAGCAGGCTGTGGTGGGTACCGGCGCCGCGGACAAGCGGCAGGTCGCCTACATGGTGCGCACGCTCACGCAGCTCGACCACGACCCTCATCCCGACCATGCCGCCGATGCCCTGGCTTGCGCCATCTGCCACGTAAACCTCAGCCGCACCCGCGCCCTCACCGGTGGCGAGTTCTATCAACAGAGAGGAACCGGATACTGATGATTTCCCAGCTCCACGGAACGCTTGTCGAGGCCACGATGAGCTCTGCTGTCGTCGACGTGTCGGGCGTTGGCTTTGAACTCGGCATTTCTGGCGGCACTGCGGCCACGCTGCCTACGCCCGGCGGTGAGGTGCGCCTCTATACCCGTATGCAGGTGCGCGAGGACGCTATGACACTTTTCGGTTTTTCCTCTAAGGATGAGCGCACGATGTTCGACCGGCTTGTGTCCGTCTCGGGCGTTGGCCCGCGCTTGGCGCTCGCCGTACTTTCCACCTATACCGTGGGACAGCTGTATTCCCTGGTGATGGCCGAGGACGACAAGGGCATGGCCAAGGTGCCCGGCGTGGGCAAAAAGACCGCCCAGCGCCTCATCTTGGAGCTCAAGAGCACCTTTGCCAAGGACAAGGGCTTTGTGCCGGTCGATGCGATCCCCGGTCAGGTTGCGATGCCCGTGCCCGCCGCCGCTCCTTCGGCGATCGATGACGCCCGTGCGGCACTCCTTTCCATGGGCTTTAGCCCGCAGGAGACCGATGTCGCTCTGAGCGGGTATGATGGGCAGGATATGCGTGTCGAGGATTTGCTCGGCGCGGCGCTTAAGCGACTCGGAATGGATGCGTGATGTGGGAAGCCGATGACTCTCAGGACCTGTGGGCGACGCCCGGCAACTCGCCGGCGGCATCCATGGCGCACGGCGAGCGCATGGTGGGCTCGGAGCTGACGGCCGAGGACCTCGATGTCGATCGCACTTTGCGCCCCCAGCGCCTGGACGATTACTGCGGCCAGGAGCATATCAAGCAGAGCCTGCGCGTGTTGATCGAAGCGGCGCAGAGCCGTGGGGAGACGCTCGACCACGTGATCTTCTCGGGTCCTCCGGGCCTGGGCAAGACCACGCTGGCCACCGTAATCGCCAACGAGTTGGGCGCTCAGATAAAAACGACGAGTGGCCCGGCCATCGCGCGTACGGGCGACCTGGCGGCCATCCTTACCAACTTGCAGCCGGGTGATGTGCTGTTTATCGACGAGATCCACCGCCTCAACCGTTCGGTCGAGGAAGTCCTGTACCCCGCGATGGAGGACTTTGCCCTCGATATCGTGATTGGCAAGGGTCCGGCGGCGCGCTCGATTCGCCTGGATATCCCCAAGTTTACGCTGGTAGCAGCAACGACCCGCTCAGGCATGTTGACCGGCCCGTTGCGCGACCGCTTTGGCATTTCATATCGCCTGGATTACTACACGGTCGAAGAGCTCGCGCAGATTGTGACGCGCTCGGCAACTATTCTGGGCGTGGCGATCGACCATCCCAGTGCACTTGAGATCGGCTCGCGTTCGCGCGGCACGCCGCGTCTTGCCAACCGCCTGCTCAAGCGCGTGCGCGATTACGCACAGGTGCGCGGCAACGGTCCCATCGAGCTCGATATCTGTCGCCAGGCGCTCGAGTTCTTCGAGATCGACGAGCTCGGCCTGGACTGGATGGATATTCGTATCTTGGAGACGCTTGCCAAGACGTTCTCCGGTCGTGCCGTGGGACTTACGACCCTTGCCAGCGCGGTGGGCGAGGACCCGGGCACGCTCGAGGATGTCTATGAGCCCTATTTGCTGCAGTGCGGGTTGATGATTCGTACGCCGCAGGGCCGTCAGGCAACCCTGCGCACCTTTGAGCACCTGGGGATTGAACCTACCGTTTAGGGCGCTTTGTTTTGGCGGGCTGTTGGGCTATCGCCGGGCATCGGGTAAACATATCGCCGTTCATCGGTTATGGGCGTTTTACTATTGCGCGCCCGTGCTATGCTGAATTGGTCTTTTTCTCATTCGGTAACGAAAGGACCGCCCATGCCTACTGACATCGAAATCGCACGTTCTGTCACGCCGCTGCCTATTACCGAGGTGGCCAAGAACGCCGGCGTCGACGTTAAGCACCTTATTCCGTACGGCTTCGACAAGGCTAAGGTCGACTATTCACTGCTCAACGAGCCGACCGATCACCAGGCCAAGCTCGTCCTCGTGACCGCTATCAACCCAACGCCTGCGGGCGAGGGCAAGACCACCACGACCATCGGTCTGGCCGATGGCCTGCGTCGTCGCGGCGTCAAGAGCGCCGTGGCCCTGCGCGAGCCTTCGCTCGGTCCCGTGTTTGGCGTGAAGGGCGGTGCCGCCGGTGGCGGTTGGGCCCAGGTCATCCCCATGGAGGACATCAACCTGCACTTTACCGGCGACTTCCATGCTATCGGTGCTGCCAACAACCTGCTGGCCGCCATGCTCGACAACCATATTCAGCAGGGCAATCAGCTCGGTATTGACGTTAAGCGCATCACTTGGAAGCGCGTCGTCGATATGAACGACCGTCAGCTCCGCCACGTCATCGACGGCATTGGCGGCAAGGCCCAGGGCGTGCCGCGCGAGGACGGCTTCGATATCACCGTCGCCTCCGAGGTCATGGCAATCCTGTGTCTGTCTACGAGCATCAGCGACCTCAAGGAACGCTTGGGTGAGATCGTCGTCGGCTACAGCTTTGCCGGCGAGCCCGTCCGTGCCCGCGACCTTAAGGCCCAGGGTGCCATGGCCGCGTTGCTTAAGGACGCGCTCAAGCCCAACCTGGTGCAAACGCTCGAGGGCACGCCCGCGTTTGTCCACGGCGGTCCCTTCGCCAACATTGCCCACGGCTGCAACTCTATCATGGCCACGCGTATGGCGATGCGCTTTGGCGATGTCGCCATTACCGAGGCCGGCTTCGGTGCCGATCTGGGTGCCGAGAAGTTCCTCGACATTAAGTGCCGCATGACGGGCGTTCGCCCCAGCGCCGTCGTGGTCGTCGCGACCGCTCGTGCGCTGAAGTACAACGGCGGTGTCGCCAAGGTCGACCTCAACGAGGAGAACCTCGAGGCCCTCAAAGCCGGCATGCCCAACCTGCTGCGTCACGTCGATAACATCCAGAATGTCTACGGTCTGCCTTGTGTGGTCGCCATCAACCGCTTCCCGACGGACACCGAGGCCGAGCTCGAGCTCATCGAGTCCGAGTGCCAGAAGCTCGGCGTCAACGTTAAGCTTTCCGAGGTCTGGGCCAAGGGCGGCGAGGGCGCGCTCGAGCTGGCCGATGAGGTCATGCGTCTGATTGAGCAGCCGAGTGAGCTCAAGTTTGCCTACGAGGACGGTGCCGATGTGGCCGACGCCCTGGAGGCTGTTGCCACCAAGGTCTATCGCGCCGATGGCGTCGACTTTACGCCGGCTGCCAAGCGTCAGCTCGCCGAGCTGCGCGAGAACGGCTTTGGCAACCTGCCGGTATGCGTGGCCAAGACGCAGTACAGCTTTAGCGACAATGCCAAGGCGCTGGGCGCTCCTGAGGGCTTCCGCATCACCGTGCGCGAGCTCAAGGTTTCCGCCGGTGCCCACTTTGTGGTCGCGCTGACCGGCAGCGTCCTGACTATGCCGGGTCTACCCAAGGTTCCCGCGGCCGAGAACATTGACGTCGACAACGACGGCAACATCACCGGCCTGTTCTAAGCTCGCTGCTCATAGCTGCTTGCCCGCCCCGCCGTGCTCACAAGGCATGGCGGGGCTTTTGTTTTCTAGCCGCGCTTGTCTTGTAGATACCGACGGGCTCTGCCCATCATAGGCTTTTGCGCGGGTAGAATGCATGCATAACTTGATGCTTACGGCGACGGAAAGGAATCGTTGCATGGACCAGGATAAGACGACCGTAATGGGTGGCTACGGTTCCGCGCAGGCTGGCGATAGCGCCGATGCGACCCGCGTTGTTCCCAACCCCGGTTATACCGACCCCGCCGCGACGCAGCCTTCTGCCGAGCCCACCCGGGTTATGGGCTATGGCGACTCGGCGCAGGATTCTTACGCTGCATCTTCGCAAGGCCCCTATGGCAACGCAGCTCCGGATCCGTTTGATTACGCGCCGCAGGATTCTTATGCTGCCTCGACGCCGAATCCCTATGATGACCTGCCGCAGAATCCCATTCCGCAGCCTCAGCAGACGACGTATATGCCTCGCACGGCGCAGCCTCGCTACGAGTCACGCGAGCCGTATCGCGAGTACCCCAAGTCGATTCCGCAATATGGCGAGGACGAGGAGAAGAAGCTGTCGCGTTCGTCGAGCGTGATCAAGAAGATTCTCATCGTGCTGGCGATCTTCTTTGCGCTGTCGGTTGTGTTTGCCATTGTGTCGGGCATGCTCAACAAGCGAGGGAGTTCAACGGCCGATACTACTGCCGAGCAAACCGAGTCCGCCTCGTCTAGCACCGTCGATCTGAGCGATATCCCGGGGCAGTACTGGTCCAACGCCAAGAAGCTCCTCAAGTCGCGCGGCGCCGATCTTTCGAATGCCGTGGTCCTGACTGATGATGGCTCAACGCCCGTCGTCGATGCCAACTGGGTCGTTACTTCTGCTTACTATAACGACAGCGGCAACCTCGAAATTCAGCTCACGCACAAGAACAGCTCGGGCAACTCGTCCGACGGCCAAAGCGGTACCGACAGCTCGAGCTCCAATACGCTGGAGGACTTGAGCAACAAGGCACAGGAGCTTGGGGATAAGGCCCAAGAGCTGGGTGATACGGCTCAGAACCTGGGCGACACCGCTCAGAACTTGGGCGACATGGCGACGGATGCCTGGAACGCCCTACAAAACGGCATCTCGGGCGCGCAGGGAAACTAGCTGTTAAGCGGGCTACAGCTGCTCGGCCGGACGCTCGGGCGAGCTGAAGCCCGAATCAAATGTGACGACGCACGAGACGTTGGGCCGGCGCTCGTGCACGATGCGCGTGACGAGCTCCAGCAGCTCCTCGTCGGATATATTAAAGCCGTCGGGACGCACCAGGTCAAACGAAACGAACCCGTCGTGCTCGTGCAGGTCGTGGATGGAGAGTGCGGGGTCGATCTGCATGATGCCGCGCTTGACCCAGCCGCGCAAATCATCGCCGGTTGTCGCGATGGGGTCGCAGTGCAGCGTGATGTCAATGCCCATCTGGCGCTTGATGTCGTGCTCGATGGTGTCCAGGATCTCGTGATGTTCAAACGCGTCGCCCTCGCCGGGCATCTCCACGTGGGCGCTGGCAAACTGACGACCGGGGCCGTAGTCGTGCACCATCAGGTCGTGTGTGCCCAAGACCTGCGGATAGGACATGATCTTGTCGCGGATTGCCTGGACGAGCTTGGGATCGGGCGCTTGCCCCAGCAACGGGCTGATGGCGTCGCGCACCAGGCCCATGCCACTGATGCAGATGAAGACGCCCACGCCCAGGCCCGCCCAGCCGTCGAGGTCAAAGCCGGTCGTCTGCGAAATAAGCGCTGCGGCCAGGACCGATCCCGAGGTGATGACGTCGTTTTTGGAGTCCTGTGCTGTGGCGATGAGCGTCTCCGAGTCGATGCGGTCGCCCAACGTGCGGTTGAACGCGGCCATCCAGAGCTTAACGAGCATGGACAAGACGAGGGCGGCTAAGGAGAGCACCGAATATGCAGTGGGGGAAGGCTTGATGATCTTAGTGACCGACTCGAGGATCAGGTTGATGCCGACGGCGCAAACCAGGACGGCGACGAACAGACCGGCTAGGTACTCGTAGCGACCGTGGCCATAGGGGTGGCCTTCGTCTGCCGGGCGGCTGGCAAGGCGGAACCCGAGCAGGCTCACGATGTTGCTCGAGGCATCAGAGAGGTTGTTGAAGGCATCGGCGATAAGCGAGACGGAGCCGGCGAGCAGGCCCGCGACGCCCTTGGCCAGGCACAGGGTGATGTTGAGGCCAATGCAGATGAGGCTTGCGGCGAAGCCCGCGTTGGTGCGGCAGGAGGTATCGACCGGCTCGCCCTCGCTGCCGGGAACAAGCGTATGTACCAGCCGATTTACAAATAGCATAGCGGTCGTCCTCACAATCATGTTTAAGGGGATAGTGTAGCTCGCGCGGAGGCGCTGTGCACCGATGCTCAGAAAATGCAGTAATGGTCTGCCGGTGCTAACGAGCGAGCCTTCTCGTCTGCCTGGGTGGTCCATTTTGGGCCACATGGGTATGGGCATGTGCCTGTTTGCTCGACATACTTAACGTCGATAGCCCCTGTGCAAAGGAGGACGTTTCCATGGACGAGATGTTTGCCATTAAATGTCAAAACTGCGGCGGCCCTATGTACTCGCACCAGGCTAAGCGCAGCTTTGAGTGCGCCTATTGCGGCGCGGTCATTCCGTGGCAGGCGGACGCCGGAGAGCCCAAGAGCGCTTTGGGCATTCGCCATACGCCGTTGACGGTGGTGGATGGACTGCTCAAGCTCACGCATGTGTCGCAACTCGAGCGCCCGGAGGACCCGGACTGGTATTTCTTCAATTCGCACTGGCGCAATCAGTCGGTCCTGGAACATCTGCTGTGGGAGGATCGCGGCACGGCGCAGGAGTTCCAAGAGGCCACGTATGTGAGCATTCCTTGCCCCTTCTGCGGAGCGTCCTTTGAGGGCGAGTCAACGCAGCGTGTGTTTGAGTGCCCGTCCTGCGGCAACAAGATCGGCATTGCCGACCTGCTCAAGCCCGGTACGTTTAGCAAACGTCTGACCATGGGTGTGGGTGCGGAGTATGTGCCGGAGCAGGGTATTCCCTGCGAAATCTCGCCGCAGCAGGCACGTGCCAACGCGCTGCAGCTGGTGCGCCAGTACCCGGATGCCTTTGCCGGGCACGACGTGGAAGACGCGATCCAAAACGACATGATGCTCTTCTATTTCCCCATGGCGCTGGCGGACCTGCGTATGATGGCGAGCTTCCCGGGCAAGGGCCTGAGCAAGGAGACCCTGGTGTACTACGAGGTGCTCGACTGGGCATACCCCAGGGCAAACTACCTGGACGTTCGTCTCATGGGCATTTTGGAGCCGTGGGACTATGCCAAGGTTGGGCCGTTTGACCCTGCCATGCAGGAAGGCGACTTTCGCGTCGTCTCCGTCGATGCGTCTGCCAAGGACCAGGTGGTCATTGATAAGCTGGCGCTCGACGTTGCGGGCAACGACGCCGAGGTTGTACTGGGGCTCAATAAAAAGAGCATCCGCACCTGGGCGCGCAAGGCTCGCAAGCATAAGGACGGTCTGGTGATGGTGCCGGTTTACTTTGTCGACCGTCCGGCAACGGACAGCCGCGACGGCGAGCAGGTGCGCATCGCCGTGAACGGCCAGACGGGCCGCGCGGCCGCGGTGGTGTTTAGCGACAAGCGCGAGACGCATATCGTGGCGCCGCTCAACCTGAGCCTTCATCTGTCCGGCGAGAGCACCGTGCACGCCACGCCCATCGAGGTCAAATACGTTAAGTCGCCGTTCCTATACCAGATTGTACGCCGCGGAGGTGGCGAGCAGCCGCGGCAGGTGGCAGCGGCGACGGAGGGTTCTTACCGAGAGGAGAAGCCCAAACGCAAGGGATTGCTCGCTGCGATTTTTGGTAAGTAGGGAGCGATGCCGGGGCGTCGGGCTGCATCGCAAGGTCATGAGACGAATTTAAGACTGCTGGGAACGTGCTACCATTGCCGATAGCCTTAATCTTGTAAGAAGCGGAGGCCAGATTATGGGTTTTGCGGATCAGCAGCTTCAGCTTCAGGTACCGTATTCTCCTGACGACACGTTTAATGCCTTGAAGGCAGCTATGGAAAAGCTGCCTAAAGTAAAAGTTGATAGTGCATCGCCCACAACAAGAACAGTTGCAGCCGAGATTGGTATGAGCCTTTGGTCTTGGGGCGAAAATATCAGTATTTCGGTTGTTCCAGTTGAAGGCGGATCTGGCGTTACTGTCAAGTCGTCATCTAAGGTCAGGGCAAACGTATTAAACGGGGGCAAAAATGCAAAGAATATTGCCGAGATAGTCGATGCCCTATCGAAGGAGCTCGAGCGGTATCCGCAGGTTTCACGGACTATTGAGACGCTGGCGGATAGTGGTTGATGTAGTTGCAAGGCTTGAGAGGCTTGCAGCACTGCGTGAGAGTGGAGTACTTACCGAGGAAGAGTTTGCTGCAGAAAAGGCAAAAATCCTTTCGTAATCAGACATGATGGTTGGATTTGCATTCTATTATTGAACTTGTTTATACCAGGCTGAAAACATCGTGTGTAATAAAGGTGCGTAGTAGTCTCGTCTTGATTGGCAGATGTAAATAAACGGTGGAACGGCTGTAAAAGAGCCTTGCCACTGGGTAAAATCAGGATGTGCCGCGGAACCCGCTCCTCAGTCGGTCAACTTTGGAAGCGCGGGCAACGCAGGTATTATCGTCTAAAGGGCCGGGTGCAACCGGCCCTTTGCATGACTCCCTTCGCTATCCGTTACTGCTTATATTCCCGCCAGATCGAGTAGAGGTTCCGGACGATGCCGGTTACATACATCGAGAGGCGCAGGATTTCAAGAAACAAGTTCATAGGCTTCACCCCAATCTGAGATTAGAGCGTTGCCCGCAGGCGGATTCCGCGGCAGGCATAATTCTACCTCACGGGCCGCGGTGGAGGATAGCCTGCCCCCTGGTTTTGAGCAGTGTCGATCTAACGGGCAATCAAGCCTCTAGTTCTCTTTGAATTGGGCAAGCATCTGCCCGAAGAAGCTTAGTTCGGATGGCTCATAAATGAGCGAGCCGCCATCTTCGGTCCGGTAGACCCCGCAGGGGAGGTGACGCCCGTCGGGGAGGACATAGAGGTTTTCTTCCTCCCTCAGTCCCGTTGGGAGTATCGGGGTCTCGTTTTCGTCCATTTTGAACTCATCGATATTCGCGATCTCCCTCTCCACGATGCCTCCTACCTTATTTCTTGAATGGCGCCCTAAAACAAGCAGTTCTCAATCAACTCTTTACCGCGCAGGGTATCGATCCACTCCTGCGGAATTGCGCCGATACCGTAGGCCGTGCCGGCGAGGGCGCCTGCGACGGCTGCGGTGGTGTCGGTGTCGTCGCCCAGGTTGACGGCGGCAAGCACGCAATCTTCGTAGCTGTTAGTGTTGACGAAGCACCAAGTGGCTGCCTTAAGCGTGTCGCGCACGAAGCCACCGGACCTGATTTCATGCTCGGGTACATCTTTCAGACAGAGTGCCCATTCGGGGAGCGCGCCGTCCATCGCGGACCTCAACAGCTCGATGAACGTGACACATGACTCGGTCGATGTTCTATGAGCGTGGGTGATTGCAGAGACCTCACGGATTTCATCGTCTGTCGCATCGGTGAACGCCAGGGGCGCGATGCGCATGAGCGAACCGTTGCCGTTGTCGCGCTCGCCGGAGCCTCCTTTGCCGGTGTGCAGGGCGCGGGCGGTCGTGCCGCCGTAATCGAAAACGTCGTCAATCGTATACTCGCCACGGGCAATCCAGCCTACGAACTTGTCGCGCATGTCTGCGGTGTCGATGTGCCCGAGCTCCCTAATCGAGTCGCAGGTAGCAAGCGTCATAGATGTGTCGTCGCTCCAGGTGCCGGCGGGTTGCCCATGCGTGCCGTAGCCGATCATGTCCGTGCATTCGAACGTACCGCGGGGCCTGAACTCGTAGGGAACGCCCAGCGCGTCACCGACGGCAAGCCCATAGATGCAGTCGCGCAGTGTTGTTTTCGGTCTGTCTGTCATGGAAAGCTCCTCTTATCCCGGGTGATGTGGAGCGCCGTCGGGGGTATCGGTCGCAACGTGCCGCTACCCTTGCGCTTCGCCATTAGTCGCTTCGTTGATGGCGCGGTACTCGGCACTCAGCTCGCGCGCCAGCTCTTCCTTGCTTGGAAGATACGGCAGGTATTTGGCGGCAAACACTTGGTCGTTGTCTTCGGGCAGCGTATACTCGACGATCGAATCGCTTTTGTCCGCGCAGAGCACGATGCCTATGGGCGGATTGTCGCCTTCGTTCATGAGCTCACGCGTGTAGTAGTTCACATACATTTGCATCTGGCCCAGGTCCTGATGCGTAAGGTCATCGGTCTTAAGGTCGATGAGCACGAAGCAGCGCATCAGATAGTTGTTAAAACAAGGTCAATATAGAAATGGCGCCCATCAAAGGTGATGCGCTTTTGGCGCGCCTCGAAAGCGAAGCCACGGCCAAGCTCCAGCAGGAACTTCTGAAGATGTGTGATGAGCGCCTGCTCTAGATCGCTCTCGCGAAACGCAGTATCGTCCGAGAAACCTAAAAACTCCAGCACATATGGGTCGCGGATGATATCCTCGGGGCGATGAGCCGGGGTGCTCTTTTGGATTTCCTGGGTGACGACCTCCTTGTCCTTGCTGGCAAGTAGGCGCTCTCGGAACATGGTGTTGATCTGGCGTTCGAGCTGACGCGTGCTCCAGCGAGAATCGGCGCATTCGTTCATGTACCATGTTCGAGTTTCGGGGTCAGGAATGCGTATTAACCTGCGGTAATGTGTCCAGCTCAATTCGGGACGCAGTGAGTCCCGAAT
Source organism: uncultured Collinsella sp. (assembly GCA_937966215.1). Classification (GTDB taxonomy): domain Bacteria; phylum Actinomycetota; class Coriobacteriia; order Coriobacteriales; family Coriobacteriaceae; genus Collinsella. The sequence goes on along the minus strand of CALCKK010000011.1, from coordinate 132,604 downwards.
TGGAAATGCAAGATGGAACTGACGCATTTTACGCAGCTCTCTTGCTTCAAAACCTTTACCAAAATCTTTGGTAAGTTTGATTGCGAGGGCCTTGAGCAGTGCCTCTCCATACTTGGCGCGCTCCTCTCCGCCCTGCTCATCAACAATGCTCTTGCCGATCTCCCAATACGCCTCAACCATCGCAAAGTTAACGGCGGTATAAGCCTTGTCGCGAGCGGCGTTGAGAATCGAGGAAACCTGCTTGTAAAAACCTTCGGGCACGATTGCCGATTCTCCACGGTTTACCAGTTCGCCCATCACTGTCGCCCCACTTTCCTCTTGTGGAATGCATCTTTATCGTATCTAGTTTAAAGCCTCGCGCGGACACGAATTGCTGTGCTGTCTGGCACCTTCGCATGGGAGCCTTGCGGTGACTAAAATGTGGCCATAGAGACAGTTTTAACGAACCCCATGGGAGTGGCACGCATGGACAACAACACCTTGCTGTTTCAGGACAAGGGTTCGGGTAGGTTTAAAGACGTCAAGATCTACCCTAACCGTATTGAGGTGCTCAAGAAGGGCACGTTTGGTGGCAAGCACACCGAGATTGTCTATCTTAAGGACATCACGGGGGTCAACAGGATCAAGGGCCGCGACGTTTTCCTACGTAACAGGCTGTTGACCGCTTGCGTCTTTAGCCTGAGCAGCCGTGCGAGGGCCCAGGAGTTTGTTAACGCGCTGAACATGGTGATGTAGCCCATGGCGGCGTTCGGGCCAAGGTAAAAATCGGGGGCGCAGAACGGTGTCCTGCGCCCCTCATTAAATCAATGTGTCCAAAAGGGCCGGCTGGCCTAATCGTCAACGTCTCCGTTGTCTTCGCGGTCATTTGCAAGCATTGCTGCGCCGGCGACCGTCGTCGCCACGGCGGCAGCGGCGAGCCCGGCGGCAATGCCGGAGACGTCGCCCGTGTCGGCGAGTTTTCCGCCCGAGTTCTTGCCCTTGTTGCCCTTACCGTTCTTATCAGTGCTGCCTGCGTTGGAACCCGTGCCACCGTCGGTGCCGGTGCCGGTGCCGCCTGCACTGCCCGAGGCCGCTACGGTAAAGCTTGCGGCTCCGTCGGTGGCAAGCGTGTAGTTCTGCGCCGCGTCGCCCAAGAGACCGTTCACGCGCACCCAGTACGTTCCTGCGGCAAATGTTTCGCCCTCGGCCATTGCCGTGCCCGGAGCGCCGTTCGCGTCGCGCACAAACTCGAGCTGGGCCGTGCAGGCATCGGTTTCGAGCTTGCCCTCGAGTGATGCCGCAATCTTGGCGCGCACGTCTTCGCCGGCCTTAAGGCCTTCGAGTCCCTCAAAATGGGGCGTCAGCGCGCGTGGATCGATATCGATGGGCACGGAGCCCCGCAGCTCCGTAACGGTCTCGTTGCCCAAGGCGTCGACATCAACGTATTCGATGGCAAATGCACGGCCCGAGGCTGCTACGTTGAGTACGTTGCTGCTGTCGACGAGGCGGAAATGACCCTCGCCAATGGTCTTGCCATCCTGGAGTGAGGCATCGCTCAGCGAGTCGCCGTATGTCATGCGCATACGGGTCGGGAGGTAGTACGAAGCTGTCTGCTTGTGCTGTGCATCGTAATTGCGCTGGTAGATGCTCCGGGCCAGCGCCGCATCAACAAAGTCGGATGCGATGATGCCAATGTGCTTGAGGTAATCTGACTTTGTATCCTCAGTGCCGCTGGGATTGATGTACGGGCTCTTGTACAGATGCTCGTTGACTACTCGTGCCGAGGTAAAAGGATTGCCTCCGTGCGACAAGCCCGTGCAGCTGGTGTAGTTGATAGACCAGCAACGCTCCTGGACTGGCGCCTCGGCCCCGTCATCGTCCACGACGTCCACCTTGTTGCGCGTGCGCCCGGTCGTTTCCTTCAGTGCATTATCGACCCAGCTGAGCTTGTCGGTTCCCGTGAGTTTGTACTTGTCCTGGGCGTATACCTTGGTGCAATAGGGCTCTTTGTCGCCTGTTTCCCCCGCGGCTTCAAAGCCCCGCGCGTCTTGGACGAGACACATAGTGGTGCTGTCGGAGTGAACCTTGATCTTGTCATCCCATTCGGTAAGGTCGAGGCCCCACGTGTGGCCGTCTACGCTGTTGCCGTCGAGCCTAAATCGACGCAGCAGAACGATCTTTCCGCGCACCTCGCCCAGCGTGGGGACGTGGCTCGACGTGTAGAACAGGTTGGGGTTATCGGCCATAACCTTGGCGAAGGCCGTCGTTATGCTTTCGTCGGTAGCCTCATCGTTGCCGCGCGATACGAGCATGATGAGCGCTTCTGACAGGTTTTCGTTCAAAAACGTTTTGAAGTACCCGATGACATCGGAGAGATGCAGATAGTTCCCGTCTTTTTTGAGTAGGTAGAAAATCCCGTGGTCGATACCGGGGTCGTCGCCCTTTCCGAGTCGGATATCAAAATAGCGGATTCCCTCGAGCAACTGCGTGGGAATGTAATCCTGCTGGCATTTTACTTGCGAGGATTGGGGCTCAGTGTCGTTGTCCACGCTGCAGGTGCCCGAATCGTGCGTACCCGGGATGCTCAGCTCGTCGAGGAACTTGTTGTCGTCGACGTATTTCATCCAACATGGCCCATCGACGTAGCTGCTGTACGTGATCCAGTCGAGGCTGCTAACCGTGGCATCGTTCTTTTTCATGTCGTAACCGATAAGTTCGAGCTCCCACGGAATGCTCTTACTCTTATGGCAGATCTTATTGTTGTCCTGGTCTTTGCCGTTCGATTCTATTGCCAGGTACTTAATGTCTTTTTTCTCGGTTTCTTTCTCGACCGTGCGGTCTCGGATGATATAGGTTCCGTTTGATTGACGCTCGAACGCAAAAGCGCGGCTGGGCTTGTTGTCATACTCGCCGCCCCATACGTGGATGACCTTTCCGTCTTTGTCCGAGTCGTCGTCGACCGACCAAATGCTGTAGCCCGTCTTTTTATGCTCTTCGAAATTGAGCAAGGTGCGGATAGCATACCAGTTTGTATCGTCATTCTTGGTCGTTACGTTCTCAAGGATTAGCTTGTTGGACGTACCGTCATTAAACAGGTGGCAGACGTTGCCGCGAACGTTGCCGTCTTGGTTGACGCTTGCAGTACGAAAATAGCCCGCGGGGCGAAGGCGAATGACGAAATTACCGAGGTGCTCCGCCGGTTTGGGCGTGTCGTCTGCAAATGCCGCTCGCAGGGGAATGCCCGGTGCCGCGGTTTCTGGCAGGCTTGCAAGCGGCGACAGCGCCGCAAGACCTAAGCCCAGCGTAAATGCTCGGCGGCTGATGGCATGGTGTTCGGTCATAACTCCTCCATTCGCAGCGTGCGGTTATGCGATAGTTTTGGTCACTATACTGCCCGGATGTTTAAAGGTGTCGGCTTAAATTGTGTGCGCGGCGCTATAAATCGGCGGGCGGACGTGTTTGGGTGCTTGCCGTTTTCGTACCGTTGCCACATTTGGGGTGGTTCCGGCGTCCGGCATCCTCGCGTTCGTCAGGTGCCGGCATAAGAAAGGGAGGGTCGGTTTACCGGCCCTCCCTTAGTACGAAACGCTGGGGCACCGTCGCTTGTTTGCACTGCGCCCGTGTTTCCCGCTGCGCTCGCCAGTTGCTTAGCGCTTGATCTCGATATCGTCGAGCTTGACGTCCATGGCCTCGGTCTTGGCTTCGGCGATGTCGTCGGCAAATTCCAGAGACTTCATCATGGTCTCGACGGCGTCCTTGTGCTCCTCGACGTTGTCGATGCTCACGTATACGCTGCCGCCGCCTGCTTCGGTGAAGTACTCAGTCGTCACGCCGCCCGAGTGTGTATAGGAAGCGTTGCGCCAGGTCTTGCCGTTGTACTTGACGGGATCATTCTCGGTCCACTCAAAGTTGGCCTTCCATTTGGCCTCGTAGTCGAACAGCTCGTCAGCGTTCTTGTCAGAGTCGAAGACGGGGATGAAGCGGTCGCTGGCGTGCTCGCTCTCGGTGAACTTAAACTGGGCCCTATCGGCCGTGTCGCCTGCGACGTCCGTGATTTCGACGCCCTCGGGCACCTCGACCTTAAACCAGATGAAGTCGGTCCTCATATCCACGGCTGGCTTTTCTGCGCCGCCGCCACCGCCACTGCCGGTAGCGCCGCCGCTTCCGCCGCAACCCACCAGGGCAACCGCGGCAAAGAGACTGATGCAGAGGGTGAGAATCGCAAAGGCCTTCTTTTTCATGGTCGTGTCCTCCTCGATCTGTAACCGCCCATGGATTACCTGCCTTTACTGTACGCGTGGACGGCTCGCTAGGGTGGGCCATGTGTCCCATTCTGAGGGCTGGAATTGCGCCGACAAGTGGCAATATGCGCGGGTCCAAAAGAGGGGAGGGCCGATGCTGTCGGCCCCCCCCGGGTTGGGCGCCCGTTGTTTTAATGGGCGCATGCGCGCTGGTGCGCGTAGGCGCGTGCGGGTGTCCCGTTACTTGATCTCGATGCTCGAAATCTCGACTTCGCGTGCCTCGGAAACTGCCTCTGCCATGTCATCGGGGAACTCGATGGAGTTGAGGAGCGCCTCGGCTTCTTTCTTGTGCTGGTCGAAGTTCGAGATGAGGACGTAGACGCTTCCCGGCTCAACGTCGGTAAAGAGGAGGGTTGTGATGCCACTGTTGTCCTCGTACGTTCCGACGAGCCACGTCCTGCCGTTATACTCGACGGACCCGCCATCCTTCCACTGGAACGTATCCCCCTTCTTTTCCGCCTGGTCGGCGTGGGATTCCTCGGCAGTCAGCGCTTTTTTCCAAACGGGGATAAAACGATCGGCCGAGGCGTTCTCGTCTTCGGGGAAGGTGAGCTGGACCCTGTCGGCATTCTTGCCGGCGGAGTCGCTTACGCCGACGCCCTCGGGCATCTCGACCTTAAACCAGATAAAGTCGGTCTTCTTGGCGACGGGGGCCTTTTCCTTGCTTTCGCTCTTGGCGGTGCTGCCGCCTCCGCCCGATGCGCTCCCGCCGCAGCCGACAAGGGCAAATGCGGCAAAGAGGGCGACGCAAAGGGAAAGGATCGATAGGGTCTTTTTCTTCATGGTGGTGTCCTCCTTGTCTGCCAGGGACATCGTGTGCCGCGGATCGCTGGGGCGGCGGCTGCGCGCACACGATGGCTTTGTTTGCTGTGCGGTTATTCCTCCATTCGTCGTCCGGTGCCGTGATGAGCGTTGCCCCAACATGGGGCTCCTTATCTATATGTATGCCCCAGTTGCCGTCGTCCGGGAGTCTCGAAAGGTGGGCCATGTGTCCCATGTTTGCGTTGCTGTCGCCTATCGTGTGCCATAGAAATCCGCGATGGCCAGGTGCGCTGACGCCCATGTGCTTATGGGCTAGACTAAGCACCATTATGTGATCGATGCGGTCGGTCGGCGGTTGCCGCTCGACCGATGTATATGACTTGAAGGTGCATGCGTATGAGCCAAGAGATGATGGACAAGACCTGCCGCGGGTTTGCCGAGGCGCTGGCCGCGCGCGAGCCGGTTCCCGGCGGTGGCAGCGCGAGCGCCTTTGTGGGCGCGCTGGGCGCCTCGCTGTGTGGAATGGTTGCCCGCTACGGTGCGACCAATCCCGCGCTTGCTGATCGTGCGGATGACCTGACGCGCGCGTTTGCCCAGGCGGATGAGCTGGCCCAGGAGCTTGTCGAGTTGGTTTCCGAGGACGTTCGTGCCTACAGGCGGGTGTCCGCGGCGTACGGTATTCCGCGTGACGATCCGGCTCGAGCGACCGCGATTCAGGATGCGCTGCATGTGGCCGCTATGCCGCCGTATCGCATTATGGATGCCTGCGGGCGCGCACTGGCGCTGCTCGAGGACATGGCCGACAAGGGTTCGCGTCAGCTGCTGTCCGATGTGGCGTGCGGCGCTGTGTTCTGCCGTGCCGCCATGCAGGGCGCGAGCTTGACGCTCTTTGCCAACACCACGTCTATGAAGGACCGCGCTCGTGCTGAGGAGCTCGAGGCGGCGTGTGATGAGTTGCTCGACATATGGTTGCCGCGCGCCGATGCGCTGGCGCGCCGCGCCTCCGACGCTGCAAGGAAGAGAGGATAGCCATGGCTGAGCTACTGAAGGGTGCTCCCGTTGCTCGCGCGCTGACCGAGGAACTTGCTGTTCGCTGTGCCGCTTTGCGTGAGCGCGGCGTTGTTCCGACGTTGGTTATCGTGCGCGTGGGTGAACGCGAGGACGACCTATCCTACGAGCGCGGTGCGCTCAAGCGTTGCGAAAAGGTTGGCATTGAGGCTCGCCGCGTTTTGCTTCCCGCCGATGTTTCGCAGGACGAGCTGTTGGCGGCCATCGAGGACATCAATACCGATTCGTCTGTTCATGGCTGTCTGATGTTCCGCCCGCTGCCCGCCGGCCTTGACGAGAACACCGTCGCCACAGCGCTCGATCCCGCCAAGGACGTTGACTCCATGACGCCGGCCTCGCTGCTTACCACGCTTTCGGGGCGCGGCGAGGGTTTTGCCCCCTGCACAGCCGAAGCCGTGCTCGCTCTGCTTGATCATTACGGCGTTGAGCTGGATGGGGCCAAGGTCGCGATCGTTGGTCGGTCGCTGGTGATTGGCCGTCCCGTTGCCGCCATGCTTACGGCGCGCAATGCGACCGTGACGACGTGCCATACGCATACGCGCGACCTTGCTGCCGAGTGCCGTGCGGCTGATATTGTGGTTGCGGCCGTTGGACGCGCGCGCACGATTGGCGTGGATGCCGTTCGCGAGGACCAGACGATCATCGATGTTGGCATTAACTGGGATGAGGACGCTGGCAAGCTGGTGGGTGACGTCGATTTTGTTGCCGCGGAGCCGGTCGTTAACGCCATCACGCCCGTGCCGGGCGGCGTGGGTGCCGTGACGACGGCGATTCTCGCCAAGCACGTGATCGAGGCGGCGGAGCGCGCATCGAAATAAGCGTTTTGGGCTGTTTGAGGGGTAGTTCTATACCCCGTGGACAAAAAATGCCAAATATGAGTACTGTTGCCAAGATAGTCACATATATTTTAGGCTAATTTGGCTCTCTAACGATATTTATTATCGATAGAGAACCTATTTTATTGGACCTATGAGGAATTACATCATCTAATTTTTGAACAGATGTAGACTTCCGACACCCATGCGTAGCAAAATTGCTGTTACTAAATTGGTGACAGTACTCATATTTGGCATTTTTTGACCACAAGGGCTGCCGAGGCCGTGGTTTCGCCCTTTCTGCGCCGAAGCGATACACTGTTATCGTTTGATTTCTTCACTCAAGGAGGATGCGCATGCCGTGCACAACGATTCTGGTCGGTAAAAACGCAAGCTACGACGGGTCGACCCTGGTCGCGCGTAACGAGGACTCGTCCAACGGGGTGTTTGAGCCCAAGCGTATGCGCGTGGTGCATCCCGACGAGCAGCCGCGCGTCTACACGAGCGTCCTGAGTCACCTGACCGTTGAGCTGCCCGATAATCCCATGCGCTACACGAGCGTCCCCGATGTTGTTCCGGGCCACGGCATCTGGGCCGAGGCCGGTTTCAACGAGCTCAATGTGGGCATGTCCGCAACTGAGACGCTCACCACCAATGAGCGCGTTCGCGGCGCCGACCCACTCGTGGACTACGTGCCCGCCAAGGGCAACGAGGGTGAGGACGGCTATGTGCCGGCGCAGCCTGGTGGCCTGGGCGAGGAGGACATGGTGACCTTGGTCCTGCCGTACGCTAAGTCCGCCCGCGACGGCGTTCGTATCCTGGGCGACCTGCTCGAGCGCTACGGCACCTACGAGAACAACGGCATCGCCTTTAGCGACGTGGACGAGATCTGGTGGCTCGAGACCATCGGCGGTCACCACTGGATTGCCAAGCGTGTGCTCGATGACGCCTATGTGACCATGCCCAACCAGCTGGGTATCGACAGCTTTGATCTGGATGACGCCGAGGGCGCCCAGGCCGATCACATGTGCTCTGCCGACCTGCGCGCCTGGATGGCCGAGTGGCATCTGGATCTGACGCTGGGCGTCGAGGGCGACGGCCCGGCTGCGGTCTTTAACCCGCGCGAGGCCTTTGGCTCGCACAGCGACAGCGACCACGTCTACAACACGCCGCGCGCGTGGTACATGCAGCGCTGTCTCAACCCCAGCGACGTGTGGGATGGCCCCGACGCCGACTACACGCCCGAGAGCGACGATATCCCCTGGAGCCGCGTGCCCGAGCGCAAGGTGACCATCGAGGACATCAAGTACGTACTCTCGAGCCACTACCAGGGCACGGAGTACGACTGCTACGGCAGCAAGGGTACGCCCGCCACGCGCGGCGCCTATCGCCCCATCGGCATCAACCGCAACAGCCAGCTTGCCGTGTTGCAGCTGCGCCCCTATGCGCAGCCGGCCTACCGCGCCGTGCAGTGGATGGCGTTTGGCTCCAACTCGTTTAACGCGCTCGTGCCGCTGTACGCCAATGTCGAGACCATGCCCGAGTACTATGCCGACACGCAGTCTCGCGTGACGTCCGAAAACTTCTACTGGGCCAACCGCCTGATCGGCGCGCTGGCCGACGTCCGTTTTCATGAGTGCGGCCGCGCCGTGGAGGACTACCAGGAGAAGGTCGGTGGCATGGGCCACAAGCAGATCCATGACGTCGATGCTGCCGTAGCCGCTCTGCCCGAGGCCGAGGTGCCTGCCGAACTTGCACGCGCCAACGAGGAGTTTGCCGAGCGTGTTCGCGTAGAGACCGATGCCCTGCTGGGCAAGGTGCTCTACACCACGAGCTGCGCCATGAAGAACTCTTTTGCGATGAACGACAACGTGAGGTAAGGGTTTCCCGTCGATCGAATAGCGCTAAAACGCTTTGTCGCTTTCGCTCAATCTTGGGTACAAGAACGCCAATGCAGTTGTTTGTGATTGGAGACAACCATGGTTATGAAACTCGATCAGCTTGTTAACGGCGCCATTAACGTGGGCTTTGGCGCTGCCGCCGTTGCTGTCGAAGGCGGCAAGAAGGTCCTCGACGACCTTAACACCAAGGGCGAGCAGGTCCGCAAGGACACCGCCACCCCCGATATCGCCCGCAGCGTGTCCGACATGTTCGAGCAGGCCGGCGGTACCATCTCCGACCTGACCGAGCGCTTGGGCATGCAGGGCGAGACCGCGGCCCAGCGCGTGCTCGACGAGCTCATTCTTGCTCGCGTCCGCGTTATGACCGCCCCCGAGCGCACGGCCTTCCTGGCCCATGTGCGCGACATCGTCGATTCGGTCGAGGACAACGTGACTTCGGTGCCCGTTGAGTCCGTTGAGCCCGACGATGCGAAGGATACCGAAGAGGCCGAGTAGCAGCGCAGATGGCAGATTCCACCACCGATTACAACAATCTAGATCCCTTGGGTGACGAGGCGGCGGTTGTCGATGAGGTCGACGCCGCCGTCTCGGGCGCTCGCAAGAAGCCGCGCGCTGTCGATATGGTGCCAGAGGAGCCCGACGCGATGGCGCCGGACGAGGAATACCAGCTCACGCCGGCGGGTCGCCGCGAGCGCATCGGGCAGATTGTTCGCCTGGTTAAAAAGTATCGCGTGTGGGACAACCTCACGCCGGTTCGTTTGCGCCGCCTGCTCGAAGAACTCGGCCCCATGTTCGTCAAGATGGGGCAGATTCTGGCCAACCGGTCCGAGATTCTGCCGCAACGCTTTTGCGACGAGCTGCGTCGCCTACGCTCCGACGTGGAGCCGGTGCCGTACGAGGTCGTACTCAGTTGTCTGGAAGAGGAATACGGCCTGCGCCTGGGGGAGATGTTCGATGCGATCGACCCCAATCCGCTTGGTAGCGCATCGCTCGCGCAGGTGCACCGCGCTCGTCTGGTGACGGGCGAGGACGTGGCCGTCAAGGTACAGCGCCCCGGTGCGCAACAGGTTATGGCACAGGACATCGATATCATCCGCTCGGTGGTGCGTATCGTTTCCAAGTTCGTCAACACCGATCAATTCGTTGACCTACACGGCGTAGTCGAGGAGTTGTGGACCTCGTTCCGCGAGGAGACTAACTTTTTGGCCGAGGCAAAAAACCTCAACGACTTCTACGAGTTCCATAAGAGCGTTCATGGCGTGACGTGCCCTAAATCCTATCTGGACCTGTGCACCGAGCACGTGGTGGTCATGGATTACGTCGACGGCATTTCGATCGCCGATCCTGAGCGCTTGGTGGCCGAGGGCTATGACTTGGAAAAGATCGGTGCCGCAATCGTCGAGGATTACTCGACGCAGGTGCTCGATGACGGCTTTTTCCATGCCGACCCGCATGCGGGAAACATTATTCTCAAGGAAGGCATCGTCTACTTTATCGACTTGGGCATGGTCGGACGCATGTCGAGTCACGATCGCGGTATCGTCAAGGACATGATTTTCGCCGTGGCCGAGGGCGATGTGCCAAAGCTCAAGGATTCGCTCATGCGCTTTGCCGTGACGCGTGGCGATTCGGCAGAGCTCGATCATTCAGCGTTTTTGTCCGATCTTGACTTTATCGTGGCTGACTTTGCGGGCCTTGACCTGAAGGATTTGGATATCGGCGAGTTTTTGACCTCGCTGTTAAACCTCGCGCGTAAGAATGATGTTGAGCTGCCGAGCGTGGTGACGATGTTCGCCCGCGGCATGGTGACGCTCGAGGGTTTGCTGACCGAGTATATGCCCAACGTAAACATGATTCAGATTATCCAGGCGCACATCAAAAACGAGAAGAGCACCTATGCGCGCGTACGTGATATGGGACGCGATCTTGCCGCGAGCAGCTATCGTGCGGCAAAAGGCTCGCTCGAGGCAGCCGAGTATCTGGGCTTGGCTTCGCGCATGCTCACGCGTGGCCAGCTTAAGGTGAACACGCAGATCATGAGCAGCGATAAGGCGCTGCGACAGCTAGGTGGGATTATCGACCGCATGTCGATGGCTATTGTGATCGCCGGCCTGTTTATCGGTTCGTCGGTGGTGTACTACGCGCGCATCGAGCCGGTTGTGTTCGGCATTCCGGTCATTGGCTTTTTGGGCTACGTGAGCGCGCTGGTGCTGGCACTTATGCTGGGCCGCAATATCTGGCTCAACAGTCACGGCGGCAAGCACTAGAGGCTGCGACCGTCACCGTATTTTCCTATCGCAAACAATAGCTTTTACCTTGGGCTTCGCTTGCGTGCGAGGCCCTTTTGCGTGATACCATTTTGACGGTAATAATCGATGGCCTAGATGGTGGTGCGGAGACGCACGAACGCGCGGTTTTCCTGCGCGTTTGGGAGAATTGGGGTGCAAGTCCCCGGCTGTACCAGTAACCGTAATTCCTCTTGGCTCGGGATGTTCGCGTCGCAGATCGGACGACGTGCCCGAGTCGTTAAGGTTAAGTCGGATCGCCTCCCATCTTGCATGCGGCTGCGGCGTATGCCGCCGGTGTGCATAGGGCTCTGGAGGGAAGGGGGACCCCGATGGGGGTACTCGAGCGCAATATGCGCGATGATGTGGGGCAGCCTCAAGGCAACGCTCCGGGTACAGACAATGGGAGACAAATGGATATGTTTGTGGACGAGCGCCAGCGCGTCTCGCATCGCCGTGGCGCAATTGCGCGCGGCGTAGCCAAGCGCGGCCTGGTGGCATTCCTGGCCTTCGCGATGGCCTTTGGCACCACGCCGGCTCAGTTGTGGGCCGAGGGCGCCGAGGGCATTGCCGGGGCTGTGGCTCAGGCTGCGACGCCGGACGAGGGTGCAGCGCCTGCGGATGGTGCTGCCGACCAGGGTAAGGCCGAGGTTTCGGATTCCGAGGGCGCGCCTGCAGCTAGTGCCGCCACTACAGAGGCGGCAACTGGCGACGAAGGCTCGGCGACGGGGGAGAGCCCTGCCACGAGCGTGCAGTCTTCGATGGCATCCGCTGGCCAAGCAGGATCTGCCGCCGCGACTGCCGTCCAGACAGAGAACCCGACAGAAACCGGCGATGTCGCCAAGAAGCAAGTCGAGGTCTCGTTCTCGATTGTCGGCACCGATGCCGACGGCAAGGCTCAGACCTGGGTGGCACCTACGCAACTCAAGCTCGACGAGGGCGCGACGGCTGCGGACGCCTTCGTTAAGCTGCAGCAGAAGACGGGCTTCAAGGCGGACTACGATGCAAACACGGCATACGGGTTCTACCTCAAGAGCATTACGTCCCCGACGGATAGCCGCACGCTTGCCTACGACGCGACAACTGGTGCCTTCTGGCAGCTCTTTGTTGATGGCGCGTCTTCCTCGGTTGGCGCGAGCAGCGTCAAGCTCACCCAGGGGCAGAAGATTGAGTTTGCCTATACGGCTGGTAGCTCGTCCCCTGTCGTTAAGGACCAGCTTGCTGCGAATGTGACCGTCATTGGTCGCGATGCCCAGGGCAAGACTCAGACTTGGGTCGATAACGCGCAGTATGTGGTGACGTCCGGCTCGAGCGCACTTGACCTTACGAAGGTCGCGCTCGAGGCGAATGACATCGACGCCGTTGCTGCGGGCTCCTTCATTCTGAGCCTTAAGTACAACGGCGTTGAGCTGGGTACGCCGCTCGATTATTCGACCCATTGGCAGCTGTTCATTAACGGCAAGTCGAGCGACTACACGGCAGACAATGTCACCATTCATGCTGGCGATACCGTTACGTGGTTCTACGGTGGCTGGGGCGACCAGTTGCCGTCCGATTCCGTCCATGCTTCCGTTCAGGTCCTCGGTAAGGACAAGAACGGCAAGCAGCAGGTTTGGGCTTCGACGGGCCAGACGAGTCTCAAGGCGGGTTCTACTGCCAAGGATCTCCTTGAGCAGACCGGCCTTACTCTCGATGCTGGCGAATCGTCTTGGGGCTGGTTCCTCAACGGCATTACTTCGCCGTTCGATGGTAAGTCCTATGGCTGGGATGCTGCGACCAATAGCTATTGGCGCTTCTACGTAAATGGCAAGTTCGCCGACGTTGGCGCCGGTGCCTACAAGCTCCAGGAGGGTGACGCCGTCACCTTTATGTATGGTGCTGGCGCCGATGCCCTCCCCGGTCAGGTTCTTGGGTCCGTCGATGTTATCGGTCCCGATGTCAACGGCAACAATACTCGCTGGGGCTCGGCAAGCAATGTTTCTCTGCCCGAAGGCTCTACGGCCCAGGACCTTATTGAGACGGTTCTGAAGGCGAAAAGCGTTGATTACAAAGCCTCCCAGAGCGGTGCATACTGGTTCCTGAATTCCATTACTTCGCCGTTCGATCACAAGCCGTATGTCTGGGATGCTGCGACCAATAAATATTGGCATCTGTATATCAATGGAGAGCCCTCCTTACTCTGCGCCAATCAGATTACGCTCAAGAGCGACGATAAGGTTACGCTTGCCTATACCACCGACGATTCGCCCATGCCCGATCCTGACAAGATTGTCGTGGACCCGAGTGCGACGACTCCTGATTGGGATGCCGAGTGGGCCGGCTACGGCAACAGTGGCAACGGTTCGACCGTAACGGATGCCAAGACGCCTGCGCAGGCCGCTGGTCTTAAGTGGGCCTTCGATTGGAAGGCCGAGTCTGGCCAGCAGTATGCCAACTGCAGCGAGCCTGTCATTGCTAACGGTTTTGTGTACATCGCGACCGAGAACGAGCTCATTAAGATCGATTCGTCCACGGGTAAAAAGGTTGCCTCTGCGCCGCTTGCCTCCAAGGTGAGCTATACCTCTCGTCCGATCTATGCCAATGGCCTTATCATCGTTCCGCTCAACGGCGGTGCGGTCCAGGCGATTACTGCGGACAAGCTGATCTGCAAGTGGCTGACGCCTGGTTTGACGGACTTGACGCAGAGCTCCTGCACCGTGGTTTCGGATGGCGAGTACATCTATGTTGGTACGGTCGATATTTCGTATGACGAGAACTACAACGCGACCTACGGCAACGGCTCCCTGAAGCGTATCAAGATTGCCACGGGCGAAGTCTCTTGGCAGAACATTGACCCTTCCGAGGGCTATTATTGGACTGGTGCTGCGCTGACGGATAAGTACACCATTGTTCCTACGAGCGCGGGCACGCTTAAGTGCATTGATAAGACGACGGGCGATGTCGTTTCGACCATGAAGCTCGGCGCTGTCGCAAATGCCGATTGCATTGCCGATCCGTCCAATGGTTCGACCTTCTATCAGATGACGCACGACGGAATGCTCCATGTGATTTCGCTTTCGGCAAAGGGCGTGCTGAGTGAACAGAAGACGGTTGATCTGGGCCTTACGAATAATCTGAGCGCCCCTGCGGTGTCTGGTGACAATCTGATTGTCGGCGGACAGACGGCTAAGGGCTCTGCTCTGGTTCTCTATAACCTGAAGACGGGTAAGACCACGATGGTCGCTGCTGCCGACGGCAAGGCGCTGCCGGCTGGCCTCAACGGTATTGCTGCTACTCCGCTGGTGAGTGTTCAGGGCGGCAAGACCTACGTGTACTTCACCGTGAACAGCGCGGATAGCAAGGATTACGTCAACTACTCTGCTGGTGGTGGCGTGTATCGCTATACGCTCGGCGACGCAGAGGCGACGCAGATTTATGATGCGGCCGGCCATTACCAATACTGTGACTCTCCGGTCATTGCCGATGCTTCTGGCAACCTCTACTACATCAATGATTCGGGCATGCTGTTCAAGCTCGGGGCTGTTGAGTCTTGGACGGTTGCCTTTAATTCCAACGGCGGGTCTGCTTGCGACACTAAGTTTGTGGCTACGGCCGACGGCAAGCTGGTCAAGCCGGCCGATCCGACGCGCGATGGCTACACTTTCGGCGGTTGGTTCACCGATGAGGCTTGCACGCAGGCGTATGACTTCAGTACGCCGGTGACGGCCGATCTGACGCTGTATGCCAAGTGGACCAAGAATGCCGTTAACCCTGGCGGCAATGGCGGTTCTGGCACTAATGGTGGCAACGGTGGCGCTGGCAACGGTTCCGGCGCTGGCGCTGGCACTGGCACTGGCACTGGCACGGGTTCCGGCTCCGGCACGAAGGGCCAGCAGGCCGGCGGCGCTATCGCCCCGGGTCAGAAGCCGGTGACCAAGACGACGGTGTCGACCAAGACCGAGACCAAGGACAACAAGTCCGACAAGAAGGACTCCGATAAGTCCGATAAGAAGTCCGATTCCAAGTCCGATACGGGTGCTGCTTCCACGACCACTGCTAAGAAGTCCTCTAGTGCTTCCGAGCAGGAGACTGGCACCAACCCGCTCGCCATCGTTGGCATCGCCGCCGGCGTCATCGGTCTCGCCATCGTCGGCGTGTTCGTGTTCACCAAACGTCGGTAGGTGAGGGCTGTGTCCAATAAATCCAAGGACGCTGACCCCAAGCAACCAGATTCCTCGTTTATCCAGCTTGACGATGCAAAGCAAAAGGGCGCCGCTTCGGCGGCGTCCGCCCCTCGCCGCAAGGCGCTCCTCGGCGTTCTGACTGCCGCGTGCACCATTCTGATCGTCGTCTCGCTGGGTTTCGTCCATCCTTCCGCAAGCGGTGCCTGGTCTATCGACTGGATCATTCAGGCCGTGACGGGGGAGAGCGTCGTCACCAAGGACACCAAGGCGTCTGGCTCGTCTGCCGCTTCGGGCGAGGCCAGTTCCAAGGATTCCAAGTCATCGAATGACGCAAAAGATGAGTCCAAGCATTCTGATGAGTCCAAGTCCAAGGACGATTCCGAGTCTTCAAACAAGGAATCGGACAAGAACTCGGATAACAAGAAGTCCGAGGACCAGGACGGCAAGAAGTCTGGCGATAAATCCGCTGCCCAAAATACGGGAGCCGGTGATACTTCCAATGCGTCTGGCGGTGCTTCTTCGGGCGGTGGCCAGTCGTCTGATGGAGTTTCATCCTCTAATGGTGGAAACGCCTCCTCGGGCGGCCAGAGCGGCTCGCAGGAGTCCAGCTACGTAACAGTGACGGTTTCGGTCACATCGAGCGCTGTGGGCAATCCTGTGTCTTCTGGTGGCACCTTTACCTTTAACGAAGGCGCTACCGTCTACGATGCCCTGTGCGCGCTGGGCCTTTCTGTCAACGCACATGGCTCGTCGTACGGCACGTATGTCTCCGCGATTGGTGGTTTGGCCGAGAAACAGTACGGCGGTACGAGCGGCTGGATGTACTCCGTCAACGGCACAACGCCCATGACGGCCTGCAGCAACTACGTTCTCTCCAACGGCGACAACGTGGTCTGGTATTACGTTACAGGCTAGAGGCCTCGACATAGCGCGCCAGACGGGCGGTTCGGACAAACATCCGGGCCGCCCGTTTTTCATGCGAATGGGACTGGGTCGCCGGGTCTCTCGGCAAACAAAAAACCGGTTGGAACGGGAATTCCAACCGGTTATACATTCAAGCAAATAATGAATCGACTACGACCGTGCGCCCTCGAGGAAGAAGCGGCGGCTGAAGTAGTTGTACCAGGTGACGAGGAACGTGGCGATGGCCTTCATGGCCTGGTAGCCGATGCTCAAAAACGTGACGCCCACAAACATGTATAGGTCGTTGAGGCCCAGGCCGATCACCGACAGGATGGTGAAGATCGTGAACTCGCGCTTGCGGCTCATGCCCTCGCGGTGGTCGAACACGTACTTCATGCTGAGCCAGTAGTTGACCACGACGGACGTGGTAAACGAGACCGTGGTGCTCATCAAAAAGTCGAGGTGAAACAGCTCGACAAGCGCAATGAGCATACCCCAGTCGATGCCAAAGGAGATAAGGCCCACGACAGCGAACTTGAGGAACTGCTTGGTATGAGGTTGTGCCAGTGCCTTGCGCACGTAATCACATCCAATGCGTTGATGAATCGAGCAGAGGATACTTTAGAGCTTTTGCAAGGGAAGCGTAAGGTCTTTGCCAAGAACTATACGAACTCGCCAAATTTTCAAGAGCTAATCCGCAAACGTTGAAAATTTGCCCGTAAACGAGCAAAGCCCACGAACAACACAGCGCTTGACGCGCGTCATCCGTGGGCATTGTAAAGCTGTAAGGTTGCGAGTTACTTGGTCTCATCGCCTTCCAGGAAGATCTTTCGGGTCACAAAGTTGTAGACCATGACAAGCGCGGTGGCGCAGATCTTGGCGATATTGGCCTCGAGTCCCAGGCCGGCGTTGAGTGTCAACACGATACCGTCGTTGAGTGCCAGGCCGATCACGGACAGCACGACAAAGATAATGAACTCGCGGCGGCGGCTCATGCCTTCCTTGTGCGCAAACACGTACTTCATGCTGGCGACGTAATTAAAGATGAGTGAGATGATAAAGCCGCTGGTGTTGGCGATTAGGATGTTAAGGCCCAGACCGTAGTGGAGCAGATTCATGATGCCAAAGTCGATGACCGTGGCGACGATGCCGACGACGCCAAACTTCATGATCTGCGCAAGGAGCTTTTGCATGGTACCTGCCTTAGGGTGGCGCCGGGACGCCGTGGGGATGATAAACTCAGCAAGTTTAGCCAATCCCCACGGGTGGTGCTAGGCGCGCTCCTCGATAGCACCGTTTCTATATGCATCGAGCAGCTGGCGCAGGTCTTGGATCTGGCTGCGGATCTTGGCTCCGGAATCGGTGTCGCTCACCATGCGGCGACGGTCTGCTTGGTCAAAACGGTTGGTCTCGCTTTCGATGTCCACGTTGCGCGTGAGTGCCTCGGCAACCGTCGTAAAGGCCCGGTGCGACTTGAGGCGGCAGCCGCGCGAGCTCGAGATGAGCGTATAGCCGGCGATACCCGTCTTGGGGTGGTAGGCGCGGCAGAAGCCGCCATCGATGACCAGCAGCTTGCCCTCGGCGCGGATGGGCTGCTCGCCCTTGGTGGTCTTGACGGGCGTGTGGCCGTTGATGATGTGACCGGTCGGTGAGCATGCCATGGGCGCGACGCCAAACTCGCGCATGATGTCATTGCAGACCGAGGGCGACTTGGTAAGCGTAAAGTACGGGTCCATCGGCTCGACCCAGGTGCTCTTATCGGCGATATAGGCGCGCTCAAAGGTGCGCACCAGGCGTCCGCTGGCGGGTGAGTTAAAGCCAATCCACAGGTACCACATCCAGTCGAGAGCGTCGCGGTCGCCCACGCGCCAGGCGCGGCGGGCGATGTGGTCGCAAAAATCGAGATAATCGCGGCCAGCGTGCCAGGTGCCCAGGCAGTTCATGCTGCTAAAGGTGCCGTCTTCGTTGAGCGGCACGCAGCCATGGAACAGCAGGTTGCCGTTGGCGACCTTGTATATCGAGCCGTGGGAATAGAGGAAATCGATATGGCGATGCAGGTGATCGGCGGTGACAAACTCGGACACGAGCTTGTCGATGATGTGCTGCTCCTGGGGCGTGAGCGTATAGGGGTCCGTCGGGTCGACGGTGGGGAAGTCGTTGGTCGTGAGCGGCCACACGCTGCCGTCGGCGAGCGTGACCGTGCCGGTGTCGTGGTCGATCTTGTCGAGTAACAGGCGGTCGGTCATGTCGAACTCGGGATGGCGCTGGATAATCTGACCCTCGAGCTTAAAGAGCAGCACGTTGATGGCCTTGATCAGCGGGGTGATGGACTCACCGGCGGTGTAGGTGGCATCGGCAAAGGCGACAAGCTCACGCAGCGAGATGCCGTAGTCGTTCTCCAGGATCTCGTAGTTGTCGTAGCGTAGGTTGTTGCGCAGCACCGTGGCGATGCAGGCGGGCTCACCGGCCGCAGCGCCCATCCACAGCAGGTCGTGGTTGCCCCACTGGATGTCGAGTGAATGGTAGGTGAGCAGGCGGTCCATAATCTTGGCCGCGCCGCCACCGCGGTCGAAGATGTCGCCCACCAGGTGCAGGTGGTCGACGGCCAGGCGCTTGATGAGCGAGGCAAGCGACTCGATAAAGTCGTCGGCGCTTGCGGTCTCCAGGATGGACTCCACGATGCGCTCGTGATAGCGCACACGGTAGTTGTTCTCGTCTGGATGCGTGTGTAGCAGCTCGTCGATGATGTAGGCGTAATCGCGCGGGATGGCCTTACGAACCTTGGAGCGGGTGTAGCGGCTTGAAAGCGAACGAGCGACCATGATGAGCTGGTCAAGCATCGTTTTGTACCAGGTGGGCGAGTCCTCGCGCTGGCTGCGGACCAGCTCGATCTTCTCGTGCGGGTAGTAGATGAGCGTGCACAGCTCGCCCTTTTCGTCAAAGGTGAGCGTGTCGCCAAAAATCTCGTCGACATGCTCGCGCACGACGCCCGAGCAGTTGTTGAGGATGTGCATAAAGGCTTCGTACTCGCCATGCACGTCGCTCATAAAATGCTCGGTGCCCTTTGGCAGGTTGAGGATGGCCGAGAGATTGATGATCTCGGTAAACGCGGATTGCTCGGTGGGAAATTGTTTCGACAGCAGACGCAGATACTTGAAGTCTTGCGGATTGCGATCGAATGCGACCATGAAACACCTTCCGATAGGGCTGGTAAAACTGATAAACAGCGTAAAACGTTTATCAGTATGCGCCGCTTTTGTTTCGATTGGGGATGGGCAGCCGAATTGTTAGCCGAACGGTTTGGTAAATCGATTTAGTGGAGGTAGATATGGCGGTTGAGTGGAGACGACAGAGGGTGTTTTCTCAGATATTTATGCGTGGGGCCGGTGGAGACGATGGTGGTAAAGATGTTCGCTATTTTTGGTTCGATTTGGTAAATAGTGGACATATGTACCGTATGTAGGCTCACTGTGCGATAATTTGCGCAGCAATGAGTAAGGAGCCTCATATGAGTGATTTTGTCCTGACCTGTGAATCCGCCGCCGACCGAACCCGTGAGTTCTTTGCGTCGCGCAATATCCCTGTCGTGTGTTTTCATTACGAGATCGACGATGTTGTCTATACGGACGATCTGTATCAGTCGATTACGCCGGACAAGTTTTTTGCCCAGATTGCCGCGGGCGCCATGCCCAAGACGTCTCAGGTGAGCGTGGGTGAGTACGAGGAGTTTTGGGAGCCGTTTGTTGCCGAGGGCAAAGACGTGCTGCACCTGACGTTGTCATCGGGTATTTCGGGCACGTATGGATCGGCCTGCGTTGCGGCGCAGATGCTCGCGGATCGCTATCCCCAGGGCGGCAAGGTGCGCGTCATCGATTCGCTGGCGGCGTCTTCGGGCTTTGGCCTGTTGCTGGAATATGCCGCCGACGTGCGCGATAGCGGGGCGTCACTCGACGAGACGGCCGCTTGGATCGAGGAGCACAAGCTCAACCTGCACCACTGGTTCTTCTCGACCGATCTGTCGAGCTACCTGCGCGGCGGTCGCATTTCGGCCGCGAGCGCGATCATCGGCACGGCGCTTAAGATTTGCCCGCTTATGACGGTCGATTGCGAAGGTGGACTGTCGCCACGTGAGAAGATTCGCACTAAGAAGCGCGCG
Source organism: uncultured Collinsella sp. (assembly GCA_937966215.1). Classification (GTDB taxonomy): domain Bacteria; phylum Actinomycetota; class Coriobacteriia; order Coriobacteriales; family Coriobacteriaceae; genus Collinsella. The sequence goes on along the minus strand of CALCKK010000011.1, from coordinate 112,271 downwards.
ATTTCCGAGATGGCTAAGACCATGATGGCACACGTGCAGGACGGTGCGGATTATTCGGGTAAGTGCGTCATGTCGCACTCGGCGTGCCGCGAGGATGCCGAGGCAGTTGCGGCGCTGATCGAGGAACAGATTCCGCAGCTTAAAGGCAAGATTGAGATCAATAACATCGGTACTCTGATTGGCTCGCATACCGGACCTGGCACGGTGGCGCTCTTCTTTATGGGCGACAAGCGCGTGGATTAATTTGCCCCATTACATCGCTGCATGATTGCTCAAACGAAAACGGCCCGCCTCACGTTTGTGGGGCGGGCCAAGATGTTTTGCTAGCGTTTCTTTCCGCGGAAGAAGAAGCCGTGCAGTGACGGCTTGAGGCCGCGGTTGGCGCGACGCTCCTCGATATGATCGTGGATCGAAGCGACGCGCTCGATAACCTCGTCGGGAATCGGCACGTCGGGATTCATGTTCTCGACCTGGCTGACCTCGGCGGCGGCGACCTGGTCGATAATGGGCACATCGTCGTGCGAGATGACAGGCGTGGCGTCTTCTTTCATCTTGCGGTAGCGCTGCATCATGTCGGTCTGTAGCTGCTGGGCCGAAGGCGGTGTCCAGATGATGGCGTTGGCACCGGCGGCGATGGTCTCGCGGATGCTCTCGGGCGTCTTGCCGCCCGGCGCGATGAGCGGCAGGTTGGGATAGTGCTCGCGCAGTTCACGCAGGACCTGCGGCGTGTTTTTGCCAGCGGCGATGTTAAGAATCTTGGCGCCGGCGCGCACCTTGGCGTGAGCATCGTCGTCGCAACGTACGACCGTGGCGATGACGGGGATGTCGGCGATGTTGGTGATGTGCTCGACCATCTCGGCGGTGGCGGGGGAGTTGACCACACAGCCCGCCGCACCCTGCATCTCGGAGACGGCTGCCATCTGAACGGAGCGCTTGCCGGTGGTGGTGCCACCGCCCACGCCTACGAAGACCGGGCACTCGGCGACGGTCAGCAGCGCCTGCGTAATGGCGGGCTGCGGCGTGAAAGGGTAGACCGCAAAGACGGCATCGGCGTTGGAGTTGCGGATAACCGCGACATCAGTGGTGTAAATGAGCGACTTGATGCGGCGGCCGAAGAGCGTGAAGCCGCTGGCCTCCTCGATCTCGTCGGGCATGCGGAGGGCCGCCTTGCGCAAACGCCCGTCGATGGGCAGGGGCTCCATAGGGAGCAGGCCGTTGGGCGTGACGGCTACCTGGGGCTCGGTGAACTCGTCTGCGAGCTCGACCTCGGAGAAATCGACCGAGGCGACGATGTCCTCGTGAACCTCGGCGGGCACATCGATGGGAGCTTGGTCGTTTGCCGCGGCAGGCGTGTCGAAGGAGCTGGTGCCGACGAAGGCGTCGACGCGCTCGTTTAGATCGTTGAGGGTATCCATGGAGGCTCGATTCTATGTGATGACGGCCGGCAGGGTGCCGGCAGCGTTGTGCTTGCTAAATCGTTTGACGAGTTGATTTTTCCCCGCCGCGTCCTCCGTTAGACCGAAGGGCGGCGAACGTGAAGGAGCTGTGGTGGCGGTGATCGAGGTGCTATCTTGAAAGTCCCGTTTAAAAGAGAGGTGACGCGGTATGGAATTTTCGGCAATGTTGGGCTCGATTGGCCTATGCGTGGGCGCAATCGTAGCCGCCGCGGTCATCTACTTTGTGGTCACGGCCATTAAGGGCAAAAGGGCCGAACGCAAGGAGCGCACGATGCTTAAACAGCATCGCGACCAGCAGGGCAAACGCGCACAGAGATAGCTTGTTGAGTTTTGGATCCGTGCGCTAGCTGCGTTTTCGGATCAGGGCAATGTAGAAGCCCTCAAATTCGCGGCTGGGCGGAATGGTGAGCGTGCCGGGCAGGCCGTTGGCGATGGCCGATACCTGACCCGCGGCAATGGCCTCGGTCAGGGCGTTGGACTCGATGCGCGGCTCCTCACCAGCTTCCTGGGCACGGCGTGCCTCACTTTCGCTTGGCGTGCCGTCGAGGGGGATGAGCTCGCAGTCCATATGCTTGTCGAGGGCTTCTTGCAGGGCGTCCTCGTTTTCCTGCGGCAAGATCGAACAAGTCGAATAGACGAGCGTGCCGCCCGGTTTGAGGGCTCCCATGGCGCGGTCCAGAAGCGCACGCTGCGAGCGGGCGCATTTGACGAGCAGCTGCTCGGTCAGGCCGCGCAGGCTTTTCTCGTTGCCGCTGATGACGGTGCCCGTGCCGGTGCAGGGAGCGTCGAGCAGGATGCGGTCAAAGCGGAAGAACTCGTCGAGCTCGCGTGCGTCGGTGCGCATGACGGGCACGTTTTTTGCGCCTTGGCGGTGGAGGTTGGCTTCGAGCTTCTCGGCGCGGGGAATGCTCATCTCGCAGGCGGTAAGGTGCGCCTGCCCCTGCGTGAGGGCGGCGATCTGCGTCGTCTTGCCGCCAGGGGCTGCGCACATGTCCAGGATGTCCTCGCCTGCCTGTGCGCCCAGGACCAGCGGCGGCATCATGGACGACAAGCTCTGCAGGTAGATCTTGCCGTCGCGGTAGATGTCGAGGTCCCACAGATCGGAAACCTGGGCCTCGGGCAGGATAAAGGCGTCTGGGTACCAGGCGACGGGGTTGTGGGCGATGCCGGCGGCATCGAGCGCCGCAGCGATGTCCTCGGCGGTCGCCCTGAGCGTGTTGGCGCGCAGTGTGACCGGGCGTGTGGCCGCGGCGCCGAAGCCCTCGATCATGAGCTCGGCATCGGCGGGCGCATAGGCGCCGGCGACCGTGTCGACCATAAAGCGCGGCAGGTCGGCGGCGCAAGGAAGGGCGGCAAGCTGGTCGGAAAGCTCGGTGGCGGCAAACTGCCTGAGCTTGAGCTCGGCCTTGACCTGTTTTTTCTGCTTACGACGACGCGGCTTGGACATCCGTCTTTCCTTCCCATTCCATTACATGTCGAGTGTTTAGTACTGGCTCTCGTGCTTGCTAAAGAAGTCGAAGCGCGGGGGCAGCGGCTTCACGCGGTGCTCGCCGGGCTTCTCGCCCAGGATCTCCACGAACTCGTCCGTGGAGGCAAAGATGTTATCCCAGCTAAAGAAGGCGACCGGGTCAACGTCGAAGTACTCGCAGATGAGCTCGCAGCCGGCAGGGACGATGCCGTGCATGAGCACGGTCGCCACGCGCAGCTCGGTAAAGGCGTCGACGAGGGCCTGCGTCATTGCGGCGTTTGCCGGCTCGCCCTCGAGCTTGTTGGCGGCCTTAGAGGCGTCGCTCCAGCGCTTGTTGGCGGCACGCAGGTAGTCGTCGCACACGGCGAGCGCGCGGTGCGTCTCGAACTTGTACATGGCTTGCTCAAAGGCGAGAGCTGCCTGCTCGGCGGCTTCGACCACGGTGTCAGAAGCGGCACCGGCGGGGATGCAGCCGTTGCGGTAGGGGCTCTCGTCGCCCTCCTTGACGGCGACGCCGTAGAAGCAGCTGCGGGCCAGGCGGTTGAAGACGCCGGTCAAAAGGGCGCTCTCCTTAAGGGCCGGATCGATAACGCGCTTGTCGTCGCAGGCACGCACCTCGTTGCCGTCCTTGTCCTTGCCGGTCACACGCGTGTCGTATGCCTTGGGGCTAAAGCTCACCGGCTTCTCGGATAGGCCGAGCGACAGCCAGTGCGCGCGCATCTGCTCGCAGGTGTAGTGGTTGAGCAGGTCGTCTGCCGGCGGGGGAGGGGTCTGCGAGGACGAGCTCGCCTTTTTGCCCATGTAGAGCAGGTGATAGCAGGCGCTGACGGTGCTCTGCGTAAGGTCCCAACCCAGGGCCTCCCACATGGCGGTTTGCGCGATGCAGTAGAAATAGATGTTGTCCTGACCGATGAACTGGTAGATCTGCGCGTCGTCCGAGCACCACCAGTCGCGCCAGTCGAGCGAGCTGTGCTGGTAGGTGGGCGCGGGGACCTGCGTGGAATCGGCGGCGGGCTCGCCCATGAGGGCGGCATCCTGGGCGGCGACGCCCTCGGTCACGCCGGCGGCCTTGGCATCGCGTGCGAGCACGGTGCGAGTGTAGCTGATGGGCGCCCACAGGCTCTCGGGCCAGCACCAGCAGGTGACGTCGGTTACGCCGTCAACCTCGGGCACCGGAACGCCCCAGTCGATGTTGCCGGTGATGCGGAAGGGCACGAGCGCCTTGCCGCTGCGGAAGCGCACGCCGCCGTTGGCGAGCACCGCGTGGGCGTCGTCGCGCTCCTTCCAGCTGGGGAAGGTGACGGTAAAGCTGCTCTTGTTGCCCTCGGGCTCCAGCACGGTGTGCTCGGGGAGCTGGTCCTCGACGGCATCGAAGGCCTCGCGGAACTTGTTCTGGATGTAGAGCTGAGCCGGCAGCAGCCACTCCTCCATGGTCTTGGAGACCACGGAGCGAACCTGCGGGTTCTGGGCGAGCTTGGCGGTATAGGTCTTCATAAAGTCGAGGTAGGCCGGCAGATCAAAGTAGAGATTGTCGACCGGGCGCAGCTCGGGCACCTCGCCGGTGAGCTGGCTCTTGGGCGCGATGAGCTCCTCGGGCTCAAACTGGTGGCCCAGATCGCACTCGTCGGCATAAGCCTTCTCGGACTTGCAGCCCTGGATGGGGCAGCGGCCGATGACCTGGCGGCCGTTGAGGAACGTGCCGGCCTTGGCATCGTAGAACTGCAGCGTGGAGCGCTTGGAGATGGTGCCCTGCTCGTGCAGACGCTCGATAATCTCGGCGGTCACCTCGTTGTGAATCTGCACGGCCGGCTCAAGACCCGAACCGCCGTAGATATCGCAGCTGATGTTGTAGTTGTTGAGGGTCGCGGCCTGGCGGGAGTGATTGGACTCGACATACTCGCCGATGGACTTATCGTAGCCTTCATTCTCCTTGAGCTTGCGGTAGCTCTCCATGATGGGCGAGCCGTAGCAGTCGGTGCCCGAGGTGAAGATGACGTTCTCGCGGCCCAGGCGGTCGCGCAGGAAGCGGGCGAAGAAGTCGGCCGGGACAAAGACGCCACCGACGTGGCCAAAGTGAAGGCCCTTGTTGCCGTAGGGCTCGCCGGCGGTAACGATGGCGCGGCGAGGCCAGCTGGGACGGTCGTTCATGGAGTATTTGGATGCCATGGGACTCCTTCGCATATGGTAAGAGCGCGGCCGGGCGCAAGGCCTGGCGATGCGGTGGTCAATTCGTGCATATCGTTCGACATTATCGCACATGCGGACGGGTACGTGGCAGGGGCGCTATCCTAAGATGCTATGAATGAGATTTCCAACATACATGCGTTTGAGGACGAGGATTTTCTACACGCTTGCTTCGTGTGGGGGATGGCCGTGATCGCGGTGTTTGCCGTGTGCCTGGTGCCGGTGTTTATGCTGTTGGGCGGGCCTGCGGACTTGGACGCGGCTGAGGCGGGCGGCTGGATGGCTGTCGTGGGCTGGATAGTCGGCTTGGCTGCGGTCTCAATGGCATCGTTTGCCGTGCACGAGCTGGTGCATGCGGTGTTTTTTAAGCTGCTGGCGCCTGCGGGCGCGCAGGTGACCTTTGGGGCGAATCGCGAGACGGCGATGATCTATGCCTGCGCCGAGGGCGTTGTGTATTCGCGTCGGCGGTACATGGCCATTTGCCTGGCGCCCACGGTTGTTTTGACGACAGCGTTTGCCCTGGGGTTTGCGTTTTCGGGCTATCCGCTGCTGTGCTATCTGGCGGCCGGCTTGCATTTGTCGGGCTGTGTAGGCGACTGGTATTACGTGTGGACCATTTTGCGCGACCGCCGCATTGTCGCCTGCGAGGATACGTCCTTTGGCGTGCGCTTTTTTGGGTGAGGAGATGTCGATGAAGTCGTTGTTGCTGCATGCGTGCTGTGCACCATGCTCGCTTGAGCCGGTTCGCCTGCTGCGCGAGGAGGGGTTTGAGCCCACGATTTGCTGGACCAATCCCAATATTCAACCGCGCGATGAATGGCAGCGTCGTTTGGACGAGCTGCGCCGGTGGTGTGCCGACGGCGACATCGAGCTCATCGAGGCCGGGGAGGACCGCGAACGCTGGGAGACCGGCGTGGCCCCGTTGGGTGCCGATCGTCCCCGTCGCTGTCGCGTGTGCTATGCCTTGCGCTTGGCCGAGGCATGCCGCGTTGCCCAGGAGCGCGGGTTTGAATATGTGGGTACGACGCTCGCCGTCTCGCCGTACCAGCTGTTCGACACCTGCAATGACGTACTCGAGCGCCTGGCGGCGGCACGTGGGCTCACCCCGGTGATCCGCGATTTTCGCCCGTATTATCCCGAGGCTACGCGCCGTTCGCGCGAACTGGGCATGTATCGACAGAACTACTGCGGCTGCCGCTTTTCTGCCGTCGAGGCGGCCATGGACCGCGCTCGCATTCGCGACGAGCGCAAGGCTGCCAAAAAGTAGTTCATTTGGGACGTCAGCCTGCTAGGATGTAGGGCGGACTTTAGCTATATAAGGAGAATCCGACGTGTCTATGCGTACCGATGATTTTGACTACAACCTTCCTGAGGAACTGATCGCCCAGGCTCCTGCCGAGCCGCGCGACTCCTGCCGCCTGCTGGTGGTGGATCGCAAAGGCTCCCAGGCGGGGAAGCCGCTGGAGCACGGCGGTACCGTTGAGCACCGCATCTTCCGCGACATCATCGACTATATCGAGCCGGGCGATGTGCTCGTCATCAACCAGACGCGCGTGATGCCGGCCCGCCTGATCGGTCGCAAGGCCGGCTCGGGTGGCGTGGTCGAGACGCTGCTGCTCAAGCGCCGTGAGGATGTGGATCCGCTCGGCCATGTGTGGGAGTGCCTGGTCAAGCCGGGCAAGCGCCTGAAGCCCGGTGCTCAGATTGAGTATCGCGCCGGTGGCGCCCATGCGCCCGAGGGGGCTCCCGTGGTGCTGACGGCCGAGGTCATCGACTTTGTCACCGATAGCCGCGGTGGCCGTCTGGTGCGCTTTGAGCCGGCCGGTTGCAATGCCGCCGGCGACCCTTGCACGCTCGACGAGGCCATCCATGCTGCCGGCCACGTGCCGCTGCCGCCCTACATTACCGATTACGAGGGCGACCCCGAGAAGTACCAGACCGTCTACGCCATGAAGGAAGAGCACTCGGCTGCCGCTCCCACGGCGGGTCTGCACTTTACGCCCGAGCTTATGGCTGCCATCGAGGCCAAGGGTGCCAAGTTTGCCGCCGTCGAACTCGAGGTGGGCATCGATACCTTCCGTCTGGTGGAGGAGGACGATCCCACGCAGCATGTGATGCACACCGAGCGCTACCACGTGTCGCAGGAGGTTGTCGACGCCGTGCATAAGGCGAAGGCCGAGGGCCATCGTGTGATTGCTGTCGGTACCACGGCGGTGCGTTCGCTCGAGAGCGCGTTTGACGCCGATGCTCCGGTGTCCGATCCGGCTGTGACGGCGCGCTATTTTGAAGGCCGCGAGGACGGCGCCGACACGCTCGGCCGCGGTGACATCGTGGTGCGCGAGAACGCCACGACGCAGCTCTACCTCATGCCCGGCTCGACCTATCACGTGGTCGACGCGCTGATCACGAACTTCCACGTGCCGCGCTCCACGCTCATGATGCTCGTAAGCGCGCTTGCCACCCGCGACCAGATCATGGATGCCTACGCCGCCGCCATCGAGGAGCGCTACCGCTTCTTCAGCTTTGGTGACGCGATGCTCATTCAGTAGGTTACGGCGTTTTCCAAACGCCGTAACCGGCCGACGCTGCGCGGGCCGCATTTGGACAATCTGACGTTCAATCGTCGGGCATGACCAGAAGGTCAATGCCCTCCTCTTTCACGTCACCTTGCTCGCTTAGGGGCGTTTTCGCTGACTTCGCCAATGCATCGGCAGGTACTCATTGGGGACGTACTTAAATGAGTGCCTGCAGAATGAGAGTGGATAATCTTCCGTTTTTGGCCTGCTTGGGGGCTCAAAGTGGGAGATTATCCACTCTCGTCATTGGACTAGTCTTTGGGGACGTTCTTGTTTGACTAGTCGTTTAAGAACGTCCCCAATGACTACTTGCTTGGCGGCTGGTTTACTTGCTTGCGAACAGCCAGACTAGGATGATCACCAGGATTGCGGCGACGATGCAGACGATGGCGCCGGTGAATTTGATGCGTGAGTCGCGGGTGCGCTCTCGTACGTCATCCTCGGTAGCCTCGAGCTGGGCCACTTCGCGCTCGGTTTCGGCGTGTTCGGCTTTGTCTCGGGCCAAGGATCCTGCAAGCGACTCAGTGATCTCTGGGTGGTCGTGCACCTCGGTCGCCTGTTCGATGATCGACTGTGCATGTGCGGCATCTGCTTGGGCGTTGGCGATGGTCTGCTCCTGGTCGCGGCGTGCCTTGTCCTCCGCGGCGATCTTCTCGCGCAGTTCGCGCTGACGAGTCGCGGCGGCAGTCTTCGCCGTCTGCAACTCGTCGCGCGCGGCATCGGCTTCGGTCGTCACGGCTTGGTGCGCGCGTTTTGCGTCGGCGATAGGGGCTTGAGCCTGCTCGACGGCCTGCTCGGCTGCGGCAAGTGAATGCTCAAGGTCGGCGGTGATGCGCGGGACATCTTCTTCGGCTTTACGCAGGGCATCTGCCGTGTCGGAAATCTGCATCGAGAGCTCGCTGGTGCGCACCGTATAGTTGGCGGGATTTGCCGAGGGATTGCGTTGCAGCTCGGCATACTCATGACGCAGTGTCTCGAGCTGGGCGCGCGTGGCGTCGACGGTTTGTTGTGCGGCGGCAATGCCGGTGTCTCGCTCTGCCTTCACCTTGTCGCGGATGCGCTTGGAATCCTCAAGACGTCGAACGAGGCGGTTGCCGGTCTCGCGCGAGCTCGCCTCGCGGGCCTCCACGGCATCGAGCGTGGCCTTCAGACGGAGCTCAGTCGCGTCATCCTCTGTCTTCATTTGTTCGAGCTGACCCTTGAGCTTTGTCGCTTTGGAGGCGTGGGCATCACGGTCAATCTCGGCGGCCGCTGCAGTCTTTTGGGCCGTGGCAATCGCCTGGCGCTGGTCGGCGACGATCTGGTCGTAGCGGCCTGCGATATCCTGGCGCGTCTCGAGTTCCTCGGCCTGATCGGCAATGCGCTGCTCAAGTTCGGCCAGGTGGGCGCGGGCATCGGCAAGTGCCTTTTTCGCGGCGTTCATCTCGCGCATGGCCGAGGCGCCCTGGGCGATAAAGGTGCCCACGGCGTTCGCAGTGTTCGAGACAGCGGTCCCCAGATCGCGGCTCGCGGCGGAGGAGTGCGGGGCGGTCGGGCGAGCGGTGTCGGCAGCGTCCGCATCGGCAGCCTGCGGCACGGCGATATTGCCGGTACCGCCCTCGATCACAGAAAAGCCTGCTGCGTGCGGGTCGACCGCATCGGCGCCAATCGTGGGATGCTCGAGCTGCAGAAACGAGGGCATGGTGCTGCCCTGGTCGGCAACCGGAGTCTCGCCGGGTACGAAGGTCGAGGCTGCCTCGGCGGCCTCCTCTTCCTCGGCGTCAACGTCAGCGTCGGCCACGGCGTCTTTCATCGCTTTGACGGCATCCATCATGGAGTCCATGACGGCGTCGAGCTCTTCTTCCGAAGAAACCTCGATGGGGCCCGCAGCTTGCGGAGCGGCATCCTGTACGGGGTCGTCGTCCTGAGCGGGCGCATCGTCGTTTTGCTCGTCTGCATCTTCGGCGCCAGGGGTTTCCGCCGTAGCGCTTTCGTCCAAGATGGGGTCGTCGAGGTCAATATCATCGCAGGTCACAGCGTCGGCATCTGCAGTGACGTCTGCGGAATCATCAATATGCTGTTGAGTCTGGGGGTCCAGCTCGTCTGTCATAGGTATGTGCTCCTCATCGTTGTTTGTCACCCTATGATAAAGTCTCGCGCCGACTTCCCGCGCGCCGCAGCAAAGTTTCAAAACGTGTTCGATGGCTCGCGTCGATAGCAAAAACTCGCCCACTTTATCCAGTTTTAACTTGACAATCCCTTCGCCGAAAGACGTTGCGCCGTTCGCCTGCCATGGGCTTTATTTTTCACTTGAACCCGCTAAAGTTGCATTTCAGCTTTTGGCGCGTGAAGTTGGATGCGCGCAGTCGACGGGCAGGCCCGTCGCGATTTGAAAGGACTTTATATGGGACTTTTCACTGGTAAGACCGTGATCGTCACCGGCGGTGGCAAGGCCACGCTCAAGGACGGCTCCGCTGGCTCCATCGGCTACGGTATCGATATCGCTTTTGCCAAGGAGGGCGCAAACCTCGTCATTACCGGTCGCAACGTTGCCAAGCTCGAGGCCGCCAAGGAATCCCTCGAGGCCGAGTACGGTGTCAAGGTTCTGCCTGTTCAGGCCGATGTTTCGGCTAGTCAGGACAACGAGGCTGTCGTCCAGAACGTCATCGACAAGGCCATTGAGGAGTTCGGCCGCATCGACGCCGTAGTCAACAACGCTCAGGCCAGCGCCTCGGGCGTGACGATCGCCGATCACACCATGGACCAGTTCAACCTCGCCATTTACTCCGGTCTGTATGCCACCTACCTGTACATGCAGAAGGCCTACCCGCACCTGAAGGAGACCAAGGGCTCCGTGGTCAACTTTGCTTCGGGCGCCGGCCTGTTTGGCAACTATGGCCAGTGCAGCTACGCCGCTGCCAAGGAGGGCATCCGCGGTCTGACCCGCGTCGCTGCCAACGAGTGGGGCAAGGACGGCATCAACGTCAATATCGTTTGCCCGCTTGCTTGGACCGCTGCGCTCGAGAACTTCCAGGATGCCTATCCTGAGGCGTTCAAGGCCAACGTCCACATGCCGCCGGCTGGCCACTACGGCGACGTCGAGAAGGAAATCGGCCGCGTTGTCGTTCAGCTCTGCGGTCCCGACTTTAAGTATATGAACGGCGAGACCGTCACCCTCGAGGGTGGCATGGGCCAGCGGCCCTAACAGTTACGCGGTTCTACGAACCGCGTAACCAGTTGACGCTGCAAACCCGCCAGAGCGGCAATCTGACGTTCAATTTCAAGGGCGCGACCAAAAGGTCAGCGCCCTTTCATTTCACGTCACCTTGCTCGCTCTGGCGGGTTTTCGCTCATATGACCCAATCCGCTGTCAAGAGCCACAATGGCCCCGCCGACCGCTTGCAATCGGTCGGCGGGGCCTGCCGTTAACCCGTCCCGGTCCGCCCCCGGCATGTCATCGACGCCTTCGGCTCAGTCTCATATCCGCGGATACCGTTCTGTCGGCCCGCACTCCATTCCTTCGGCGGGGTTCCCCAAGTCTGTCGAGGCGCATGCGGAGGGCTCCGCGCGCACAGCGAAATAGGGGGTATCCCCGAAGGCCGCCCGGCTCGCCGGGGCGGGGGCTATGTCTATTCCGCGCCCTCCCGGCACATCATGCCGAGGGCTCAGAGCCACCTCACGAGCTCGGCCGCGGTGGCCGCGTTAGCCTTCGCCTGGGGCATGCCGCGGGCGAGCATCTCCTCGCGCCGCCGCAGGAGCCGCTCGGATCCCTTCCTCCCGTGCATCCTTATCTCGAGGGGCACGCCCGTGTCCCTCGGCATGAGCTTCGGCTGGTGCCGCGCCGCGGCGTAGCACCATGAACCCTCAACGGCCAGCTTCCTCACGAGCGCGTTGCCCGCACCGCTGATGCCTCCGAGCCGCACGGAGTCGCCGCTCGACCTCTGACTCGGCGCGAGGCCGAAATAGGCCGTGACCTGCCTTCCGGAACGGAACCTCGTGAAGTCGCCGACCTCGGCCGAGAAGGCTGCGGCCAGCGCGAAGGCGCAGCCCTTGATCGACTGGAGGGCGGCCACCTCCGCGGCGATCGGGCTGGCATCCACGGCCGCCCTGTACTCGGAGAGCAGATCCGCCCGGGCCTCCGCCGCGGCCTCGACCTCGCTCCTCAGAGCGGCGAGCGTCCGAACCCCGCCATCGTCCTCCGGCCTGACCTTGTCGAGCCACCTCAGGAAGTCGTAGGTCCAGTACTTCCTCGGGTTGCCGGCGGGCGTGGTGCCGCCGTAGGCGAACCCTCGCTTTGCGAGGAAGGCGAGCAGCCGCTGCTTGGCGGTCGCCAGGCGCGCGGTCGCCCCGTCGTAGGCGCCGGCGAGGTCCCTGATGCCCTCGACCTCGGGGGAGGGGACCCATACGGGGGAGATGTCGTGGGCGAGTATCGCCTTGGCCATCCTGGCGGCGTCGTTCCTGTCGTTCTTGGAGGCCGAGTCGGCGGCCGACCTGGGGATCTTCGAGACCGCGGCGACGACACACTCGACGCCGAGCCCGGCGAGCTCCCTCTGCGGGGCGAAGCCGGGGTAGCCGCTCTCGTAGGCCGCGAGCGACGGCCCGGGGAACCCACCCATCCACCCGGCGATCTCGCCCCAGGGGTTGCCGGGGAACCTCCTCGTCACGGCCTCGCCGGTGTCCGCGTCGAGGGCGCAGACGGTGGTCGACCTCAGGTGGACGTCCATCCCGAACGCGGTAGAATACTTTGGCATGGGAGCCTCCCAACCTCGTTGCGGCGCGGCTGCGCCTATGGCACTTCAACATCATTGTCGCAGCCCCGACCCGCGGTCACGAGCGGGGGCTCCTATCTTTTTAGTGCCCTCGGATTGGGTCATAGTGTCTGTCGTTGCCATAACATCGGCGTTTGCGTTGCTGGGAACAGCAGGGCATCGGCGTTGCCAAAACATCGGCGTTGGCGTGGTTGGTAAATAGCTCCACTCATTGGGGACGTACTTAAATGAGTACCCGCAGAATGAGAGTGGATAATCTCCCGTTTTTGGTCGGTGTTTCGGGCAAAAGTGGGAGATTATCCACTCTCGTTAGGTGGGTGTCCGAAAATCCACGCTCATTTGCCGTGTCCCTGCCGCGCTCCCTCTTGCACCAGTTTCTGTCGAGTCGGTGCGGTTCGATGGTTGCTCGTATAATGGGTTGCGTATGAGCCGCAACCAAGGAGTTCCAGTTTATGGATCAAAACCTGTTTAAATTCGACCTGATCGCCGAGGACCCGACGACGCACGCGCGTGCCGGCGTACTGCACACCCCGCACGGCGACATCGAGACGCCGATCTTCATGCCCGTGGGCACCAAGGCAAACGTCAAGGGCATTCCTGCCGAGACTGTCAAGAAGCTCGGCGCCCAGATCGTGCTCGCCAATACCTATCATCTGTCCATGCGTCCCGGTGAGGACACCATCGCCGAGCTGGGCGGTCTGCACAAGTTCATGAACTGGCACGGCCCCATCCTCACCGACTCGGGCGGTTTCCAGGTCTTCAGCCACAACGATGCCGTCAAGCTCACCGATGAGGGCGTGCGCTTTATCGTCAACGATTACGACGGCCGCCACGTGTTCTGGACGCCCGAGGACAACATGGAAATCGCTATGAAGCTCGGCTCCGACATCTGCATGCAGCTCGATCAGTGCCCCGGCTATCCCGCCACGCGTGCCTATGTCGAGCGCGCCGTGGAGCTGTCGAGTATGTGGGCCGAGCGCTGCTACAAGGCACACACCCGCGATGACCAGGCACTCTTTGGCATCGTCCAAGGTGGCATGCATCTGGACCTGCGCCTGCGCTCGTTGCGCCATCTGGAGGAGTGCGGCGACTTCCCCGGCTACGGCATCGGCGGCTACTCGGTGGGCGAGGACCACGAGACCATGTTCGAGACGCTGGCGCCGCTGGCTTCCGAGTACATGCCTAAGCACAAGCCGCGCTACCTGATGGGCGTCGGCAACCCCACCACCCTCGTGCGCGGCGTGGGCGTGGGCATCGACATGTTCGACTGCGTGCTGCCGACGCGTACCGGCCGCATGGGCACGGCGTTTTCGAGCGAGGGTCGCCTCAACTTCCGCAACGCCCGCTTTGCGCACGACGACGGCCCCATCGATCCCACCTGCACCTGCCCGGTGTGCACGGGCGGCTACAGCCGCGCGCTCATTCGTCACATGGTCACGCAAAAGGAGATGCTCGGCGGCATTTTGCTCTCGATGCACAACATCTACTACCTGCTCAACCTTATGCAGCGTGCCCGTCAGGCCATTATCGAGGGCCGTTACGGCGCGTTCGTGAGCGACTGGATGAACAGCCCTGCCGCGGTGGATTACTAAGGGCTGCGACCGCTGACCGATGGCTTGCAAACGCTTGATGCAACGTGGGTACCATACCGAATAGTTGATGCTCGGGCGGGTGTTTGACGCATGGCGTCGACCCCGCCCGTTTTTCTTTTCCTCGATAGGAGTACCCATGATTAAGAATGAGAACGTCGAGGGCGAGCCTGCCTATGACGAGACGTACCGCCGCGGCCCCGTGGTCATGCGCGGCCCCATGATTCCTAAGGACAACACCTACGCCAATCTGCTGGCGCCCGAGGAGTCGACCGACTGGCTGCATGCCGATCCGTGGCGCGTACTGCGCATTCAGGCCGAGTTTGTCGACGGCTTTGGCGCGCTTGCCGAGCTCGGACCTGCGGTGACCATCTTCGGTAGCGCCCGCACGCCCAAGACCGATCCGCTCTACAAAGCGGCGCGTACCGTCGGGCGCAAGATTGCCCAGCGCGGCGTGGCTGTCATCACCGGTGGCGGCCCCGGCATCATGGAGGCGGCCAACAGGGGAGCGGCGAGTGTCAACGGCAAGTCAGTTGGCCTGGGTATCGAGCTTCCGCACGAGCATGGGCTCAATAAATACGTGAACCTCGGCATGGACTTCCGTTACTTCTTTGTGCGCAAGACCATGTTCGTCAAATACTGCTCGGGCGCCATCGTGTTTCCCGGAGGCTTTGGTACGCTCGACGAGATGTTCGAGGTGCTCACGCTGGTGCAGACGCACAAGGTCAAGCGCATGACGCTTGTGCTGGTAGGCAGCGAGTACTGGCAGGGCCTGTTCGACTGGCTCAACGGCCCGGTGATGGATGCCGGTATGATTAGCCCGCTCGATCCGGATCTAGTACACATTACCGACGACCTCAACGAAGCCGTCGACATCGCCCTGAGCGGGCTGATATAGGGCGAGCGTTCCCACCGCGACATGAATATGCATGGCAATCTGATGCTATCTAACGTCAGGTTGCCATTTATATTGGGTATACTGATGCAAAAGACGAGGGCGAGGAGGTCGCGTATGTCTACTGCAACGGTTAAGCCTACGACGGTTCGCATCGAAGAGGGGCTCAAGGAGCAGGCGACTGAGTTCTTGGATTCGGTCGGCCTCAGCCTCAATTCCTATCTCAATCTTGCCGTTCGGCAGCTTGTAAATCAGCGAAAGATTCCTTTTGAGATTGTAGGAAGGGCGGAGGTGCCCAACGAGGCGACGAGGCGTGCCATGGTGATCGCCGAGGCTCATGAATTGGGGATTTTGCCGGACGATTGTCCGTCATTCAACAACGCTGATGAGCTTATGTCATTCCTCGATGAGGACTAGCGATGTTTGAGATTAAGGTCGAGGCTCAGTTTAAGGCGGATTACAAGCGGACGATGCGCATTCATCCGCAGCTAAAATCCGAGTTTAAGGCGGCGGTCGCAGAGCTGGCGGCTCACGGCTCGCTTCCTACGGAATATGGCGCCCATGAGCTCTCGAACCCAGGCGGCAATTACAACGGCCACATCGATTTTCATCTATCCGATGGCATGGTCGATGTGGTCGTTCTCTATCTGCCGCATAAGACTAATCCGGTGATCCGGCTGGTGAGAATGGGCTCGCATGAGGAGCTGTTTCAGGGTCCGCAGGGCTGATTGCTCGCCTATGATTCGCGGGGGAATAGGGATTGATTCGCGGCCGATTGGCCAAAACAGCCCCTATTCCTCCGTAGCTGTTGGAGACGTCCCGTTCGTGGCTGCGACCTCTGGCTCTCCTCTTTGCTGGATTTCGCTTAAAAGCTCGGCTGCAACTTCGCTGCTTTTGAAACGGATGCTGCAGTCCTCTTTCTTAGGAAAGGCCAGTAACGGAATAGTTCCGTACCAGACGGTTTCCTCGTCAATTACTGACGCGCACAGGCGTCCTTCGGCTTTGATGGAATAGTCGACGTTCATCTCGGTTAAAATCGTTTTCACGTCATTGTGTGGAGTCGAGGCAATTGAAATCTCAAGGGCAATCCCACGGGCGGTGGCGCCTGTGAGTACGGCAGCGAGCTTTGCGAGGCATGCAGCGGATGCGTAGGGCGCGGCAATAAAAATGCTTTTCGTTGCGCGCGCGATGTCATCTGCTAAGGCCTCCACGGCCCTTGCCGGCCTAACGAGGATGTTTTGATCGGCCCGTTTGTTGTCATTTGCTGCAAAGACTTCATACCCCAGCTTGGCGTAGGTCTTGAGCCTCTTTTGGTACATGCGTGCGAGCATGGGTATCGACAAATCAACATAGTCGAATATCTCAACCCGCTGCTTGCCCTCGTGACTTCTATGTAGCCTGCCTGCCTGCTGCGTTATGCTGCCGTCCCAAGATATCGGTGTGGCAATGAGCAGAGTGTCAAGGTAAGACAGGTCGAAACCTTCGCCCAGAAGGCCTTCGGTTGCGATGATAATTCGATGCTCATGCTCGAAGCCGGGAAGACTGTTCAGTATTGCCTTTCTTTCTTTGGCGTCGATTTCTCCGGTTAAGAGTATAGGTTCGTGTCCGCGGCTTTGAAGCAGCCTACATAGCTCTTCGGCATGTTTTTTCCTTTTGGATAGCACAAGCGGATGTCGACCGTTTGACGCGGTCTCGAGGGTATCGTCGACAATTGCTTCGTTTCTCGCGGCGTGTACACACAGGAGATCGAGAATTTGGTTAAAGGATGCTCCTGGTTCGTAGGTGGGTAATCGAATTCCGGTGAAACGCGGTCTAACAATGCGCTGAATCCCCTGTTGGATTGCTTGCGTTTTTGGATCGACGACATAGCGAACCGGGCCGCAGAGCATCGAGAGTGCCCGCGTGAGTCCGTCCGAACGCTCGGGCGTTGCGGAAAGGCCATATACATATTTGGCAGGAGCGGACTTGAGGACAAGCTCAAGCTGTGGTGCGGCTGCGTGGTGACATTCATCACAGATAATGAGGCCGTAATCACGAACGAACTCCTTGGCTATTGGTTCTCCGGTCTGGGAGTCCTTGCTGGACAGAGACTGGAATGAAGCAATGTCGATGAGATGGCTTATGGCGGTTTTGCCTCCTCCGATTTGCCCAATGAGCGGAGGCTGTCTTTTGCTGATTCGTCCCTTTGGGGTTCGGACGGGCTCTCTGTTGTCCGTGATGTCGAGAAATCGTTCGAGTTGGGATTTCCATTGGGCAATGAGCGCAGTCTTGGGAACGATGACGAGCGTTGGAAGACCGATGGCAGCAATAAGATAAGCTCCGATGACGGTTTTCCCGAAACCCGTCGGCGCGGACATGATCCCGTCTTCATAGCTGAGCATCTGTTCGGCGGCAATTTGCTGTTCAGGGCGAAGAGCCCCTTTAAATGTCATCATAATTGGATTGCCCGACATGCGCTTGTCTGAATAGTGAGCAGAAGCGCCGGCTCCTTGAAGCAACCGCTCGAGTTGAGCTTTACAGCCTCTGGGAATCGCAACGCAGCCATCTCTAAGTTCGCTGAGGTCTATGTACCGCGGTTTGCCGAATACTGATTTGTGCATTGATTGGGCACGGAAGAATTCCGGGTTGGCAAATGTTGCAAGCCTGCGAACCTCCATCTGGGCGGCCGGGCTCAGAGATTTTTCGGTTATGTAGAGCATATCGGCTTGTGTGACGGGTAACGATGACGGAAAGTCCTGCGGCGTGAGCGGAAGCCGCTTTCGCGGCCTCTGAGAATGTGGCGCGACGGTGTTTCCCGCCACTGCAGCTGATATTCCATGTGGTTTATTGTCGATGCTTTCGATTAGATTTTGCACCGTTGCATGTGGAATCAGCTGAATTTGCGAAAGGTAAAGCCATTGATCGGGAAAGGGCTCAAATTGCTCGTCAACAAATACACTGTTCCCTTTTCGCTGCGCTTTTCCTTGAAAAGGCAGTGCTATGAGATTTCCGAAGCCGCCCTCAGGAATGGTGGACTGTGCGGGCAGCATCCGGTCAAAAGCTTCAAAGGTGATTGTCTTGTTGAGCGCCGCCGCTTCGGTGATAAGGCTACTTCCAAATTCTCGTGCGATCTTTGCGCTGGTGAGCTCTAGGAAGAAAAACCAGACATGTGTGCCGTTACCTGATCTCGATCGCTCGACTGCAGCATCGATTCCATGGTTTTTTGCGACAAGCCGAATGGCGTTTGTCGCTTCTTTCCAATCGGCTCCGTCAAAGTCGATGACCAAGACTTTTGTGTTGCTGTCATTATCGAGAACATATTGACCTATGACGTCTCGGAGTCTGTCGTCACTGCCCTTGAAATGGGAGATGATCGCGGTATCGCTCAACTCGGGGAAGACGCGGTTGCCACATTCAGCGCATTTGGTTTTCTGACGATTTGCTTTGGGACAAATGCCTGACTTCCACTCGTTTGCGCAGACGGGCGTATAGCCGATTCCCCCGTCTTTTCTGCGGTACCCATGGGCGTAAACATCTTTGCGGCCAGTAAAGAGATTGCGAAAGAGCTCGAGTTTGTCGCGCGCTGGACTCGCACTGGTGACGATACCCTCGACCTGCGCCCATCTATCGAAAGATGTGCCAGCTTTCTCCCATTCTTCGAGCGTTGCGTAACGGATGTCTGGGCCATTGCTGCAGATGACGATTTGGCCGTGCAGCTCAGATACATGAACGACTGTTTCCTTGAATTGGAATACCGTGTCCCCGATGAGGGCGTATTGATGCGTAACGGTGCTCATGTAAATGCCGTTCTTGTTGGGGTTCATTAAAATGAGAGTACGTTATTTTGTTTTTTTGGGCATCCGATTCTGATTTTGGTTCGGTGATAGTGGAGTGCGGCTCCGTGAGTGGTGTTTGGCTAGTGCCAAAATGTGTGGTAGCTGTTGTTGAATGGGTTTGAGTGGCTATGAGACGGGCTGGAGATCCTGGGAACTACCTCCGAATAGACCCGGTGGACAAAATATGGCAAATATGAGTACTGTTGTTGTGGTGGTATCATATCATCTGGAAAGTATTTAAGACCAATCGAGTGAAATCGAATATAACCAACCCCTAACCACGGCGATTCGGGACTTTACGGCGCTCAAAATCGGCAGAAGAAAGCAAATTCAGCCAGATTTCGCTGCGACTAAATTGGTAACAGTACTCATATTTGCCATTTTTTGACCAAGGGGTATCGCAAGGGGGCTGGATAAAGCGTCGATGGCCTTCGAAATCTCGATTAGGTAGTTGAGCGGCAATGAAGTTGCGGCGTAATGGGAAGCGGTTCGCAGCTTTTCGGCCATAACGGCCCCTTTACCGCCGCCATTCCTAAAGAGATGCCGGCGCGCCTTGAGTTGGAGCACGCCGGCGTGATGGCTTTGCTGTGGCTGGGCGCACCTCGGTCGTTCGACTGACCGGCATGTCCGGTCTTGCCAAACGGGCTTTTGTTAGCGCTTAATGTTTGCCCAGATAAAACCTGCCAAAATAAACCTGTCCCTAATTGGCAGGTTGGTAGCGGGGGCAGTAGCTGATGGCTATGGCGTCGACGCCTACGTGGGTCGCGATGGTGCAGCCGATGGGGCCGGTGCCGGCGTCTACGTAGTTCTGGCCTGCGAGTGCCTGGTTGACGAGCTCTTGCTCCTCGGCGGCGCCGGTCGTGAGCACGCGCACGCTTGAGCCCGGATGCTCCGCCAAAAATGCGAGGCAATCGGCCATGGTGTTCGCAACGATGCGCTTGGCACCGCGGCCCTTCTTGATGGCCTTGATCTCGCCCGATTTCCACTCCGGCGAAACGGCCAGGCGAATGTTGAGCATCTGCGTCAGCTGGCCGGCGAGCTTGGGGGCGCGGCCGTTTTTGACCAGGTTCTCGAGCGTGCGGGGAATCAGCAGCAGGTGGGCTTCGGGCAGCGTCGCGCGGATCTGCGCCTCGGTCTCGTCCAAGCTGCGGCCGTCCTCGCGCATGGCAAGCGCGTACTCCACCAGCAGGCCCTCGGCGCCCGAGCCGGTGCGCGAATCGATGCAGCGCACGTCGAGCTCGTGGGTCTCGGCGACCAGGCATGCGTTGGAATAGCAGGCGGACCACTCGCTGCACAGCGAGATAAAGATCGCGCTGTCGTGGCCATCGGCGCGTACGCGGTCAAACAGCGCCTTGAACTCGCCGGCGCTCGGCTGCGAGGTGTGCGGCAGCTGCTCGGAGCCGGCCATGCGGGCGACGTATTCCTCGGCGGTAATCTGCACCTGGTCGAGCAGGTCCTCGCCCTCGATAATCACATGCAGCGGAATCACGTAAATGCCGAGCTCTTGGGCACGGGCGGGGGAGATGTCCGACGTGGAGTCGGTTATGATGGCAAAAGACATAATTGCACCTTTCGTTGGGGCGCGGCAGCGCCGCCTTCTGAAAGCAAAGTGCGACAAGTATAGTGGAGTTGCTCTACATTGCTAGGTTCAATTGTTGAATAGTCAACAGTTTGAAGCGGTGGTGTGGAAATCATCAACTGGGGAAGAAGGGTGCCGATGGCGGCATTGCAACTTTGCGAGCGGCCGGTTGTGCTGTTCGATTTTGACGGCACGGTGGCCGATACGGGTCGGGCAGTGATGACCTCGACGCGCAAGACGCTTGCCGCGCGCGGGTTTTCGGAGACGCAGATGGGTGATCTGCGCCGCATGATCGGGCCGCCCCTGTGGAAGAGCTTTCACGACTTTTACGGCTTTTCCCGCGAGGAGTCGCTTGTGGTGGCCGATGAGTACCGCGCCTTTTTTGATGAACTGGGACCGGAGGAGTATCCCGTGTTCAATGGGGTCCCCGAGCTGCTGGATGGGTTGGTCGCCCAAGGCAAACGTATGGCCGTGGCGACGTCGCGCATGGAGGCCAAGTGCATCGACATGGTGCATGAGCTCGGGCTCTCTCAGTTTGAGGCGGTGATTGGCATGAATCCGCCGCAGGGACGCGAGACCAAGGCCGATTCGGTCCGCGATGCCCTGGCGGCGCTCGGCGCGACGGCCGACGATGCCGTGATGATCGGCGATCGCTTTAACGATGTGGAGGGCGCGCACGCAATGGGCGTGCCGTGCATCGGCATCTATTCGGGCGCGGCGGCGCCGGGCGAGCACGAGGCGGCGGGTGCCGATGCGGTGGTGCACTCGGTGGCCGAGCTTGCTAAACTTTTCGCTATCTAATGACGTAATGTGAGGGGCGAGCGCGCTCGCCGCTCATTGGTAAGGAGGCAGTCTATGAATCAGGTGGAGCAGAGCGTCGCTGAGTATGTCGACGAGGTCTGGGAAGATGTCGTCGCCGATATCGAGCAGCTGGTGAGCTATCCGTCCGTGGCAGTTTCTGCCGATGCAGAGCCCGGCGCGCCGTTTGGCCGCCCGGTCCGTGACGCGCTCGACTGTGCGCTCGGCATCGCGCAGAAGCTTGGCTATCAGACGAGCGACGACGAGGGCTATGTGGGCATTGCCGATATCCCTGGCCGCGGCGACAAGCAGCTCGCGACCATCTGCCACGTGGACGTGGTGCCCGCCGGCCCGGGCTGGAACACCGACCCGTTTGCGCTGGAGCGTCGCGAGGGCTGGCTGCTCGGCCGCGGCGTTATCGACGACAAGGGTCCGGCGGTGCTGTCACTCTACGCCGGCGCCTATCTGCTCAAGCACGGCATTACCCCGCGCTATACTTTCCGCGCGCTGCTGGGCTGCGATGAGGAAGTGGGCATGTCCGACGTTCACCATTATCTGGAGAACCACGCAGACCCCGACTTTTTGTTTACGCCCGATGCCGAGTTTCCGGTCTGCAATGCCGAGAAGGGCCAGTTTGGGGCGACATTTGTGAGCTCCAAGATCGACGGCGGCCGTATTGTGTCCTGGAGCGGTGCCGAGGCGAGCAACGCCATTCCGTCGCAGTCTATCTGCGAGCTTGCGATTGACGCCGATGAGCTGCCGGCACCGGTCGAGAACGCCGACCGCCTGGAGATCACAGCACTCGACAACGGACATGCCCAGATTTTCGCCCACGGCATTGGCGGTCATGCCTCGATGCCCGAGGGAACGATCAATGCCGTCGGCCTCATCGTGGCGTATCTGCGCGAGGCCGAGGATGCGTTTGGCGCCCGTGACGAGCGCCTGTTGACGCCTGCGGAGCACGAGTTTGTCAAGTTTTTGGCTTTTGTGCATGCGGACGCCTATGGCCGCGGCTTGGGCATCGATGCGACGAGCCCCGCGTTTGGCCCGCTCACCAGCAATC
This sequence comes from uncultured Collinsella sp., assembly GCA_937966215.1. GTDB lineage: Bacteria > Actinomycetota > Coriobacteriia > Coriobacteriales > Coriobacteriaceae > Collinsella. The sequence continues at coordinate 90,099 of CALCKK010000011.1, read as the reverse complement.
CCGGCGTCATCCGTGTGGTGGATGGCCACATCGAGCAGGTCATCGACGTGCGCTTCCCCGACAGCACGAGTGCCGATACCATCCGCGAGCAGCTGGAGCCGCTCGTGGGCCGTTTTGGCGTGACGTGCCGTGTGGGTCGTGCGAAGGTGCCGTTCTCGGTCTCTGCCGACGATCCGGCCGTGAAGGCGCTTATTGATACCTATAACGAGTTTACGGGCAAGCATGCTGAGCCCTTTGCCATGGGCGGCGGCACGTACGCACGCAACTTTGCCCGCGCCGTCTCGTTTGGCCCCGAGGAGACCGGCCTGGAGCTGCCCGCATGGGGCGGCCAGATGCACGGCCCCAATGAGTGCGCCAACGAGGAACAGCTCAAGCAGGCGCTCAAGATCTACATCGTGGCAATCTTACGTTTGAACGAGCTTGAGCTTTAAGGCTGCGGCGTTTTAACAACTTAGCACCCCTTTCGTCCGGGCTTTTTAAGTTGCGGTGGAATAGTTCCTAGAATGGGCCATTTGATGGCCAAGCAGGAACTATTTCACCGCAACTTTGTTTTTATTGGTGTAAAAGGCGGGTCATGCTTGGTGGCGGGTTTGTTATTCGTTTGTAAAGCCGAGCCGCGCTTGCGGTAAGGGTCTATCAGATGCCCGTAAAAAACCGCAGTTGGCGCGGGCGCTGCCCGGTCGGGGCCGTATCTTTTCAAACAGCAAAGCGGGCAGGGTGCCCGCGAGTCGCATGTATGAAAGGAAGATCATGCTCGATCAGGCTTATTCTCGTCGTCAGTTCCTCGGCCTCGCTGGTGGTCTTGCCAGCATCGTCGGTCTCGGTCTCGTTGGTTGCGGCGGCTCCAACGCCGCCAACACCGCTGCTGAGGGCAGCGCCGCTGCTGCCGAGTCCGTCTCGGGCGAGGTGACCTACGACGGCGCTTCCTCGTTCCAGGCTCTCGTCGAGACTGCTGCCGAGAAGTTCATGGATGCCAACCCGGACGTCTCCGTCTCTGGCTCGGGTAACGGTTCGGGCAAGGGCCTGACCGCTGTCGCCGCCGGCACCGTCACTATCGGTAACTCCGACGTCTTCGCCGAGACCAAGCTCGAGGCCGACCAGGTCAAGAACCTCGTCGACCACGAGGTCGCCGTCGTGGGCATGGGCCCCGTCGTCTCCAAGAACGTCAAGGTCGACGACCTGTCCCTCGAGCAGCTCAAGGGTATCTTCTCCGGCCAGATCACCAACTGGAAGGAGGTCGGCGGCGACGACGCCAAGATCGTCGTTCTCAACCGCAAGGCCGGCTCCGGCACCCGCGCCACCTTCGAGGCCGCCGTCTTTGGCGACGAGGCCGTCGACTTTAAGGGCGACGCCGAGCTCGACAAGTCCGGCGATGTCCAGACTCAGATGGGCAGCACCGACAATGCCATCTCCTACCTCGACTTCTCGCACTTCGACGACTCCAAGTTCAACGCCATCAAGGTCGAGGGCGTGGAGCCCAAGAGCGCAAACGTCACCGACGACTCCTTCAAGATCTGGGCGACCGAGCACATGTACTGCTCCAAGGACGCCGACGAGGCCACCAAGGCCTTCCTGGAGTTCATGCTTTCCGACGACGTCCAGGGCAAGCTCGTCGAGGAGCAGGGCTTTATCCCCGTCTCTGCTATGAAGGTCGTCAAGGACGCCAGCGGCAAGGTCTCCGCTAAATAAGCAATCGCCCCGGAAAGGTTTGCAATGGCAAAACAGCTGCCAAAGCGCGACCTTGAGAACGTGGGCCTGGGCGTCACGGGCGCGTGCGTAGCGCTCGTGACGCTTGTCGTTGCCGCGCTCATCTTTATGGTCGCCCAAAAGGGCCTCTCGGCTTTTCTCAAGGACGGCGTTTCGGTCGTCGAGTTCTTCACCGGCACCAAGTGGGACCTGGCCAACACAGCCGAAAACGGCCTGCCCTACACCGGCGCCCTGCCCCTGATCGTCACCTCGTTTGCGGTCATGGTGCTCTCCACGCTCATTGCGCTGCCCATCGCCATCGGCTCTGCCATCTTTGCGGTCGAGATCCAGCCAAAATTTGGCTCCAAGGTCTTTCAGCCGCTTATTGAGCTTTTGACCGGTATTCCCTCGGTCGTCTTTGGCCTCATCGGTTTTCACGTGGTCGTCGGCCTTATGAAAAGCGTTTTCCACGTGAGCACGGGTCTGGGCATCCTGCCCGGCGCCATCGTGCTGGCCGTCATGATCCTGCCGACGATGACCACGCTTTCGGTCGATGGCCTGCGCGCCGTGCCCGACAGCTACCGTCAGGGCTCGCTCGCGCTGGGCTACACCCGCTGGCAGACCATCTGGCACGTGGTGCTCAAGTCTGCCATGCCGTCGCTCATGACCGCGGTCATCCTTGGCATGACCCGCGCCTTTGGCGAAACGCTCGCCGTGCGCATGGTTATCGGCGGCATCGAGGCCATGCCGACGTCGCTGCTGTCGCCGGCCTCGACCATTACCACCACGCTCACCACGTCTATGGCGGTCTATGTCGAGGGTTCGGCCCAGGACGATGTTCTGTGGGCGCTCGGTCTGCTGCTGATGGGTATGAGCCTCATCTTCATCCTGATCATCCACCTTATCGGCCGCAAGGGGGCGAAGGCTCGTGGCTAGCACGCGCATCCACATCGACGAGGCGAGACTCGGGCGTGTCCAAAAACAGGACCGCATCGCCACGGGCGTGCTGACGGCAATCGTCGCCATCGTCATGCTCATCGTCGTCTCCATGGTGGCCTATATCCTGTTCGAGGGCGTCTCGACGCTGTTCCAGCCGGGCTTTCTCACGCAGCCCGCGCGCGCCAACGGAACCCAAGGCGGCGTGCTCTACCAGCTGTTCGACTCGTTCTATCTGCTGCTGATCACCCTAGTCATCTCGGTGCCCATCAGCCTGGGCGGCGCGGTCTTCCTGGTTGAGTACGCGCCGGACGGGCCCATCCGCGACATCGCCTCCACTGCCATCGAGACGCTGTCCTCGCTGCCTTCTATCGTCGTTGGCATGTTCGGCTTTCTGGTGTTCTCGGTGCAGCTGGGCTGGAAGTACTCCCTCATCTCCGGCGCCGTCGCGCTCACCATGTTCAACATCCCCATCCTGGTGCGCGTGATCCAGCAGGCGCTCGAGGACGTGTCGCAGGCCCAGCGCGATGCGTGCCTGGCCATGGGCCTTACTCGTTGGGAGGCCACGCTGCACATCCTGATTCCCGAGGCCATGCCCGCCATCGTGACCGGCATCGTGCTTTCGGCCGGCCGCGTGTTTGGCGAGGCCGCGGCCTTGCTCTTTACCTCGGGGATGAGCTCGCCGGTTCGCCTGAATTTCTTGAGCTTTAACCTGTCGAGCCCCACTTGCGCCTGGAACGTGTTCCGCCCCGGTGAGTCGCTCGCCGTGCACATCTACAAGATCTATGGCGAGGGCAGCCCCGAGGCACAGCAGATCGTCTGGGGCACCGCGGCGCTGCTGATGATTTGCGTGCTGCTGTTTAACGTAGTCGCCCGTATCGTGGGCAAGCAACTGGCAAGGAAGATGGCGGCCGAATGAGCGAGATGAAAGCAACGACCGCACCCGAAGCGGCGTCGTCCGAGACCCAGGACTTTTTGTCGAGCGTGGGGGAGAGCGAAAAGCACGTGCGCGTGAGCGGCAAGGCCGTGAGCGACGAGGTCGTGCTCTCCACCAAGGACGTCAACGTATACTATGGCGATCACCATGCGCTACACGATACGTCGCTCGACTTTCACAAGGGCGAGATCACGGCGCTCATCGGGCCTTCGGGCTGCGGTAAGTCAACCTTCTTGCGCAGCCTCAACCTGATGAATCGCGAGATTCGCGGCTGCCGCGTGGAGGGCGAGATCAACTACCGCGGACGCAACGTGAACACCAAGGCCGAGAACACGTACGAGCTGCGCCGTTCCATTGGCATGGTGTTTCAGCAGCCCAACCCTTTCCGCAAGTCCATTCGCGACAACATCACGTTTGCGCCCAAGCGCCACGGCATCACCGACCGCGACGAGCTCGATCGTATGGTCGAGGAGAGCCTGCGCGGCGCGGCGCTGTGGAACGAGGTCAAGGACAAGCTCGACAAGAGCGCCTACGCGCTTTCGGGCGGACAGCAGCAGCGCCTGTGCATTGCACGTACGCTGGCGCTCAATCCCGACGTGATCCTGTTTGACGAGCCCTGCTCGGCGCTCGACCCCATCTCGACGCTGGCGATCGAGGACCTCATGTCGTCGATCGTTGCCGACCGCGCCATCGTCATCGTGACGCACAACATGGAGCAGGCGTCGCGCGTGTCCAACCGCACGGCGTTCTTCTACATGGGCGATATGGTCGAGTACGACGAGACCGACGAGATTTTCCAACGGCCCAAGGATAAGCGGCTGAATGATTACCTCACCGGCATGTTCTCCTAGTCCGGGACGTGCTTGAGGCCCGCGGCGGCCATGGTCGCCGCGGGACTGATTGGAGAGGCGGGTCATCTCTTTTAGGAGATGGCCCGTCTTTTTGTTTCGTGTGCGGCCTGCCTTTTCGCTGCTATCATGGACAACGTTGAATTTCTACGAAGGAGCAGGGCATATGGCGATTCTTTTGGGATGCGATTCCGTCAGCCTAGAGTTTCCCACCAAGCATATTTTCGATAGCGTGACGCTCGGCGTGGGCGAGGGCGACCGCATTGGTATTGTCGGTAAAAACGGCGACGGCAAGTCGACGCTGCTGAGTGTACTCGCGGGCACGCTTGAGCCCGACGACGGCCGCGTGACGCATCGCCGCGGCACCACGATCGGATTGCTCGGCCAAAAGGACAATCTGGTCGATACCGACACCGTGCATCATGCCGTCGTCGGCGACACGCCCGAGTACGAGTGGGCCTCGAGCCCGCGTACACGCCAGATCCTGGCCGGCCTTATTAGCGACGTGCCCTGGGAGGGCACGGTGGGCGAGCTCTCGGGCGGCCAGCGCCGTCGCGTGGACCTTGCGCGCCTGCTGATCGGCGACTACGACGTGCTTATGCTCGACGAGCCCACCAACCACCTGGACATGCGCACCATCAACTGGCTCGCGCGCCACTTAAAGGCCCGCTGGCAGCGCGGTCAGGGCGCCATGCTCGTGGTCACGCACGACCGCTGGTTCTTGGACGAGGTCTGCACCAGCATGTGGGAGGTCCACGACGGCCAGGTCGATCCCTTCGAGGGCGGCTACTCCGCATATATCCTGCAACGCGTGGAGCGCGACCGCATGGCCGCCGTCACCGAGGAGCGTCGTCGCAACATGGCGCGCAAGGAGCTCGCGTGGCTGAGCCGCGGCGCCCAGGCTCGTTCCACTAAGCCCAAGTTTCGCGTGGATGCCGCTCGCGAGCTGATCGCCGACGTGCCGCCCGTGCGCGACGAGCTGGAGCTCAAGCGCCTGGCCGTGAGCCGCCTAGGCAAGCAGGTTATCGACGTGGACGACGTGGACGCCGGCTATGCGGATACCGACGGCGCGCCCAAGCAGGTGCTCTCCGACGTGACCTGGCTCATCGGTGCGGGCGACCGCTATGGTCTTTTGGGTGAGAACGGCGCCGGCAAGTCGACCTTGCTCGACGTGATCCAGGGCAAGATTGAGCCCCTGCGCGGCCGCGTGAAGATTGGCCAGACGGTGCGTTTCGGCGTGCTGTCGCAGCAGCTCGAAGAGCTCGAGCCCTACATGGGCGACACGATCCGCGAGGTGCTCAGCAACTATAAGAAGTACTACGTCATCGACGGCAAGGAGACTTCGCCCGAGAAGCTCTGCGAGCGTCTGGGCTTTACGACGCAGCAGCTCTGGAGCCGCATCGGCGATCTTTCGGGCGGCCAGCGCCGTCGCCTGTCGCTGCTGCTGACAATCCTGGACGAGCCCAACGTGCTCATCCTGGACGAGCCCGGCAACGACCTCGATACCGACATGCTGGCGATTGTCGAGGATCTGCTCGACGGCTGGCCTGGCACGCTGATCCTAGTGACGCACGACCGTTTCCTCATGGAGCGCGTGACCGACCAGCAGTGGGCGCTGCTCGACGGCCACCTGACGCATATGCCCGGCGGCGTGGATCAGTACCTGCGCCTGTGCAACGCCACCGCCGAGGGCGAGCCCGTGGGCGCGCCGAGCGCCAAGACCGGCACGTTCGACACCGGCGCCGCAGCGGTTGCGGCCGAAAAGCCCAAGACGAGCGGGCAGCCCAATGGCCTTTCCAACGCCGAACGCCAGAAGCTTCGCCGCGAGGTGAGTTCGCTCGAGCGCAAGATGGAGACGCAGCGCGCTCGCGTGGAGGAGGCCGAGGCCGCCATGGCCCAGGTCGATCCCACCAACTACACGGCGCTGGGCGAGCAGCAGGCAAAGATCGACGAGGCCCACGCCGCCATGGACGAGCTGGAGATGGCGTGGCTCGAGGCGAGCGAAAAGCTCGAGGGCGAGGAGTAGACGAGGATGATCGGGGCCGCGTTTTTCGATATCGACGGCACGCTGCTGAGCTTTAAGACCCACCGGATTCCGGCGTCGGCGCAGCAGGTGCTCGACAGCTTTCACGAGCAGGGGATTGCGTGCGTGATCGCTACGGGCCGTCCGACCTACCAGATGCCGGACTGGCTGTTCGACCTTGGCTGGGATGCGTACATTACGCTTTCGGGTCAGCATTGCTTTGATGCCAGTGGTGTTTACCGCAGCTGCCCGATCGATCCGGACGATGTTGCGGTGATCGTGGACCAGGTGGCTCAGGGGCGCTACGACTCGCTGTGCATGCAGGGCGAGAACTCGTTTGTGAACCGCCTGTCCGAGCGCGTGGTGGCGGCCGGCAACAACGCGGGAATCGTCTACCACGAGGAGCCGTTTGACCACGCCTTCGACGCGCCGGTCTACCAGTTTTGCGCGTTTGTGGATCCGGCCGACGAGCATATCGTGACCGATGCGGTGTCGCATTCGCTCACGACGCGCTGGTGCGATCTGTTCTGCGACATTATCCCTGCCAACGGCGGCAAGGATCTGGGCGTTGCGGCGACGCTGGAGCGCCTGGGCGTCGACGTGAGCGAAGCGATTGCCTTTGGCGATGGCGAGAACGACCTGTCGATGTTTGGAGCCGTGGGCACCAGTGTTGCCATGGGCAACGCGCAGGATACTGTGAAGGCCGCAGCGACCTACGTAACGACCGCCGTAGACGACGACGGCATCTACAACGCCGCAAAGCACTTCGGGCTGGTGTAGCTGCGGATTCGGCACTTGGGGACGTTCCTTTTCTGCCGGCAGTTGGGGACACTCCTTGCGGGGCGTCCCCATTTTGTTTTCGTCCCGCATGTTTTGTGAAACACGGCTAACTTTTAGGCAAAGTAGTAAGACATGGGCAACTTTTGCGGTAAAGTAAATCAAGCAAAAGTATCCAAAGGCTAACTAGAAGCCATCGCGAAAGGCGGCCCATGGCCCTGCGTGAATCCGGAGAAGACTATCTCGAATCGATCTACGTTCTATCGGAACGTCAGGGCATCGTGCGCTCGATCGACGTTGCCGAATACTTGGGCGTAACCAAAGCAAGCGTCTCTAAAGCCATGGCGGCCTTGGAGAGCACCGGCTACGTGGAGATGGGCAAACGCGACGTGCATCTGACGGAACGCGGTCTTGAGGTTGCCCGTCAAATGTGGGAGCGCCACTGCTTTTTTGTAGGTCTGCTAGAGGACGCAGGCGTAACGCCCGAGGTCGCGTCGCAAGAGGGCTGCCACATGGAGCACTGCCTGAGCGAGGAGAGCTTCGAGAAGCTAAGATCGATGCTGAGACGGGAAGATGTAGCGGGTCCAACAACAGAAGCCTAACTGACCCACAGTAGCGCGGAGTTCACGCAAAGCGCGAACCAGCGACCGGGACCAGCGGCCCTTTCGGCCAAGTCCATTTCAGCAAAGGAACCCCGCCAGCAAGCGATGCCCAAGAACCGCCAGCTGTGTCAATGCAGGCCGGGGCCGGGCTTGGTTTTGAAAACACTCCGCAGCGCGAGGCCCGCCTTTCCGTTGCTCCGCAGGAGCAAGAAAGACGGGCCTCATGCGCGAGGACGTTTTCAAAACCAAGCCCGGCCCCGGCCGGAGGGACCACGAGCGCTACAGGTTCTTGACACCCATCGCGCGCATGGCGTTCAGGATGGCGATGATCGCCACGCCTACGTCGCCAAAGACGGCAAGCCACATATTGGCGATACCCAGCGCTGCCAGCACAAGGATCAGCAGCTTAATGCCCAGCGCAAAGATTATGTTCTGCCAAACAATCGACATGGTCTTGCGCGCCACGCGGATCGCGCGGGAAATGTTGGACGGCTTGTCGTCCATCAGCACCACGTCGGCGGCCTCGATCGCGGCGTCGGAGCCCATGGCGCCCATGGCAATGCCCACATCGGCGCGCGTAAGCACAGGAGCGTCGTTGATACCGTCGCCGACAAAGGCGAGCTTGCCCTTGCCACTTTCGGCCGCGAGTAGCGCCTCAACGCGCTCGACCTTGTCGCCCGGCAGGAGCTGCGCGTGGAACTCGTCGAGACCGAGTTGCTTGGCCACAGACGCTGCAACCTCCTCGCGGTCGCCCGTGAGCATGACGGTGCGGTTGATACCGGCGGCATGCAGGTCGCGAATCGTTTGCTCCGCATCGGCCTTAACGGTGTCTGCAATCACGATGTGGCCGGCGTACACGCCGTCAACGAGCACGTGGAGGATCGTGCCGACAACCTCACAGTCCGGTGCTTCAACGCCGGCCGCGGCGAGCATCTTGGCGTTGCCAACGACGACGTGCTTGCCGTCGATGGTTGCCGTCACGCCGTGGCCCGCGTCGTTGGCGGAGTCGCTCACGCGCTTGGGGTCGACCTCGCCCTGGTAGGCGTCGCGCACGGACTGCGCGATGGGGTGATCGAAGAACGACTCAGCAAGGGCTGCGACTTCGAGCAGCGACTGCTCGGTATAGCCAGCCTCGGGGTGCACCGCGACGACTGAGAACGTGCCGTTGGTGAGGGTGCCCGTTTTGTCGAAGACGATGGTGTCCACGTCGGCGAGCGTCTCGAGGTAGTTGGAGCCCTTGATGAGAACGCCCAGCTTGGACGCGCCGCCGATGCCGCCAAAGAAACTCAACGGTACGCTGATCACGAGGGCGCACGGGCAGCTGACGACCAGGAAGGTCAGGCCGCGCAGGATCCAATCGGACCAAGCGCCAGTCACCAGGCCGCCGCCAAGCGCGAGCACCGCGGCAGCGCCAGTGACGGCGGGGGTGTAGACGCGGGCAAAGCGCGTGATGAAGTTCTCGGTGCGCGCCTTCTTTTCGCTGGCATTCTCCACGAGCTCCAGAACACGCGCGACGGTTGACTCGCCAAAGGGCTTGGTGGTGCGCACGTGGATGAGGCCCGTCATGTTGATGCAGCCGCTGATGATATCGTCGCCGGTCTTGGCGGGGCGGGGGACTGACTCGCCCGTGAGCGCGGCGGTGTCGAGCTGGGTTTCGCCCTCGACGATGACGCCGTCGATAGGCACGCGCTCGCCGGGCTTGACCACGATCACGGTGCCGACGGCGATGTCATCGGGAAAGACCTGTTCGAGTGTGCCGTCGGCTTGCTCGACGTTAGCGTAGTCGGGCGCGATGTCCATCATGGCACTGATCGACTTGCGGCTCTTGCCCACGGCGTATGCCTGGAACAACTCGCCGACCTGGTAGAACAGCATGACGGCGGCGCCTTCGGCCATGTGCGGGTCGGTGTCGGGGAAGAGCACCATGGCAAACGCGCCGATGGTCGCGACGGCCATGAGGAAGCTCTCGTCGAAGGCCTTGCCGCGGCGGATGTTATTGAATGCCTTTTGCAGTACGTCGTAGCCGGCAATCAAAAACGGCACGAGGAACAGCGCGAAGCTGGCGTAGATGTTGCCGGGCTCCCCAAATGCGATAGTGAGGGCGCCGAGCTCGTCGAGGGCATAAACAACGGCAAAAATGCCCAGTGCTACCAGGATGCGGTTGCGCTTGTGCTCAAGGGACTCTTTCTTCTTGCGCTTCTTCTTTTTCTTTTTGGGGTCGGCGGCTGCCATGATTCAAACCTCCCATTTGAGTGTATGAACACTTGCTCATATAATTTCGCGAGCAAAGGCCGCGGCAAGCGCGGCCTTACAGGTCAACGTGTGCGCGGGTTAGAGAATGATCTCGCAGTCCGGCTCGGCGTCGGCGGTGAACTCAACGACGCGGTCCAGGACCTCGTCGAACTTGGCGTCGTCGGCCTCGAGCGTCAGCTTCTGGGTCATAAAGTTGACCGAAACGGACTTGACGCCATCGAGCTTAGCCAGCTCGTCCTGAAGTTCACGCGCGCAGTTGGCGCAATCGATCTCGTCGAGCTTAAACTGCTTTTTCATGGTGGGTTCCTTTCCCTGTGTTGGCGGTCTGGGTGCCGGCCGCGCTGATACCGTGGTTGATTGCTATTCGCAGATATGGCTCATGCCCTGGTTGAGCATGGTATAGACATGATCGTCAGCGAGCGAGTAGAGAATGTTGCGGCCGTCGCGGCGGAACTTGACCAGGTGCGACTGCTTAAGCGTGCGCAGCTGGTGCGACACCGCAGACTGCGAGGTCGCGGTCGCTTCGGCGATGTCAGCCACGCAGAGCTCGCGGCCCATGAGGGCATAGAGAATCTTGATGCGCGTGGTGTCGCTGAAGACCTTGAACAGGTCGGCAAGGTCGTAGAGAAGTTCCTCGTCGGGAAGGTCCTCGGGCGAGCAGGTGGTGGGGACGATCGGCTCGGTGGCCTCGATGCCAGTCTTTGTTTCATCAGCGTGGCTGCTCATTGCAATATCCTTTCATATGAACATGCGCTCATATAACTTACTTCCGATTATATGAGCGCATGTTCATATGTCAATGACGTACAGGTAATTCGTCGCATAAAATGATGGGGAATAGTGGACGAGATTCCGGACTGAGCGGTTTTGATAGCCGATGCCGGGGTGGGTGCCCCCGCGCCGTGCAAAAATTGGAGTATTCTGCAACTATAGGGGGTCCGTTAATCTATTCCAGGCCAAATAAAGCCGCTCAAGAGTTATCCAAGGGCGGTAAACAGACAAGGTCTTCCTCAAATGTTGCCTAACGTTCCCGTTCGATAGCGTTTTTGTTTTTCATTTGGATTAACTTGTGGGTGCTGGAGGGCCGACCCTGCTGAATACTCGCAATTTTGCACATCGCTAGGGTACCCACCTTGTTAGCCGGTCTAGCTTCCGGCCCCGAAGATTCTGCCCTCGGGCGCGAGGCTGCTTATTTGGGCAAATGATGGGCTGTCGGATTCGACAGTCTGCATGTCATCGATTGCCGGAACTTCATTTATTGTCGGGTCATCCAGCGTGATGCCTTCGAGTGTTGCTTTTTCGAGGTCGATTCGTTGACGATCTTCGGAATCCTGGCGAAGCTGCTTCTGAATTCTCTTTTTCTCTTCTATAAACCTTCTGAGCACAAACTGTCTCAGGTCCTCTTGCATGATTTGAAAGTCTTTTGGCAGACGCGAGGGGCGTATGCCCTCTTTCCGTTGGATCGCCTCCATGACCCTAACGAAAGCGCTGGCATGCATAAAGGAATAACGACTGACGGTGATGATTCCGTATCCCATGGACGCAAGCGCATTCTTGCGCTCCTCATCGATGGCGCGGTCTTCTTCCGCGTCATGATAAAACCCGTTGTATTCAATGTCTGTGCGAGATTTCTTTAGATACGCATCCATAAAGAACTTTTTGCGTCTCGTGAGATTCTTTGCGGCAGCGGTGACCTGCACCTCGCAATCGGTCTCAATTCCCTTAATACCAAGCCCTCCTTCGCTTTTAGGCAGCGTTAGCATCATGACAAAGGCCGTTTCCATAGGAGACCGGCATCCGTCGCGCACACATTGAATCGCCTTTCGGGCAAGGGCCAGACCGTCGCATCTGGTAATGGAATTAAAGAACTGTTTTAACCTTTCGGTCGAGGTGAGCGCGAAACGCTCGTTATACGAGGTGGAAGAGCCGGTTCCAAGGGAGTAAGCGCCGCACAATTCAAAGTAGTACTCCACCAGTTCGCGAAAAGGGAGATAGGTGGCGGCCTGAAGTGCGCAAAGCTCAACGCCAACAATGAGGATGCCATCTTTGAGCTCTATAAAGCGTGAGCTCGAGAATCGTTTTGACGAAACGTGGCATTGACAGTTCATTGCATAGCGCGCATTCCTGCGATCAAACACCATTACTTCGAGGCAATCATTTGCGTCAAGGGAAACATCGTGTTTGGTGAGCCATTCTGCGGCTGCGTCAAGGAGCGTTCCGGTGGGACATGATCCGTAAATCGCGGCAGGGTTACAGGGCTCGGTGTCTTTCGTAGACGCCGAATGCGCGGCCTGGTAGACCGCTTTTGCAGTGGTATGTGACAATACGATACTCATGGTATATATCGTGTCAGCTAATGCCGTGCTGATGGCGCTGAGTGGGAAAGTCGTTTTAGGGGCCTAACCAAATGCTGTCCAAAAGCTTGACGCAATTATGGGTTGGCATGCCTAAAATCAATGTTATCGCAGCTTAGCTATAGCATATAAAAACTCAATTGCTGCACATTTGATATCGATGCATCACCATCCGACAACGAATTACGTGTCGGGAATTGGCCGAAATCGTTCAAAATGAGGGTTCAGAATTTGTGATGGCAGATCTATCTGTGGAACATAGGGCGGCCCCGCTGCGGTGTTTCCCGCTGCGAGGCCGCTCGTGAGCAAGTAGTGTTTGTCGCAGGCGTTGCTATTTCGCGAATAGGTTCTTGAGGTTGAACTCGGCCTGTACCGTGCGGAGCATGAGGTCGGTGTCGTCCAGACCCAGATGCTGCTCGTTGGCGTCGGGCGCGAGGGTGCCGCGACGGCGTGCCCAGTTCTCGAGCGCGGCGGGGGCGGACTCGCGGGGGAGCGAGCGCACGTCGGCGTCCAGGCTGCGGCAGATCTGGCGCGAGTCGATGACGATGATCTTGCCGGCGCGGCGTGCCTCGGCGTAGCCGTCCAGGTGGATCTTGAACCAGCTGTCCTCAAAGGCGGCGTTGTGTGCCATGTACGGGTACTTCTTCATAAGCTTGAGCAGCTGCTTTTGCAGCTCTTTGTTCTCGCGGAACGGCTTTTTGCCGTCGATGTCGTCCCAGGTGATGTGGTGGATATTCGACAACGGCACATCCTCGCCGCGGTAGATGTCGGGCAGGCCGCAGTAGTGTGCCTCGGCGTCATGCGGGACGGCGTCGCTGGTGAGCTCCATGATCTCCCAGCCCACGTTGATGATATAGCCGCGCTCGGGTGCACGTCCGGTGGTCTCGATGTCGATACCGAGCACGGTGCCCTGGATGGGCTTGCGGGCGTAGGCCACGCCGAGCGCGTCGCGGTCGCCGCGGATTTCGCGCATAACGGACGCGGCGGTGCGCTTTTGCATCTTGCCGATGGCGGCGCAGGTGTCGGCATCGGACAGGCCGCGCGAGAGCGTCGCGGGCGTCACGTTGCGCAGACGCGCCTCGCCAATCTGGTCGCACAGGTCGCGGTTGCGGTCGGCCAGGTCGCGCACGGTGGCAAAGTCGAAGCCGGGGTCGCCCTCGGCGGTAAAGTACTCGGTCTCGAGCACCTTGAGGGCCTCCTCGCCCTTCTGGCGCTCGGACTCCATGGCGCCGTGGTCGCCGTAGATAAACATGGGGATAAACGGCTGGCGCTCGTATTCGAGTGCTTGCGATACGTTCATATGCTACTCCTTGGACGGGCCGCGTTGTGCGGCTCGAGGTTACTGAGTTATGGCGAGATGATAGTTTACCATAGGCAACTATTGGCACCGCGCCCGGGACAACTACAATACCCTAGTTGACCGCTAGGACTTTTACAATGCTGCCGAAAGACACGAAAGGTTCCATCCGTCATGGATTTACTGATTGATATTCTGCTCGACGCCGGCAAGGACACGCTGTCGCTGGTGCCGTTTTTGTTGGTGACGTATCTTGCTCTCGAGACACTTGAGCACGTTGCGGGCGACCGCGTCAACGGCGCTATCAAGCGCGCCGGCGCTGCGGGTCCCGTGGTTGGCTCGCTGCTGGGCATGGTGCCGCAGTGCGGATTTTCGGCCATGGCAGCAACGCTGTACGCCGGCCGTGTCGTGACCTTGGGCACGTTGGTGGCGGTGTTCCTTTCGACCTCCGATGAGATGCTGCCGCTGTTGCTTGCCGAGCAGGTTCCCGTGCAGACTATGGCGATGCTTTTGGCTTCGAAAGCGCTGATCGCACTGGTCACGGGTTTTATCGTGGACGCTGCCATTCGCGGCCTGCGCCGTAACGCCCGCGCGCACGCGGCGATTCGCCGTACCGTGCTGGGAACCGCGGCCAACCCGGCCCACGTGAACTGCGCGCACGACGACCACAGCGGCGGTGACATCATCGACGAGGTGGCCGAGGCAGGCGTGAGCGCCGACCACATCCACGAGCTGTGCGAGCGCGACCATTGCGGTTGTGATGAAGACGAGGACGAGCACGAACACGGACATGGCCACGATCACGGTCATGAGGGCGAACATGAACACCATGATGGTCACGGTCACTCTCACTCCCACGAAGGGACGCCTGTCCTGTCGATCATCCGCAGTGCGATCTCGCACACCGTGCAGGTCTCGGTATTCATTTTTCTGGTGACGCTGATTCTGGTCGCCGTGCTCGAGACGTTCGGCGAGTCCGCGATCGAGCAGTTCCTGCGCGGCAACGAGACACTCGCTGTCCTGGGTTCGGCGCTTGTCGGGCTGATTCCCAATTGCTCGGCGAGCGTGGTCATTACACAGCTGTATCTGGAAGGCGCGCTGCAACTGGCGCCGATGCTCGCCGGCACGCTCATTTCCGCCGGCGTGGGTTATCTGGTGCTGTTCCGCACCAACCGCAGCGCCCGCGAAAATGCCGTGTTCCTGATCATGATGTACGTCATCGGCGCTGGCTGGGGCCTCATCCTCTCCGCCGTTGGCCTCTAAGTAGGCCTAAAAAATGGGCTTCAAATAGCCATGCTCAGCGCCTGCGCAATGCGGCGACGCATGGCATTTTGAAGCCCGTTTTTTGTTGAGCCATGGATTCCGAGCGCTCACACCGCTCAAAACAAAAAGGTAGATTTTAGGCATGTCTCAAAAATCTACCTTGGTTAGTGCAGCAACTCGGTGAGGTTGCGTTTAAAGCGGGCGCGGTCTTCGCTGGTAAATGCTGCCGGACCGCGAGTGCGTCCGCCGGCGCGGCGTACCTTCTTTTCCTCGTGGCGAATAAACAGCTGCATGTCGATAGTCGCCTTGTCGTACACGCGCCCGCGCACACCGATGGCGGCGGCATCGCGCCCGAGCACCATGCTCGCCAAGCCAATGTCCTGCGTCACGACCACGTCGCCCGCCTGCAGGCGTTCGACAATGGCAAAGTCGGCGCTGTCGGCGCCCACGCTCACGTCGAGCGTCGTGACCCAAAAGCCGCGTCGCGCGTGCTCGGCATCGCGCGGGTCGTCGCGGCGAATGTGCCGTTCCAGGTTTTGCGTGCTGTTGCCGGCGATAACAACGGCGACGCCCGCCCGCCGCGCGCAGTCAATCGACTCGCGCGTGACCGGGCAGGCGTCGGCATCAATAAAGAGCGTCTTTGGCATCTAGCGCACCAGTTTGCCAAACTGAATGGCGCGAACAATGAGCGTCACGCCAAACACCAGCAGCGCGGCACCGCTAAAGATGACGAGCATCTTGGCCGACCACAGCGGATAGATAAACACGAACATGCCGGCGATGATGGAAAGTGCGCCGCTCAGGATAGCGAGGGCGCGGTTGGACGAAAGCTCGGACTCCAGAATGGACATGACACCTTCGACAATCCAGCCAAAGCCGGCCACGATAACCACCATCGTGGTGAGCGTCGCGGTCGAGAAGGCCTGGTTGCGCAGGATTATGACGCCGCCCAAGATAATGAGTAGGTTGGAGATGATGCTCGTCACGCGCCAGCCGGTGGGCAGCAGCGGCTCAAAAATGGCAGTGAATAGTCTGATGGCAGCAGTGATTACAAAGTAAAAACCCAGGACAGTCGTCAAAAAGACGAGGGACTTGGCAGGTGCAAAAAGCAGCGCGATACCAGCAATGAGTGCTAAGACGCCCGTGATGGCGTAGATCCAGCGTACGGCCTTGACGGCTTTGCCCGCCATGCTTTTCTCGTCAAATCCAAACTGGCTCGATTTTTGATCATCGTTCTTAAAGATGCCCATAAGTCTCCTTTCCGTGCGGCGTAAGCCTTGATCGTTACAACCAGTATCCCCTAAGGGCGCTGACGTATGGGTCGGGGAGGGCGAAACGTAACCCAAAGGCCCCGAATTGTTTCCGTTGTTCCCCACGTCGCGATTTTCTATTCAACAGGTGTAGAACATTGCAGCCCTGTTCGTTATTGCCTACGTTTTAGGTTAGATTTTCCTAAGGACAATTGGCTTGTATTGGGGGTCCCTATGAACGAAGCAGTTCCCGAGGCACCGTCGAGTGTCGAATCGATGGCAAAGCAAGGTTGCGAAAAGCTTGGCCTGGACACGTTTGACGCGCTGGTCCGCCGCGCCCGTACGTGCCGCCGTTTTGACGAGTCCATGCGCGTGCCGCGCGAGTTTTTGCTCGAGCTGGCGGAACTGGCGCACCTGGCTCCCTGCGGCGCCAATGCTCAGCGTCTGCGTTTTCATGTGGTGAGCGGTGCCGAGGATTGCGCGCGTGTATTTGATGAGCTTGCATGGGCCGGCGCGCTTAAGGATTGGTCGGGTCCTGCCGAGGGCGAGCGTCCGACCGGCTACATCGCGATTCTTGCCGAGCGCGCTGTTCCGGGTAAGCCCGCCGCGCCCATCACCGAGGTCGACACGGGCATTGCCGCGCAGACGATGATGCTCGCCGCTCGCAGCGCCACGCCCGAGGTGGCAGCCTGCATGTTCAAGGCCTTTACGCCCCGCGCGATCGATGCTATGGGGCTCGATAACGACAAGTATGAGCTCAAGCTGATCATGGCTTTTGGCGTGCCGGCCGAGACGCAGATGATCGATGCGATCGATTCCAACCCCGACGGCTCAATTAATTACTGGCGTGACGATGCGCAGGTGCACCACGTACCCAAGCGCCCGCTCGCCGACGTGCTGGTGTAGCTGAGCGTCACCGCGGCGTGATCAGACGGTAAACCACCACAAAGGTGCCTGTCCCCTTTGTGGTGGTACGAGGGGAGAGCGTGTGGCAGATCTGTATTTGGTGCGGCATGGGCAGACTGAGCTCAATGTGCAGAGCATTTTGCAGGGCTGGCACGATTCGCCGCTTACGGCGCGCGGGCGCGAGCAGGCGCTGACGGCGCGTACGGCGTTTGCGGCGCGTGGCGTGGCCTTTGATCATGTGTATTCCTCGCCGTTGGGCCGGGCGCGGCATACGGCCGAGCTTATCGTTGGCGAGGGCCGTTCCATTGAGCTGGTCGATGACCTGCGTGAGTGGCATTTTGGCTCGCTGGAGGGCACATCAAATCGCGAGATGCCGCCGCAGCCCTGGGGCGATTATCCGGTGGCCTTTGGCGGCGAGTCGGAAGTGCAGCTTCAGTCGCGCATGGTCGCGGCGCTGTCCCGTATTATGGCCCGGCCGCAGCACGACTGCGTGCTGGCGGTTTCCCACGGCTCAGCCTGCCAGGAGTTTCTTGAGTATGTGACTGGCGGGGGAGAGCTACCCGACAACGGTGCCGTGCTTCATTTTGGCTATTGCGACGGGGCGTTTTCGCTCTTGGGTTGGTAACGAACGAAAGGACCCCTATGAATAAAGATCTGTATCTGGTCCGTCATGGACAGACGATATTCAACCTTAAGCGTATCATTCAGGGGTGGAGTGACTCGCCGCTTACGCAGTTGGGTTGCGACCAGGCGGCGCGCGCCGGCATGTTTTTACGTGCGCGCGGCATTGAGCCCGATCATGCCTACACCTCTACGCTTCATCGCACCGAGCAGACTATCGCCAACTTGTGGCCGGGCTTGGCGTACGAGCGCCTGGACGGCCTGCGTGAGTGGTTCTTTGGCGACTTTGAGGCCGAGCGCGTGATGCTTATGCCCGAGCGCCCGTGGCGCGACTTCTATCGGCAGTTTGGCGGCGAGGGCCAGATCCAGGTGCGCACGCGCATGGTGGCGACGCTGACCGATCTTATGCGGCGTCCGGACCATACGTGCGTGCTCGCGGTAAGTCATGGCTCAGCTATCAAGGAGTTTTTGGACCACGTGCGGGGCGCGGCGGCCGACGAGCGCGAACGCGTGCCGGGCAACTGCTCAGTGCTGCATTTTGCGTTTGACGATGCGGCCGATACGTTTGAACTGGTCGAAGTCTTTACGCAGGAAGACTACGCGCGCGAGCTGGGGCTAGAGCCGCTCGTGGCGGCGGCAGGTCCGCAGCGTGGATAACGCTGACGTTGCGGCCCGGTTTACCGGCGTAATTGTTTGATGCGAAAAGGGCGGAGGTGCATGCGTTTGCTGCATCTCCGCCCCTTGTTTGTTTGGATGCTGGGTTTTCCAGCTTAGCGTTTGAGTTCGCTAGAACCGTGAGACCTGGTGAGTGAGCAGACCCGTCGGAACCTGCGGCGCGCTGCCGCTGACCTGCGCGGCGGGGAACAGCACGGCTACAGCAAAGTTGAACGGCTCTTTGCCAGAGTAGGCGCCGGCAGCGCGGGCCTCGTCGGCCAGAATCTGCGATGCCCCAGCCAGTGCGGCGACATAGGCGGAGTCACCGGCGAACACCGGGTCGGGCGCCTGATCGAGCATGGCACGGATGGCGGCAACGGCGTCCTCGCGCTTGACCTCCCACACGCGATGTGTGACGCCCGCGGGATCGGTGACGGCGTAGAGCGATGCGCCCTCTTTGGCAGCGCTCAAAATGATATCCATGACGGGCGACGCCTCGTAGGCGAGCGACACGGGGCGCGGCTGCACCTTAAGCTCGGCGATCGCGCGCGCGGCGGCGAGTGCGTCGACGCTCTCGGCGGCAGCCTCGTCGCTACCCGTCAGTACGTTAACCGGGCAAATCGCCACGACACCCGTCGCGCGACCCGGCTCGCCCGAGCATTCGTACACGTAATACGCCGCGCCTGGATCCTTGAGCATTAGGCCGTCAGCAATGGCGCCGCGCAGGGCGTCGTTGCCGCTCAGGATACCGCCCATCGCAGGCAGCGCCTCGAGCACACGGTCCTGAGCCGGGCGGATGCAGGGAAACGGAAGTGCTTTCATGGGCGGTCCTAACGCGCGAGTCGGTTTGTTCGCGGCTTATTATGCCCCAACTTGGCCGCTTGCGTCCCAGAGCGTGTTATCGGCAAGCGCGATGAGCACGTTTTGGCAGCGAACGATATCGGCATGGGGCACATACTCGTCGGGCTTGTGTGCGAGCGCCAACGAGCCGGGGCCGTAGCTCATACAATTGCGGTTGCCTGTCTTGCCGGCAATGACGGCGGTATCGGTGTAGCCGGTAAAGAAGCCGACGGTCGTGTCCGCGTCCGTTACGTCATCGGCGGCACGCTTGAGCGCTGCTAGAAGGGGAGAGTTCGGGTCGCGCTCGATGGCGGGGCGGTCGCCCGTCACGGTGTAGCTGCCATGGCAACCGGGAACGGCGGCTTCGGCGACGGCGATGGCATGCTCGACCATATTGATTGCGGCGGCCGTATCGGTCGGCGGGGTCAGGCGCATGTCGACCCAGACTTTGGCGCGGTCGGGTACGACGTAGGGGCGATATCCGCCCTCGATTTGGCCAAACGTGATGGTCGAAGGCCCCAGCTCATCGTGCGCGGGCAGCGCCGCAAACGCGCGACGAAGCGAACACACGACCTCGGCCATGGCGGCGACGGCATCCGCGCCCTTCCAAGGCTGGCTCGCATGCGCCGTCACGCCAGCCATTTCAATCTCGAACCACGTACGCCCCTTGTGCGCCACCTGGATCTGTCCGTCGGTGGGCTCGGTGTCCAGCACCCATTCGCGCGAGCTGACCCAGCCAGCATCGATCGCGGCCTCTGAGCCGCGCATGAAGTCTTCCTCGTCGACCGAGCAGATGAGCGAAAAGCCGCGGCGTGGCAGCGCGCCATCCGCCGCCACGCGCTCGAGCGTATGGACCAGTGCGGCAATGGCGCAGGCCAGGCCACCCTTCATATCGCAGGCACCGCGGCCATAGAGTTTATCGTCGCGCACAACCGCCCCAAGCGGTTCGATGTCTGCGTCCCAGCCATCGCCCAAGGTGACGGTATCCATGTGGCAGATATAGATCAGCCGCGGCTCGTCGCTTTGGCCCGGCACGGTGACTTTAAGGTTGCGGCGCCCGGGCAGCACTTCGAGCTCCTCAATCTGCACGGCATCGAGCGCAGAACTATCAAGTTGTGCCAGCTGCTGCTCAATGAGCCTCTTAATGAAGCGCTCAATTTCATCCTCATACGCGCCCGGGTCTGAGCTGTCGATCCGCACAAGCTCCTGCGCAAGCCGCCAGGCAAAATCCTCATCAACCATATGCAACCTCACAATCAGTTTGCTTTCCAAACCGATTGTAAGCCTCCTGAGAGATCCGCGACGTGGGCGTGGCAGTATTTACCGTTCGCAGGCCGAGCCAGCGCGTTTGCCGTCCGGGCGGGTTCACAAGCGACGCAGCGGGTACGTACCCTTCATGGACGACATGCTGTGCGACATATCTGCCTTTCGGTATCACCGGATACCTCCACAGGTCTTGGCAATAATGCCGGACCTGCCCGATTCTGCGGACGATCCGCGCAGGGAGCACCTATGTGAGCATCCGCTCGTCACGCATTTCCTGGGCACCCCGTTACACGTGTTGGCGCAGGGCAGCTGCGGACGTAAGGGCGATCGCATTGTCAGGCATGTTTGGAACGGGGAGAGGCCGTTTGATTCCGTGCGGCAGACGGAGTTTGGCCTCGATGTTGCGTCCCCACTCTTTACCCTGCTGACCCTGGCTTCCTCGGTCTCAAACGAGCGTCTAATCATGTGCATGTATGAGATGTGCGGCACCTTTGCCGTGTGCAAGATTGCGCCTCAGGTAAAGTCGGCACTTGAGCAGGCATACGGGGGCCGGTGGGGTGACGCACGGTCGGGCTGGGAAAACGTAAAGGATGTCTCGGGGAATCCAACGGACTTGTGGAAACGACCTCCCTTGATCGAGCTCTCTGAGCTTACAGAGTTCGTCGATAAGGTCCGGGGGCTCCGCGGCGCTAAATCGTTCATACGAGCCGCGAAATGCATTACGGGGGTGGCAGCATCGCCGCTCGAGGTCCAGGCTTCGATGCTGTTTGGCCTTACGAGGTTGCGCGGCGGCGAAGGGCTGAGCCTTACCAATAACGTTGAGATTCGTATGACGCGCAGCGCCCGCCTGATTTCGGGGCTTGATAGGCGCTATGCCGATATCCTGCTGGCAAATAAGGACGGCAGCCGAGAGTGTCTGGTTGAATGCCAGGGTAAAGCCATTCACGGATCCATTGAATCCAAGATTTCGGACTCCGATCGAACGACGGCGCTGCAAGCGATGGGATATCCCGTCATTCTGATGACCTATGGTCAGCTGGCCGACTCCGATGCCTTCCGCGTGGTGATGGAGCTCATCATGTCCTATCTCGATGTGCCGCTGAAAGACAAGACGCCGCGACAGCAGGAGCTCGAACGGCGGCTTCGTGAGGAGATTTTTATCGATTGGGCAGGAATGTAGCCGCGCGGGTGGAAAACGGTCGCGCGGACTAGAGTTTTGGTCACAAAAAGACTTATATTTCGCCTTGGAGGGGCCTTAAAAATGCTATCTAGAATAAGTTGTTTCGGAAAATGGACAGTCAACTTACATTCGGCACATAGAGATCGATTTTTACCTACTAAAGTCCCTGATAAAGCTGTTTATCAAAGCGGGTGTGCTTAGCGACTTGAGCCTCACTATCGATTATCTGAAAAAACTTGTTATGGGTATCATTTTAAAGTCGTCCGGAGCAACAAAATCGGCCCCCGTTTCGTGAAAACGGGGGCCGAATGGGCTTCGTGGTCTGTCTGGCAGGATTGGCGCCGGCGCTATTTAATCGCGCGCACACGATACATCGACGGAATATGCTTGAGTGCCTCGATCGTGCTGCCGTCCAGGTGCTCATCGGTGTCGAACATGGTGTAGGCGTTCTCGCCAGCGGACTCGTTGGTCATGCGCTGCACGTTGGCGTTGTCCTTGGCGAGAATGGCCGTGATCTGGCCGATCATGTTGGGCACGTTGGCATGCAGGCAGGCAATGCGGCTTGCGGCGCGCGCCTTGCCCATGCTGCAGGCGGGGTAGTTGACGCTGTGCACGATGTTGCCGTTTTCCAGGTAATCCTTGAGCTCGCTGATGGCCATGTCGGCGCAGTTGGCCTCGGCCTCGCCGGTGCCGGCGCCCGAATGCGTGGTGATAAACGTGTTGGGCATCTTGACGGTCTTGGGCGTGGCAAAGTCGCAGCTAAACCAGCTGAGCTTGCCCTCGCGCAGGGCAGCGTCGACGGCGTCCTCGTCAATGATGGTTTCGCGCGCGTAGTTGATGAGCACGGCGTCGGGCGCCAGCAGGTCGATCTGCTCGGTGCTGATCATGCCGATGGTATCGGCCTTGCTGGGCACGTGCACGGTGAGGTAGTCGCAGCCGCGGCAGAGGTCCTCGAGCGTGCCCACGCGCTGCACCTCGCGACTCAGCACCCATGCGTGCTCGACGGAAATGAACGGGTCGTAGCCGTAGACGTCCATGCCCAGATCGACACAGGCGTTGGCGACCTTGGAGCCCACGTTGCCCAGGCCGATGACGCCGATGCGCTTGCCCTTGAGCTCGCGGCCCACAAAGGCCTTCTTGGCCTTTTCGGCATCGACCTGAATCTCGGGGTCGTCGGCGTTGTCACGCACCCAGTTCATCGATTGCACCACGCCGCGGCTCGAGAGCACCAACATGCCCAGGACGAGCTCCTTGACGGCGTTGCTGTTGGCGCCGGGGGAGTTAAAGACGACGACGCCCTTCTTGGCGTACTCCTCGACGGGGATGTTGTTGACGCCGGCGCCGCAGCGGGCGATGGCGCGGATGCCCTCGGGCAGCTCGTAGCCGTGCAGGTCGGTGGAGCGCATCAGAATGGCGTCGGCCTCCTCGGCGGTGCCCACAAACTCGTAGCCCTCGCCAAATTCGACTTTGCCGTCCTTGGTAATGTCGTCGATGGTTTTAATCTTGCGCATGAAAAACTCCTTAGCGGATTTGTTTATAACAAGTGGTTTGAAGTGGCTGGTCGGCCCGCGTGTTGCGGGCTAGTTAGATCGCGGGCTCAAACTATGCTGCGCTTCGAAGTCCTTCACGTACGTGGCCAGCGCCTGCACGTCCTCCATGGTGACGGCGTTGTACACGCTGGCGCGCATTCCGCCGACGAGGCGATGGCCCTTGACGTTTTGGATCTGGTGCTCTGCCGCGCCCGCAACAAAGGCCGCGTCGAGTTCGGCGTCGCCGGTACGGAACGTGACGTTGGCGATGGAGCGGCTGTTGGCCTGCGCGGTGCCATGGAACAGCTCGCTGTGCTCGAGCAGGTCGTAGAGCAGGTTGGCCTTGGCCCAGTTGCGCTCGGCCATGGCGGCAAGTCCGCCGGTCTGCTCAACCCAACGGAACACCTTGCCGCACACGTAGATGCCAAAGGTGTTGGGCGTGTTGAGCATGGAGCCCTTGGCGGCCTGGGTCTTAAGGTTCATGTACTGCGGCGTCTGCGCAAAGGCCGGGCCGTCGGCGATCAGGTCGTCGCGCACGATGACCACGGTGACGCCCGCGGCGCCGGCGTTTTTCTGCGCGCCGGCGTAGATGAGCCCGTAGCGTTCAACGTCGAGCGGCTGCGACAGAAAGCAGCTCGAGACATCGGCAACCAGCGGCACATCGCCGCAAGCGGGAAGCTCATGGTACATGGTGCCAAAGATGGTGTTGTTCTGGCAGATGTAGACGTAGTCGAGCCCGTCGCCCGCGGCCTCGGCGGCAATGCGCGCGTTGATGTCGGCCATGTCGGGGATGCGGTCGAAGTTGGTGTCTTCGGAGCTCGCGAGCAGCACGGCCTCGCCGTACTTGGCGGCCTCCTTGTACGCCTTGTTGGCAAAGTTGCCGGTCACGATGTAGCCGGCGCGCCCGCGGCGCATGAGGTTCATGGGGATGCCCGCAAACTGCAGCGTGGCGCCGCCCTGCAAAAACAGGACACGGTAATTGTCGGGGATGCTCAGCAGGCGGCGTAGGGTTGCCTCGGCGTCGTCGATGATCTGCTGGTACATGCTAGATCGATGGCTCATCTCGAGCACGGACATGCCGCAACCGCGGTAGTCCATCATCTCGTCGGCGATCTCGGCGAGCACGCTTGTGGGCAGTGCGGCCGGGCCAGCTGAGAAGTTGTGCACACGTGCCATCTTCTAGTTCCCCCTCGTAGTCGTTTGAACGTTCGGGATACTTTAGCACAGTGGAGCGCTAGGCGCGACCGCATCACGGTAAAACTCGAGTGCGCCGCTATGATTTACAGGATGGTTACATGGGGGAGGGCGGTCGCAAGGTCTATATCGCCGGGATATACCGTGACAGGTACTCTTTGAGCGCGGGGTCGCACACATAGAGATACGTTCCTAACATGCCGCGCGTCATGAGGACGTAGTAGGCGTTGACGATGATCTTTTGCAGATCATCGTCGCTTGCCTTTTTCTTGGCAACGGCATCTTTGAAGTTTGCCCTGTTAACGTTGACTGCATCTTTGTTCGAATCGTAGTAAATGTCGGGACCCAGAATTACGAATCCGTAGTTGAGGTCGTAGCCTTGTACCGTATGAATGCATCCGACTTCGTTGACGGCGTTGGCGGAGTTAACCCAATCCTTCTGGGTTGAGTTCCAGCGTTTGGGAATGCCCTCGATGACGATATCGAACGCATCTTTGTTATTCTTCGTTTCCCACTTCCACGCAAAGCCTGCCATCATGCGGGATAGACCAACTTCTTCTTCCTTGGTTTGCTGCAGAGAGCAGAAGTCCTCAAATCGGTCGACGATTCCAAACTGGTATCTGGGGATATCGCTGTCCGGATCCCCGGCTCGCGAATCGTAAGGCTCCTATGAAAAGAGTGCTTTGAACTTCATGCCGGCATGCATGTACGCTTTGTTATCAAGCAGGTCGTAGACAAAATCGAGGTACTCATCGCCGCCACGCACGCGCATTTGGGTACTCAAGTTGAATTCTTCGGTCTCGATGCCGGCTTCTTCGAGTTGGTTGAGTCGCTGCTCAAGGCCATCTCGGTTGAGTCCCGATGCGCGGACTTGCTGTTTGGGGTCAAAGAACAGGTACGCCTTGTCGCAGCATTTGAAAATCCAATCCACCTGGCTGCTCGTGCGCGGCAAGCTGAGTCGTTCACATGTGTTGTAGAAAGCTCCGATGCCGGCGCCGGCGGATAAGTAGTTTCCCAGTCGGTGCGCCTCGTCGACAAGCAAGACGTCATACCGATCGTTTTTTGTGACGTCGTTGGGGCTCAGGATATCGCCGGGCTTTAACCCGGGGAGGAAGTGCGTGAGTTTTTTGAGCGTCTTGCTCAGAGACTCCATGGGCGTCACGAAGCCGACCCGCAGACCGGAAAGGTTCGGCTCATTTTTGATTTTGAACATGAGACTGATGGCGAGGATTGTTTTGCCTGTTCCCGGCGCGCCGTTCACGACGGTTACGCGCTCTTTCTTGGGACCGCCGTGTTTAATGTCTTCATGCTCTTGCTCGAGCCGCCTGTAAATCGCCTCAATCGTTTCGTATTGATCGGGCGTGAGCGTTTTGAAGGGCGAGAATTTGAACAGGTCGGTATTCTCGAGCTCTTCGATGGGGTGGATCGCATAGTTCTCTTCGCGAAGCTTTGTCCAGAGGTCTCTGAACTTCTGGCGATACTGAGGTCGCTCAAAATAATCGAACTGGGCATAGCCATTGTTGGCGTTGGTTACCTGGTATTTTTCGTCAGCGCAGAACAGCTCGATAAGTCGATTCTCAAACTCAAATGTTGCTGACTGATTGAAGGTTGGATTGTCAATCAGGAGGGTCCGGTCGAAGTCTTTGTCCACGTTTGCGGCGTGTTGCTTCATGCGGCGTCGATAATTGGTCGTTTGACCGATGTACGCCGTTTTGTTTTTACTGTTGGTCAGAATATAGAGAACGGGCCAACTCTCGTCATGGTGGAATCCGGGCTTTGGCGTGCCAAAGTCCTGCAGCGATTCGCTTGCCTCGAAGGGTTGGGGGAGGGGAAGCGTGTATTGTCGAAGGGCGAACTCATTACTCATGGTGGGCCGCCTTTCTGTATTCGCTGGAGCTGGTGTCGACGGGATAGCGCTCGCCGTTGCGTTTGAGTTTGGACGAGAGCGCCTTTGGGAGGTCGATTCCGTTTAGATCGGCGAAACGTAGGAGAAAGAGGAGCGTGTCGGCAACTTCGTCTTCGATGGCTTGGCGCTGATCAGGGCTATCGAACATTTCTGCAATGCGCTTGTCGCTCATAAAGCGGAAAAGCTGAAGGAGTTCGGAGGACTCTGTCGCTATGCCGATGGCAAGTTCCTTTGGAGTGTGATATTTGCGCCAATCGCGCGCATCACAAAAATCTCTGACTTGTTCTGTCATGGCAGTGAGCTTGTCCATCATCCGTAACCTCCCTGATGTTCATTATTTTATTATGGCCGTATCTGGAGTTTATTGCACATCAGTTGGGACGTGCGGTTTGTCCGGCCGCGATTGCCCGGTAGGAGGATTCACCGTGAAGATTGAAGTTGATGTAGACCAGCTGCGCGAGGGCTTGCTCGACTACGCGGGGAGCGCGGCTGGCGTGGGCTTTCCCGCTGCCATGCTCGACGTGATGGATATCGAGGACGAGTCGCCCCAAGAGCTCCTAGCCCGAGCCGAACGCGAAGGCCTCGACCTCCGCGACTTTGCTGTGGGTGACAGCTAGTAGCTGAAGAGGGACGGGCTGCTAGGAAGCTAGCGTGGCGATGACGGCTTCGTCGCCGGCGTATATTAGGGTGTTGCCATCGGGGATGATGGTTTGGCCGTCGCGCTT
Organism: uncultured Collinsella sp.; assembly: GCA_937966215.1. GTDB lineage: Bacteria > Actinomycetota > Coriobacteriia > Coriobacteriales > Coriobacteriaceae > Collinsella. Next base: position 63,052 of record CALCKK010000011.1, on the reverse strand, counting down.
GAGCATCACCACGATAAACGGGTGCTTGCCCTGCGGCACGTCGCGCAGGCGCTGACCGGCCAGGCGACCGTGGGGCGTCACGGTGACCTCGCGCAGCGTAACCTCGGCACGCTCTTCGAACGTTGGGGCTGCCATCACCAGAAGGTCGCCTTCCTCGATGACGGTATCGCCGTTGGGCAGTACCGGGTGTGCCCCGTCGCGCAGCACCAAGACCACGAGCATGTCCGTCGCGCTGCCAATATCGGCGAGCGAGCGCCCGGCAAACGGATGGCCAGCGCCCACCTTGAGCTTTACAAACGACATGCCGTCCTCGTCGTGGTAGTCGTTAAAGGTGCGGCGCACGTCGCCGGCCGCATCGATCATATCGAGTTTCTTCGCCACCGCCGGCAGTAGCGAACCCTGCACCACAATGCTCGATACGGCAATCACAAACACCAGGTCAAATAGGTCGTGTCCGCCGGGAACGCCGGCCACCACAGCAAAGAGGCTAAAGACGACCGAAGCCGCGCCGCGCAAGCCCGCCCAGCTTACGAGCGCAACCTGGCGAGGGCTCGTCTTAAAGGGCGCCAGCAGCAGACCGACGGCGATGGGGCGGCTCGCAAAGAGCATAAACGCCATGAGCGCCAGGCCGGGTAGCAGCATTTGCGGCAGGCGCGCGGGCGTGACGAGCAGGCCGAGCAAGAAGAAGATCGTCATCTCGGCCATCTCGGTAAGGGTGTCAAAGAAGTGCGCCATCTCGACCTTGCCGGTGATGTCGCTCGCGCCCAGCACAATGCCTGCCAGGTATACGGCCAAAAAGCCGTTGCCGCCCAGGTAGCTCGGCAGTGCGTAGGCGACGATCGCCACGGCGAACAAAAAGATAGTCTGCGCGCCCTCGGCCGTTGCGTGTGCGCGCTCAATCAGGCGGCTGGATATCCAGCCGATGGCAAGGCCCAGCCCCACGCCCAGGATGATCTGCTTGGCCAGCAGCACGGGAATGTCGATGTTGCCACCCGCCGCGAGGGTGGCGAGTACCGCGGTGAGCATGTAGGCGACGGGGTCGTTGGAGCCCGATTCGACCTCGAGCAGCGAGTCGGTGCCGCCCTTTAGCGACAGGTTGTGCTCGCGCAGCACGCTAAAGACGCTCGCCGCGTCGGTCGACGCCACGACCGAGCCCAGCAGCAGGCCGCCGATCCAGTCGAAGCCCAGTGCGAAGTGTGCGAACACGCCAGTGATGCCGGCGGTGGCGATAACGCCGAGCGTGCTCAGCAGCACAGCGGGCGCGGCGACGGGTTTGGCACGGTCGATGTTGGTGTTAAAGCCGCCGTAGAACATGATGAACAGCAGCGCCGTGCTGCAGACGGTTTCGGTGAGCGCGTAGTCGCTAAAGTCGATGTGCGCCGGACCGTTGACGCCGAGCAGCATGCCGAGCGCAATAAAGATGAGGAGGGTGGGGAAGGGGAGTTTTTTGCCGACGGGTTTGATGGTCAGGCACAAAATGATGACGAGGCCGATAAAGAGAAGTATCTGGTTCATGGATAGTGTCCGCTCCTGGGTGGTTGGCGTGGCACGGTCAGTTGTCTGCGGTTATTTGTACCCAAAGGTGGTGGGTTTATGGGGGCGGATTACGGGCGTGCGCGATATCGTCATAGACGGCTGCCGTCTTTGCCTCTGCTCGGAAACCCTTTCCAGCTTTATTGCAACGGAGTACAATGGGTAACGTTTAAGTTCAACTTGAAGTTTTAGTTGCGGCGCCGGGCTTAGACCGCAATGCAAGGAGAGGCGTACCATGGCGATCTATGTGACATCTGATGCTCACGGGCACGTGCGTGCGCTTGACGAGGCCCTGTCTAAGATCTCGTTGACGTCCGACGACACGCTGTACGTGCTGGGCGACATGATCGATCGCGGGCCCGATCCGGTCGGCGTTATTAAGCTCGTGCGCTCGCTGCCCAACGCCCACGTGCTCAAGGGCAATCACGAGCAGATCATGCTCGATGCCATCATTGGCCAGGACCCGCTCGATGCCGAGACCTGGGATATCAACGGTGGCTGGACGACGAGCGAGCAGCTCAACGACATGGAATTTGAGGCATACGAGGAGCTCGTGCGATGGATGGCCGCGCTGCCGCTCTACGCGGTGGCCGAGACCGAGGAGCGCCCGTACCTGCTGGTGCATGCCGGCATCCAGACCGAGGCGGCGCGCGCGTTTTTGCTTGAGCATGGTGTCGATTGCGGTGACGGCAGGGGAGCGGTCGATGCCGATAGCGAGCTGCTGCGGCAAATGCTCGCCGTGCAGTCGTCCGATGACCTGCTGTGGATTCGTCACGGCTATTGGGATGCGCCGACGGGACTGCTTTCTGCCGAGGGCGAGGGCCCGGTCGTGGTGAGCGGCCACACGCCCACGGTGTCGCTTGGGCGCTATTGCGAGGTTGGCGGCCTGGCGGGGCTCGATGAGGAGTCGGGCCGCGGGCAGATTGTGCGCCTGGGTGGCGAGGATACCGCCGGCGTGCCCGATCGCATCGACATCGACTGCGCCGCCGCCACCGGCTCCGAGTTCGGTCGCGTGGGCATCCTGCGGCTCGATGATGGGGCGGAGTTCTACGCGAACATCAACCCGGGCGAATAATCGGTGCAAGTGGTAGCTAATTTGGGACGGGGCTTTTTTGACTACTCTTGCCCTTCTGCCCGCTAATTGATTTCTCTGGGACGGGGATTAAATAATCATTTGGCTGCCCGCTGGCTAAGTGAGTAGACTTTTTTGGAAATGCCGAGCACCCAACATATTTGCCTCAATAAAACCGCAGGTCACAGACTTGTGCTCTGTCGGTGTGGTCAGGGATTCGGTAAAAATCTACTCACTTAGTTTTACGTAATGCATATTGTCTTCAACGAGACCCCAGCCGGGGCGATTCCATCGCAAATTCCGGTGACCGGGGCAGCTAATTAGGCGCCGTAGGGGTTGCGGTCGCGCTCGATGCGCTGGCGGATGTGGGCGTACTCGATTATCAGCAGCACCAGGAGTAGGGCCATGATGGCTAGGTAGCTCACCACGGCGCCCATCAGACCCAGCAGCTTAATCAGGATCACCGGCAGCACCACGCTTACGGCGAAGCAGATCAGGTAGATCTTGGTGACATCGCCGGCGTGGCGCAACACCGTGATGATGGCGTAGATAAAGTCGATTGCCGCGGTGACGCCGCCGGCGACAACCATTAGCAGTGCCAGCGTGCGGTAGCGCTCAAAGTTGAGGCCGTACATAAAGCTCATGATGGGGATGCCGGGGCCTGCCATAAATGCGGCGCACGCTCCGGTAATGACCACGATCAGTGCCATAACGGCAACAATAATCAAGTCAAAGCGGCGACGCTTGCGCGGATTCGCCCAAATGCTCGACAGACGTAGGAGCTGCGGTTTATAGATAAATCCAATGCTCAACAAAATAGCCTGCGCTGGAAAGAACAGTGCATTAAAGTACAGCTGGTATTTGTAGGCCAGTGTGCCTTCCATCACGAACTTGGGCATGCTCTCGATGAGGTTGAACAGGAACAGCGCACCAAAGAGCGGGGCGCACTGGATAAACAGGTGACCAGCCTCGCGCAGACTCATACGGCGTGATTTTTCGGTTTCGAGCAGGGCGAGCGGGGCGGTGACCAGCACGAGCGAGGCAATCGCGGCGATGCCCATGGCCATGGCGGCGATGGGCATGCTGCGCGTGAGGAACAGTGCCACGCTAAAGACCGCGATGACGCCGACGGATCGTAGCGTTTGGCTCATGCCGGCCAGGTAGAGTTTGTCGGCCTGCTGCAGGCGTCCCTCGTACACGTCGGCAATGCCGTCGATCACCTTATACAGGTAGACGCCCAGGCCGATTGTGGCCATCTGCGCATCGTAGCCGCGGGCGCTGCTGTATACCAGGCCGCATGCCAGCGCGAGCGCTCCGCAGATCCAGCGGTTGAGCTGGTAAGAGGCAAAGGACGTCTTTTCGTCGATGTCCGAGACCTGGAAATTGCGCACGCCGTAGTTGCACGCGATCATGATGAGCGTGCCGGTGACAAAGGCGATGGAGAATTTGCCAGCCTCCTCGGCGCCCACGAGCTGTGTGGACACGATGGTGAGCAACGGAAACACCATGCCCCACACGGCGGTGCCCAGGGTATTCCAAAGGTAGTCGCGACGGGTGGCGTGATCTTCGTACTCGGCTTCTTGCGTGGAGAAGCCGCCGCCGTAGACGGCTCCGAGCAGGCGGTTCCACCAGGCATTGACCATGCGGTGGATGGGGCCGGGCTGGCGATCGCGCTCGCGGCGACGGCGTGTGGCCTGGCTGCTGTCGGGACCGCCGGCGTTACGCTGGCTTAGCTCTTGGATTCGTGCGAGCTCCTCGGCGGTGTGCGATGCGGGGAACAGGCCGTTCTCGATGCGTCCGCCCTGCCCGTGCGCCCCGTCCGATACGGTGGGGTCGGCGACGCCATTGCGGCGGGCGATGGCGCGGCGAATGCTATCGATGGGCGTGATGCTCAAAGCGGAGTCCTTTCTATTGCTACGCTCTAGTATAGACGCGACGGTGTTCGTTCGTGTTTTTGAACAGGTTGTTCGATAATTTCGGCGGCGCCATTCAGTAGACGGCATTTGGGGACGTTCCTTATGTGCCGGCACTTTGGGAACGTCCCTAAGTGCCGGCATCCGGGGTCGCTCCTTGGTTGTTGCCTGTTCAAGAGTGTCCCTAACGACTAGGCCGCTTGCCTGCGATTTTTGACCGTTGGGCGGGCGCTTCGCCCTTGCCGCAAAAACGTTTTTGCATATCGGGTACAACGGGCTTTACGTGAGTAAAGTGCGCGCCTCGTCCACGTGTCGCGCTTTTAAAGGAGGCCCCATGCCAGGTGTTACCCCTGCAGAAGTTCTGTCCAACTTTGGCATTACGCTGGTCGAAGATCCCGCCGAGAATCAGCCCCGTCTGCTGGTCGATCTACCCGCCGCGGAGCTCGTCGAGCACGCTATCCGCCGCGAAGAAGGCCACATGGCATCCAACGGCGCGCTGGTGATCGAGACGGGGGAGCGCACTGGCCGTTCCCCCAATGACCGCTTTATCGTTGACACGCCCGACGTGCACGACAAGATCGCCTGGGGCGCCGTCAACCGACCGCTTTCGATCGAGAGCTACGAGACCATCAAGGCCGGCATCGTCGACTACCTCAACGAGCGCGACGTGTTCGTCACCCGCGGCATGGCCGGCGCCGACCGCAACCACACGCGCCGACTGCTCGTCGCCTGCGAGCGCGCCAGCCAGGCACTCTTCATTAAACAGATGCTCGCCCGCCCGCTTGCCCGCGAAATCGCGCGCACCGGCGAGCCCGACTTCTGCGTACTCGCAGCGCCCGGTTACCAGTGCGACCCTGCCATCAAGGGCCTCAACTCCAGCGCCGCCGTGGTCATCAACTTCCAGGAACGCGTGATTCTGGTCGCCGGCACCGGCTACTCCGGCGAGATTAAAAAGTCGATCTTTAGCGTCATGAATTACCTGCTGCCCGTCGAGGACGACGTGCTGCCCATGCACTGCTCGGCCAGCATGGATCCTGTCACGCACGAGACCGCCGTGTTCTTTGGCCTGTCCGGCACCGGCAAGACCACGCTTTCGGCCAACCCCACGCGCCTACTGATCGGCGACGACGAGCACGGTTGGTCCGACATGGGCATCTTCAACATCGAGGGTGGCTGCTACGCCAAATGCGAGGGCCTGGACGCGTTCCACGAGCCTGAGATCTTCAACGCCGTCCGCTTTGGCGCGATCTGCGAAAACGTGGTGCTCGACGAGAGCCGCAAGCCCAACTACGATGACGTCTCGATCACGCACAACACGCGCGTGGCATACCCTGTGGAGCACATTCCCAACGCGTGGACCAAGGGCATGGGCACCACTCCAAGCGTCGTGCTCTTCCTGACCTGCGATGCCTTTGGCGTGCTGCCGCCCATCTCGCGCCTGACGGCCGACGCCGCCATGTATCACTTTGTGACGGGCTTTACGGCCAAGATCCCCGGCACCGAGGTCGGCGTCACCGAGCCCACGCCCACGTTCTCTTCGCTGTTTGGCGAGCCGTTTATGCCGCTCGACCCCATGGTCTATGCCAAGATGCTCGGTGAGCGCATCGCCGACGGCCGCACGCGTGTGTATCTGGTCAACACCGGCTGGATCGGCGGCGGCTACGGCGTGGGTCATCGCATCGAGCTTGCCTACACGCGCGCCCTGGTGGCCCGCGCCCTCGACGGTACCATCGAGGACAGCGAGTTCGTGCACGACGACATCTTTAACGTCGACATTCCCACCACGTGCCACGGCGTACCCGACGGCATCCTGGTGCCGCGCCAGTATTGGCAGAGCACCGCTCGCTACGACGAGGCCGCGCACAACTTGGCCGTGATGTTCGAGGAGAACTTCGAGAAGAAGTACTCGCACCTGCCCGAATCCGTCAAGGCCGCCGGTCCGCACGCTCAGGTGCACGCCGACGCCCGTCATCGCGGCCACGGCCTGCTGGGACTTCGCCACTAGCGTCGCCTCAGACCCAAAACCACCATAAAGGGGACAGGCACCTTTGTGGTGGTTTTACTCGCGCGGATGACTCGGGTTACAATACGCCTAACATATCGCTCCCTTCTCCGGATGGGGGCAGCGTAAGCGCTCTTTTGGCGGCACCGTAGGACTTTGAAGGTGGCCGTCGTAAGGGCGCTTTTTGTTTAGGCACCCGGGCTCGGGCGCATGCTATGAAGGGAGAGCACATGAAGAGCTTTATTGCCGAGGATTCGTTTTGGGAGCTATTTCCGCAGGCGGCTGTCGGTGTTGTGGTCGTAAAGGGCATGAAGCCCGCGGCTCAGATTCCTCAAGAGGACGTGGACGCGATTGCGGCGTTGCTCGACCGCGCCAATATCGACGCGGAGCGTCATCTGACCAGCGATACTATCAGCGAGAACGCACCGGTCAAGGCATGGCGCGAGGCTTATCGGCTGTTCAAGACCAAAAAGGGCGCGCGTTGCTCAATTGAGAACCTGCTCAAGCGCGTGCTCAAGGGCAAACCGGTGGGCCACATTACGCCCGCGGTGGACATCTACAACACGGTGTCGCTGACCTACGCGCTGCCCGTTGGCGGCGAGGACCTGCATGCGATTGAGGGGGATCTTTGCTTGAAGGTGACTGACGGCGGCGATGCGTTCCTGCCACTTGGCGAGGAAACGGATGACCCGACGCTGCCCGGCGAGCTCGCCTACATCGATGATGCGGGCGCCGTATGCCGCTGCTGGAACTGGCGCGATGGCGTTCGCACGGCGCTGTCCGACGATTCGGCCGATGCATTCCTGGCGATTGAGTGCGTGGAGCCCGAGCGGATGGGGGATTGCCAGGCTGCCGTTGATCGTCTCGCCGAGTTGCTCGAGCGCTATCTGGGAGCGACGGTTGTCGTTAAGACGCTTGTGACCCGCGACAATCCCTGCGTGGGGCTGTAGCGAAGTCTGCGGATCAAACTCGATGCCCCAAACCACCACAAAGGTGCCTGTCCCCTTTGTGGTGGTTTTTATGTTGATGGGTTAACAAATGGGATATTAGGGTATGGGTGTTGCCTCGTGCGGCTAAGATGTTTACCCGTTAGCATCATGTAAGCGAAAGGCGGTCGTCTCCCATGCAGCAGAACGACGAGACACGTTTCGAGGACTTTGTCGGACTGATCAGCGGGCTCTACAAGGAGATCCAGCGCATTAAGACATCCGAGGGCGCAAGGCTGGGCCTCAAGGGCTCCGACGTTATGTGCCTGTACTATCTTGAGCGCAGCAAGGACGGCCTGACTGGCGCTGACCTGGCTCGCATGGCAGGCGTGACCCGTGCCGCCGTCTCGCGCACGCTCGCGCATCTGGAGGAGGGCGGCTACGTCGAGGTCGACGACTCGGGTGATGCGGCCGTTAAGTATCGTGCCCCGGTGCGCCTGACCGCTCTGGGCGGCGAGAGCATGAGCGAGGCGGACCGCATCATTCGCGAGGTGCTCGACACCACCGGTAAGGCTATGGGTGTGGAGCAGCGCGAGCAGATGTATGCGTCGCTGCGTACGATTCTCAACACCCTGCGTGAGATCTAAGGCCGCCAAGGCATTTGCTTCCCATTAAAAACTGCATAGTCCCGTTTGAGCGCGTATGCCGTGCCGGGGCATTGCTGTCAAAATTCCCCGCGCGGGACCTGCGCAAGAAAGGATTCGTTATGTCCGTCCGCATTATTACCGATTCCGCAAGCGATATGTCGCCGGCGGAGCACCCCGCTCTGCGCGTTCTGCCGCTGTCCGTCACCTTTGGCACCGATGTGTATATGGATGGCGTCGACATCGATCACCAGCGCTTTTACGAGATGCTTGTGGAGCGCGATGAGCTGCCCAAGACCGGTCAGGTCAACCCGTACGCCTTTTCGCAGGCGATTGCCGAAGCGCGTGAGGCCGGCGATGAGGCCGTGATTATTACCGTGGGCGCCAAGCTCTCGGGCACCAACCAGAGTGCTCGTACGGCACTTGCCGAGGCGCCGGGCGGCGACATGTTCGTCGTGGACAGCAATAACGTTACCCTGGGTGAGCGCGTGCTGGTCGAGTATGCCCTGCGCCTAGTGGACGAGGGCCAGGGCGCGGCCCAGATCGCGGCGGCTGTCGAGGCCGTCCGTGACCGCGTGGTGGTTATTGGTCTGCTCGAGACGCTGGAGTACCTGGTGCGCGGCGGTCGCCTGTCTGCTGCTGCCGGTGCCGTGGGTACGCTGCTCAACGTAAAGCCTGTTGTGGCTGCCGAGGACGGTCTGATCGTGCAGCTGGGCAAGGCGCGCGGTTCCAAGAACGGACGTAACCTGCTCAACCAGAAGGTCGAAAAGGCGGGCGGCGTCGACTTCTCCATGCCGCTGGCGCTGGGCTATACGGGTCTTTCGGATGCCGTGCTCAAGAAGTATATCGAGGACAGTGCGGCGCTGTGGGCTGGCCACACCGAGGGCGAACTGCCTGTCCACACCATTGGCGCCACCATCGGCACCCACGTAGGTCCCGGCGCCGTAGCCGTAGCCTTCTTCCAGCCCGTCAACTAACCGACTTGCTATAAACCACCACAAAGGGGACAGGCACCTTTGTGGTGGTTTAGGCTATTCCGGGTGGAAGGGAGCGAGCAATGGCGTCTGAGGGCTTTTTTGAGCGGGTGTACGAGGTGGTCGAGCAGATTCCCGAGGGGATGGTCGCCACCTACGGTCAGGTGGCGCTGCTTGCTGGACGTCCACGAAGTGCGCGGTACGTGGGGTATGCCCTGCATGGCAATCCGCGTCCCGGCGAGATTCCCTGTCACCGCGTGGTGTTTGCCGATGGCCGCATATGCGATGGTTTTGCTTTTGGCGGTCCCGATGCTCAACGTGAGCTTTTGCTAGGGGAGGGTGTGGCGTTTAAGGACGACATGCACGTCGACTTGGCCGCCTGTCGCTGGCCTGCAGGGCTCTAGCGGCTCTGCCGTGGCTTAAACCACCACAAAGGTGCCTATCCCCTTTGTGGTGGTTTTGGCAGGTTTACCGAGGTTAACTTATGGAGAAGGTATGGCGGCGCGGTTTGTCGCAGCAAAGTAAACCATGGTGAACTATATTGTTTTCAGCAACGGAGCAGGCAATAGGCGATGAAAAAGCCTGCCCTGTTGAGCTTGATTCGCATTCCTCCCCTCTGTGCGATTCAACGGTGTACTTCGGGAACAGGCCCGCTGGCAACTATCTGCCAGCGGGCCTGTTCCTGTTTCGGTGAGGATTCAGCCTCACCGTCTATGTTGTGCGAAGGCGCTTTGCCTAGTACACCATGCCCATGGCGTCCTGAACCTCGGCAAGGGTCTGCTCGGCGATCTCATTGGCGCGACGGTTGCCCTCGTGCAGCACGTCCTTCACGTAATCCAGATCGTTCTCATAGCGCTGGCGACGCTCGCGGATCGGCGCGAAGTACTCGTTGACGGCCTCGGTCACGTACTTCTTGAGCTGGCCGGAGCCACCCATGCCAATCTCCTCGGCAATCTCGACTTCGGAACGGCCGGTGCAGATGGCGGCCGTCGAAAGTAGACCGGACACGCCGGGGCGGTTCTCGGGATCGAACGTGATCATGCGCTCGGAGTCGGTCTGGCTCTTCTTGATGCGCTTGGCCGTCTCCTCGGCGGTCATCGAGATGTTGATGGCGTTACCGTAGCTCTTGCTCATCTTGCGACCGTCCAGGCCCGGCAGCAGCGGGGTCTCGGACAGCAGTGCGTCGACCTCGGGGAACACCTTGCCGTAGCGGTTGTTAAAGCGGCGGGCGATGGTGCGGGTGAGCTCGATGTGCGGCAGCTGGTCGCGACCGACGGGCACCACATTGCCCTTGCAGAACAGGATATCGCAGGCCTGGTGCACCGGGTAGGTGAGCAGAAGGCCGGTGAGCTCGTGGCCCGAGGCCTCCATCTCGGCCTTGACCGTGGGGTTGCGCGCCAGCTCGGCCTCGGAGACCAGCGACAGGAACGGCAGCATGAGCTGGTTTGCGGCGGGTACGGCGGAGTGCGCGTAGATCATGGTCTTGTCGGGGTCGATGCCGCAGGCAAGGTAGTCCATGACCATGTTGTACACGTTGTCCTGGATGTGCTCGGTCGTGTCGCGGTCAGTGATGACCTGGTAGTCGGCGATGAGCACGTTGGTCTTGGCGCCCATGTTCTGCAGCTCAACACGGCCCTTAAGGGTGCCGAAGTAGTGACCCAGATGCAGACGGCCGGTGGGGCGGTCGCCGGTGAGCATGGTGAACTTCTCGGGCGTTTTGGCCAGGCCCTCGCGAATGGCGTTGCTCTTTTGCAGCGCGACTTCGTAGCTGTTCTCGTTTGGCATGATTGCTCCTAACGTATGTTCATGGGTCAAGATGATAACGCGTTTATTGGAGGGTCGGGGCGTAAGTACGCGAGGGGCGGGAGAGCGGCGGCATGTGCGATGGGCGCGGCGTGGCTGCGCGTTTGGCCGGCGGCGCCTGGGCGCAGCCTCGGCAGCTTACCCTAGCGCCTGTGGTGGCGCTCCTCCCTGCGTTCTTCTGCCGCCTGCTCCTCCTGCTTAAAGGCGGGATCGTCGGGGGTGACGAGCTCGTCCTCGTGCGTGCGCTTGTTGTAATGGTGGCGCAGCACGGGCTCAAACAGGTGCAGGTGCTTGGCAAAGGCCGCCGAGCCAATGGCGAGTACGGTAAAGATGAGCACGCGCATGGGCACCTCGACCTGGTTAATCGCGGCGGCGCCGGCCGAAAGCATGATGCACCAGGCGTAGATGAGGAGCACTGCCTGCTTTTGGTTGTAGCCCTCTTGGATCAGGCGGTGGTGGATGTGGCCCTTGTCGGCCTGCCCGATGCTAATGTGGGCGCGCTTGCGGCGCACGATGGCGCTAAACGTGTCGATGATGGGCACGCCGGCAACGATGAGCGGAATGATAAGCGAGGTGAGCGCGGCGGTGCGGCTCACGTTGAGCAGCGAGATGGAGCCCAGCGCAAAGCCCAGAAGCAGCGACCCCGAGTCGCCCAAGAAGATGCTTGCGGGGTTGAAGTTGTAGCTCAAAAAGGCCAGACAGGCGCCAAAGAGCGCAATGGAGAGCGCGGCGGCGTCGATGCGGCCCGAGAGAACGGCCATCGAAAACATGGTGAACGACGCGATGCCGCAGATGCCCGTGGCCAAGCCGTCGAGGCCGTCGATGAGGTTAATGATGTTGGTGAATGCCACCAGATAGATCACGGTGATGGGGTAGGCGAGCCATCCGAGCATGATCTCGCCGGGGGCAAACGGGTTGACGATGACGCCGATCCGTAGGCCGCCGATACAGGCGATAAGCGCGGCGAGGACCTGTCCGGCCAGCTTTTGCTTGGGCTTGAGCTGGAAGACGTCGTCGATAGCGCCGGTCGCAAAGATGACGGTAAAAGAAAGCGCAAGTATGGGGTAGCTGATGTGCAGACGGGGGTGGGGCACCAAAACGGGCGGCCAACCCAGGTACCAGGTGCCTAGGATTTGCACAATACAGGCAACGACCAGGCCCAAAAACACCGCCGTTCCGCCCAAACGCGGGATGGGCTTGGTGTTGATGCGGCGCTTAGAAGGATAGTCGACGGCGTCGAGCTTAATTGCCAAGCGCTTGACCAGGGGCACCGTGAGGAAGGTCGTGATGAAGGCCGCTGCTGCCACGCATAGATACGGTATGTAGCTCGGGGATGAAGCCATGAATCTAAAAACCGCCAAGCGTCGAAGGAAAAGGTCAAAGGTTGCTAAGCGCAAAGGGCATAGCCGAACCATGATACTCGACCAAGGGGGGTGCATGGAATTGCACGCAGCGATAATCACGCGCTTACCAGATATTGGGATGTTGTCGATGGATTGTCGGGATACCGGCGGGGATCCATATGGGCTGTAATGGTGGTTTTCGGCAAATAAAAACCACCCCCCACGTTACGAAAATGAACCCACCTAAAACAGGTGGGTGCCCTCATCGACTGTTCCAGCGTCCTTAACAACGAAGGATACCTGTACTAGGTACGACTGTGTGGGCTCCCTAAATAAACGCGACGGTTCACCCAGTTGCTCCGCGGGGGGCGGAATACCTACATCATAAAGCGGCACTTTATCGATTCCAGTCTTGACATTACAAAAATCGTGTCGGACGATTACGGCGCCTTGGGCTCGAGCCGTCTGTGCGGTTGGTCCCTTTACGTTTGAGCTGCTGAATCGTTGTTTTGGAGCATGTTTTTATGCCGACGCCGTTGACCGAACTTTTTTCGCCCGCCTGCCATTTGTGTCCGCGCCGTTGCGGTGCGGTGCGCGACGAGGGTGCGCACGGCGTATGCGGTGCCGATGACACGCTCAAGGTGGCCCGCGCGGCGCTTCATATGTGGGAGGAGCCGCCTATCTCGGGCGAGGCCGGTTCGGGCACGATCTTCTTTAGCGGCTGCTCGCTCAAATGTATCTATTGCCAGAACCACGAGATCTCGACGGGCAATTTCGGGCTTGAGATTTCGCCCGAGCGCCTGGTCGAGATTATGCTGGAGCTGCAGGACCAAGGTGCCAATAACATCAATCTGGTGACGGCGACGCATTATGCTCACCTGCTGCCGGCCGCGATTGCCGCAGCTCGGGAGCGCGGACTGGTCATTCCAATCGTCTACAACACGAGCGGTTATGAGCGTGCGGGTGCCGTGGCGGCGCTCGGCGATTTGGTCGACGTGTGGCTTACCGACTTTAAGTATGCCAATGCGGCGCTTGCGCAGTCACTCTCTCATATTAAGGACTACCCGCGCGTGGCTGTGTCGGGTCTGGCCCAGATGGCGCGCGAAATTGAGCGCCGCGGGGGAGAGCTGGTAGACGGGGACGGGCTCATGAAGCGCGGCATAATCGTGCGTCATCTGGTGCTGCCGGGGCATGCGGACGATTCGTGCCGCGTGTTGGACCTGGTGTGGCAGACGGTGGGCGACGTGCCGATCTCGGTCATGAACCAGTACACGCCCAATGCCCTCATGCGCGAACAAGGCGGCGACCTGGCGCGCGCCGTGACGCGCGAGGAGTACGAGCAGGTGCTCGACCATGCCGACGACCTGGGCTTTACGACGATGTTTTGGCAAGAAGGCGGAGCGGTAGACGAGAGCTTCACCCCGGCGTTCGACACCACCGGCGTCCTCACCAGCGCAAAGTAGTGCGCTCGCCGATGATTTTTCTGGGACGGGGATTAAAAAATCATCGAGAGGATCGCCTGCTCGAAAAGTTGTCAAAATAGCCGCGTCCCAAAAAGACTGGGTATTGGGCGTTGACAGTTGGCGAGCCGTAGGTAAAATATCAACTTGTCTTGGGGACGTAGCTCAGTTGGGAGAGCGCTGCCGTCGCATGGCAGAGGCCGAGGGTTCGACTCCCTTCGTCTCCACCCTTGGATTTGATAAGCCGCTGACATTGTGTCGGCGGCTTTTTTTAAAAGAAAGGGCTGTACCATGGCCAAGCTTGAGTCCCAACCACTGTCTGCCGAGGAACGCGCCGAGTTGGAAGAGCTCCGCGCCGAGAAAGCTCGTCGCGAGGCCCAGGAAGAGGCACGCCGCGAGCGTGAGGAGCTGGCCGCCCTGCGTGCCGAGCGTGCGAAGGCCGAGGAGGCCGCCGCGAACGTCGCCCCCGCGCCCAAGCCCGCCGCCGCGAAGCCCGCGCCCACCGCACCTAAACCTCAGCCTAAAAAGGTCGCTCGTTCCAAGTCCGTCGAGCCCAAGCCGAGCCGTGACGAGATGACCTTTGCCCAGCGCATGGTTACCTCCAAGGAGCCTACGGGCGAGAACGAGATCCCCGGCATGGCGCCGGCTCAAAAAATCATCATTGTCCTTGCCCTCATCGCGTTTGTCATCTTTATGGGCTACACGATCCTGACCAGCATGGGCCTGCTCTAGCCCATTCGCGCTGGGTGCCATGCCCGAACACTCTGCCCTTTTCCAACCCTCAACCTCTGCACAACGCATCCGAAAGGTCGCCCCATGGCTTTGACCGACATCTCGCATCCCACCGACATTGCAATGCTCACCGATCTGTACGAGCTCACTATGGCCCAGGGCCTGTGGGAGAGCGGCAAGGCCAATGAGCAGGGTTGTTTTACCGCGTTTTACCGCGACCATCCTTTTGGCAGCGCGTATGCCGTCATGTGCGGCACCGCCGAGCTGCCCGAGCTTGTCGAGAACCTGCGCTTTACGCCCGAGGACATCGACTATCTAGCTTCGCTCCAGGCTCCGGCCGGCGGCGCGATGTTTAAGCCTGCATTCCTCGATTACCTGCGCAACTTCCGTGCGCGCGTGAACATTGACGCCGTGCCCGAGGGCGAGCTCGTGTTCCCGCGCGAGCCCATGGTGCGCGTCACCGGTCCGTCGTTGGAGTGTCAGCTGCTCGAGACCGCGCTGCTCAACATCGTCGGCTTCCAGACGCTCGTTGCCACCAAGACGGCGCGCGTGGTGCTGGCCGCCGACGGCCGCCCCGTGGCGGAGTTTGGCTTGCGCCGAGCCCAGGGTCCCGATGGCGGCCTGGCCGTCGCGCGCGCGAGCTACGTTGCCGGCTGTTCCTCTACGTCCAATGTGCTCGCCGGTCGCCGCTACGGTATTCCCGTCTTTGGCACGCATGCGCACAGCTGGGTGATGAGCTTCGATTCCGAGCTCGAGGCCTTCCGTGCGTTTGCCAAGTCAAGCCCCAAGAACTGCACGCTGCTTATCGACACGTACGACGTGCGCGAGGGCTGCGAACATGCCATTACGGTTGCCAAGGAGATGGAAGCGGTGGGCGAGCGCCTGTCGGCCATTCGCATCGACTCCGGCGACCTCGCCAAGCTCTCCAAGTATGTGCGCGGCCGTTTTGATGCCGAGGGCTTGCCTTATGTGGGGATCTCGGTGTCCAACGACCTGGACGAGTACACGATTCAGTCGCTGCTCGACCAGGGCGCACCCATCGACAGCTTTGGCGTGGGCACCAAGCTCGCGACCTGCTACGATCAGCCGGCGCTGGGCGGCGTGTACAAGCTTTCCGCCCGTCGTGCGAGCGATGCGGACCCGTGGACGCCGGTGGTGAAGCTCTCCGAGCAGCCCTACAAGCGCACGATTCCAGGCGTGCAGCGTGTGCGCCGCTATTACGACGGCTTTGGCGGCCCGGTCTGCGACATGATCTATGACGAGGACCATCTGGCGGGGGAGGGCGCCGCGCGCGGCAATACCCTCGTGGCCGTGAACGATGCCGCTCTGGTAACCGATGTGTCGGAGCTTGAGTATCGCGAGCTGCTGGTGCCGATCGTGCGCGATGGCAGTGCGGTGGCTCCGCGTGAGAGCATCGAGGACGCGCGCGAGCGCTGTGCTTGGGCGCTCGACCATCTGGACGCAGCTTTCAAGCGCTTCCTGTACCCGCAGACCTATGTGGTGGGTATGGAGCAGGGCCTGGCTCAGGTGCGCGACGAGCTCGTGCGCAAGAACATGGCCGCGGCCTCTGCCTTTCCCTGGGCTCACTAATTCCTTGGGCGGTAGGGGCGAGTCACGCTTCCCTGGCCGCCGGCTCGGCCGTTCGCTGAACAGTTGATTGGTTTGACGTATGACGACTTCTTATAAAACGATGGTGGTAAAGATCGGTTCGTCCACGGTGGTGGGTGCCGATGGCAAGGTCAACCGCGCCTTTATCGGCGGACTTGCCGATCAGGCCGCAGCGCTGCGCAAGCTCGGCTGGCGTCTGGTTGTGGTGAGCTCGGGCGCCATTGCCTGCGGCTATCCCGTGCTGGGCTTCGACCGTAAGCCGGTCGGCGACCTGCCGAGCCTGCAGGCCTGCGCCTCGGCCGGTCAGTGCATCATCTCGTCGGCCTACGACGAGGAGTTCCATGCGCGCGACCTGCTCACCTCGCTCGTGCTGCTCACGCGTCACGACACGGCGCGCCGCACGTCCTACCTGCACGCACGCGACGCCCTGCTGCGCCTGGTGGAGCTTGGCGTGGTGCCGGTCGTCAACGAGAACGATACCGTTACCGTCGACGAGATCAAGTTTGGCGACAACGACACGCTGGCGGCGCTTGTGAGCTGTCTGGTTTCCGTCGATCTGTGCGTGACGCTCTCGGACATCGATGGCCTCTACACCGCCAATCCGCACGAGGACCCCACGGCCGAGTTCGTCCCGGTTGTGCATAAGATCGATGCCAAGATTATCGCCTCGGCGGGCGATTCTTCCACATCGGTGGGCACGGGCGGCATGATCACCAAGATTCGCGCGAGCCGCATTCTGATGACGGCGGGCATTCAAAGCGTGATTTGCTCGGGCGAGGAGCCCGATGCGCTCGTGCGTCTCGCCCGCGGCGAGAGCGTGGGCACGCTGTTCGATCCGCCGGCGGAGCGTCTGGACATCGCACCCCGCAAGCTGTGGATCGCGCTGGGCGACAAGGCACATGGCTCGGTGACGGTCGATGATGGTGCTGCGAAGGCGCTGGTCAGCCGTGGCTCTTCCCTGCTTGCGGTGGGTATTCGCGAGGTCGATGGCCAGTTTGCCGAGGGCGATGTGCTCGATGTGTGCGATCCGAGCGGCATGGTCGTCGCCCGCGGTATCGCCGAAGCCGATTCGGACGTGCTGGAGCTTGCTGCCGGTCGCCGCCAGGACCAGATCGCCAGCAACCGCCTGCTCGCAGACCTGGCCGAGAAGCCCGCAATCCATCGAGATAATCTGATCGTCTTCGCCTAACCAATTGACGCTGCAAACGCCCCTAAGCGGCAATCTGACGTTCAATCGTCGGGCATGACCAAAAGGTCAATGCCCTCCTCTTTCACGTCACCTTGATCGCTTAGGGGCGTTTTCGCTTTCCGTCCTCTACCTGCGGCGTTGTCGTCGGCGGCACTTCGGGACGTTCCTTTTGTGCCGGCAGTTGGGGACACCCCTTTTGTGCCGGCGGACGCGGGCGCTCCTTTGCTAGAAGATCCGTCGCAGATCTCCGCGGTTGAGGGACTCGTCGAAGAGGTGCTTGAATACCACACTGCCGTGCAGGCCGTCGTGCTCGAACTCGTTGGTTACCCAGGCGTGCGAGTTACCCACGCGGCTGAGCGTATCGAGCTGCATGCCCGAATCGACGTACATGTCGTCGAAATACACCGCGGCCTGCAGGGGCACCTCGTTGCACGCCAGTCGCTGCGGGTCGTAGATCTTGTCCCAGCTGGTGTCTTCCATCAGCAGGTCCATGGCGGGCTTGAAGGGCTTGAGCTCGGGCATCTGCTCGAACATCCACGGGAACATGGCCTCGCCGGTAAACATGAGCGGGCGCGCGAGGGTGTCAAACTCGGCGCGGTGTGCCTTCTCTTCAGCCGCGGCCCAGCGAATGGGCATGGTGTCGCCGTCGGCGTAGATGAACTCCTGAAGCGTCCAGTACAGCGGATTCGTGCGCGTGTTGGTGCGCTCGAAGGCGCGCATCAAAAAGCTGTCAGATACCGAGGCGCCGCAGGCCAGCGTGCCGTCGCCGTCAACAAAAGCATGATCGATAATCCAATGCATGCGCTCAAAGCTCGGCTTCATGCCAAAGTCGCTGCCCATGAGCTGCAGGCGTTCGACCGTCATCGGCGAGCCGTCGGGTAGCACGGGCTTTTGCTCCTCGAGGGCATCTGCCAGGGCCGCCACGCGCTCGACGTCGGCGGGGTAGCGGTTGTAATACTGCTGCGTCTTGGCAGCCATGCGCGGGAAGGTGTGCGCGTAGACCTCGCTTGCGCTCGCCGGTACGTGGGGGATGCCGCCGCAGGTAAAGCTTGCCGCCACGCTCTCGGGGAAGAGCGACAGGTAGCTCAGCGTCAAAAAGCCGCCGTAGCTCTGCCCGAGCGTGACCCAGGGCCTGCCGCCAAAGCCCACCAGGCGCAGGTACTCAAAATCGCGCACGATGGAGCTGGCGAGGTGGCGCTTGAGGAAGTCCGCCTGCGAGCGGTCCGCATCGGCGCCGGCTGCCTCGGCACGCTCGCCCAAGGCCGCGATCGTGCGCCCGTCTACACAGCTGCTGCGTCCGGTGCCGCGCTGGTCGGGCAGGACGACGCGGAAGTGCTTGACGGCCTCCTCGATCCAGCCGTCGCTTGTGGGTGACAGCGGACGCGGGCTCTCGCCGCCGGGGCCGCCCTGCAAAAACAGGAGCAGCGGTAGATCGTCGTTGATGCGGTCGGGCGCGCAAACCACGCGGTAGAAGAGCTTGATGCTTTCGGGCGCACCTGCGATGGGCGCCGGCATGGCGCCGCGGCGCATGGTGCTGCCGACGGCCAGGAGCATCGGCTCCAGGCCGCGCCAGTCGAGGGGGACGTCGATGCTGTGGTCCTCGACATACAGGCCGGGGACGTGGTACGAAGTGATGAGGGCCATGTGAGTCTTCCGTTCGTTGCGGTGTTTCGGGTTGACCAATTCTACCGCCGCAGGTGAGGTCATGCGCAAATCGGCTACCATGGTTGCAAACTTCTAGGAGAAAGGGCCGCCCATGTCGGTCGATATAGCCACGTATGTCCACGATCTTGCCATTGCCGCCAAGGCAGCGTCGGCCTCGCTTGCCACGGTGAGCGACGAGCAGCGCCAGGAGGCCGTGCGCGCCATGGCCGCAGCGCTGCGCAACGGTGTCGACTCCATCGTCGCCGCCAACGAGCTCGATATGTCCGCTGCGCGTGATGCGGGCACCTCGGTCGGATTGCTCGATCGTCTGCTGCTGACGCCCGAGCGCGTTGAGGGTATGGTCGCCGGCCTGGAGAAGCTCGCCGAGCTGCCCGATTCTGTCGGCCGCGTGCTCGACCACCGCGTGCTCGCAAGCGGCGTGGACCTCACCCGCGTGAGCGTGCCGTTGGGCCTGGTCGCCATGGTGTACGAGGCGCGCCCCAACGTGACGGCCGACGCCGCGGGCATCTGCATCCGCACCGGCAACGCCTGCATTCTGCGCGGCGGCTCGCTGGCCTATCACTCGTGTGCCATGATTGCCGAACTGCTGGCCGATGCGCTCGAGGCCAAGGGCTTCCCGCGCGAGGCCGTGTCGATGATCGAGTCTACCGACCGCGAGGCCACCGGCGAGCTCATGAAGCTCCGCGGCGTCGTCGATGTGCTCATTCCGCGTGGCGGTGCGGGCCTGATCCAGCGCTGCGTGCGCGAGTCGCTCGTTCCGGTGATCGAGACGGGCACGGGTAACTGCCACATCTACGTGCATGAATCCGCCGACTTCGATAAAGCGCTCAATATTATCATCAACGCTAAGACGCAGCGCGTGGGCGTGTGCAATGCCGCCGAGTCGCTGCTGGTCGACCGTGCCGTGGCCGATGCGTTTTTGCCCGCGGTCGTGGCCGTGCTGCATGACCACGGCGTGCTCATTCACGGCGACGAGGCCACGTGCGCCGCATGCGCCGACGCCGGGCTTGCCGAGGGCGATGACTACGTTGCCGCGACTGAGGAGGACTGGGGTCGCGAGTATCTGGCGCTCGAGATGAGCGTGAAGGTCGTGGCGAACGAGGACGAGGCCATCGCGCACATCAACCGCTACGGCACGATGCACTCCGAGGCCATCGTTGCAGAGGACACGGATGCTTGCGAGCGCTTCCTGGACGAGGTCGATGCCTCGGCCGTGTATGCCAACGCCAGCACGCGCTTTACCGACGGCGGCGAGTTTGGCCTGGGCGCCGAGATTGGCATCTCGACCCAAAAGCTCCACGCCCGCGGCCCCTTTGCCGCCGAGGCCCTCACCACCTACAAATACAAGCTCCGAGGCACCGGCCAGGTCCGCCCCTAACGCCCGCGCAAACAAAAACCACCACAAAGGTGCCTGTCCCCTTTGTGATGGTTTTGGAATTAAGCCTGAAAGGTGTCGCGGTCGGGGGCGAAGGACTGCATGGCCGCGATGGTACGGTCGAAGAGCTCGGGGAGCTCCCAGCCCAGCATCTCGGCACCCTGCGTAATCACGTCGCGAGAGCACCCGGCGGCAAAGCGCTTGTCCTTGAACTTTTTCTTGAGCGACTTGGTCGTAAAGTCCATGACGCTCTTACTCGGACGCATGATGACGGCAGCACCGATCAAGCCGGTGAGCTCGTCGCAGGCAAACAGGATCTTTTCCATCTGCAGCTCGGGCTTGGGCAGCGAGGTGTTGAAGTCCGACGTGTGCGTCTGAATGGCGCGAATGAGATCGGGAGAGGCGCCCTCGCCTTCAAGGATCTCGGCCGCATAGATGGTGTGGTTCATGGGGTCGTCCTCATGCTCCTCCCAATCTAGGTCGTGCAGCAGACCGACGATGCCCCAAAACTCCTCGTTCTCGGGGTCGAACTCGCGCGCAAAGTAGCGCATGGTGCCCTCGACCGTTTCGCCGTGGGTGATGTGGAACGGGTCCTTATTGTGCTCGTTGAGCAGTTCGAACGCGCGATCGCGGGTGATTCCGGCGGAAAGTGGCTCTGCCATAAAAGACTCCTTGTGCTCGCAGGTATCGCTAAGAATGAATACTACTAGAACGACTAGAACGAAAAAACCACCACAAAGGTGCCTGTCCCCTTTGTGGTGGTTTTTGGCGCGGATGGGTTAGTTGAGGGCGGCTTGGGCTAGGCGGGCTTCGGCGGCCTCCTCGGTGACGCCCAATGCCACGGCGAACTCCTCGATGGAGCGGCGCTTGGCTTCCTTGAGTACACGCATATAGTAAGAGCTGGGCTTTTTATCGGCTTCCTCGGCCTGGCGAATGCGGTGCATCATGGTCTTTGCCACGCGGACCGTCTCGGGCGCGCCCAGCTTGAGCTGCTGCTTAAAGTGCGTCTCCTCAAGCGAGCTGTTGCGCTCGGTAAAGGTGTCGCACTCCAGCTCGTCGTAGTGGCTCAGCAGGTGCTCGGCATCTTGCTGCGAGATGGCAGCGTGCAAACGGTCGGCCTGCGCCACGGGGTACATAAGGATCGTCTGCGCATGTCCCTGCTTGGTCTCGAGCAACAGCATGGGCTGCGGCGTGTCGTCCCTAAAACCGACGACGGTGCAGACTCCCTGACCCGGATGAATGACGTGTTGACCGATTGAGAACATGCTACCTCCAACTTATACGAATTTACGTATGTCTAGAATAACACGCTGACGTGCGCAAATCCTCACTTTATGCAGGAAAAGCACACAACTCTGATAGGTAAGAGTATTCGATAAAAGACACAGCTCATCCACACCTTTATGCATTTTCAACGCGTGCATAATCTGCAGGCAGACCGGCATCTTTGAGTGAGTCCATACAAGCTGTAGTCAATTTTGTGCATATGCAATTTCGATTGGCTTTACCCTGCGACAGTGTCCGTCGCTTGTGATAGAGTGCTACAAACTCTGGCTTTTGCCCTACGAGTGACCAAGAGCTCGGGGGCTTTAACACAAGGAGGATCTATGCCCGAGAAGATTGAAGAGCTGGTACGCGCTGCGCTTGCTGCGGCCCAGGAGGCCGGCGACCTTTCCGCATTTGAACTTGACGATTGCGCTATCGAGCGACCGGCTGACACTTCTCATGGCGAGTGGACCTCTACCATGGCCCTGAAGTCCGCCAAGCTGGCCCACTGCGCCCCGCGCAAGATCGCCGAGGCCATCGTTGCCCATATGCCCGAGGATCCCGCGATCGAGAAGGTTGAGATCGCAGGCCCCGGTTTCATCAACTTCTACCTCTCCGTTGCCGTCAAGAATGCCATCTTTGGCGAGGCTCGCGAGAAGGGCATGGACTTCGCTAAGTCCAACGTCGGTGGTGGCCTGAAGACCCAGGTCGAGTTCGTTTCCGCCAACCCCGTCGGCCCCATGCACATCGGCCACGGCCGCTGGGCCGCGCTGGGCGATTCCCTTTGCCGCGTCATGGACCACGCCGGTTACGACATCCAGCGTGAGTTCTACATCAATGACCACGGCTCTCAGATGAACACCTTCGGCAACTCCATCAGCACGCGCTATATGCAGCTTGCCGACATCATCGCCAAGCAGGGCGTTGATATCGACGAGGCTCACAAGCTGCTGATCGCCGACCGTGACGCCTTTGTTGCCGACGAGAACGACGAGCATCCCGAGACCCATCCGTATCAGGACAACTTTGCCGAGACTCTGGGCAAGGACTCCTACGGCGGCGACTACATCATCGACGAGGCCGCCGAGTTCTGGCGCACCGACGGCGACAAGTGGGTCGACGCCGATCCGCAGGAGCGTATGGAGAGCTTCCGTGAGCGCGGCTATGTGAAGATGGTCGACAACATGCGCGACCTCTGCCATGCCGTCAACTGCGACTTTGACCGTTGGTACTCCGAGCGCTCGCTGTATGTGAAGGACACCGAGGGCGAGACCGCCGGCACCTCCGCCGTCGACCGCGCTTTTGAGAAGCTCGACAAGATGGGCTACCTCTACACCAAGGACGGCGCCCTGTGGTTCCGCTCCACCGATCTGGGCGACGACAAGGACCGCGTCCTGATCAAGTCCGACGGCGAGTACACCTACTTCGCCTCCGACGTCGCCTATCACTGGGATAAGTTCCAGCGCGTCGACCACGTCATCGACATCTGGGGCGCCGACCACCACGGTTACATCGAGCGCGTCCGCTGCGTCTGCGACGCTCTGGGTTACCCCGGCAAGTTCGAGGTTCTACTGGGCCAGCTCGTCAACCTGCTGCGTAACGGCAAGCCCGTCCGTATGTCCAAGCGCAAGGGCACCATGGTGACCCTTCAGGAGCTCGTCGACGAGGTTGGCTCCGATGCCGCTCGCTACACGCTCATCTCCAAGAGCTCCAACCAGATGGTCGACTTCGACATCGAGGCCGTTAAGAAGCGCGACAACTCCAACCCGGTCTATTACGTGCAGTACGCTCACGCTCGCGTCTGCTCCATCCTGCGCCGTGCCGCTGACGTAACGCCTGAGCAGGCCGACGAGATGGGCATGAAGGCCGTTGCCGCCAAGGCCATCGGTGAGAACGTCGATTACTCGCTGCTGACCGACCCGACCGAGCTCGCCCTTTCGCGCAAGCTTAACGAGCTTACCGAGCTGATCGCCAGCTGCGCTCGCGACCGCGCTCCGTTCCGTCTGACGCACTTTGCCGAGGAGCTCGCCGGTGACTTCCACAGCTTCTACGCTGCCTGCCAGGTTCTGCCGAGCGAGGGTCGTCCCGTCGACCCCGAGCTTTCGCGTGCCCGTCTGGCCGCTTGCGATGCCGTCCGCGTGACGCTCGCCCTGGTGCTCACCCTCGTTGGTGTTTCCGCGCCCGAGCAGATGTAACCTGCGGGTCATTTGACCGTGTAGGTTTGGTTTAACTGAGCCCTATAAGCCCGATCTCCCACGGAGGTCGGGCTTTTTTCGCAAACGCCGACGTATTGATGAATTTGGAACTGCTGGAAATACGAAACTATGCCGGTTTACTACGATGAATTGAGGAATTCTAACCACGCCGGCGTTTTGCTAAAAAGTGCAAGGCGTCTACCTGCGGTTTTAGTTCAACAAGTTTCGGAGTGGTCGCGGTTGAGCGATTCATCGTAGTAAACCGCCATAGTTTTGGCGGAGGCAGTCGGATTTGTGGGTGGCAAACAAAGAGTGTCCCTTTTGACTAGTCGTTTATGAACGTCCCCGATGACTAAGTTGCAGGTGACGGCGGTTGTGTTACACTAACGCTGCGTAGTTGACGCAATCATCTCGATACAGATCAATGATGTTCGTTGTTTTGAACGGAACTAGACTGTTTAGCCGCCCTGAAGGTTTATGCAGGGAGCATGTGATCACAGGGCTTGAAAAGAAAGTTGAGCAAACACTGTGTCTGATCAACAGCAAGAAAACGAAATAACGACGACGCAGGCCGCTCCCGCTGCACCGGTTGCGTCGGACCAGGTCGCGGCGCCCGCGCAAGCCTCGGCTCCTGAGACGCCTAAGGCTGCTTCGACGCCTATGCCTGTGGCGGCTGAGAAGGCCGTGCCTGCAACTGGTGAGGAGGCTGCTCCGGCAAAGCCCAAGCTCACGCGCCACACGGCCGAGCCTGCCACTGACGGCGAGGAGGTCACCAAGCCCAAGCGCCGTACCACGCGCACGACGCGCGCCAAGCGCACCGTTGCAGCTGACTCCTCGGCGCCGATTTCCGATGAGGTCGCGCAGGCACGTGCGTTGGCGCAGATTAGCGAGGCTCAGGTGGTGCGCGCCCGCCGTCGTGCTGCCGAGCGCGAGGCCGCGGCTCTGACCGAGCTTGCAGCTCCGTCTGTGCCCGAGACCCCTGCCGCCGACCTGCCGACCGAGAAGCCGGCACCGCGCACACGCCGCCGCACGGCTGCTAAGGCCGAGCAGGTTGCGGAACAGGTAGCCCCCGAGCTCACTGAGGCTTCGGTCCGTTCCGCGGCAGGGGAGGGCGCATCGCCTGCTGAGCCCGCTGTGCCTGTCGAGGCCAGCGAAGTTCCCGTTGTCGATCCGGCTTTGCGCCCGCACCGTCGCGGTCGCAAGCCCAAGGCCTTCGTCGAGGCAGAGAAGGCCGCAGCCGCAGCTGCAGCCGCTCGGGATGCTGCGGCGACCGCCGAGTCTGCAACCGCTGCCGATGCACCCGTCCAGGATGCTACGACTTCCGAGGCCGCTCCCGCCGATGCCGAGCCCGCCGACGTCCGTCCCGGTCGCAGCCGTCGTACTGCTGCTAAGCGCACGTCCAAGGCCAAGGCTGCCAAGAAGGGTGCGTCCGAGGATTCCGCCGAGACGACCGCCGATGCATCGACTGATGCCGTCGAGCCCCAGGACGTCGAACAGCCTGCATCCGAGAAGCCCAAGCGCGGTCGCAAGAAGTCCATTAAGGCCAAGGCCGCCGAGCAGCAGGCTGATGTCGAAGCGCAGGTTAATTCTGGCGCCGAGACCAATGACACCGCTGCGGCCAATGTTGACACCGCCGCAACCGATGGTGCCGCCCCCGCCGAGGGCGAAGACGGCGCTCGCCCCAACCGTCGCCAGCACAAGCGCAACGAGGAGCGCAACGAGCACAAGGACGAGCGCAACAACGACCGCCGCAACCGCCAGCGCGATCGCAAACAGCGCAACAAGGAGCGTAATGCCGCTCCCACCGAGCCCACGCTTTCGCGCGAGGAGCTCGCTGCCATGAAGGTCGCTGAGCTGCGCGAGAAGGCCAAGGAGTTCGAGATCGAGACGACCGGCAAGAAGAAAGCCGAGCTCGTCGAGGAGATCTACGTCACCGCCGCGAAGGCCGAGGGCTTCCGCGACATCAAGGGCATTCTGCAGATTCGCCCGGACAGCTCCGGCATCATCCACGCCCATGGCTACATGAAGTCCAACGACGACGCCTTCGTGCCCGCCTACCTCATCCGCTCCGCGCGCCTGCGCACGGGCGACGTCATCGAGGGCTCGCTGCGTCCTTCGCGCGGCGGCGACAAGCGCGCCGGCCTCGCCAAAATCACGACCGTCAACGGTCTGGACCCCGAGCAGATTCGCAACCGCCCCAAGTTCGGCGACCTCACCCCGGTCTATCCCAATGAGCCGCTGCGCATGGAGCACGGCAAGGATTCCATCACCGGTCGCGCCATCGACATCGTGTCACCGATCGGCAAGGGCCAGCGCGGCCTGATCGTGTCCCCGCCCAAGGCCGGCAAGACTACGATCCTCAAGAAGATCTGCCAGTCCATCTCGATTAACAACCCCGAGGTGCACCTCATCTGCCTGCTCGTCGACGAGCGCCCCGAAGAGGTCACCGATATGCAGCGTTCCATCAAGGGTGAGGTTGTGGCGTCGACCTTCGATATGCCTGCCGACAACCACACTCGCGTGGCAGAGCTCGTCATCGAGCGCGCCAAGCGCATCGTAGAGCTGGGTGGCGACGTCGTGGTGGTGCTCGACTCCATCACGCGCCTCGCCCGCGCCTACAACTTGGCGGCGCCCGCCTCGGGCCGCATCCTTTCGGGCGGCGTCGATTCGGCGGCCCTATATCCGCCCAAGCGCTTCCTGGGTGCAGCCCGCAATATCGAGAACGGTGGCTCGCTTACCATCCTGGCCTCTGCCCTCATCGACACCGGTTCTAAGATGGACGAGGTCATCTTTGAGGAGTTCAAGGGCACCGGCAACATGGAGCTTAAGCTCGACCGCGACCTGGCCGACCGCCGCATCTTCCCGGCTATCGACCCCGTTGCCTCCGGTACGCGTAACGAGGACCTGTTGGTCGACGAGCAGATGCGTCCGTTTGTCTTTGGCCTGCGTCGCATTCTTGCCGGCATGAACAACACCGAGCGCGCAGCCGCATCGTTTATCAAGGGTCTTAAGGGCACCAACACCAACCAGGAGTTCCTGGTGCGTTCGGCCAAAAAACACAGCGACTACGAGCAGACGTTCTAGGTTGTCATCCGCGCGCAGCGATAGTCATCAATGCGATAAAGGGTCGGGGCTTTGAGCCTCGGCCCTTTTCCATAGCGCCGCTCCACGCTTATTTTTGACTGTAAGACTGACGAACAGCAGGTTTCCCGTTTCAATCCGACATCGTCGCTTGCAATCGGCAGGGCGGTTTCGCATAATAGCTTTTAAGCTTCGCGACGGAAAACGCAGATGAAACGAACCATATACCGTTGCTTTGGGGCATAGCCCCGCTTCATCTTCTCTCGCGCAGCCAACTGAATGATGCGATTTGGGTGCTGGAAGATGGGGAGAGCTCATGGCTTCTTCTGATGCAACACAACGAGCAGTCCTTGCCGGACTTTCGTGCGGGATCGGCCTTGCCGCTCCCGTGGTTATGTATGCCGCGACGCTGCCGTTTTCGTCGGTGAACGAGACGGTCGTGGCGGGTGCAGTTCCCTTCGCCGTGGGCGCGGTGGCGGGCGTGGGTATCTATGCCGCCTCGCTGGGTATCTCCGAGTATCGTGCGCAGCGTGAAGAGCGTCTGTTCCAGCCCGATGCCATGGGCGGTGCCGCCAATCTCAATCAGCATCAAAGCGAGTTCAAGACCGCCTCGATTCCAGCTCAGCAGCAGGATGCGATTCCGTACGCTGCGGCTTCTGCTTCTCAGGCTCAGTCGGAGCAGTCTACCTCGGCATTCCTTTCCGGCCTGACTGGTGCGTTCCAGCGCCGTCATGCCGATGATGGTGTCCCTACCATCGCTCGAGCCGCAGATGCTATGGACGAGGCCGAGGCTTGGTCCATGATCGACAGCATGCTCGACGACGATTCGCCGGTTAGCTGCGACCCTGCACGCTCGCGCGACGTCTATCAAGTCGCCATCGACGAGCTCACCAACGGCGGGCAGACCGGCTCCTTCAATCGCGATGATATCGCCGCCGCGGCACGCGCCGTGTCGGGCTCCCAGGCCGCCCCTGCGGGCAGCACGGCGGCTTTCGTGGCACTCGTTGCCAACGCGGCAGTCAATAACGCCTACAGCGCTACCTCGGCGGACGCGAACGCTTCTGCCGATAATTCGTACGTTGATGAAGCCATGACCGCGGACGAGGAGGCCGTTGCCGCCCGCCGTGCCGCCGAAAGCTCGCTTTGGGGCGCTCCTGCCCAGCAGCAGGCGGCTGAGGCTGCGCCGTACAACGCAAACCTCGCCAGCATGCCTATCATTTCCGGTGCCGCGGACATCGATCTCGATGACCTCGATGAGCCTGCAGCCATCACCGCATCGATTGATGCCCAAGATCGCATCGACACCGGCGACCTTCCGGATGCCTCGCTCGAGGTTGATGTCCCCATGGCCGATTACTCGGGCCACGAGGACATGTGGGCCGCTGCCACCGCGATTCTGGACGAGATCGACGAGCCTGCTCCTGTTGCAGCTCCCGCTCCCGTCGCTGCCCCTCAGCCTGCTGCACCCGCCTATGTCGGCCGTCACAGCGCTGTGTTCCCCGAGGATACCGCCCGTATCTCGCGCGAGGGCATCGAGCGAGCCGAGGCTATTGCCGCCGGCATTATGGAAAATCGTCGTCACGAGCGCGTCAATCAGATCCTCGAGGAAGAGATCGAGCGCCTGCAGTCCTCTACCGCCAAGCGTACGGGCCGTGCCTATCTGAGCGTTATCGAGGGCGGTACCGCCAGCTTCGCGCCGCTCCGCGCGGAGGCATAACTTCTGCATGGTTAAGATCAATCGAAAATGGGCGGTCGTGACCTGCCTGATGGCGCTCTTGATCTGGGGCAATTCGCTGGTTCCCGGCTCGGGGTCGGGCTCGCTGAGCCTAACGGTCATGGAAGCTATCCGCGGTTTCCTGCACGGCGTAGGACTTCCATATGAATGGGTGACCAACTTTGTTGTTCGCAAGTGCGCGCATTTTACCGAGTATATGGTGCTCGGCATCTTGGCAACGCACGCCTTTGATTTTGAGGGCCGGCGCACCTTTGACGTGCTGCTGCCCACGGCGGTGTTCCTGCTGCTGATTCCTTCGATCGACGAGACGATTCAGCTCTTTGTTCCGGGACGCGCCGGCATGATCACCGATGTGATGATCGACTGCTGTGGTGCGGCAACGGGCGTTGTGCTCCGATATCTCTTACGGTCGCTGATGTGCGCCAAAAAAGCCGCCTAGGACGTATTGTTTGGTCCTAGGCGGCCTTTTTTATTCGAGGGCTTATATGGGGCGTGGTGGCGTTGTTCCGTAGGTCGGATTTGCCGGGCGCGCCACGCCCTGCGGGTGCGTCTGTTACTGAAGCGCCTGTGCGCCCAGGGCCAAGCAGCCCATAATGCCCTGCTTGCCCTCGAGGCTGTTGTTGACGATGTAGCTATCGATGTCGGCCATCTCGGACGTGACGATGTAGCCGTTGAGCATCTCGGCACACTTCTTGCGCGCGAGCGGCACGATGGGGGTGTGGTCGGCCACGCCGCCACCGATGACGATCTTCTGCGGTGCGTAGCACAGGATGTAAGTCATGAGCGCCTGCGCAAGGTATCCGGCAAGCAGGTCCATGGCATCTGGGTCGTCGGCCATCTCTCCGGCGCTCTTGCCGCCCCAGCGCTTTTTGACGCCGGGGCCGGCGATGAGGCCCTCGAGGCAGTTGTCGTGGAAGGGGCAGCCGCTGTGCTCGCCGATGGTGTCGCGCGGGTCGCGAGTGACCAGGATGTGGCCGGCCTCGGGATGCATCATGCCGTGCACGAGCTTACCGCCCGAGAGCACGCCGGCGCCCACGCCGGTACCGATGGTCAGATACACCACGTCAGTGAGGCTCTGGGCGCAACCAAAGGTGACCTCGCCCAGGCAGGCGACGTTGACGTCGGTGTCGTAGCCGCAGGGAATATTGAGCTCGTTTTGGATGGTGCCCAGCAGGTCAAAGTAGCGCCATGCCGTTTTGGGCGTCTCCAGGATCTTGCCGTATTGGGGCGAGGCAGGGTTGACTGCGGTGGGGCCAAAGGCGCCGATGCCCAGCGCGGCGATGCCCTTGTCGGCAAACCATGCGTTGACGGCCTCAACGGTCTCCCGCGGGGTCGTGGTCGCAATCTGCTCGCGTTCCAGGACCGTGCCGTCTGCATAGCCCGTGGCGCAGACCATCTTGGTGCCGCCGGCCTCGAGCGCTCCGATAAGCTGCTGCTCTGCCATAGTATTCCTCTCTGGGACGAGTTGCTCCGTGACTAAAGTATAGCGCTCTAAAAAATAAATGAGGTCGCTTTAAAAAGAAACCTCGTGGCCCAACGGGTTCACGAGGTTTCTTTAGTGCCTTTAGTTACTGACCGTCCTTACCCGCGCGGCTCGATTTTATCACGCAGAGACTTGAGGTTCTCCAGCGCCGCGTTAAGCGTCTCGTCTCGCTTGGCAAAGTGGAAGCGGATGAGGTGGTTGACGGGCTCGCGGAAGAAGCTCGATCCGGGAACAGCGCCCACGCCCACCCTGGAGGCCAGGTCCTCGCAGAAGTCGAGGTCGCTGTCATAGCCAAACTCCGAGATATCCATCATCACGTAGTAGGCGCCCTGCGGCACGTTGTGCGTGAGGCCGATGCTGTCGAGTCCCTGACAGAATAGGTCGCGCTTGGCAGTGTAGAGGTCGAGGACCTCCCGATAATAGCTATCGTCGAAATTGAGGGCGGTAACGACGGCCTCTTGCAGGGGAGCGGCGGCGCCTACGGTGAGGAAGTCGTGGACCTTCTTGATGCGCTCGGTGATTTCGGCAGGAGCGATGGTGTAGCCCAGGCGCCAGCCGGTGATGGAGTAGGTCTTGGACAGCGAGCTGCAGCTGATGGTGCGCTCGAACATGCCGGGCAGCGTGGCCATATAGACATGCTCGTGGGGCGCGTAGACGATGTGCTCGTAGACTTCGTCGGTAATGCAGTAGGCGTCGTACTTTTTGCACAGGTCGGCGATAAAGGTGAGCTCCTCGCGGGTAAAGACCTTGCCGCAGGGGTTGGACGGGTTGCATAGGACAATCGCCTTGGGATCGTTGTCGCGGAAGGCCGCCTCGAGGATCCCACGGTCGAAGTCAAAGGTGGGCGGGTTGAGCGGCACGTAGATGGGCTCCGCACCCGAAAGGATCGTGTCGGCGCCGTAGTTCTCGTAGAACGGCGAGAAGATGACGACCTTGTCGCCGGGGTTTGTGACCGTCATCATGGCGGCCATCATAGCCTCGGTGGAGCCGCAGGTGACCACGATGTTCTCGTTGGGGTTGATCGGCATGCCCATAAAGTGCTCCTGCTTGGCGGCAAGCGCCTCGCGCATGGCCTGGGAGCCCCAGGTGATGGAGTACTGGTGGTAGAGCGGCTTGGGGTCGGTGGCGATGGTGCTGAGGCTATTGAGCAGCTGCGCCGGGGGATCAAAGTCGGGGAAGCCCTGTGACAGGTTGACGGCGCCATACTTGTTGGAGATGCGCGTCATGCGGCGGATGACCGAATCGGTAAACGTTGCCGTGCGGTTGGAGAGTTCTTTCATGCCGGTCCTTTCGAGCATTTGCAGTGGGGCAAGTTTACTCCTATGAAACCGGTGGGAAATGCTCGAAATGGTCTCGAAAAACTCTTTTCAAAATTCTTGAAAATTGGGGCTTGCATCGCGTGGCGTTCCTTGCAATAATAGTCGAGCGCGAAGCGCACAGGACACGGTGGGTGTAGCTCAGTTGGCTAGAGCGACGGGTTGTGGTCCCGTAGGTCGAGGGTTCGAGTCCCTTTACCCACCCCAGTTCTTGCTTCGTGTTGATATCGGGTCGTTAGCTCAGTTGGTAGAGCAGGGGACTCTTAATCCCAAGGTCCAGGGTTCGACCCCCTGACGGCCCACCACACGATATCTCCTCTAAAGTCCGCCACCACGGACTTTAGCTTTGGGTCGTTAGCTCAGTTGGTAGAGCAGGGGACTCTTAATCCCAAGGTCCAGGGTTCGACCCCCTGACGGCCCACCCAAAGATGATTAAGACGGTCAGCGAAGGTTGGCCGTCTTTTTTATTAACCTCGCATGGGGCCGAACCCGAAAGGGCACAGCCGCTTTCACAGATCGAGTCTACCCTGGGGATCAGTAAAACCGGCGCGTCTGCACGGCAAAGTATGCCTGGGCGAGCGCGATCTCTGGCTTGTTTGAATCTCCGTTTTGGGCGATTAAATAGCATGCATAGCGCGTAAGCTTGTAGTCTTTAACCGCGCGAGCGGCGACACCGGCAGTTATCATTTTCGTGGTGTCACGAAAATGGGAATCAACTGGAGTTTTATTTGTTTCGCACGAGACTTTTGCCCTCTTAACAACTTCGGCGAAGTTCTCCCATCGAGTGTATCCCATGGGTTCCATTAAATCGCGTGCGAGCCAATACTCAACGCCCTCTTCCACATTGGCGTAGCTATCAAGTTCGACACGCCACTTCTCGATATCTCTACTGTCCGTATCTCCTCCTCGCTGATCTATTGTCTATGCGCGCTTTGCCCGCTCTGTACTCAGAATAAGGATACGCTGCCGTGCGGACACGAATGGGCCCCGTGCCACTTCGAGGTCACGGGGCCCATAGATATCGATTAGTTGTGCTCTGCTCTAGATAGGTGTCCAGTTTAATTCGATCGATAGTGCGAACCCAGGCTTTCGGTCCGCTTGCGCATGGCTTTGACCATCTCAGTTGCCAGCTGATTCTGCGATTGCAGGCGGGCGAGGGCTGCGATCTCGCTGTCATTGGCATGCGGCTTGCTCAGCGCCGTTGCCTCGTCTTTCAGGCTTTCAAGCTGTTGCAGGGCCTTGGATAGACCCGCTTCGGTCCTGTTGATCATGCAGTACGTACTCATTGTGCGTTTGAGGCAGCGGGTCAGGCGCTCGGCGTCTGCTGTAGCTATGCCATGCTGGGGGAGGGCGATATCCATCGGTGCGGCCGCCTCAGGAGCGTCCAGCGCTGCTTGGGCTGCCGATGCGCCCGCAATGCGCCCGAACACGATGCCATTGGCACTCGACAAGCCGCCGATGCGGTCGGCGCCGTGCATGCCGCCTGTTGCCTCACCGCAGGCGTAGAGGCCCTCAACGCCTGCGTACGCGGTCTTGTCGATTTTGATACCGCCGTTGGCGGCGTGGGCATACATCGCCACGCGCATCTCGTCGGTCGGCGCGATGCCGTGCTCGTCTTGCAGCCAGGTGGCAAAGGTCTGCACAAACTCGGGGATGTCCTCGCGGGGGAAGTCGTAGTGGAGCGCCAGGCCTTCGGCTCCCGCTTGGTCGATGGCTAGGTCGATAGCGCGAGAATCCAGACGCGAAGTGAAGGGACCATATCCGGAGCGTTGCTCGAGCAGATCGTCGAGCTTATCGTCGGCAATACCTGCCGGCTGGTCGAACTTGACGTAGCGCCAGGTCTTCTCGTTAAATACAAGGTTTCGCTTGGGCTCGATGAAGCCGGGCATCATCTGCATGAACTCTATATTAGTAAGTGTTGCGCCGTGCGCCAGCGCGATGGCCTGCGAGGAGCTGAGCACATCAGCCGACGTAAGGCTGCGCTCGAACAGGCCACCTGTGCCACCGGCTGCGATGATCGTGGCCTTGGCGGCAAAGGGCACGATTCGATTTTCGGTGAGGTCGTAGAGCACGGTTCCGGTTATTCTGCCGTTCGTGTCCTCAACAAGGTCGATAAGCTCATGGCGGGGGAGCAGACGAATGCCGAGCGACTCGAGCCGGGCCGTCAGAGCGTCCTCAAGGGGCTTGCGGGTGAGGCCGCGCCACATGCGCGTTTTGTGGTCAAAGCAGGGGATAAACTGCTTTTGCTGAGCGCTCTCAGCGCTTTGCGGACGCTGGAGCTCAACGCCCAGGTCTTGCTCGAGCCATTCAATTGCCTGGGGAATGCCGTGCACAAACGTCTGGACAAGCTCGAGGTCGGCGACACCGCCGCCGACGGTCTGGATGGTGTCGATGAGGTCCTGCTCGTCGCCCTCGTCGACGGGGCCAATAAGGCCCAGACCCCAGGTGCCCGGGAAGAAGCTCGATCCGCTCATGGTCTTGCCGGCGCTTGCTACAGTGACGGTTGCGCCCGTACGCGCTGCCTCTATGGCGGCGCAAAGTCCCGCAATGCCAGATCCAATTACCAGTACATCAGTCGATTCCATCGGATTCCTTTCTCGTCCGGCGCATTGTCGCACGGGTGATCGGCAATGGGGCCGCAAAGACTCGGCAAATCGGTAAAGGGCACATATGGCAGGTGGGCGTCATGGACGTTCTGACGCTCCGTCTCATCACATCTCGTATTTCGCCCCAACTGATATATCGGCATTAGCTGCCCTGCGACAGCGTAAACAAAAAGAGCCGCTACCCCGAAAGGTAGCGGCTCCAAAGCTCAACTATGTGAGCATCGCGCGGGCGCGACTAGGCCTTGAGGGCCTCCTCGACGGCGACAGCGCAGGCGACGGTGGCACCGACCATGGGGTTATTGCCCATGCCGATGAGACCCATCATGTCGACGTGCGCAGGCACGGAGGAAGAACCGGCGAACTGGGCGTCGGAGTGCATGCGGCCCATGGTGTCGGTCATGCCGTAAGAGGCAGGGCCGGCGCCCATGTTGTCCGGGTGCAGGGTACGGCCAGTGCCGCCACCAGAAGCGACGGAGAAGTACTTCTTGCCAGCCTCGAGGCGCTCCTTCTTGTAGGTGCCAGCGACGGGGTGCTGGAAGCGCGTGGGGTTGGTGGAGTTACCGGTGATCGAGATGTCGACGTTCTCGTGCCACATGATGGCAACGCCCTCGCGGACGTCGTCGGAGCCGTAGCAGTTAACGGCAGCGCGGGGACCATCGGAGTAGGGGATGGTCTCGACGACCTTGAGCTCGCCCGTGTAGTAGTCGAACTGGGTCTTCACGTAGGTGAAGCCGTTGATGCGGGCGATGATCTGAGCGGCGTCCTTGCCCAGACCGTTGAGGATAACGCGCAGCGGCTTCTTGCGAGCCTTGTTGGCGTTCAGAGCCAGGCCGATAGCGCCCTCAGCGGCAGCGAAGGACTCGTGGCCAGCCAGGAAGGCGAAGCACTCGGTGTCGTCGGAGAGCAGCATAGCGCCCAGGTTGCCGTGGCCCAGACCGACCTTGCGGTCCTCGGCGACGGAGCCGGGAACGGTGAAGGCCTGGATGCCCTCGCCGATGATGGCGGCAGCCTCAGAAGCGGTCTTGGCGCCACGCTTGACAGCGAGAGCGCAACCGAGGGTGTAGGCCCACTCGGCGTTCTGGAAGGCGATGGACTGGGTGTTGTTGACGATCTCACGCGGGTTGAAGCCCTTGTCGGTGCAGATCTGCAGAGCTTCCTCGAGGGAGGCGATGCCGTTGTCGGCGAGGCACTTGTTGATCTTGTCAGCGCGGCGCTCGTAACCTTCGAACGTAACAGTCATAGTTATTTCCCTCCCTTTCTACTCGTGAACCGGGAACACGCTGGCGACGGAGTGAGTCTCCTCGTCGGTGCGCGGGTCGATGTACTTGGCAGCGTTCTCCCACTGACCATAGTGGCCCATAGCGCCAGCGATGGCCTCCTCGGGGGTCTTGCCGGCCTTGACGGCGTCGGTGAACTTGCCGAGGTTCAGGAATTCGAATGCGATGATCTCGTTCTTGTCGTTGAGAGCCATGCGGGTGACGTAGCCCTGAGCGAGCTCGAGGTAACGAGCGCCCTTGGCCTTGGTGCCGAACATGGTGCCGACCTGAGAGCGAAGGCCCTTGCCGAGGTCGTCGAGGGAGGCGCCCACGGGCAGGCCGCCCTCGGAGAACGCGGTCTGGCTGCGGCCGTAAACGATCTGCAGGAAGATCTCGCGCATAGCAACGTTGATGGCGTCGCAGACGAGGTCGGTGTTGAGGGCCTCGAGGATGGTCTTACCGGGAAGGATCTCGGAAGCCATGGCGGCAGAGTGGGTCATGCCCGAGCAGCCGATGGTCTCAACGAGGGCCTCCTCGATGATGCCGTCCTTGACGTTCAGCGTGAGCTTGCAGGCGCCCTGCTGAGGTGCGCACCAACCCACACCGTGCGTAAGACCGGAGATGTCGGAAATCTCCTTAGCCTGGACCCACTTGCCCTCCTCGGGGATGGGTGCGGGGCCGTGGTATGCACCCTTGGCAACGGGGCACATGTTCTCCACTTCCTGTGAGTACTGCATGCCTCTCCTCTCTATCGTGTTGGCGTCCCGTCTGGGGGTCGTGGCTGGCGATTGCCGGGCGACCCTTCGAAAGGGACATGACATGCAGCCCCTATAATACCGCGAAATGCACGGAATATTCGGCGAACGGCTCAGTTTTCGTAGCGAGAAGTCCGGAAGTTTAAATTGAAACGGTTTAACTCTATGTTCTGTGGTCGCGAACTTCCGTAGAGGGGGTTCGTCTTGGGCAAGCTTTTGGTCAGCTCTTGTAAGCGTTGCAGGGGCTGACCTGTTGCAACGGTGCCGTTCGCCGCCTATTTACTGCCTTTGGCCGCGCGAGTCTATTGTTTTGCGTGGATGTTTTGATGGCACGCTTCAATCGTGCTGTATTGGATGGCAAGCAGATCCCGGCGAAGGGAGCGCCATGCAGCGCGTTTGGAGAACGGTTACCGGCTTTTACCATGTCTGTGCCCGCGGTACGGGCAAGCAGCTCATCTTTGAGGGCGATGAAGACCGGTGGGAGTTTTTGGAGTTGATGCGCGACTGCTGCCGGGAGGCAGGCGTCACGGTTATCGCTTGGTGTCTTATGGGCAATCACGTGCATCTGGTGCTGGCAGATTACGAGGACGCGATGAGCGCGGCGATGCACCGGCTGCTTTTGACGTACGCGCGGCGGTTCAATAAACGCACGGGGCGCACAGGTCATCTGTTCCAGAACCGTTTTGACCGGCGCTCGCTCGATACCGACTGGCAGGTGATGGAGGCTATTCGCTCCGTACACGCCGATCCACAGGAGGCGGGCGTTGGCCTAATCGAGCGTTATCCCTGGAGCAGCTTTGCGGAGCATTTGCGCGCTTACGACGGTGACGCGGCTGATGTCGCGAGGGGATTTTCTGATCCTTCTTGCGTGCTTGAGCTCTTTGGTTCTGCCGAGGGCTTTATTGCCTATTCACTTTCGACGCCCGACGGCGGCGAGCCAGCGCTGGGCGATATGAAAGAGACGGAGTGGGAACGCCACGCCTTTGCCGGCAAGATGGCTAAGGAACTCGGGGTTCCGCTTCGCGGGGTTAAAGCCGCACCGCCGGCGCAGCGCGATACCGTTATTTTTGGATTGCACGATGCCGGTTTCACGGTGCGCCAGATTGAGCGCTATACCGGGATTGGCAAAAGTACCGTCTCTCGTATTGTGCGTGCCCGCGCGCGGACGGCGATGCGGACTGGCGGAAACGTGATGTAGGGTCGCCTGTGCGCCGCAGATGGGGTCGTCCATACGCCGCAACAAGCGTTCAAAAGCTTGGTGCGGCAACTGCACTTCTTAATATGCATAGAACAATCGCCATCTTGCATAAAATAAGGGCTCAGTCCGGGTTTGCCCGTGCCTACCCCCATCTGCGCCGTGCAAAAAATGGAGTTTTCAGCATCGCGGTACTGCCACTACCGTCGCAATTTTGCAACATACGGGCCCCGAAGCTATTTATGCCTGCCGATGCGCTCCCGAAGCTCATGTTTGCGCCCCTGAGACCACGATGCTTGTTCTAAAACGCACTATATATGCGCCTGGAGACGTTGATTAACGCTTTCGATGCGTATACACACAGCTTGGCGTGCTGAATATTCGCAAAAATGCACGCCGCTCCCTATGGGACCCGTCTGCAGCAGGCGCGAAGCGAATCGGAGCCCAGCTGGATGGGGCATGGGACGATGCTAGGCGTGCTCGTGGCCCTGCCGCAGGCCTTTGGTGCTGTGGAAAACGCCCGTGTTCGCGTCTGGCTGTGTGGTAAATGACAGACGGGGTGCCGGACGCGCGGACTTTGTGCGTTCGCGCTCATTAGAAAAAACAGAGCCGCCCGTATCGGGCGGCTCGGCAATCAAAAACCTTGGATTCGGGGCATACGCTACTGGTTTGCTTGCCCCTCGAGCATGCCGTCGAGGGTGCGCCAGGCGAGCTCGGCGCATTTGACGCGGGCGGGCATGTGCGAGATGTCCTGGAGCTGGGCGGCCTCGTCCAGATCTTCCAGGTCCTCCTCGGAGAGCTGTTCGCCGCGGATCATGGCGAGGAAGAGCCCTGCCAAGCGACGCGCTTCCTCGACCGTCTCGCCGGTGATGAGGTCGGCCATGATGTCGGCGCTGGCCTGACTGATGGCGCAGCCGTGGCCGGTAAAGGAGGCCTCCTCGATCACGCCGTTCTCGACACGCAGCTGCAAGGTGAGCTCGTCTCCGCAGCTGGGGTTGATGCCGTCGTGCTCGTGCGTGGGAGCATCCATCTCGTACTTATAGTCGGGGTGCGAGTTGTGCTCCATAAATGTGGTGGAGGTGTACAGATTACCCATTGAATGTGCTCCAAACGTGATGCAGGCCGGCGATGAACTTGTCGATGTCGGCCTTGTCGTTGTAGAAGGCCACGCTGGCGCGGCAGCAGGCAAGGTTCTCGACGCCCAGCCAGGTGAGCAGCGGCTGCGCGCAGTGGTGACCGGCGCGGATGCAGACGCCGTCCATGTCCATGATGCTCGCGACATCGTGCGGGTGGATGCCCTTGACATTAAAGCTCACGACACCGTGGTGGTTATCCCAATAGATTGAGCCGATGATCTGGACAAAGTCGAGCTGCATGAGCTCGCCCATCAGGTAGTGGACGAGTGCCTGCTCGCGTGCCTGGATGTTTTCGTAGCCCACCGTGTTGACGAGGTAGTCGAGGGCGGCGCCTGTGGCGAAGATGCCGGCGGCGTCCTGCGTGCCGGCCTCGAACTTCTCGGGGACGGGAGCCCAGACGGCGTCCTGCTCAGTAACCGAGTCGATCATCTCACCGCCGGTAAGCATGGGCGGCATGGCGTTGAGCAGGTCCATCTTGCCCCACAGCACGCCGATGCCCATGGGGCCCATGGCCTTGTGCGCACTAAAGGCAAAGAAGTCGGCGCCCAGGTCGGCCACATCGACCGGCATGTGCGGCAGCGACTGCGCGCCGTCGACGACCAGGTAGCCGCCGTACTTGTGCACGAGTTTGCCGAGGTTCTTGACCGGGTTCTCGACGCCCAGCACGTTGGAGACCTGTCCCACGGCTAGGATCTTGGTCTTGGGACCCACCTTGGCAAGAACCTCCTCGGTGGTGAGCTGGCCGGTCTTGGTGGGGTAGAGGTAGACGAGCTTGGCGCCGGTTTCGCGGCAGACCTGCTGCCACGGAATCAGGTTGGAGTGGTGCTCCATAATGGTGATGACGACCTCGTCGCCCGGTTCGAGCACTGTGGGCGCAAAGCTCTTAGCGACCAGGTTGAGCGACTCGCTCGTGTTGCGGGTGAAGACGACCTCGTTGGCCTGTGAGGCGCCGATGAGGTCAGCGATCTGCTGGCGGACCTTCGCGATGGCGTCGGTGGCCTCGACGGACAGCGAGTACAGGCCGCGCAGGGGGTTGGCGTTCATGCGCTGGTAGAAGTCGCGTTCGGCGTCGAGCACACAGGCAGGGCGCTGCGCGGTGGCGGCGCTATCGAGGAAGGCGATCTCGGGGTGCTGCTGGAACAGCGGGAACTGGCCCTTGTAGGGGTTGGTCTCGATGTCCACGGTGGGCCAGCAGCGCGAAGCCTCGTCGCTGGCGTCGAGCTCCATGGGCTCGGGGGCAGTACAGGTATCGCATTTAACGTGCTCGGTGTCGATCATGCGAGCTCCTCTTCAAAGTTGTCGATCAGGTTGTTGCCTAGGCGGACGACGGCGGCGCGGGTGCGCTCGTCGGTGGCGGAAAGCGCGGCGTCCTCCAGCTTGGCGCGGATGAACAGGTCCTCGGCGGCGTTTTGGTCAAGGCCACGGCAGGCGAGGTAGAACAGCTGCTCGTCGCGGACGTGACCGATGGTGGCGCCGTGGTTGCCGGCGACGTCGTCCTCGTCACAGAGAATGACGGGAACGGTCTTGTTGTCGACGCCCTTGTTGGCCAAAAGCACCGTCTCGCGTTCGGTGCCGGTTGCACCCTTGCAGCCGTGCACGAGGTCGATGGTGCCACGGTAGACCTTCTTGGACGTGCCGGTCAGCACGCCGTTGGCGTCGATCTCGCACTCGGTCTTGCGACCGCGGTGGCGCAGCTCGTAGTTAAAGTCGCGCACCTGCTCGCGGGCGCCCAGGTAATCGGTATCGATGGTCACCTTGGCGGTGTCGCCCAGCAGGTCGCCGGCAAGGCCGGTGGCGCTGGCGCCGGCACCCAGGACGGTGTGCTGCACGTTGACGCGCGCGCCCTCGTCCAGGAACAGGCCGGTGTCGTCGAGTGCGATCCAGCTGTCGTCGAGTGTCTGCGCGCAGGTCACGTTGACGGTGGCGTACTCGTGGGCGCACACGCGTAGCACGGAGCCCACGACACCCTCGCCGGTAACAGGAGAGTCTAGGGCAATATGCAGGTCGAGCGTTGCCTGCGGGCGAGCGACGATGTCGATGGCGGCGATGGCCGCGGCGGCATCGACACCGCTCACACGCACGGTAACCGTGGCGTGCTGGTATGCGGGCACATCGATGACGATGCGCTTGGTAGCGTGCTCGGCCAAGTAGGCGTAGGCAGCCTCGCCCATGCCGGTTTCGAAGGCTTCAGCAGGGGAGAGCTCCTCCTCGAGCTTGATGGCGCCGGCCTGGTAGACGGAGGTGGCGGGCACGTCGAGCTCGGTCTCGGGCGTGATGCGGGCGCGGTCGGCGGCATCACCGGGGGCGGAGGCGCGGCGCTCGGGGAAGCGCTCGGCCATGGCGTTCATGGCGGTGCCAAACGCGTCGGCAGCGCCGGAAAACTGCTCGCCCAAGCCTTCGACCTCAACGGCCTCCGCGGGAGCGGCGGCAAGCTCGTCAGAGAGCTCGAGCTTGGTCTGATTCATTTTCAACCAGCCCCAGGTTGCTGCGGGCATCGCGTTGACCTGCTCGAGCGTGGTAGCAGCGGCGTTGGTTTCCTGTTTCATTATCCGATCGCTCCTTCCATCTCGAGCTTGATCAGGTTGTTCATCTCGACGGCGTACTCCAGCGGCAGCTCCTTGGAGACCGGGTTGGCAAAGCCGTTGACGATCATGGTGCGGGCCTCTTCCTCCGAGATGCCGCGGCTCATCAGGTAGAACACCTTGTCGTCGCCGATGCGGCCGATGGTGGCCTCGTGGCCGATGTCGACGTTCTTGGCGCGGATGTCCATGGCGGGGATGGTGTCGGAGCGGCTCTGGTCATCGAGCATGAGCGACTGGCAGCTCACGGTTGCCTTGGAACCCTCTGCCTTGGGCGTGGCCACGATAGAGCTGCGGAAGGTCTGAATGCCGCCGCTCTTGGAGATACCTTTGGTCTCGACGGTTGCCGAGGTATCGGGCGCGTTGAGCACGACCTTGCAGCCGGTATCCAGGTTCTGGCCGGCGCCGGCAAAGGTGATGCCGGTAAAGCTCGAGCGGGCGCGGCGGCCGTTGAGCACGCTCATGGGGTAGAGGTAGCCCACGTGGCTGCCGAAGGAACCGCTGATCCACTCGATATCGCCGTCCTCGTCCACGCGCGCACGCTTGGTGTTGAGGTTGTACATATTCTTGGACCAGTTCTCGATGGTCGAGTAGCGCAGATGTGCACGCTTGCCCACAAAGAGCTCGACGGCGCCGGCGTGGAGGTTGGCCACGTTGTACTTGGGCGCTGAGCAACCCTCAATGAAGTGCAGGTCGGCATCGTCCTCGACGATGATGAGCGTGTGCTCAAACTGGCCGGCGCCCTTGGCGTTAAGGCGGAAGTAGCTCTGCAGCGGGAAGTCCAACTTGGTGCCCTTGGGCACGTAGACAAACGAGCCGCCCGACCATACGGCGCCGTGCAAGGCCGCAAACTTGTGGTCGGTGGGCGGGATGAGCGTCATAAACTTCTCGTGGATGAGCGGTTCCCACTGTGGATCGTGCAGGGCCTCCTCGATGCCGGAATAGACGATACCCATCTTGGACGCGGTGTCCTGCATGTTGTGGTAGACCAGCTCGGAGTCGTACTGCGCGCCGACGCCCGCCAGGTAGCTGCGCTCGGCCTCGGGGATGCCCAGGCGCTCAAAGGTGTTCTTGATGTCGTCGGGCACCGACTCCCAGTCGTGCTTTTGGTCGGTGTTGGGCTTGACGTAGGTGACGATGTTGTCCATGTCCAGGCCCTCGATGGAGGGGCCCCACGTCGGATCGGGGAAGCGGTTGAAGATCTCGAGGGACTTGAGGCGCAGGTCGAGCATCCACTGCGGTTCGTCCTTCTTGGCGCTGATCTCGCGCACGATGTCGGGCGTGATGCCGGCGTCGAGGCGCTCGAATCCCTCCTCGCCATAGGTGAAGTCGTAGAGGCTGCGGTCGATGTCCGCGACCTCGGTGCGGTTCTTGGTCATTACGTCGCCCCTTTACGCCTGCTGCTCGGCAGCGGCGGCCTCGGCCTGGGCGCGCTGCTCGGCGGCCTCGCGCTCAAAGGTCTCAAAGCCGTTCTTGTCGATCCAGGGGATGAGCGAGGCGTCGTCCTCGCGCACGATGTGACCCTTGACCATAACGTGGACGCGGTCGACATCCAAGTGCTCCAGGATGCGCGTGTTGTGCGTGATGATGAGCATGGAGCCGTCGCAGCTCTTGCGGTAGGCGTCCATGCCGTGGCTGACGGTGGAAAGCGCGTCGACGTCCAGGCCGGAGTCGGTCTCGTCTAGGATGGCGAGCTTGGGCTGCAGCAGCAGAAGCTGGAGCATCTCGACCTTCTTTTTCTCGCCGCCCGAGAAGCCCACGCCCAGCTCACGGTTGAGGTAGGAGGTATCCATGTTAAGCTCGGCCGCGAGCTCCTTGACGCGACGTCGGAACTCCTTGCCCTTCATCTCCAGGCCGGGGCGGCCGGCGATGCTGGCGCGCAAAAAGCTCGACAGCGGCACGCCCGGGATCTCGACCGGGGCCTGGAAGCTCAGAAACAGGCCGGCGCGCGAACGCTTGTCGGTGGTGAGCTCGGTGATGTCCTGGCCGTCAAAGACGATACGTCCGTCGTTGACCGTGTAGACGGGGTCGCCCATGACCAGGTGGCCGAGGGTGGACTTGCCGGCGCCGTTGGGGCCCATCAGCACGTGGGTCTCGCCGGCGGCGACGTTGAGGTTGACGTTGTGGAGGATGGTCTTCTCGTCCACGGAGGCGGTCAGACCTTCGATGGAAAGCAGCGGATTTGCGCTCATGCTGTCCCTCTCTGTATATGGTGTACTCATAGGTGTGCTAAACCCTAGGAATCTTCTCGGAATAAAGTTACTATGGGTTCGGCGTTAGTCAAGGGAAAACCCGACTAATCCACTCGACTTTTCAAATTCTGGGACAAAATAACCTGTTGTGTTTGTCCCACTTACTTAAGATTTGGGACAAACAAACCTGGTTATGTTGTTCCAGATGCGATGGGAGGGTAGGTATGCTCATTTCTTCTAAGGGCCGCTATGCCCTCCGGTTAATGATCTATATCGCGGCGCTGGGTGACGCCGAGGGCAAGATTGCTTTGCGCGAGGTTGCCGACCGTGAACATATCTCGCAAAAGTATTTGGAGCAGCTGGTTCGTCCGCTCATGAAGGCGGGCCTGCTTAAGAGCGTGCGCGGCAAAGGCGGTGGCTACATGATGGCCAAGGACCCCGCCGAGGTGCGTGCTGGCGACATCCTGCGCGCTGTCGAGGGCAGCACGGCGCCCGTGGCGTGCGACGGCATCGACAACAGCTGCACCCGCAGCGATTTGTGCTCAACCGTCAAGTTCTGGCGCGGCCTGGACGACGTGATCGAAAAGTACGTCGACGGCGTGACGTTGGCCGACCTGGCCGCCATCCCCGAAGTCAACTTCAACATCAAGCTGTAGGTTTAGCGCAATTCCTTAAGATTTCGCGGAGGGTTGTTGCCGTTTACCGAGGGGTTGTTGTGCAACAACGGGTGAGCTGCAATACTTAATTCTATCTTTGCAAACTGCACTTTAACTACACCAATGCAGGGAGGATCTTATGCAGCCCAAGCATTCTGCTATTGTCGCGGGCCTGACGCTGGCGCTTTCGTTCGGCGCCGTTTCCGCGCCGGCACCCGCCGCTGCCGAGGAGCCCACGCCGGGCGTTGCCTCGGATGCGACCGATATCGATAAGGGTCTCTATACCCAGCAGTCCTTCTCGGGCGTGCTGAGGTCGGTCCAGGGCGTTTCGTTTGTTAACGTGACCCCCGAGATGAAGTACTTTACCAAGTACGAGAGCCACGGCAACTATAACCAGGGCTTTTCGTATGGCGACGGCTATAACGCGCTGGGTTATTACCAGTTCGACCGCCGATGGTCGCTCATTCCGTTTATGAAGCAGGCCTACAACTACAACCCCGAAAAATACAGCATGCTCAAGGATGCGATTGATCGAGGCAGCGAGATTTCCAACGCGAGCAATGCCATGTACGAGAACGGCCAGCTCACCGAGCTGGGCCATATCGCGCAGGATGCCTTCCAAGGTGCTTATAACACCGACCCTGTTGAGTTCTCGGCTCTGCAGGATGCGTATGCGTACAACTCGTACTATGCGGTGACCGAGGCGTGGCTCAAGAGCGGCCTGGGCATTGATATTTCGGGCCGTGCCGATTGCGTTAAGGGCATGGTGTGGAGCATCGCCAACATGTGCGGCACCGGTGGTTGCAGGGACTTCTTCCGTTGGGCAAACCTTTCTAACAGTATGACTGATCGCGAGTTTGTGACGGCGCTTTCCAACAGTGTGGTCAATAACGTGGCGACCAAGTATTCGAGCCAGCCCCAGTATCATGAGGGCTGGAAGAACCGCTACCGCAACGAGCTGAAGGACTGCTTGGTTTATATCGCCGAGGACGAGGCCGCTGCCGCTGCGACGCCCGTGCAGCCCGAGCCTACGCCGGCGCCCTCGCCGACGCCTGATTCGAATGACGACTCGAGCGACGATGCCAACGATGACAGGATGGATGCGCCCTCGACCGGTGCTGACGGTGATGGCTCTGCTGATGG
The DNA here is from genome assembly GCA_937966215.1 of uncultured Collinsella sp. Lineage (GTDB taxonomy): Bacteria > Actinomycetota > Coriobacteriia > Coriobacteriales > Coriobacteriaceae > Collinsella. Next base: position 18,219 of record CALCKK010000011.1, on the reverse strand, counting down.
CACTACCAACAACGGCTCCACCTCGAACGGCTCCGATTCAAACGGCTCTGCTGCGGGCGATTCGTCTTCAAGCTCTGCCGGCAATACGGACAGCGACGCTTCTGGTTCGACCGGCGCTGGCACCTCTAACCCATCCACCGGCTCGATCGATTCGTCCGTTGGCACCGGCTCTAACAACGGCTCCGGCTCTGACGCAACCCCTGGTTCCGATGCTTCCAAGGATGACTCGAATAAGGCGCCGGACGTTCCCGTTGCTTCGCCGGACAAGAAGCCTTCTTTCTCCGAGCAGCTTGGTTCTACGCTGGGCTCTTCGCTGATGGCTGGCGTCAATAACGGCTCGACCCAGAACAAGGGCAACTCTGATCAGGTTTCCACGGAAAAGATCGAAGCCGCAAAGGGCGACTCCAAGGACAAGGCTTCCGAGAAGACCGAATCCGATAAGGGTTCTAGCTCTGAGGAGAAGAGCGACAAGTCCGAACAGAAGAAGGACGAGGATAAGAAGTCTGAATCTGAGGAGAAGGACAAGAGCAAGGCCGAGGGCGAAAAGAAACAGTCCGAAGACGACGACAAGAGCGGTGCTGACAACCAGGTCCAAGAGCAAAATGACTCCAAAACGGTGACCACCACGACCACGACGACTACAACTACCAAGTCCTCGGGCGGCAACATGCCCAAGACGGGCGATCTGATTGTGATGGCGAGCCTTGCCAGTGCAAGCTTGGCCACACTGGGCGCTACGTCTATCGTAAGTGGTAAGCATAAGCTCGATCAGCAGAAGAAGGCTTCTGGGGAGGACGGCTTGGAGGAGTAATCTTCCAGATCGTTTTCTATAAGAGTTTGGGACGGGGTCCGGTGCGGCGGCATCGGCCCCCCTTTTTTTGTTGTGCAACGATTTGTTATGCCCCCTCGGGGGGCTGTTGCTACCGCTGCCCGAAACGTTTGCATGTCGATATTGTTGCGCTCTACCCGCTCGCTACAATGGGCATCGTGCTGCGTTAGAAGGAGAGTTTACGGTGTCTGAACAGGTGAATTGTGGTTTTACTCATGCGTTTGGTGCACGGTTGCTCAATCATGCGGATAGCGCAGCTCTACCGGTTGATGCACACGACTTTTCCGATGCAATCAATCGGTGTTTACTCGTCGATAAGACTATGTTTATTGCCGATATATTGGACAGTGAAGCACCTGTTGCGCTTTGCTGTCGGCCCAAGGGTTTTGGCAAGAGCATGAATTTATCGATGCTCAAGTGCTATTTGGAACGACCTGATCGCCGGCTGCCGGATCGAAGCCTGTTCGCTGGTACCCAGATTTGGCAGGCGGGCGGCGGTCGCTATCGTGATGAGTACGCGAGTTATCCGGTCATCATGCTCGACTTTACAGCTGCCGCTTCGAGGCATGGCGCTGGTGCTGCGGCAGCAATTCGCGGGGCTGTCGTGCGCGAGTGCGCCCGATTACTGCCGCTGCTTGCCGCGCCTGATCTGTCAAGACGTGAGGTTCGTCTTATCGAGAGGGCGGCGCGTGGGGTGGCCAGCGATAAGGAGATCGATGCGGCGCTTGGCGTGCTTATTAAACTGCTCCAGGCAGCTTTCGATGAGCAGGTTGTTCTTCTGATAGACGACTACGACGCGGTATGTCCAAAGCGTTTGGACGCTAAGGACGACGGTAGCGTGGATTCCCTAGAGTCGCTCTGCCGAATGTTGTTCGACACCATTGCCGACGCCGGCGACTCGTTGCGATTGACGTGTCTTATGGGCGAGCGCCCCGGTCCTGCCGAGTTCGCGTTGTCCCAACGTGGGGTTTCCTATCGGTCGGCGACACCGCTGTCGAGCTGGTGTGATCGATGGTTCGGTTTTTCGGACGACGAAGTCCAGGTGCTGTTGGATCGCATCGGTCGCAACGGCTGTCTGGATGACGCGCGTGAGTGGCTTGAGGGCTATCTGTTTGGTGGTTTTTATTGCTCGATCCCGGAGCGCGTGGTGGACTACGCACATCGCGGTTGCGTCGCGCCCGTTCGGGCAGATCTGTATGGTTACGCCGACCGTCTGAGCGCATGCGTCGGCGACTGGAATCTCATGCGCCTGTCCGCATTGTTCGATTTGCTTGAGCCGCATGGGTTTATTGAGGCGCCAGTGCATGTGCATGCCGAGGAGGCCGATGCTGCCAAGCCCGAAGATATCTGGACAGCGCTGTATCTGTCTGGATTTCTTACGACGGACATGACGGGGCATTCGGAGGACGGCGCGTGCCTTCGTTCCCTGCGTCTGCCTAATAACGAAGTGCGTCAGGCGCTCCGTCTTGTAATTCTGGAATGGTTTGAGTGCGCCGTTGAGGACGTTGGAGTTATCGACTCGTTCCATGACGGGCTGTGTCGAGGAGACGAGGACACTGTAAAGCAAGCTTTGAGCTGTGCTATCGGCGATCTGGGCATCGATGTGGGCCAATCAGATATGCCGACAGCCTATCATCTGGCGCTTCAGGGGCTCTGCTTTGGACTGCCCGGCTATTGCAATCCCAGCTCCAAGCGAAGTGGCGTCTCGGATCGCTGGGATATCCAGGTGATTCCCACCGGTCGGGTGTTTGACGTGGCCGACACGCTCGGCATGCTCGATGAGCGACCGCTCATTACGGTCAACATGTTGTACGACCCTGGCGTCGATGCCCTGGGCCTGGAACTGTTGGCGGTTCAGGCGCTGCTCGACATAGAGCGCGACGGCATCGATGATATCCGCGTGCCGCGCCCCGCCGTCGGGCGCATGCGTTGGGGCTTTGGTTTTGACGGTCAGCGTGTGTCCGTGGTGTGTCAACGACTGTAGCGGCGGGCGAAAGCCCTTTACTACTCGGCGTCCTTCAGGGGCGGCATGGGCTTCCAGTTGGGATCCTTAACGATCTTGCGTGCGTCCTTCATGCCACGGCGCAGCGCCGGAATGCCGGTCTTAAAGCATTTGTCGACTGCTGCCAGACGAATGAACTCCTTGCAGAAGGTCGCGGCATTGCCCAGACGGAACAGCACGGGGTGGTAGTCGCCGTAGATCTGCATGTAGCGTGCCAGATAACCGCGGTTGCGCATGATGTAGTAGCGGTTGGTGTCGCTCGTGGAGTTGAGCTGGCGCTTGCCGGCGATATCCCAGTTGGAGACGGCGCGGGCGCGCTTGAGCACCACGTCGGCAACCACGGCGGCGGGGAAGTGCTGGCTGGCCACGTAGCCGTAGCAGGCATCGTCGCCGTAGATAAAGAAGCGCGCGTCGGGCAGGCCGATCTTGTCGACCACGCGGCGCGAGAACATGCCGCCCTCAAAGCACAGTTGGTTCATGGTGCGGTAGCCCTCGGGACCCAGATCCCACTTGGCGATGGGGTTAGGGATGCCGAGCGAAAGGATGAGCTGGTACTGCCAAAAGAAAGCGCCGCCGTCAAAGTCCAGGCGCGATCCCTGGATAACGTCGTAGCGGTCGGTCCACTTGGCAAGACGCTCGATGCCTTCGGGGATGACGAGCACGTCGTCGTCCATGACCCAGAACCACTGGGCGCCCAGGTCGTATGCGCATTTAGTGCCGGCGGAGAAGCCGCCCGCACCGCCGCCGTTTTCGAGCTGCGGGGCGTAGATGACACGGTCGGTGCCGCCCTGCGCGTCGGGCTGCTCGGTGTCGATGCCCCACAGGTTGGCCAGGCGCTCGTTGAATGCGGTGCACATGGCCTCGGTCTCGCGCGAATTCTCGTTATCGATAATCACGATGCGCCAGGGCGTTGCCGTGAGCTCGGTCATAGAGTCGAACAAGTTGGCCAGGAGTTCCTGGCGCTTGTACGTAACGACGACGATGGCGAGCTTATCGATGGGGGCGGGGAGGGTTGAAGGCATGGGGCAATATATCCTTTCACGCGCGGCGCGCATGCGCTGCACGGAAGCTATCGAATACGTCCTTGGGACTGTCCTATTGTAAAGGCTCGGCGCACTTTGACGGCAAGCTTTGAATAAAACGCAGGAACCTGCCACGGGCCCGCCGCATGACGTGCGGCTACTTTGCCCGCAAGAGGCTCCATAGATTATATAAACGCACGCTGGCGCGCTAACCCTTTGATACCATGAAACGACAGGTATTTCCTAAGGAGCACATTTGTCTACTAATTCCTCTGGCAGCCCTGTTCTGTCGCTGCTTATTCCCATTTACAATGTTCAGCGCTACCTGCGCGAGTGCCTCGATTCCGCCCTGGCGCAGACGCTCAAGGATATTGAGATCATCTGCATTAACGACGGGTCGACCGACAACTCGCCGGCGATTATTCGCGAGTATATGGAGCGCGATAGGCGCGTCAAGATGATCGACAAGGCCAACAGCGGCTACGGCGACTCGATGAACCGCGGTCTGGAGATGGCGCGCGGCAAGTACGTGGGCATCTTGGAGTCCGATGACTTTATGGCGTCCGACGCACTCGAAAAGCTTGTCTCGGCCGCCGATAGCAATAATGCCGACTTCGCGAAGGCGAACTTTGATTTCTACTGGTCTAAGCCCGAGGAGCGCCGCTCGCTGCACGAGATGTTTAGACCTCAGGATTGCGGCAAGCCGGTGCACCCGAGCGATACGACGCAGTTCTTTAAGCAAAAGCCGTCGATTTGGTCGGCCGTGTACCGTCGCGATTTTCTTGAGCGCAACGGCATTACGTTCCTGCCGACTCCGGGGGCATCCTTTCAGGACACGTCATTCGCCTTTAAGGCGATCGCATGTGCCGACAAGGCTGTTTACCTGCATGATGCCGTGTTGTCGTATCGCCAGGACAACGAGAATTCCTCGGTCAATTCTTCGGCTAAGGTCTTTTGCGTCAATACCGAGTATGCCGAGATTGAGCGCTGGATTCGAGAGGATTATGCCCGCGACCACGCAAGTGATGACGTCGCGCGCATGCTCAAGTTCAATCAGCTCATTAAGTACGATTCGTACATGTGGAACTACGTGCGTCTAGCGCCTAAGTTCTATAAGGAGTTCCTGGTTCAGATGGCCAAGGAGTTCCAAGCGGCCTTGGACGCGGGGGAGTTTTCGCTTGACGATCTCAAGCCGTGGAAGCGCGCAAATCTCGCTGCCATCCTCAAAGATCCTGAGGGCTGGGTTGACGAGCATCCGAGTTTTGCGACGGATGGTGCCTTGGGGCGTGCTAAGTATTACGCCTCGGTTGGAGGCCCAGGCGTGGTCGCCGCCTTCCTCATCGAATCGCTGAGGGGGTAGGTCGGCATGGGAGAGGCCTCGTGTCCTAAAGCTACCATTGTCGTCCCCGTTTACAACTCTGCGCGCTCCATTCAGCGATGCGTCGATTCGCTGTTGGCCCAGTCCGAGCGCTCGATTCAGGTTGTCTGCGTCAACGACGGTTCGACCGATGATTCGTTGAACGTGTTGCGCCAGATCGAGCTGGCCGACGATCGCGTACTGGTTATTGACCAGGAAAACGCGGGCGTCTCGTGCGCTCGAAATGCCGGTATCGATGCCGCCGAGGGCGAGACCGTCTTTTTTGTGGACGCCGACGATTACATCGATGTCCAGACGGTCGAGCGCGTGCTGCATGCCATGGAGCCTGCAGATGCCGAGGTCTCCGTTTTTGGCGGCGTCTGTGAACCAGCCGATGCTGCCCCCAAACGCGTCCAACAACTCATGAGCCCCAAAGCCGGTACCTTCGGCGCCCGTGATCCCCAGTTGCTGTTCCATGCGAATGCGCAGCCCTACGCCTGCCGTGCGGCTTTTTCGCGCGAGCTGCTCAATCGCGAAGGCATTCGCTTCGCCCCCGGTTTGGCTTTGGGCGAGGACGTTGTCTTCCAATTTGCGGCTTATGCGCTTGCCCGCAAGGCCGTTGTCATGCCGGACAAGTTCTACCACTACGTGATGGAGAGCGAATCGGCGACGCATGAGTTCAACAGCGCCGAGGCTCGCGTCAAAAAGCTTGACGCCCACATGAGGATGCTCGAGGAGGTCTTGGAGGGCTGGGCGGCCTACGGTCTTTTGGACCTGTGCCCCGGCGAGCTGATAACTTGGTTTTTAGACCTCATTGTGTTCGACCTGGCGCGCTTGGATGCCGATGACTTCCATCGCGTGGCGGCTCGCGTCAACATGGACCTCACGACGTTTTTGGGAACGGAGTGGGCGGATATGCCTGCTAAGGGCGCCGTTTGCCGTGTTGCCCACAAGCTCGTTGCGGCGACCTCGGGCGTTTCGATGGCAGACGCCACGCTGTTCTATCTTTCGACTCGCGGTCTCAAAGCCTGCCTGGAGCGCTTTATCTAATTCCAAGCGCTGCCGCCCGCCGCAACTCGGCTGCTAAAATAACCCTGTTACACGCTATCCAACAGGAGGTTCTCTTGCAGAACTCTGATACCCCTAAAGTTTCTCTGCTTGTCCCCATTTGCAATGTCGAACGCTACCTGCGCGAGTGCCTCGATTCCGCCGTGGCGCAGACGCTCAAGGATATCGAGATCATCTGTATCAACGACGGCTCCACCGATAGCTCGCCAGACATCATCCGCGAGTACATGGAGCGAGACCCCCGTGTGAAGATGATCGATAAAGCCAACAGCGGCTACGGCGACTCGATGAACCGCGGCCTGGAGATGGCGCGCGGTGAGTACGTGGGCATCCTTGAGTCCGACGACTTTATGTTTGAGGATTCGCTCCAAAAGCTGGTCGCCAAGGCCGATGCTGAGCATGCCGATGTGGTAAAGGGCGACTTTTACCTGTATTGGTCCACGCCCAGCGAGCGCCGTGAGCTGTTTGGGATCATCGACGAGCATATGACGGGCGCCGCGTATCGCCCCGTCGATCGCCCGGGCATCTTCTACCGCAAACCTTCCATTTGGTCGGCTATCTACCGGCGCGAGTTCCTCAACGACAATCAGATTCGGTTTCTTCCCACGCCAGGTGCTTCGTATCAGGATGCGGGTTTTAACTTTAAGGTCTGGGCATGCGCCGAGCGTGCTGCGTTTATCGCGGACCCCATTTTGTGCTATCGCCAAGATAACGAGAAGAGCTCCGTTAATTCTCCTAACAAGGTGTTTTGCGTGTGCGACGAATATACCGAGATGCAGCGCTTTTTGGATGAACGCCCCGAGCTTAAGGCTCAGCTCCAGGGCATTTTAATGCGCATGAAGGTCGATACGTACCGTTGGAATGATGAGCGCCTGGTCGATGAATTGCGCGAGCAGTTTTGGGAGAAGGCATCTCCCGAGCTCAAGGCCGATTGGGATGCCGGTCGCTTTGACCTGTCTCTCTTCGACCCGCGTGGCGAGACCGACTTGCGACTGATGGTCAAGTCGCCCCGCGCCTATATCGATTCGCGCTTTGATTTTAAGAAGCCGGGCAAGCTCAATACGTTTAAACACTACTTTAAGATCGGCGGCCTGCCGCTGGTCTGGCGCGTGCTGACGTATCAGCGCGCCTACGGCGACAACCCGCACCCCGATGACGTTCCGGTCGCACAGTAGGAGCACTTGACTATGGCTACCCCCAAGATTTCCGTTGTCGTTCCTATCTATAACGTGGAGGAGTGCCTGGCCTGGTGCCTGGACTCCCTGCTTGCGCAGGACATGCCCGATTGGGAAGGCGTGCTGGTCAACGATGGCTCGCCGGACGGTTCGCGCGATATTGCGGCTGCCTATTGCGAAAAGGACGCGCGCTTTACGCTGGTCGATAAGCCCAACGGCGGCCTGTCGAGCGCCCGCAATGCGGGTATCGCTGCGTCCACGGCGCCTATTGTTGCTTTTTTGGATTCCGACGACCGCTTTACGCCCGATGCATGCCGCGTGATCGTCGATGCCTTTGAACGCGAGGATTGCGACGTGTTGACCTTTGGCGCGAATCCGTATCCGCTGGAGGCGGGGTATCCGTGGCTTAACTATGTGCTGAGCCCGCGCGATGTGTCGTTTGAAGGCTATAGCTCTGACCTGCTGTTTAAGGAAGCGTCTCGCCCCTTTGCATGGCGCACCGCCTGCAAGCGTGAGTTTTTGCTGGGCAACGGGATCGTGTTTGACGAAACCGTTAAGTATGGCGAGGACCAGGTCTTCGATTTTGCCGTGTACGGTCGTTCGCGTAAGACCGCGCTTATCTCGAACAAGCTGTATGACTACCGCGTGGCGCGCAAGGGCTCGCTTATGGACACCATGCGCTATGACGACGAGACGCGACTGCTGGAGCACGTGAAGATTTACTCCGCGGTGCTGGCTGACTGGCAACGCGACGGTCTTGATGTCCAGTATGCCGATGACCTGGCGTACTTCCTATGCGATCTGGTGCTGTACGATGCGCTCAGGTTGCTGGGTTCGGACTGCGGCAAGGTGTTTGCCGCCGTTGCCGCGGCGCTTGCCGGTTCTGCCGTGGGCAGCGATGCTGCGCTCGCACAATGCGCTCCTTCTGTTGCCGCTATGGTGCGTGCGGCGCTTACCAGCAAGGTCCCCAATGCCCGTGAGTGCAAAAAGCTCATGTTCGATTACGACGTCTTGAGGTTTGGACACCTGGGTGCCTGCAAACGTATGGCAGCGAACGCCCTGGGAAAGCGAGAAGTGTAGATGAGTATCAAGCGTTTGGCACTTTGCCGCAGTCAGGGCCGTCTGTTTGTGCTGCTTCGTTTTGCCGGTCAGGATGTCGCCGCGCTTATTGAACGGGAGGGTTCTCAAGCGTTTGCCCATGCGACGACGAGCGGTTCTTGTGTGCCGTCGCTGGTGCTCCCGGTCGATCATGGCCGTGTGCTGGCGCTTTGCCCTTCCGTTTCCGATTACGAGCGCGAGCTCGCCGTCTTGGTGCTTCCCTTTTTGGACGGCTCTACGATTGACGTCGCATTTGCGTCCGATGGCCAAAAGCTTGGCTCCATTCGCCCCGATAGCCGCGTGGCCAAGCTGGAATCCAAGGTTAACTACAAAGCAAAGCCTGCGCTGTGCGCGCTTATCCGCGATGCGCAGCGTGGCGAATGCTGCGGTCGCTACGAGATCGATGCCATTCGCTATTTGCCGGCAGACGCCGGCGCGGTGTGGCGCTATGAGGTTACCTGGGCGGGAGACCCCCAGTGCACCCCTGAGTTCCAGATCTTCGATACACATATGAACGCCATCGATGTTACCGTGCATGTTTTTGAATCGCAGGTTGACGTGCCGCAGCAGAACGGATGCCGCGTCAATAAAACGTATCTGAGCGTAGAGATGCCTCAGGATATACGGGATTTTGTCGCGATTGCGGCTGATCCCACGGGCCTAATCCAGAGCGGGTTTTGCGCCATGGATGGTCGCCTGTACAACGGCATGGTCGACGACAGCTGGAACCGCATGAAGGACGCGCGTGCAGACGATGCAGCTTATCGACGTTGGTTTGAACAGCATCGCGCAAAGCCGGGCGATTTGGTGTGCCAGCGTGTCGCTTCGGCGGCCTTTGCCTATAGGCCGCTCGTGAGCATTGTGGTGCCGTGCTACAAGACTGATCGGGTCTACCTGCGCGAGCTGTTGGACTCGGTGCTAGCCCAGAGCTATGACAACTGGGAATTGCTGCTCATGGATGCCTCGCCCGAATGGGACGCGGTGGCCACTCTTGCGGCAGACGCCAACGACGAGCGCGTTCGCCGCATCGAGCTTTCCGGCAACGGCGGCATTGTGCTCAACACCAACGCAGGTATCGAGCAAGCGACAGGCGACTACATCGCGTTCTTGGACCACGATGACATCCTGGAACCGGACGCATTATTCCACTATGTTTCTGCGCTGAACAAGGCTGCCGAGGGAGAGCGTTCCCAGGTCCTGTTCTGCGACGAGGACATGTTCCAGAAAACGGGGGAGTGGGGCCAGCCGGTCTTTAAGACGCGACTCAACGTCGACCTGCTCTATAGCCATAACTGCGTGACGCATTTCCTGATGGTGGAGAAGGCGCTCATCGATTGCATTGGCATGTCGCCGGAAGACGTCGCGGGCGCCCAGGATTACGACCTGACGCTCCGCTGCCTTGCGGCGGGCGCGCGCTTTGAGCATATTGCGCACGTGTTGTATCACTGGCGCGTGCATCCCGGTTCAACCGCCGACGGTTCTGCCGATAGCAAGCCGTATGCTATTGAAGCTGGGCGCCTTGCGCTTCAGCGCCACTTTAACGCGCTGGGCATTTGCGGAACGGTCGAGGAGGCCGAGACGCCGTTTGTCTATCACATGCGTTATGCGCTGCCGGAGTCTGCGCCGCTGGTGAGCATTGTGATTCCCACTAAGGATCACGTTGAGACGCTCGATGCCTGCGTGATGTCGATCGCTCAGAAGGCAACGTATACCAATTACGAGATCGTCTTGGTGGAGAACAACAGCGAAGCCCCGGAGACGTTTGCGTATTACGAAACCCTGCCAGAGCGCGTGGCTGCAGCATCCGAAGGCAAGGGCATCGCGCGTGTTGTGTGCTGGCCGGGCGAGTTCAATTACTCTCAGATCATCAATTTTGGTGTGAAGCACGCCAAGGGCGACTACCTGCTGCTGCTCAACAACGATACCGAGGTCATAAGCCCGGACTTTATCGAAGAGATGATGGGCTATCTGCAGCGTCCCGATGCGGGCGTGGTGGGCGCCAAACTCTACTTTGCCGATCATCTGGTGCAGCATGCCGGCATTTTGGTTGGCGTGCGTGGGGCACTTGCCCATGCCAACCAGGACTTCTCGGCAAAGCGCGAGGGCTATCTTGCCCGCGCTGTGCGCCCGGGCAACTTTAGCGCCGTAACGGGTGCCTGCCAGATGGTGCGACGCGACGTATTTGAGCGCGTCGGCGGCTACAACGAGGAATTCGCCGTTGGCTTTAACGACGCAGACTTTTGCCTGCGCGTATGGGAGGCGGGCTACCACACCATCTATACGCCTTATGCCGAGCTGTATCACTACGAGTTCACCTCGCGCGGCAGGGAAGAGGCCAACGAGGAAAAGCTGCGCCGCTGGAAGCGCGAGCAAGCGCTGTTTATGCAGCGCTGGCCGGAGTTTTTCTTGACGGGTGATCCGTGGTTGGGGCCTAACTTATCTGCCGAGAGTGAGTATTTCTCGCTTTAGACAATGGTTTAACTGCTGTCGAGAACCGCTAAGACCACTAAGGGCTATGCCTATCTGGTGCAAATGGTCGGTTACTCCATTTGGCAGCGCGCCAACTTGCATCGTGCCAAAAGTGCCATTGTGAGCGAACACGATGTCACCGAAGGCATTGCGCTGGCAGAGGCTCGTTTTCACGATGTTGTTCACGAGCCCGCGATTTCTGGACTGGGACTTAACGATATCAAATACCTTTTGGCGATGTGCGAGGATAAACAACAGTCCAAATCAGCCGAGATTGCTAAGCGCATGGGTAAAAAGACCAATGAGATCAGCTCTATTAGGGCCAAATTGCTACAAAGAGAGGTTATTCAGGCACCACAGAGGGGCTACGTGCAGTTTGCCGTGCCGGACCTAGATATCTATCTGCGAGAGAATGCTGCGGAGATTCTCGAGCGGTTCTAAATCGAGGCATGAATAGCCGCCGGTTAACTGCCTTTGTCGACTTGGCTCGCGTCCCCCCCCCCAATCTAGTAGACTTTAAACCGTTGCTAGATTAGGGGGATTTTCAATGAAACGCTCCATGAAACTGGTTTCTGCGAGGACCTCGTGCTGGTGGGGGACGTCAGCACCGGCAAGACGCACATGGCCTCGGCGCTGTGCATGCTGGCGTGCGAGCGGAGGATGGAGGCCCGCTTCTTCACCGCGTCATCGCTCGTCATGCGGCTGCGGCGCGCCCGCGACGAGGGGCGCCTTGACCGTGAGGCCGCGCTCATCGGCTGCGCTAGGCTGCTCGTCATCGACGAGCTCGGCTTCCTGCCGCTGGATCTCGACGGCGCGCGCGCTCTTCTAGGTGTTCGCCGACGCCTACGAGCGGCAGTCGGTGGTCATCACCACGAACCTGGAGTTCAGCCGGTGGGGCGCGGTGTTCGGCGACGACCAGATGGCGGCGGCCGTGCGCATCGCCAGGGCCACGGCCATGTGGGTCTTGCCCCTGCCGGTCTTGCCGAAGAACACGAGGTCCTCGCGGGGGCCGACGAAGCCCAGCGAAAGCATGTCGTCGCGGCCCCAGCCCTCGGAGAACCGCACGTGCGACCAGTCGAACCCCTCGGCCGACTTGTGCACGGGGAGCCTCGCCTGCCTGAGCAGCCGTGCCCTCTTGGTCGCGTCCCTGTGCGCGAGCTCGGCCTCGAGCATGGCCCTGCAGCCCGCCACCTGCGTCCTCTATCTTGTCCACGTCGATCATTCCCTCCTGCCTTTGCTCGTTGCCGATACGACGCACCGACAACGTTAAGGCATGCGGTCTGGTCGGCGTGGCCGTGCTCAAAACCGAAAAACTATCGTGCTCAATTCTGAAAATCGGATGTGATCAAACCCGCAATCACGACGTTAACAAACACAAATAGGCCGGCGCCAACGACAGGCTCGCCCCGTCGAGGCGGGCTGGGATATAATTTCCAAGAAGGAGGCCAAGGGAGGTTCGATGAAGAAGGGCATGAGCATCAATTCCCTCATGAAGCACATGAGGACGAATCACGGTATGGAGGATTTGCGGGGGAGCGACAGAAAGATACTGCTGAGAAACATGGGCTATTTCCATGGCTATAAAGGCTTCCGGTTTGTCCGAAAGCCCAAAAATGCGCTCCCCCTCCCTTCGTTCGATGCACTCATGGACATATACGGGTTCGATTCCGCCATCAAGGCTGCAATCTACCCGGAGATAATGTTCATCGAAACGGCGGTTAAAAACATAGTCTTGGCCAGAATACTTGAGAACATAGAGGACCCCGGGCTGGCGACCTTCTTAAAGCGCGGCCTCCGGACATGCAGGGATGTCAACGGAAGGGTCGTGAACGGGCAGATGGGGGAAAAGCTCAAGCTCAAGAGCCAGCTTCAGAACATCGTGAGACGGAGTTACAAAAACGATCTCGTGAAGCATTATGTCGATCGCGACGATGACGCGCCCGTTTGGAGCATTTTCGAGGTGATGACCCTCGGCGATCTCACAAGCGTATGCAGAAGCCTTCCCGATGAAATCCTCGCCGATATCGCAAGCGACCTAGGTCTCTTACATGCGAACCCCGGCATCGTCATCAACATCGTCGAGACGATTCGTCCCTTAAGGAACGCGGTCGCCCATAACGGGGCGGTATTTGATTCGAGGTTCAGCCAATCGGTTAAGTATCCCAAGACCGACAGAAACCTGGCCGCGGTTGGCGAGCTTCTCGATGAGGATCTTTCTATCGGGTACAGGTTGAATTTCAATTCCATAATCGACTACATCGTTCTCCTGGCCTACCTATTGACCTTGCTAACGCATCAGAAGAAGCGTTCCAGAGATTTTCTTCGGAAATGCCTGCGGGAGCTCGAGAAGCTCGAGAGCGCTGTCGGGGTTGATACGTACATGATGATCGTCGGAAGCGGTGACCGGCAGAAATACGGATTTATTGAGGGGTTCATCGATGGCTACGGGCGCAAGCGGTGACGTTCCTTCCGTGTGCTAATATGTGCAGAGAGAAACGGCGAAACGCCGTGGGAGGGGCCGATCAGTCGACTCCTCCCTTTTAATATGAGTTGAACATTGCCAAGAGGCAAAACCGGCCCGGCCGCCCGCGGAGCTACCGCGCACGGCCGGGCCTACCTATCTTCACCCTGCGACCGCGCCGCTGGAGGGCGTGTCTGCTCGACGCACGTTCGGCATTCTAATATCCGCGCGTGGCCTTCTCGGCTGCGCATTTCGTTGCTACGGCTGGGGGCCTCGCGGCGAAATCGGAGTCTTTATGCGGGCATGGCGGTCTCCCGCCGCCCAGAAAAGGGACTCGGATGGCCTCCCAACGGCCTCGAGCGCGGCGCGCGCCGGGGTCGGAACCCGTGTCCGGGGGCGGCGGCGCGCTACGCCGCCGCCATCCCGGCTATGGCCCACACCCAGCACGCCATCTCGCGCGCCGTGGCGCAGTTGGCCATGCACGGCCTCTTGCCGGCGGCGGCCATGGCCTCCCTGCGGTCGATCAGCCTGCGGTTGCACTTCGTCGCGTGGCGCCGCGTCGCGGGGCGACCTCTGACCTGTATCGTTTTGTCGGACACGCGGGCTGGAGGGATCGTGTGGCCGCGATGCCCTAGACTGCATTCAAGCCGATGGACGGAAGGATTGCCTCATGGTCGCCAATCAGAAGAAGTACACCGACGAGTTCAGGCGGGAGACAGCCGACTACGTCATCTCCACGGGGCGCCCCATAACCCAGGTCTGCGGGGAGCTCGGGCTCAACCCCAAGACGGTGAACGACTGGGTGCTCAAGCGCAAGCGCGAGTTGGGGGGCGAGCCCGACCCGAGGGCCGAGGAGCGCGAGCTTCGCGAGGCGAGGAAGCGCATACGCGAGCTCGAGGCGGAGAACGCGTTCCTAAAAAAGCCGCGGCCTTCTTCGCCAAAGAGCAGGCACTCTAGCCAGGTACAGGCTCATGGAGGCGGAGAAGGGCAACTTCACGGTGGCGATGATGGCCAAGGTGCTGGGGGTGAGCCGGTCGGGCCACTGCAGCTGGGTTTCCAACGGCTGCCCCGTCGACGACTGGTCCGAGGCGCGCGACGCCGTGCGGCGCGTGTGGCTCGAGTCCGACAGGCGCTTCGGCGCGCGGTTCGTGAAGTGCTTCCTGCCCGACGGCCTGCGCGGCATCACGCTGTACCGTGTGCGCAAGTGCATGCGCGAGCTGGGGATCCGCGGCTGCACGCCGTACAAGTCGAAGAGGACGACGGTCCCCGACAGGGACGCCAAGCCAAGGCCCGACCTGATCAGGCGGGACTTCACGAGCCCGGTGCCCACCTACAAGCTCGTCGGCGACATCACCTACCTGCGCACCGGCCAGGGCTGGCTCTACCTGTCGACGGTGATCGACCTGAACACCCGCATGTTCGTGGGCTGGTCGCTGTCCGAGCGCATGACCGCCGATATCGTCGTCAGCGCCCTCGAGAGCGCGCGTGCGCGCGGGTACGTGGCAGAGAACGCCATATTCCGCTCGGACAAGGGGGCGCAGTACACCAGCCGCAAGCTCGCTGAGTGGGCCAGGGGCAACCATGTGCGCCTCTCTTGCAGCCGTACCGGCAACTGCCACGACAACGCCGTCGCAGAGTCGTTCTTTGCGACGCTGAAAAATGAAATGTACCACCGCAGGAGCTTCGCCACCAGAACACAAAGGACGCCCGGCTGGTCAGGTCGGCGTTCGCGACGCTCTCCTTCCCGATCTCGGACATCGAGGTCTTCCACACGGACCGCGGCAGCGAGTTCGACAACGCCGAGATCGACCTGATGCTCGAGGCCTTCGGCATAGAGAGGTCGCTGTCGGCCATGGGCTGCCCCTACGACAACGCCGTCGACGAGTCGACCAACAGGATACTGAAGGCCGAGCTCGTCCACCGCGAGACGTTCGGCACGACGCGCGAGCTCCGGGTCAAACTCTCGGACTACGTGCACTGGTGCAACAATTTCAGGATCCACTCGACGCTGGGCTACATGTCGCCGGTCGAGTTCAGGGAGGCGGGGCTGTCCCTCCCGGAATCGTCCAAATAGGTGTTGCCAATCCAACCGCCTCTTTGATTATCAGCCGGGGCTATCTCGGTTTTTTGATTGGGGCGGTTGTTATGTTGCTGAATCTTTAAGGGACGAAGATTGTATTTCAAAGGCCCACGATGTGCATCTGGTCACTCATATCTTTTCGAGACAGAACGATAAGAAGCTATATGATTCTCTTGTTTAAAGATGGTGAGTTCGACGATTCCCAGATTCCAAGAACTATTAGGTCTTTCCTAGACCCCTCTCTTCTTGCTCATTAGAAGATTCAAAGACGCGCGCGAGCGTTGCATACTGGCGTTTGATTCATGAAGACCACGCTCTATTTTTCTTGAATGCGTTAGCCAGGCTACTCTTTCGATGAAGCCCCAGACGCCTCTGATACAAGCGAAACATGGGGCTTTTTGCTGTATTTCGCGGCTGCGTACACGCTTTCGTCGTCCGTCACGTGCTTAAACGAATTGCGTGCTTCAGTGGATTTTCGTGTTACTGGCACTTGCGCTGTTTGGGGCGCCGCTAATTGCTTCAAAAACTAGAGCTAGCACTGTGTCCATGGAAGGACGAAAAAACAAAAGTTTGCTGAGAACGTAACCTGCTTTTTATAAGAGCAGGTTTCTGCCTGCCTTTATAACAATTCCCGCGCTTCGAATAACTGGACTTCCGATGCAGAGGAGATTGTAAGATAATCTTCTCTTAGTAACATTATTTGTGACGGGGGATTCAATATGAAAAAGGCATTGCGTGCCTCAACAGCTTTTTCTCTTGCTGGTCTTTTGACCATTTCATCCTTGATGGGTCCTGTGGCTGCTGCCTACGCTGCGAGCAACGTCCCGTCTGCGGACGCTGCCGTGGACGCTGCTACTGCAGACGATGATGGCGAGGCCTCGCGTGATGCGGGTTCTGTTGATGTCGACGCTGCTGATGATTCATCGCCGGCAACGAACGTTGACGAATCGGCTGATGAGGATTTTGGCGTTGATGTATCTGAGAACCATCAGCAGGCTGAACCGGTCGATTCTTCTTTCCAGTATGTATATCTTGCCTACCCGAGCCTTTCCAGCGGGACTGATCAGGTCGTTGCCTTTGCTACTCCCGATGACGGCGATAGCCTTGCCTCCGCAACTCTCAACTATGTAAGTGCCAATGGGGTTCAGGGGACTATTGAAGCATCTGCAACGGCTGATAATTCTGCTGCTTTTATTTTTGGTTCGCAGTTGGAATCTAATACATATTTCCTCACATCGATAACCTATGCTTTGCAGGGCGATGGCTCTGAGCATGAGGTGGATCTTTCTGACAGGGATTATTCGTTTACGGTCATTAATGGCTCCGTGAGCTCCGAGGGCACTTCTGTTTACTATGCGGACGGCGATGGTAATGCCGTTGAGGCCCAGTCGATTCAGCAGGCATTGGAATGCGCTGATTCGCCTGATGGCATATCTACCTACGCTGAGCGCTCCGCGCGCAATGTTGGGGTGATTGCACTTGATGCCGGTCATGGCGGAGTTGATTCCGGCGCGCAGGGAAATGGCAAGAGTGAAGCCGACCTTACCTGGAAGATCATGACAGCCTGCAAAAATAAACTTGAAGCTTACGGCTTTAAGATCGTTCTTGCACGCCAGCAGTCCGGCTACTATCCCAGCAATGATTATCTTTACCGCGTACAGCGCTGCATCGATCAGGGAGCACAGGCCTTTGTCAGCTTCCATATCAACTCTGGGTCTTCTGGAGCTCACGGCGCAGAAGTTTATGCTCCTACCGCAAATGGTACCGACTACACGCAGGTCTCTGTTGAGCTTGCCAACAAGGTCATGAACAACCTTGCTGCTATGGGACTAACATACCGTGGCGTATTTCAAATGGAGGTAGGCGACGAGTTCGCCGTTATCCGCTGCGCTCGCGAGCAGGGAATTCCAGGTATTCTTATCGAACATGGCTTTATCTCGAATTACGGTGATGTGGTCAACTATTTCTCGGACGATGGTTGCCGCCGTCTTGGCGAGGCTGACGCTGCCGCAATCATCGCGCAGTTCCCGCATCCCTACTCCGTCAATGGAATTTCCTTCTCGGAAGAACTGGGACATGCGGGGTCAACGGTAAAAATCGGTGTAAATGTTAGCGGCAAGACTGATGACCTTAGATATAAGTTTGTTTGGCATAGGGCTGGGTCTGATTGGAGTGATTCCAATTGGGGTGTAATCGGTCAAGACTTAACTTCGCCGTCGATTTCTTGGACCCTGCCCCAGGCTGGTGAATATGAGATCTATGCTGATGTCATTGACTCCAATGGGTATGTGACTAGCACTTCTAAATACAAAGTTGTTAATTGGTCTCTTGAGTCGCTCGAAGTCTCGGGCTCCGCCCTCTGCGGCAAGCCGGTCAAGCTGCAGGCCAAGGTGTCCGGCGACGCCTCCGGCCTCAAGTACAAGTTCGTCTGGGAGAAGGGCGGCTGGGCCAAGTGGGGCGTCGCCCAGCAGCCCTCCGCTTCCTCCTCCTGCGAGTGGACCCCGACCGAGCCGGGCGAGTACACCGTCTACCTCGACGTGATCGACGGCTCCGCCGAGAGGCACCTGACCCGCAAGGTCACGGTCGGCGAGCGCTACTCCGTCGAGTCGCTCGAAGTCTCGGGCTCCGCCCTCTGCGGCAAGCCGGTCAAGCTGCAGG
>CALCKK010000010.1:0-1563 GCA_937966215.1 uncultured Collinsella sp. | reverse complement strand
CGGCGGGCTGGCGGAGCATGCGGCGGCGGCATGGGGGCACCGGCCTCCACGGCCTATCCACCTGCGGAAACGGGGCGACGGCCAGGCGCCGGGGGCTATTTCCGCGTTGCGCTAGCTGCGGAAACGCGGGGTCCGTTCAGACTGTTGCGTTGAGATTGAAAATCAACCCAACGTACATGACAACGGGGTCCGGCTTAACACCAAACCCCGTTTCACGTAAAACATTACAGGCAGAGCGCTTTGCTTTTAACGATACTCGTCTGCCAGCTGCTTCCAGGCAGGTAGCGAATTGATAATCGTCTCGTAACTCACGCAATAGCCAAGGCGGAACCAACCCGGCATACCAAAGCTGTCCGAGGGAACCGCGAGCAGCTCGTACTTCTTCGCGCGCTCGCAAAATGCATTTGCATCGGGCTCGAGCGCCTTCACCCACAGGTAGAACGCGCCATCCGGCTCAACATAGGTGTAGCCGTACTCCGCCAATGCATCGGTGAGCGCCGTGCGGTTGCGTGCATAGGCCTCAACGTCACTCGGCTCATCGATGCAATCGATAATCACGCGCTGGAAGAGCGCCGGTGCGCACACAAAGCCCAGCGTACGGGCGGCACCCGCAACAGCCGGCATCAGACGCGCCGCCTGCGGGTTGGTGTTGGGAACCAAAATCCAGCCCACGCGCTCGCCCGGCAGCGACAGCGACTTGGAGTACGAATAGCACACGACGGTGTGCTCGTAAATCGAGGGAACCCAAGGCACCTCGGCGCCATAGACAATCTCGCGATACGGCTCATCCGAGATAAGCATGATCGGGTTCTCGGGATCGCGCTTGGCGTTGACCTCGCACAAAACTTTAGCCAGGCGCGTCAAGGTATCGCGCGTATACACAGCGCCGGTCGGGTTGTTGGGCGAGTCGATAATGACGGCAGTCGTCTTATCGGTAATCGCCTTGAGCACGTTGTCCACGCTCAGCTGGAACGTATCTTCATCGGCGAGCGCCTCAACACACGCGCAGCCGGCCTTCTCAATCCAAACGCGATACTCCGGAAAGTACGGGGCGATAACAATAACCTCGTCGCCCGGGTTCGTAACGGCGTTGAGCGTGCAGGTGAGCGAAGCCGCGGCACCCACCGTCATAAAGACGTCCTTACCCTCATAGTTCGTTCCAAAGCGGCGGTTGAGCGATTCGGCGACGGCTGCTCGGCATTGCGGCAGGCCCGGAGCGGGGGTGTAGCCGTGCAACTGGTCGCTCGGCAGCCCCAAGGCCTTCTTAATGGACTCCGCCACGGCAGCTGGCGCCGGAACACTCGGGTTGCCCAGCGAAAAATCGAATACGTTTTCCGCACCGATCTGCGCCTTGCGCTCAAGGCCATAGCTAAAAATCTCACGGATGATGGAGCTTTCCGCACCGCGAGCATACATAGTTTCGTTGATCATCTGTTCCCCTTTCGCATAGGCGGTATTGTACGCTTTAGTTGAGCAAAGTGCCGCAGAATGTTGATTGGGGACAGACTTAAATTGAACTGCGTCCCGAATCTTGGCCTTCTTTTATTAGAAGCGAACACTAGG
>CALCKK010000009.1:0-24916 GCA_937966215.1 uncultured Collinsella sp. | reverse complement strand
CGGGTGGTTTAAAGCTGGCCGCTGCGCGGCCAGCAGACTAAAGTCTTGAAACAATTAGTTCCGCCGTTCTAACGAACGGCGGACCCGCTTGCAACTTATCTTGCCGGTGGAGTTGTCGTCGTTTCGTTCGTTTGAGTCGTTTCGGCGCCGTCGCCCTGTTCGCCGTCGTCCTTTTGAGCGTCGGCGATGGTGGAGGCTGCCGCAACGATACCGCGCTGGGGCACGACGCCCGTCTGGGTCTGAGCGCCCTCGACAATTTCTGTGCCTGCATGCGCGAGCTCGGGCGATTTAAACATCGCGTCCAAGTTGGCACCGTCGCCGGCGTAGCCAAGCGCAGCGAGTGCGATGACGATCACTGCAACGACGACCGCGATCGGAACATAACGATGCCAACCAGCCGGATTGAGTCCGCTGCGACGAGCCGCCCCGCGGCTGATGTAGCCGAGCGTGCCGTCGTGCTTGAGCTTTGAGCCCACCACGCGTTTGCGGTCCCACAGCGAGGACTCTGCCTGCATTGCCAAGCGGGCACCTGTCGAAGGATAGCCGTATTTAGTGCGCTTGAACGAGCCGTCAAACCCCGAGGCGTGTTTGCCCCACGTCACCGATGTTGTGCGTCGGTTAACCGGCGCGGCGCTCCGCCTTCTGCGGCTCGGTTTTGTAGTCTCAGCCATACGCCCCCGCACGCCGTAACCAAATCGAAACAATAACGCTTTGGACTGTAGCACACGCGTCGCGCGCGGTCACGGGCGCCTCGCTCAACGGTCATCGTCCTTCAGTAAGCACCACAGCGTTGTTCGGCTTATGCCCAGCACCTCCGCCGCACGGGTTCGGTTGCCGTGGAGATGATCTACAACCAGATGCGCGATATCTCGCTCGGTATCGGCCAGCGGTCGCAGGATATACAGGTCGCTTTCGAGTGTCGGGGCGCCAAAGGTTGCGGTCTTAATCACGTCCTCTTGGGCTAGCACTTCCTCCGCCACAGCGCGATCCACCGTGCCCGCCCCCACCAATATATACAGTCGTTCCGAGACCTCGCGGAGCTGCAGATAATTGCGCGGCCAGCGGTAAGCATCGAGCGCCTTCGTCGCCGCGGCAGACAGCGTGGGCGCTGCCGTCCCAAATGCACCAGCGAGATATTCCAAATAGCGCGCAACCTTCGTCGACGCGGCTCCCTGCTCGGCGATTGCCGGCGCCACGCTCACCGCACAGGCGAAGCGCTCGGTCACAAAGGCGGCTTGATCACTTTCGCTGCCGCCCGGCATGTCGTTCGCCGTCAGCACCACATGGCAGCGCGTCGCCAACGCGGTGTCGGCCATCGTGGAGACCAGCTCGCGGAGGCGCTGGGGACCAACCGCATTCCAGCCCTCAATGCAAAGGGTCAGCCCCGTTTGGAACAACGGCGATTCGGCGCTTTTGAGCACATGGCGCCAACCGCGATCGGCGAGCTCATCGAGCGCGACGGAAACAAAGGGCTGATCGGCAAAAGGGCCATCCAGATAGAGGCGCATGGCAATCTCGACCTGGCCCGCGCCAAGCTCGCCCTCGAGCATAAGGGGCACGCCGCGCGCATAGCTCTCGGCAACCGGTGCAGCTACCGCAGCGGCACCTTCAACGATGCCGTACGCGCTCGATTCGTAGCGGGCCTCAACTTCGTCGGCGTTGAGCCACTCGATGCCCGCATGCGCCGCGGCACCGCGCACCTCGCGGACCACAACGACCCAAAGCCTCCCGCCCTCTTTGTCGGTGGGGCGAACGGTCAGGCTCAGGCGCGCACCCGCACGCCCCATAACCAGACGCGCGCCGTCTCCTATACGGTCGAGGCGCTCAGCGACAAAAGCCGCCACATCCCGCTCAAGCGCCGCGTCATTCATGGTCGAAATCGCGACGTTCCCACGCACATCGATTGCCAATGCCGAGGCCCCGGCAGCAGCCAGGGCCTCGGTCAAGATGTTCAGCTTGGCATCGCTATCCATAATTTGCCCCTGTCCGCGGCGACGTGCAGCCGCCGACGGTCGCACGACCGAGTGTTTCAAAATTGAACGATATTGCTCACCAAACACTATAGGGCAGAAAGCGCCGTCCTGCGAGTATAGGTGTTGCCCCGCATCGCCATCCTGGCGGGGCGATAAGAGCTCTTCGGGACTTATAAACCTGCGGACAAGCCATACCCGCAAGAGCTCCTATCGCTCCACCGCGAGGATGCGCTCACCAGCACGCAGCACGCAAATAAGCTACTTCTCTACCAGATTCCCAGTACGTGTTGCATTCCCAAACTCATGCACGCAATGCCAATCCAGCAGCAAAAGCCCAATGCGATGGGCTTGCCGCCCTTTTTGACCAGCTCGACGATATCGGTATTAAAGCCAATAGCCGCCATGGCCATCACGATAAAGAACTTCGAAAGCTCCTTGATGGGCGCCGTAATGGACGTGGGAAGCTGAAACACCGTGGTGACCACGCTTGCCAGCACAAAGAACAGCACGAACATGGGAAACGCGCGTTTAAGGGAGAACGTGCTTTTGGCGTCACCGCCGGCCTTGCGCGCCAGATGCATCTGCCAGCATGCGAGGACCAACGTGATGGGAATAATGGCCAGCGTCCTGGTGAGCTTGACCACCGTGGCGCTCTCGAGCACATTGGCGCCGGGATGCATGCTGTCCCAGGCGCTCGCCGCAGCCGTTACCGACGAGGTGTCGTTGATGGCGGTGCCGGCAAACAGGCCAAAGCCCTCGTTGGTCAGCCCGAGCATGCCGCCGAGCGTCGGAAACACGAGCGCCGCGATAACGTTAAACAGGAAGATGACCGAAATAGCCTGGGCAATCTCGCGATCGTCGGCATCGATGACGGGCGCGGTCGCGGCGATGGCAGAACCGCCGCAAATCGACGAACCCACACCCACAAGCGTCGCGATCTTGCCCGGCACGTTCATAACGCGGCAGAGCACGAAGGCGATGACAAGCGAGGTCGAAATCGTCGCCACGATAATCGGCAGCGACTGAGCGCCTTTGGACAGAATCTGCGAGAGGTTCATGCCAAAGCCAAGCAGGATTACCGCGTACTGCAAGACTTTTTTAGACGTATAGGTGACACCGGCGGCGAGCTGTTCGCGACGATTCTTGGGAAAGACGAGCGCCAGGACCATGCCAAAGAGGATGGCAAACACCGGCCCGCCGACCACCTCAACCTGTTTGCCGAGCAACGTCGCGGGGATGGCGACGATCAGGCAGAACAATACGCCCTTCCAGCGCTCGCGTACGATATTCGCCAGTTGCATATGGGATTCCTTCTTTCTATTTCACGTTTGCGACGGCTTATGATACGGCAACATTGGGCATAGCCTTGCGCAAACACAGACTAAGATGCCGCAATAGTTCTCGGGCGACAGCCGAATTACCCTCCGCGGAGAGCTGATTCGCGGCATAATTAACAACTGACATATGAGTTTGATAGAACAGTTGCGAGGCGCTATGGAAGAATCGATGCACGTCGGCGAGCAGGAAACGAGCCTACAGGACCAGTCCTACCACACCATTCGACGCAAAATCGTCTACCTGGACTACAAGCCGGGCGAAAAGCTGGGCGTCAAGCAACTTTGCGACGACCTGGATATGGGTCGCACGCCCGTGCGCGAGGCTTTGGTTCGCTTGGCGCAGGAAGGCCTGGTGCGCACCGTGCCCCAGAGCGGCACCTACGTCTCACCCATCAACCTCACCCTTGCCGAGAGTGCCTGTTACATCCGCGAGCATCTGGAAAAGCAGGTGATTGTGGAGTGCTGTGCGCGCGCCACGTCGACCGGCATCGAGCAGCTCGACCGCGCCATCGTGCTGCAGGAAAAGGCCATGGCCGAAGAGGATCGCATCGGCTTCTTTTTGAGCGACAACCTCATGCATCACATGATTTTTAGCATCGCATGTCGCAGCACCGTGTGGTCGTGGCTCGAAGAGACCAATGCCGACCTGGAGCGCTTCCGCTGGCTGCGCGCCGCCACGCAGGTTCTCGACAATCAGGACATCGTGAACGAGCACAAGCAGATTCGCCGCGCTATCGCCGGTCGCGACCCCATCGAGGCGAGCTTTTTGGTCAGCAAGCACCTGCATATGATGTTCCGCAACCAGACCGAGGTCCTGGACCAATATCCCAAGTACTTCGAGACCAGCAAGCTCCGCTAACCTGCCAAAACCACCACAAAGGGGACAGACACCTCTGTGGTGGTTTCTCCGTACAAAAAGGCCCGGCTCTGTCTGATGACGCGGAGCCGGGCCTTGGTCGTTATAACGGCGGAACCAACTACTCGACTGTGACACTCTTTGCCAGGTTACGGGGCTGATCGACGTCGCAGCCGCGCAGGATGGCCACCTCGCGGGCAAGCAACTGCAGTGGGACGCTCGCCGTGATGGGGCTAAACACGTCGCGGACGGCCGGCACACGAATGATGCAGTCGGCAATCTTGTTGATTTCCTCGTCACCCTCGGTGGCAACGACAATAACCTTGGCGCCGCGCGCCTTGCACTCCATAAGGTTCGACACGGTCTTGTCGTAGGTGGCACTCTTGGTGGCCACAGCGATGACAGGGAAACCCGGGTCAATCAGGGCAATGGGGCCGTGCTTCATCTCGCCGGCGGCGTAGGCCTCGGCGTGCAGGTAGCTGACCTCTTTGAGCTTGAGCGCGCCCTCGTAGGAAATAGCAGCACCCATGCCACGACCCACGAACAGCGCCGACTGCGCGTCCTTGCACAGCAGGGCGGCCTCATGCACGGCCTCGGTCTGGGTATCCAAAATCCACTGAATCTGCTCGGCCGTATCGGAAAGCTCGCGGAACAGCATGCGCGCCTGTTTGGTGGTCAGACGGTACTTAACCTGCGCCAACAGCAAAGCCAGCAGCGTCAGGCTCACGACCTGGCCGATGAAGCTCTTGGTCGAGGCGACCGCGATCTCCTTGTTGGCCTTGGTGTAGATGACGCCGTCGCTCTCACGCGCCACGGGGCTGCCCACCACGTTGGTGATGCCAAAGACCTTGGCGCCCTTGATGCGCGCGTCGCGAATGGCGGCAAGGGTATCGGCCGTCTCGCCCGACTGGGACACGGCGACGACGAGCGTCGTCGGTGTGATGATGGGGTTGCGGTAGCGGAACTCGCTGGCAGCCTCGACCTCGGTGGGAATGCGAGCCCAGCCCTCAATAAGGTTCTTGGCGATGAGTCCGGCGTGATAGCTGGTGCCGCAGGCGATCACGTAGACACGATCGATGTCGTTGAGCTCCTCGAGGGACAGGCCCAGCTCGTCGATATCGAGCTCACCGGCGGGGGTCATACGACCCACCAGAGTATCGCGCACGACGCGCGGCTGCTCGTGAATCTCCTTGAGCATAAAGTCGGGATAACCGCCCTTTTCGGCCATGTCCAGATCCCAATCGATGTGGGTGACCTTGGGCTCGATGACATTGCCGGCCTCGTCGGTATACTCGACGCCCGCAGGCGTGAGCTTGGCAAACTGACCGTCCTCGAGCACCACGACATCGCGGGTGGCATCGATAAGCGCGATCACATCGGAGGCGACGTAGGAGCCGGTCTCGCCCACGCCGACCACAATCGGTGAGTCCTTGCGGGCAACGGCAATCACGCCAGGCTCGTCGGCGCACACGGCGGCCAAGCCATAGGCGCCCACCACGTGGGTGCAGGCCTCACGCACGGAAGCCATCAGGTCGCGCGTCTCGGCATAGGCCTCTTCGATCAAGTGCGCGAAGACTTCGGTATCGGTCTCACTCTTAAAGTGATGGCCGCGGCCCTCCAGCTCCTCGCGCAGCTCGGCGAAGTTCTCGATGATGCCATTGTGGACGATGGCGATGCGACCGTCGCAGCTGGTGTGGGGATGAGCGTTAACGACGGAAGGCTTGCCGTGGGTGGCCCAACGGGTGTGACCGATACCGCAGGTTGCGTCACTATCGATATTGGAAAGCTCGCTCTCCAGGCCCGCAACCTTGCCCACGCGGCGGATAACGTCGAGGTGCGCCGCGGCGCCCTCGCCCACCTCGAGCGCGACGCCCGAGGAGTCATAGCCGCGATACTCCATACGCTTGAGGCCCGTGACCAGGATGTTCTTTGCAATATCAGAGCCGGTGTAGCCGACAATTCCGCACATAGGATAAATCCCTTCGTTCGCGTGACTGCAAGACGTCCACGCACAGGGGGCGCTGAGACGTATAACGTTCGAGTATTGTACTCACGCAAGCGCAAGCTGATATACCAGAAGTGGTATCTCAACTTAGATACCACCCGATGCACACATGCCCAGCCGGTCCAAACCACCACGAAGGGGACAGGCACCTTTGTGGTGGTTTGGACCGGGGCGGCGGCCTATCCCGGCGAAAGATCTCAATCTGTAACATCTGGGCCGCAATAAGCCGGCTTAGTGTTACAGATCGAGACATTACGGTTCGGCCCCAGCACTATGTCTCGATCCGTAACAGGTAGAGGCGGTTTTGCCGTCCAGATGTTACAGATCGAGACAATTGAAGGCCCGGGCGTCTCAAACCACCACAAAGGTGCCTGTCCCCTTCGTGGTGGTCGCGCTGGCAACGGCGTTTTCGCAGATAAAACCTACCAAAATAAACCTGTCCCTAATTGGCAGGTTTTGACACCCCAGGGGCGGGCGATGCTACAATCTGGCTTGTACTTGAAACGCATCAAAGGGGCCGCTATGGCAAAGGTAAAAATCAGCGACGTCGCGCGCGAGGCAGGGGTCTCGCTGGGCACGGTATCCAACGCGCTCAACCACCCCGAAAAGTTGCGCCCCGAAACCCTTAAGCTCATCAACGAGACCATTAATCGCCTTGGCTACCTGCCCAACCAAAGCGCCCGTCAGCTCGCAGGCGGCGCCACCAAGTCCTTTGGCCTGGTCCTCCCCCGTCTCGACCACGGCTTTTCGCTCCAAATTGCCAGCGGTGCCCACAACGAGGCACGCAAGCACGGCTATGACTTGCTCATCGCTAACGCCGACAACGACGACATTCTCGAAGACCATTACCTGCGCTACTTTATGGGCACGCAGATGTCCGGCGTCATGGTTCAGCCCATGGCATCCCCCGACTGGCACCCGGCCATGACTAAAGTGCCCGTGCCGATCGTCCATCTGGACATCCACTGCTCCGAGCCCGGTTATTACGTGGCTGCCGACAACGAGGCACAAGGCCGCATTATCGCCGAGCTCGCCGTTGCCCGTGGCGCACGCCATATCACCGTTGTGGGCAGAGCGGCATTTATGCAGCTCACTTTGCGCGTACTTGGCATCCATAAGGCCCTCGCCCTGCATCCCGATATCAAGATCGAAGTCATCGACGCCGGCGAATGGAATACCGCTGCCGACGGCTACGGCATCGGTGCCCAAATCGCTGAGCGCCCCGCGGACGAGCGCCCCGACTTCGTGGTCGGCCTGACCGACGTATTGGCCTCGGGCGTTATCTCGGCGCTGACCGACAAAGGCATCTCCGTCCCCGAGCAGGTTCGCGTGGCCGGATGCGACGGCAACCCACTCGCTTGGAGCGGGGCGGTCCCGCTCACCACGGTAGCACCCCCAGGCTACGAGATTGGCCGCAAGGGCGTTCAATTGCTCATGGAGCAAATCGAGAACAAGGCGCCGGCGAAGACAAAGCATGTCCGCATCGGCTCTGCCGCGCGCACCGTCACCGCGGTCACGGCCATCGAGGACATCAACCGTCAGGAAATCGTGCGTCCCTTCTTGCTCGAGCGCGTAAGCACCCAAAATGCCAAGCCGCATCCGACGGGCCAACCCATAGTCCCGACAACCGACATCAACCTGGGCGCCTACCTGTAAAAAAAACGCCGCAACGGAAACAGCCCCGCTGCGGCGTTTTTGCTGACCCCACGGGCCTTCCCCGTTTAGCCGAACCTGCGGCTACGGATTTTTATGGAATGTAATCCATTTTTCATTAACTTTTTTGTTAAAATAGACTCAATTCCATATTTTTAGATATTTCCTATAAGTATTGATTTTGCTCCAGTTTTTTCTCGCCAAGAAAGGGGTTTCATGAATCTGATTGATCGCAAACAGTACCTCGACTGGCTCATTTCGTGGAAAGACTCGCACGTCATCAAGGTCGTTTCGGGCGTGCGAAGGTCCGGCAAATCAAAGCTATTCGAAATCTACCGTAGCTATCTGCGCGATCATGGAATCACGGGCGGCCAGGTTATATCCCTCAACTTTGAAGACCTGGAGTTCGAGTCGCTTACGTCGTATAGAGCACTCTACGACTACATTTCCGCCAGACTCGTCCCCGATAAGATGAACTACGTTTTTCTGGACGAGATACAGCACGTCGAGCATTTCGAAAAAGCCGTCGACAGTCTTTTTATCAAAGACAATGTCGACCTCTACATAACCGGTTCCAACGCCTATCTGCTCTCGGGCGAGCTGGCAACTTTGCTCTCCGGTCGCTACGTAGAGCTCAAGATGCTGCCCCTATCCTTTAAAGAGTTTTGCTCGGCAAAAACCAATGACGGAAAGGCTCCCGCGCAGTTGTTTGACGAGTACATCACCCGGGGCTCTTTTCCCTTTATCGCCGAGACGGGCATTCAGGGACCCCAGGCGCGCGATTATCTTATGAGCCTCTACGATACCATCGTCATACGCGACGTTATCGAACGCCTGAAGGTCTCGGACGTCCCGACCCTGCGCGATATCACCAAGTTCCTACTCCATAGCATTGGAAACCGGATCTCGATTAAAAAAATCTCCGACACGCTCTCGTCCAACGGCAACAAAACCGACCAGAAAACCGTAGCCAAGTACCTCAAAGGCTTAACAGACAGCCTTGTGTTGTACTTTGCTCCGCGCTATAACGTGCGCGGTCGGCAGCTTCTTTCAACAAACGGCAAATACTACGCCGTTGACCTTGGACTTAGAGGCGCTCTTGTCAAAACCCAAAGCAGCGATATCGGTCATATCCTCGAAAATGTTGTCTATCTCGAGCTCCTACGCCGCGGATACGACGTCTACGTGGGCGATATCGACGGTGGGGAAATCGATTTTGTTGCCCTACGCTCAGACGAGACGGCCTATTTTCAGGTTTCAGCCACAACGCTCGACGAAACTACCCTCAATCGAGAGTTGGCCCCCTTTAAGAAGGTCCGAGACAACTACCCCAAGACGCTTCTTACGCTCGACACGCTGTTTGCGGACGCGAACTACGAAGGAGTCCGCAAGCGCAACGTGATCGACTGGCTCCTGGAGTAACTTGTAGCGTCATAACCCTCCGCCAGCTCCTTACCAAGGCCGCAGCCCCAGTCGCTTAAAGCACAATGCCCCTCTTATCGGCCAAAACAGCAATCTTGGCGTGATAAAAGGGGCTGACTGCGTCAGCGCCTCCACGCAGGCGCCGTTACCATCACCGTCCCGCGGGATCGGGTGCGGGATATGGCGACTCACGTGCGAACGCTAGCGCACGGCCTTGACCGCGGCCGGCAGATCGAACAGCGTATCGAGCACAGCCTCGCAGCCATCCACCACGTCCTGTGGCAGCGGCACGATGTCGGGAACGGCGAAGACGTGGCAGCCGGCCGTGATGCCCGAGACGCAGCCGTTGCGGGAATCCTCGACCACGGCGCACTCCTCGGGAGCAAAGCCCGCGCGCTCGCAGGCGAGCAGGTACATCTCAGGGTCGGGCTTGCCGTGTACGACGTCCTCGCCGCAGGTCACCGTCTCAAACTTATCAAAGAGGCCGACCATCTTAAGGTTGCGCTCGGCGGTAACATGGCGCGACGACGTCGCAAGACCCACGTGATAGCCCGCAGCCAGCAGCTCGTCCAGGCACTCGGCGGCACCGCCCTTAAGCTCCAGATCGGTCTTGACCATCTCGTCGCGAATCTCCTTGTGACGACGATAGATCGCCTCAGCGGTTTCGCGGCCGCCGTAATGCCCATCAAGGATCTCCATGACATCAGGCAGCGTGCGGCCGATAAACTGATGGATCAGCGCATCATCAATCGCGAATCCCAGCTCGGCCGCGCCCGCCTTCCACGCCTTGATACCCAAACGCTCGGTATCGACCAGCGTTCCGTCCATGTCGAAAATAACGGCCTTGATCATATCGGTCCCCCATCGCTTCGCGCTGCTGTACTCCCGCAACTTTACCGCACCTGTAAACTTGTATATAACGTATATAGCATATTGCACTTTCGTTACATAGATAGAAGTCTTATGACAAGCGGCTCGGTAGGATTATAGTTTTCGACCGAGTACTCAACGGCAAGGATCGATTCATGCTTTCAGACACCACCGCACCTGCAGAGGGGCTTCAGGACAAACTCACAGCGCTCGAGCAGCTGCTTTTGGCATACGGACGCGTCGCCATCGGCTTTTCCGGTGGCGTCGACAGCAGCTTTTTGGCCGCGGTCTGCGCCCGC
Source organism: uncultured Collinsella sp. (assembly GCA_937966215.1). Lineage (GTDB taxonomy): Bacteria > Actinomycetota > Coriobacteriia > Coriobacteriales > Coriobacteriaceae > Collinsella. The sequence goes on along the minus strand of CALCKK010000009.1, from coordinate 14,501 downwards.
ATCATGCCCGCCAGCACGCTTCTTGTTCACCTCACCACGCCGCTCATCGGCACGCCCGAGCAGGCTTCATTTGAGCGGGCGGTTGACGGGCAGGCCGATGAGGGGCCGCATTTTAAGCTCCCCGTGCTTAATCTCTCGGTCGATCAGCTGCAGCTCCCCCAGGTAGCCTGCAACGACGCCGGCCGCTGCTACCACTGCAAGCGCGCCGGCTTTACCGCCATCGTCAACCACGCCAAGTCGCTGGGCTTTCCCACCGTCATCGACGGCAGCAACGCAAGCGACCGCGGCGACTACCGCCCCGGCATGCGCGCCGCCCAGGAGCTCGGCGTGCGCTCGCCGCTTATGGAGGTCGGCTTTACCAAGGACGAGGAGCGCGAGCTGCTACGCGCCTGGGGCTATCCCGTCTGGAACCTGCCGGCAGGAGCCTGCCTGGCCACGCGAGTCCCCACGGGCGAGGAGCTCACGCGCGAGAAGGTCGATATAATCCGCACCTGTGAGGACTACCTGCACGACCTTGGCCTGGACCAGGTCCGCGCACGCCTCGTCGGCGGCTGCATGCATATCGAGGCCGCGCCGGCAGACGTCGCCAAGATCGCCGCCCTCGGCAGCACCGCGGTCAACGACGAGGGCAAGGCCCCGCTTCCTGCCGCCATCGAATCTGCCCTGCGCAACCTAGGCTGCGGCCATATCTCCCCCGAGGTCACCCCCTACATCCACGGCAACATGAACCTTTAGGTTACGCCGTTTTACAAACGGCGTAACCGCTCGGCGCTGCGCAGGCCCCGGGCACGGCAAACTGACGTTCAACTTCACGGGCGCGACCAAAAGGTCAGCGCCCGCTTGTTTCACGCCACCTTGCCGCACCCGGAACCTGCTCGCTCGCTTATGCTCAACCTGAACTACATAAATTGTCGCCAACCTGCCAAAAAGGGACAGGTTTATTTTGGCAGGTTTTATCTGGGGAAACGCAGACAAGGCCGCGACACCTATATGGCGTCGCGGCCCTGTTCTATTTATGCCAGCACGTACTGATACGTATCTCCCATGGGGACAAAGGTAACCAGCAGACCTGCGCCAGCGTCCCCGAGCGCGGCGGGCAGCCATTTCGCCATATACTCCATGCCCGGCTCCTCGCCATTAAAGTGACCCATATGGATTGCGCATTTTCCCTGACCGAGCATTGCGGCGTCGCGGATGTACTCGCTCACCGTAAAGTCGATAAACTCCATGGTCAAAATGCAATCGATGCCTTCGGAGTCGATATGGGCAATCTCGTCGTTATCTCGCCCCATGATGTGCATTGGAATCTCGACATTGCGGACGAGCGCGTCACCGTCGCCGATCAAGCGCGTCCCGTTTAATCCAAGCTTGTGTACGAGCGCCTGCGCAAGATCGCGGGCCGGCGTTGGCTCAATGCGGTACCTCATGAATGTCTCGTCTACCGCGGAGCCAAGCCAGTCCATCTTGACCGCGAATCCGTAAAAGATGCCGTCGACCATCGAACCGTCCGAGGCGAGCGGCACACCCGAGTGGATATAGTCATGGCAACGCCAGACCGCGCCACCCCATTCGTCAAGCAAAGCGCACTTTGCCTCAAAGGTCTTGTTCCCCGCAACCACTTCACGGCGGTCTCCGTGGTTCCAGAACAGTGCCTCGTGAGGAACAATCAGGTTAGCGCCAAGCTCCTTGGCACGACGAATCACCTCCGCCGTAGCCCAAATGCATGTAACTATTCCGGTACATTGCTGATCGATGTCGCCGTAAAGCACCTGATCGCGCGTCGTCGCAAGCTCGATGGGCTTCCCGGCAAAAGCATCAATGCCGTCACAGTAGTCCTGGATAGCTTGAATAGCCTCGCTGATAAGCATATGTAACAATAATCCCTTCGACATAATGTGCGGGGGGCAACATACATACCGCCCTGCAGAATCATCTTTAGACGGCACATTTTGAACTAGACCGCCTGTCTACGACCGCTTTTCTAGCGCTCGGAAATCGGACCGTTCTCGAGCTCATCCTCACTAAAGCCAAAGAACCAAGCCACAGCAAAGCTTACGACAAAGCCAGCCGCCGAAGCGATGACGGCACTGATCAGGTTCTCGTTGCCGCCGCCAACAAACGTCATAATATTGAGCACGTTGGAGGCAGCACCGGCGAGGTAAGCATTGACATGCAAGGCGAGCGCCACGGCACCGGCGACAAACGAACCCGCCATGCAGGCAACGAACAGTTTACGATAGCGGAACATCATGCCATAGATGAACGGCTCGCCGACGCCTCCGATGAGCTGGGCGACAACATACCCGGCACATTGGCTCTTTTCCTCCTTGTTACGGAGTTTGAGCCATGTCGCAATCTCCGCTCCATAGGCAGCCCACAGCGCAACCGTAGGGGCGACCAGAATAAAGCTGTCAGAGCCCGTCAACATAAAGTTTGCAATGGCAATCATGATGACCGCAACATGCATGCCCGTAATGACCATGGGCAACCAAATTGCTGCAAGCAAGCCGCCACCAATAATCGCCACGATACCTCCCTCGGCACCGAGGAACTCAAAGACAACCGCCAAACCGTTACCGCACCAAGAACCAAGAGGAGCAAGCAGGCAAAGCGCAAAGGGGACAGTCAGGGCAAGCGTGCAAAGCGGCGTAAAGACCGTGGTGAGCGAATCGGGCATGTGCTTGCGCAAGAACTTCTCGAACACGGACATCAACGCAACCGTGAGCAGAATGGGAATAACCGTCTGCGCATAGTTTGCAGGCACGCAAGGGATGCCATAAACGCTAAAGGCTTTTCCCTCGGCTGCCATTTGCATAAACGTCGGTTCGATAAGCACACCGCCCATAAAAGCGCCGTACATGGGCGTGGCGCCAATGTTCTTGGCAGCCGTAAAGCCCAAGAAGATCGGAATGAAATAGAACGTCACGTTGTAGAGCATATTGAGCAGGACATAAAGATCGCTCGTATCCGCAATGAGATTGAGCATCGTTGGCCCGAGTACGACGGCAACGGTTTTGAACATGCCCGACGCGAGCAGCAATGGAATCATCGGAACCATGGAGCCCGAGAGGTAGTTAAGAATCGCATTGCCAACGGCTGCCGGGGTAAGCGGTGTTTTGACTCCACTTGCGTCGAGGTTCTCGTCGATGCTCTCCTGCTTGGCCAAGCCGCTCATCTTGATGAGCTCGTCATATACCTTAGGCACGTTTTGCCCAATAATCACCTGGAACTGCCCGCCAGATATTTGAGCGCCGATGACGCCGTTAATTTTTTTAACAGCGTTAATGTCGGGCAACTCCATATCCTTAAGGTTAAAACGCAGACGCGTCATGCAGTGGGCTGCAAAGGTGATGTTGTCTTTGCCACCCAGCGCCTCGAGCACATCGGCTGCGATCTTCTTATTGTCAGCCATATCATCTTCCCTTTCGAACGATCCGGTTCCTCCCTCGCTGCGCGCGCGAGGAGACAAAGCGGACGGTGGCCCGTCGCCCGCACGGAAGTATTCGATTGTTGAGGGAAACGGCGTAAAGACAAAAGCTCCAAAACGAGACATCGACAGGTCGCTCTGTCTTTACGTCACGCTTCGGAAGCTCAGCTCTCGAATAACACCTTATGTCGCGCTAAGGGTATCAGCTTCACCATGCGAACGGCGGCCTCATGATGCCCAAAAGTCTGCGAACGGTACGCTTTCTTTGATGAACGGCATAGAAAGCGCCTATTTGTCGGCTGGCACCTTGCCCGTTACGTTGCCGGCATAGACCCGATTGACATGGAGCATGAGATACACCTTCTCCTCGGGCACGATGGAGGCATGATACGTTTCCTCGATAACTTCTGCCATTTTGTCAACACAAGCCGCTATAGCCGGGTGCTCCTCACAGAGAGGACGATAGAGCGCCGCATTATCGGTATTAAGCGGCTCCCCGGTGCGGACGCGCTCTAACAAGTAGCGTACATGAGTGTCATAGCGTGCATAGTCAAAAGCATCGCGGTCAACGGCGATAGCAAGATCTTTCTCGATGATCGCTACGAGCTTTTCGATCAGGCGTTCCTCGCGGCGGACGTCGTTTGACTTCGCCTTACTAGAACTTGCCATAACGCTGTTAACGATGCAGAGTGCGATGCCCGCCCTCTCCCCGCGTGGCATAGATATGCCGAATTCGCGCTCTATGCCAGCATGGGCAAGCATCGCGATCTTAAATTCAATGGGATATTGCTGTTGAACGTCACAAGAAAGCGGCATCTGAACAAACATGTGCTCACGGCAGCGCTTGATGGCAAAACTAATGTGGTCGGCGAGCGTAAAAGGAAGGTTCGCCGACAGCTCGCGCGAAATGTTGGTGCGCGCGACATCGGCAATCTGCGCACTAAACTCCATTACCTTGGGATCGATCTCGTTAAGAAGTGGCAGATAGCGCGCATCAACGTTGTAAAACGTGCGCTCAATCTGCGCAAGCGAAACCTCATCGGGGCCGTCAGGAAAACCAATGCCTTTCCCCAGTGCCACAAGCTCGGTTCCCTTATCGTTGACAAGCAAGGCGGCATTGTGATTAATGCGCTTAACGACCCTCATGATGCCTCCGAAAATAGGCGCAGCCGAAGGGCAAGCGCAATGAATTCTAGTTAAGATGGTTCGCCTCGATTATTCCACGCAACGTCACGCGAAACAAGCAAACCCGAGCCCCCGCAACCTACTAAAAAAGGGACAGGTTTATTTTGGCAGATTTTTATCGGGGAAAACGCGAAGAGGGACACGCCATATCACCGTTGTGGGCAGAGCGGCATTCATGCAGCTCGCTCTGCGCATACCTGGCATCCACAAGACCCTCGCCCCGTATCCCGATATTAAAATTGAGTTCATTGGCGCCGGAGAGTAGAATACCGCATCCGACGGCTACGGCATCGGCAGCCAGATTGCCGAGCGCGTCAGCACCCGGGCAAGCAGCCACGCCAAAGCTACCGTCATCGACCTCGGCACATACCTTTAGCGCACGGCCTTGACCGCGGCCGGCAGATCGAACAGCGTGTCGAGCACGGCCTCGCAGCCATCTACCACGTCCTGCGGCAGCGGCAAGATATCGGGCGCGGCAAAGACATGGCAGCCGGCCGTGATGCCTGAGACGCAGCCATTGCGTGAGTCCTCGACCACGGCACATTCCTCGGGAGCAAAGCCCGCGCGCTCGCAGGCGAGCAGGTAGATCTCGGGATTGGGCTTGCCGTTCAGAGTATCCTCGTTGCAGGTCACCGTTTCAAACTTGTCAAAGAGGCCGACCGTCTTAAGGTTGCGCTCGGCCGCAACGCGACGCGACGACGTCGCAAGGCCCACGTGATAGCCCGCAGCCAGCAGTTCGTCCAGGCACTCGGCAGCGCCAGCCTTAAGCTCAAGATCGGTCTTGACCATCTCGTCGAGAGCATCCCTGTAGCGGGCTTCGACCGTCTCGACGATTTCGCGGCTGCCATAATGCTCCTCAAGGATGTCCCTGACATCGGGCATCGAGCGACCGATAAACTGATGGACCAGCGCATCGTCAATCGCGATCCCCAGCTCGGCAGCGCCCACCTTCCATGCCCTCATGTCCAAACGCTCGGTGTCGACCAGCGTTCCGTCCATGTCAAAAATGACAGCCTTGATCATATCGGCCCCCTTCGCCGGCTTGCGTTACCGCAACCCCATCCCACTTTGCAACTTGTATATAACGTATATATCATATCGCGCCAACCTGCTGAAAAGGGCCAGGTTTATTTTGGCAGGTTTTATCTGGGGAAACGCCGAATAGCTCCATATGCACAACCGTCGCAGCTCCATATGAGGCAAATGAATCAGTAACGTCTATCCCAAATCTTGAGTATTTGTTCGATAGAACGGCCCCTGCCGGCACCTGCTAGACTGGTAGATTCCCAACCATCTAGCCAGGAGCCGCAATGTCGCGCAAGTCCGCCTACAAGCAAGTACTTTCCATCGGCACCGCCGTGGTGCTGGGCTTTGCGCTGTTTACGGGATCGCTCGACGGGGCGCCCAAGCTGCTCTCGCCGCAAAGCGATGAGCAGGCGGCGGCTCTAGCCGAGAAGCAAAGCGAGAGCCCCAACCGCACCGACGACGAAGCGGACTTGGTCGCCCGGCTCGAATCGGGAACAGCGAGCTCCGAGGACTCCGGCGATGGCTCCGAATCCGCCACGACCGGCACCGCTGACGATGTCTCTTCGAACGCCACCCCCGTCGACGAAGTGGAAAACCCCGACCTCAACCGCGCCCGCGGCGTATATCTCAGCAGCATTCCCGACTACGCCGGCAACCCCTACGTTGCCCTCCGCGCCGACGGCACGCATCCGCTCGGCACGCCGTCGTTCACGCTCGATGAATACGAACGGGCCACCGAAGAGGGCTGCTTTAAGAAGTTCTCTAAACTCGACAGCCTGGGCCGTACCCGCAAAGCGCTCGCCTGCATAGGACCCGAATCGCTCGGCCAAGGCAAGCGCGGCGACATCTCGCGCATCCATCCCGCCGGTTGGCACCAGCAGCGCTACGACTTTATTCCAGGCCAGAGCCTCTACAACCGCTGTCACCTTATCGCCTGGTCGCTCTGCGGCGAAAACGCCAACCGCAAGAATCTCCTCACCGGCACGCGCTATCTCAACGAGACGGGCATGCTGCCGTTTGAAGAGCAGATCCTCGACTACGTCCGCGACACGGGCAACCACGTGCTCTATCGCGTCACGCCTATGTACAACGAGGAGGAGCTCGTCTGTCGTGGCGTTCGTCTGGAAGCACAATCGATCGAGGACCACGGCAAGACCCTGTGCTTCCACGTGTACTGCTACAACCTGCAGCCGCACGTGCAGATCGACTACGCCACCGGCCGCAACCAGGCCTCAGGGGACTAGCCCTACCCACGACAAGAACCGATTTGCAATCCCCTAGGGATCAAAAAAGGCCGCTCCGGATCACCCAGAGCGGCCCTTGCATCGACATGCGTGGCGCAGACAAAGCCACACGCTACTTAGCGCGGCCCTCCTCATAGCGCTCGACCAGCTTGGCCTGCACGTCATAGGGCACCTGCTCATAGCCGGCGGGCTTCATGGTAAAGTCGCCCGTGCCGCGCGTGATAGAGCGCAGGCGCGTCGAGTAATCCGTCAGCTCGGCCAGCGGGGCCTGGGCAATGACCACGGTATCGCCGCGCTCGTCGGTCTCCATACCCGTCACGCGACCGCGCGAGGCCGAGATGTCGCCCATCACGGCGCCGGCATAGCTCTCGGGGATCGTCACCGTGATTTCCTCGATGGGCTCCAGCACCACCGGGTCGGCATCGGCACACGCCTTGCGCAGGCCGATGCGAGCCGCCGCGCGGAACGCCATCTCGTTGGAGTCGACGCTGTGATACGAGCCGTCGTACACGGCCACGCGAATGCCCGTGAGCGGGTAGCCAGCGATGATGCCGTCCTTCATGGTCTCCTGGACACCCTTGTCCACGGCGGGGATGAGCGAGCGCGGGATGCGGCCGCCCACGACCTCGTCCACAAACTCGTAGCCGTCGCTCGTGCCGTCGGGCCCAATGAGCGGCTCCACGCGCAGCCAGCAGTCGCCGTACTGACCGGCGCCGCCGGTCTGCTTCTTGTGACGACCCTGAGCGCTTGCCGTGCGGCGGATGGTTTCGCGATACGGAATACGGATCGGCACGCTCTTTGCCACAACCTTGGTACGGTCCTCAAGGCGATTGAGCAGAACCGAAACCTGTGCCTCGCCCACCGCCGAGATAATGGTCTGGCCGGTCTCCTCGTCGCGGTCGATGCTCATGGTTGGATCGGCCTTGCAAGCCTTCTCGATAAACGTGTAGAGCTTCTCTTCGTCGCCGCGATTCTCGGCCTCGATGGCAATACGGTACTGCGAGTTGGGGAACTTAAACGCCGCAGCCTCGACCTTACCGGTAATCGAGAGCGTGTCGCCCGTCTCGGCAGCCAGCTTGGGCGCCACGATGATATCGCCGGCATAGGCGTGGCCGACCTCGGTTATATCACGACCGCACATCACATACAGGTGAGCCAGACGCTCGCCCTTGCGCGTGCGCGCATTGATCAGCTCAAGGCCCGGCTCAAGCGTGCCCGTCAGCACCTTGATAAAGCTGATGCGACCCTGTTGCGGATCGGCCAGGGTCTTAAACACAAACGCCACCGGGCGGTCATCGTCACTCGAGATCTTGAGCGAATCGCCGTCGATGAGCGGCATCTCGCCGTAGTCCGTCGGCGCCGGGAAGTACGTGGCGATGTCGTCCATCAGCGAGTTGACGCCCTGCTCCTTAATGCAATCGCCCGCAAAGACCGGCACAAAAATGCGCTCGGCAATCGCCTTCGACAGCAGGCCCTCGAGCTCCTCCTGCGTCAGCGTCTCCTCGCCTTCCAGGTATTTCATCATCAGTTCGTCGTCAGCCTCGGCCACCAACTCGCACAGATGGTCATGGGCCTCCTCGGCCTGGGCACGATACTCCTCGGGAATCTCCGACTCAACGGCTTCGGCGCCGTTGCAATGGCGCGCCTTCATGCGCACCAGGTCGATGATGCCGTCAAAGTCCTCGCCCTCGCCCCAGCCCAGGGTCACGGCGCCCAAGCGCGTGCCAAAGCGCTCCTGCAGCAGGTCCATCGTGGTCGCAAAGCTGGCCTCGGAGCGCGACAGGCGGTTTACAAACACCGCACGCGCCAGACGCAGGTCCTCGGCGGCATACCAGAGCTTAACCGTCGTAGGCTGCGGGCCGGCCTCGGCGTCGACAACAAACAGAGCCGTCTCGCAGACGCTCATCGCGGCATAGGCGTCGCCGATAAAATCGGGATAGCACGGGGCATCGAGCACGTTGATGCGCGCGCCCTTCCAGTCGATCGGCGCAATGGTCGTCGAGATGGAAAATGCACGCTTGACCTCTTCGGGGTCATAGTCGAGCGTGGGCTTGGTGCCGTCGTGGCCGCCCAGGCGGGCGGTCTTGCCGGAAAGGTGGAGCATGGCCTCGGCGAGTGAAGTCTTGCCCACCCCGCCTTGGCCTACGAGCACCACGTTCCTTACATTGCCGGTCTTGGGAGCACCCATGATGACCTCCTTGCAGGGCCGCGCGCAATGCGCGACGCCAACGGGGAGAGTTCGCGGTCGGTGCCGTCCCGGGAGCAGCATGGTCGGCAGCCGAGCCGACTCACCCTCCAAATGTCCTATGCCACCACCCTACCCTCACGGGCGGCTGTCCATGCATACCTTTCGGCGCACGTATGAATACAGGCGGCGAGAGGAAGAGACAAGCTTGTGAGGCGATTATTGAACCCCGTCGATGCAAACAAAAAAGCCGCCACAGACCGTAAGACCTGCGGCGGCTTCGCCTCAATTAATAGTTGAGTAAATACCTGGGCCTATCCCTCGATACGGCTCAAGAACTCACGCGTGCGCTGCTCGCGCGGATGGTCGATGACCTGCTCGGCAGGACCCTCCTCGACAATACGACCGCCGTCCATAAAGACTACGCGGTCGGCAACATCGCGGGCAAACTGCATCGCGTGCGTCACGATCACCATCGTCATGTTCTGCGCAGCGAGGTCCTTAATGACGCGCAGAACCTCGGCTGTCAGCTCTGGATCGAGCGCCGAGGTCGGCTCGTCAAAGAACAGGACCTCCGGGTCGAGCGCTAGGGCGCGGGCAATACTCACGCGTTGCTGCTGACCGCCCGAAAGCTCGCAGGGCACCTTGTTCTCGTTGCCCGTAAGCCCCATCTGCGCGATCAGTTCACGCGCACGAGCTTCCGCCTGCTCGCGCGGGCGCTTAAGCACGCGGATCGGCGCGTCGATGATGTTTTTCATCACGGTATAGTGCGGGAACAGGTTGTAATTTTGGAACACCAGGCCGAATCGCGAGCGCGCCTGCTTGGGCACATCGCCCTTCGCATAGACCGCGCCCGAACCCGCATCCGTCGCAACGGCAAGGTCGCCAAACGAGAGCGAGCCTCCGTCGAGTGTCTCGAGCAGCGTGGCACACCGCAGCAGCGTGGACTTGCCGCCACCCGAAGGCCCGATAATCGCCACGACCTCGCCACGCTTCACCTCAAGCGAGATATCCTTGAGCACCTCATTGCCGCCAAACGCCTTACGCGCGCTTTCGATTTTCATCACTGAGTTAGTCATGATAATAGTCCAGCTTCTTTTCGGCAGCGCCCAGCAGCATCTCGACCACAAAGTTAAAGACCCAGTAGATCAGCGCCGCAATCGCAAACGGCACCATGCTCACTTGCGAGGCGACCAGCGCCTTGGCCGTCGAGAACATCTCCCCCACGCCGATGGCAAACGCCAGCGACGTGTCCTTGACCAGCGTGATGATCTCGTTGCCCATCGCCGGCAGAATACGCTTGGCGACCTGCGGCATCACGATGTACAAAAACGTCTGCACGCGCGAATAGCCCAGCACCTCGGCGGCCTCATATTGACCGCGCGGAATGGACTGCAGGCCCGAGCGATAGATCTCGGCAAAGTAGCCGGCGTAGTTGATGATGAACGCCACGACACACGCCGTCCACTTGGAATCGGGCGTGAGTGAAATGCCAAACACGTAGTACGGGGCAAAGTAGATGGCAAACATCTGCAGCATGAGCGGCGTACCGCGCATCACCGAAATATAGATGCGCGCAATCCAGCGCAGCGGCGCGATTTTGCTCATGCGCATGAACGCCACGGGGATTCCCAGCGGAATCGACCCGAGCAGCGTCAGTACAAACAGCTGCAAACTGACCAAGAACCCCTGGCCAAGCATCTGCATCATGACCTGAATAGACATTACTTGAGCACCCAATTATCGAAAGATAGACCATAGCTTGAATACTTGTCGCACAGGTCCTTAACCGTGCCGTCCTCATAGAGTGCCTTGAGCGACTCGGTCACGGCGTCGGCCGACTTGGTGTCGCCCTTCTTAAAGCCGACGGCGTAGTGCTCGCTGGACAGCGGCTCATCAAGCTGCGTATAAGCATCAGGCTTGGCGGCAAGCTGATACTGGGCAATCGAAAGGTCGCAAGCCACGGCATCGACCGCGCCGCTCTCGAGCTGCATAAAGGCCGTGTTGTACTCGCCGATCGTGTCGAGCGTGGCAAACGTCGCCGCCAGATCCTTCTGGTCACCCTCGAGCACATCCTGCGCAGCGGAATCGGTCTGGGTAATCACGGTCTTGCCGGCAAGATCGTCCCAGCTCTTGATGCCCGCATCCTTCTTTACCACCAGCACCTGCTCGTTGAGCATGTACGGCTCGGAGAACGTGTAGTCGTCCTCGCGACCCTCCATGGTAAAGCCGTTCCAGATGCAGTTGATGGCGCCGGAGTTGAGCAGCGTGTCCTTGGCATCCCAATCGATGGCCTCGTATTTGACCTCCCAGCCCTGCTTATCGGCAACAGCCTTGGCAAGATCGAGATCAAAGCCGGTGTACTCGCCATCGTCGCCCACAAAGCCATACGGAGGATAGGACTTGTCAAAGCCCACGACGAGCTTCTTGGACTCCGCGGCACCCTTCGTATCCTTGGCCGCAGCAGAGCCGGCAGCAGAGCCCTTACCGGCACCGCCGCCACAACCGACAAGACCAAGGCCGAGCACCGTGGCGAGCGAGCCGGCTAGACCAACAAACTGACGACGAGACATATCGGTATTCATGGTATTCCCCCTTGGTGGCACTTTAGTTAAGTAAAGTGAATCATGTAACGTTCAGAATCATACACTTTAGTGAGATGGAGTACAAGGGAGTTGTTGCCCGGCGTGGGCGGGGAGCGGCGCGGGATTAAGTTTCCTGCTCTACAGTCCTGCGCAAGACGGAAAGCACATTAAGTGCTTTCCTTTGCGTGCGGAACTCGCGATAAACTTAATCCTGCGCCGCTCCCCGCCCACGCCGGGCAAACGTCGTTGAATCCGTCACTGACATGAAATGACCGCTTGTATATCGTCCGCTCGCTCGGCACGGTACAATTGCTTCGGACTTTTCTTTTATTTAATAGTGGGGTTATCGATGGCAGAATCTCGTGCGGAGCGTAAGGCTCGTCGTGCTTTGATCGAGGCGGCTGAGGGGTCGGAGGAGAAAAAATCTTCTAAGAAATCCAAGTCATCTCAAGATGCGAAGGGTAAGTCGACCAAGGGCAAGGCTAAGGCCAAGCGTCCCGGCTCTCGTCGGGGCGGGGATAAGGCGCCTCAGACTCGCTCCAAGCGTCCGCATAACGATTCGGTTCCGTCTGCGCGCAAGGCTGTGGATCCCAAGTCCCCCTGCTCCATCATGAAAGCTTGCGGTGGATGTACGGCGCTCAATCGTCCTTATAAGAAGCAACTGGCGGCCAAGCAGGCTGCTATGGAAGAGCTGTTTGCTGAGCTCTGCGAGCGCGAGGGTATTGCCGTTGATCCCATTCGCGGTATGGGTGTTATCCTGGGCGACCCGGGTAAATATCCTGCGCCGCGTGGCTTTCGTCATAAGGCTGCCACTCCCTTTGCTCCCGGTAAGGAGGGCGCTGTCCGTTGCGGTTTCTTTGAGCGCGGCACGCACAAGATCGTTGCCGTACCCGAGTGTCCTGTCGAGGCGCCGGGTGCCCGTCAGATTCTCAACGGCATCGCACGCGAAGCTGAGCGGCTGCATATTCCCGCGTTTAATGAGGACAAACATCTTGGCTTGCTTCGCTATGCCGTCGTCCGCCGCGGCTGGCGTACCGACCAGGTCATGGTTACGCTCGTGACCGCCCAGCGTGACTTACCGCATGCACAGGAGTTCTTTGAGGCCGTCGCGGCACTCGATCCGCATATCGTCACCGTTGCCCAAAATATCAATGGCCGTCCCGGTAACGCCATCTTGGGTGAGGAGACTTGTATCGTCTATGGCGCCGAGTGCATGCGCGACCAGCTGCTCGGCTGCGAGTTCGACATCTCCCCCACCGCGTTCTACCAGACCAACCCGCAGCAGACCGAACTGCTCTACCGGCTCGCCATCGAAGGCATGGACCTGCGCCAGGGCGATGTGCTTATGGATGCCTACTGCGGCAGCGGCACCATCGGTCTGTGCGCCGCGAAGGATGCCCAGGACAGGGGCGTCGGCATTATGCTGCTCGGCGTGGAGCGCAACCCGGCGGGCATTGCCGACGCACGTCGCAATGCCGAGCTCAACGGCCTCACCCGCAGCGCCTGGTTTATGGCCGACGATGCCACCGACTACATCCTGGACGCCGCCGATAACAACGAGCGCGTCGACGTCCTTTCCATCGACCCGCCGCGCGCCGGCTCCACCCCCGAGTTCCTCGAAGCCGCCTGCGCACTCAAGCCGCGCCGCATCACCTATATCAGCTGCAACCCCGTGACCCAAGAGCGTGACCTGCACCAGCTCCTCGACGGAGGCTATCGCCTGCTCAAGATCACGCCGGTCGACATGTTCCCCCATACCGACCACACCGAAACCGTAGCGATCCTCGAGCGCCGCTAACCAACACCGGTAGATTTTTGGGACAAGAAGGGGGCGGTCCGTCTGGACCGCCCCCTTTCGTTGGATATATGAGCCCGTTACATGCTCTTGCGCAGGTCACACACGCCGGCTGCCGCCATCTCGCGCAGCAGCGTCTCGCGATCGCGCGTCACGATCAGATCCAGCGGGAAGTGAATCTCATCGAGCATCTTGCGCGCCTGGTCGAGCTTGCCAATTGCCATACCAATGTGCGCGTCGGTCGAGACGCCAATCCCCACGCCCAGTTCGGCGCAGCGCTCGGCAATCTTGCGACAAGCGCCCCAATGCTCGGCATCGGTACCATGCTCAAGACTATGGTTGTTAATCTCGATAATCTTGTGCTTGGCCTTTGCCGCCAACAACACCTCATCGATATCAAAGGAAACACCCGAGCGACCCGTGTGACCCAGCATAAACACTTTGGGGTGTTCCAGAGCATTGATATACATCTCGGTCGTCTGGGCGAGCGTCGCGCCTTCAGCGAGCTGCGGATTATGCACACTCGCAACCAAATAATCCAAATTGCGCGTAACCAAATCGAACAGCGAATGCTCACGACTATACGAATCGCCGGCAATATCGAGCGAAACGGGAATGTCCTCGCCAAACAGGCTTCCGTCCAGCGAAACGATATCGGCCTCGGCACCACGCAGCACCAGTACGCCGCTCCAAATGCGCGGCCAGATATCCTGATTGATAAAGAACTGGTAACTGCGCAGGTCATTGGGGCAAGGTGAAACCATAGAGCTCAGATGGTCGGCAGATCCGAGCACCTGCAGGCCACGCTCTGCCGCCCAGTACACATTCTCCTCAATGGTCGAATATGCATGCGCAGAGAACATCGTATGAGTATGGATATCACAGGAAAGCAGGTAGGGCATCGGATCTCCTTATCCGGCATGGCCGTCGCGTATATTCATTGTACGCATAGCCTTCGATAGTCGTAAAACCGCTCCATCCCAACGACACAACGTACATGACCCTTGATTCTCATTTTCATTGCAACAGCCTCAGGACTCAGCGCAACGCGTTG
>CALCKK010000008.1:0-2795 GCA_937966215.1 uncultured Collinsella sp. | reverse complement strand
AAGAGTCTATTGGCGATGCTCTCAAGGTGGCTACCGAAGCCAAGCTGACCTCGACATTAGGAAAAACTGCCACCCCTGCAAAAAGCTCCGTCGCAGCGATGGGAAACGAACCTCGCTCTGCATATAATGAGGTCATATGACGGTGCGTTTGCATACGTGTAGCGCATTCCCATCGAACCGAAAAGGAGCTTTGCATGGATCCCAACAAGCGTCCCGACGACATGGTGCGCATCACCACTCCCGAACTTGCCCAGGCGTTCATCGAAGAGCAGGTTGCTGCAATCCGTGAGCAGATCGGCAACAAGAAGGTCCTGCTGGCCCTTTCTGGCGGCGTTGACAGCTCGGTCGTCGCGGCGCTGCTGATCAAGGCCATCGGCAAGCAGCTCATCTGCGTGCATGTGAACCACGGCCTGATGCGCAAGGGCGAGAGCGAGCAGGTCGTCGACGTGTTCCAGAACCAGATGGACGCCAACCTGGTTTACGTGGACGCCACTGACCGCTTCCTCGATAAGCTCGTCGACGTCGACGAGCCCGAGACCAAGCGCAAGATTATCGGCGCCGAGTTTATCCGCGTGTTCGAGGAAGAGGCCCGAAAGGTGGGCGACGAGGTCAGCTTCCTCGCCCAAGGCACCATCTACCCCGACATTCTGGAGTCGCAGGACGGCGTGAAGGCTCACCATAACGTTGGCGGTCTGCCCGAGGATCTGCAGTTTGAGCTCTGCGAGCCCGTTAAGCTGCTGTACAAGGACGAGGTGCGCGTCGTGGGCCGCGAGCTCGGCCTGCCCGAGAACATGGTTGAGCGTCAGCCGTTCCCCGGTCCTGGCCTGGGCGTCCGCTGCCTTGGCGCCATCACCCGCGACCGTCTCGAGGCGCTGCGCGAGGCCGATGCCATCGTGCGCGAAGAGATCGACAAGGCCGGCCTGACCATCTGGCAGTACTTTGCCGTAGTGCCCGATTTCCGCGCTACCGGTGTGCGCGAGGGCAAGCGCGCCTACGACTGGCCCTGCATTATTCGCTGCATCAACACCGTCGACGTCATGACCGCCGAGGTGCCTGAGCTCGACTGGGCGCTGCTCAAGCGCATTACCGCTCGCGTGACCGCCGAGGTCCCCGGTATTTGCCGCGTTTGCTACGACCTCACGCCGAAGCCCGTTGGCACGGTCGAGTGGGAGTAAGCTAACTCAGCTGGTAGGCGACGAGAACTAGCAGATGAGACAAAGGGACAGTCCCTTTGTCACATCCTCGATATTATGTGCGGGATGGTACGCCACGCGGCGTGCCATCCCGTTCGTTATTTTAATGAGCCGAGTGCGCGAGTGGGAAGAGTCACGAGCATGGTCGTTCCGCGCTCCGAGCTCTCTTCGACCTCGATGGAGCCGCCGTGGAGCGCGGCGATCTCCCAGACCAGCGCAAGCCCCAGCCCCACGCCGCCGTATGCCCTGCTGCGCGATTTGTCGACGCGAAAGAAGGGCTGAAAGATGCTCGTCTGGTATTGCTCGGGAATGCCCGGCCCCTGGTCGCGCACGCGTAGCAGCACGCGGTCGCCTTCGGCGCAGGCGTTGATTTGCACGGTCGAGTTGGGCGCGCTATAGCGTATGGCGTTTTCGGTCAAGTTGAACAGCAGCCGATAGATTAGCGTATCGCTGCCAATCGTTTGCGCGTCGCCCTCACTTGTAAGCGTGATGTCTTTTTGCTCGGCAAGGGGCGCCAGGTCCGTGAGTACTTCTTCGATCATCGGCGCAAGGTCAATCGCATCGTTGCAAGGGACACTGCGCAGCTCGCTCATCTCGAGCAGGGTCTTTGTCATGTGCGTCATTCGCTCGGTCTGCTCCTGCAGCAGCCCGAGCAGGCTCGCTGTATCGGCGTCGACGTCGGGGTGCTCGGCGCAAAACAGCTCAACCTGGGCCTGCATGAGCGCAAGCGGCGTGCGCAGTTCGTGCGCCGCATTGCCCGTAAACTGTCTTTGTGCGGAAAATCCCTCGTCAAGGCGGGCAATCATGTCGTTAAACGACGCGCTGCAGCGCCTGAGTTCAGAGGGCACGTCCTCGCTGATTTTTGTGTCGGCGAGGTTGTCGGGCCGCACGCTCTCGACTTGCGTCGCAAAGAAGCGCAACGGCCGCAGCGCATGTCCGCTTACAAAGTAGGCCAGCACGCCGCCGAGCAGCGTCACCGCCGCAGTTATATACCAGCTCGTCGCGCCAAACGATTCTTGGGCGTCGTTCACGACGATGGTCAGCGCGTCGTCGAGCTCTTTGTTTGTCGGGTCAAATGAGCTGGGCGAGGCCGCCTCCACCTTGCTGTGCGCCGATAGTTCATTGCCGATCGAGTCCATGTAGCGCATGCCGGAGTAGCCAACCAGGCAATTCATAAGTACGCAGGTTGAACATATCAGCAGTGCCGTCATCAACGTGATGCGCCATTGCAGCGACAGCCGCTTCATTTGCCGTCCTCCATAACGTAGCCTTCGCCGATTCGGTTGCGGATGGGGTCGTGCCCCAACGCGCCGCGCAGCTTCTTGCGCAGCGACGAGATGTGCACGCGGGTCGCGTTGCTAAAGCTGTTGACGCTGCTGTCCCATACGTGGTCGATAAGCTCTTCCTGGCTCACCGGCCGCCCCTGGTTAAGCATCAGGTATTCCAAGATGCCGGTCTCCTTGCGTGTGAGGGACAGGATCTCGTCGCCCACTGTGGCGAGGCGCGCCTTGGTGTCAAAGCTCAGCGATCCACAGGTTAGAACAACGTCGCTTTGTGTAAAGCGTCTGAGGGTAAGGCTGCGAATCCTTGCCGCAAGCTCGT
>CALCKK010000007.1:0-8915 GCA_937966215.1 uncultured Collinsella sp. | reverse complement strand
TTTCTTTGCCGTTTTACTCCCTTTCACCTGCGATTTCGCCATTTACTCCCCGTATTTCAAGATGACAAAGTACGGGTGGTATTCGGAAGAACGAGAGTAAGGATTTATCCCAAGTGAGTGGGCACGCGGTTCTCCATGCTATTTGGGACTAATAACCGCTAGAACATAAAGAGAGTGCTGGATGCGGGCCTTCAATTCGTCCCCGCGCTCTCTGGTCCTATCGTGCCGTCATCAAGCACCTTATTTACTCTGTGAAATATAATTCTGGATGCAAAAAGATATCCGCACGGAGGTTTCCAGCATGTCCAAGCTCAACATCGACCAGAAAACGATCAAGCTGCTCCTTACAGATAAGCATTCGGACTTCCTCATCCCAGATTACCAGCGACCTTACGCCTGGGGCGAAGACGAGTGTGCAACGCTATGGGACGATCTCTTCACCTTCGCGTTTCCCAACGACGACTGCGACGCCTTCGAAAGCACTAGTGATGAATACTTCCTCGGCCCCATTGTTACTTTCAAGAACGACGCAGGCCAGCTTGAAATAATCGATGGCCAGCAGAGACTTACAACCATCATGTTGCTGCTTAGGGCGTTTTACGACAAGTTCGCAAACATGAAGGACAAGCAGTCAATTAAAGTGCGTGACTCGATTGCTGGCTGCGTCTGGAAGACCGATGAGTTCGACGACCCCGACATGAATGCACTGAAAATCGATTCAGAGGTGGCGAGCGATTCCGATAAAGATGAGTTTCTAGATATATTGCGCCACGGCTCCGTGGGCCCCATGGCCCACAGCGCCTATTCACGCAATTACGCCTTCTTCTCTAAAAGAATGGCCGAAATGGCAAGCGAGTGGCCAAGCTACATCGCCCTATTTGCCGCTCGCATTCTCAATAACGTAATCTTGCTTCCCATCGAAGCGGAATCCCAGGACACCGCGCTCAGAATCTTCTCGACTTTGAACGACCGTGGACTCCCGTTGGCAGACGCTGACATCTTTAAGAGCCAGTTCTACAAGCACTTCTCCATCGAGGGTCGCAAAGACGAGTTCGTTGCGCGTTGGAAAGTGCTTGAGGAAACAGCCAACCTCATTTTCAAACCAACCTCGGGCACGCCGCTCGACGAGCTTTTCACCCGCTATATGTATTATCGCCGTGCAAAGAAGGGCATCCGCGACACGACAACCAAAAGTCTACGCGACTTCTACAGCGACAGCTCGTACGAAATCCTACGCGAGGACGCGACGCTCGACGATTTGGAGTCTCTGCTCGATTTTTGGAAACGGGTTGATGCGCAGGAGGGCTTTTCCGAGCGTGTAGCACGCCGTCTATTCGTTCTCAATTATGCACCCAACGGCATGTGGGCTTATCTGTTGAGTACCTGGTTCCTGGCAAAGCGCAATACCAAAGGCGAGCTAGACGACAAAGAGCTCTACGATTTCCTTTGCTACATCACTGGATTCATCTACGCCTACTCACTTGAGCGTCCCGGCGTAAACGCCCTGCGCGGTCCCGTCTATCCCGCACTCATAGATATCGTAGAAGGTCGCAAGGTCGACTTTTCAGCCCATCTGTTCGACCGTGAAACAATTACGGGACGCTTCAGAAGCTATCAGTTCACCAACCAGCGTCGCTTCACACGATCGATGCTTGTTTGGTGGGCCTATTCAGATCCTAAGCAACCTCTCATGGACTTGGACACAACGCTCGAGATTGAACACATCTATGCAAGAAAGCGTAACGAGGTGCACCCGCTATCCAATCGCTCAAATCTTGAAGCACTAGGAAACAAGGCGATGTTGGAGAAGCGCGTAAATATTCGCGCCTCAGATTACCAACTGACGGATAAACGCAAGTATTATGAGGGCTATGTGAACGATAAGGGCGTTGAGGTGTCGGGGACCGCTGTTCGCGAACTCGTGGAAATTGCGCGATGCGGCGACTTCGCCGAGAGCGACATCGAAATGCGCACCGAGCGGATCATCACTACTTTTGTCGAGTGGCTTGGCAAGTTGGGCCTGCTAAGGGAGTAAAACTTGATTCATCTTCGCTTATCGGTCTTGGACCCGGAAAAGCTCGTTGCTTTTGCTCAGTAGACGGACGTTGCCGTCTACTGCGGTTGCGTGCCAAACGTTGGTGTCAGCACCCCGGAAAAGGGGTGTGGCCACCGCCTAGAATCTTCAGTTACCACGCTGAGACGATAGGAGATGACCACATGGACACAATGTAGCGCACGAGGCGCCCTCGACGCCATTGCTTGCGTTTCGCCATCGCTGCTCGAAGCGTGCCACTTGGGACTCCTGGCCGGAGGAGAGATGGCCGTTCCCTATGAGATTACGGAACCACCTATATCCGCTTGCTGCGGGCTTGCTTGAGCCAGTTCCTCTTGAAAGAGCCGATACCACCGAAGAACTTGTTGTACGTCTCACCGTTCTCCTTGGCCTCGTACTTGACCAAGGCAAGTTCGATAGTGCAGAGGTAATCCGCCACTTGCTCGAGGCGGTAGTCGGTCATCGAGGTCTTACGGCGTCGGACGACCCCTTTTGAGAGGACCTTGCCCACCGAGCGGTCGAGCGCCTGCTTGACAATGTCCTGACCGTTGTCGTAATAGACCTTCACATCGTCGAAGGATTGAAAGAAGCCCAGGTGTTCAATCATGGCAGAGGAGATATCGCGCCCCATACGCTCCATTAGCCTTGTCGGGTCTTCGAACTGGCTGCGGCGGTAGACGAACGTGATATAGGAAATGGGAAGTTTGCGGACGAACGAGGAGAAGTAGGCGAGCATCACCTTGCGCTGCTCGATGTTAAGAAACTCATAATCCTTGTGCCCGTTCATGAGAGGCTCGGAGTGAAACGGAATGTTAGGGAGATCGGCCCTGGCAAGCTTGGCCTCATAGCCCGTGACCGCCTCGGCGATGCTGTCTGCCTGGTCGTGAAAGACGAGTGTGAGCAGGTAGTAGCGAGCTTTGCCGCCGCGGTCGCCGCTCTCGTCGACGAAGATGCTGAGCTCCTTGGCCAATGGGGACTCCTAATGGAATGGATAAAAAAATAGCCGGGGGACTCCCCCGGCACTTGGAGGTAGCTTAATGCGCCACCAATAATCTTATAGCATGCTCTGACGGTGAGTGCAAGGGGGGGCGAGCCGGTACATTGCGTCGCGGCTGATGCGCAGCATCGCGCACGCCTCGTCGGCGCCGAATATCGCGTTGGTCGATGTGATGAGCCTCACCTGGCTCCTGCTAATGCTCTTGGTCATGGTCGTCCTCGAGCTCCTTTCGTCTCGAGGCTCCCTCGCGTGCCCGGCCGCGGGCGGCTCCCGGGGCGGTCGCCGCCGTCATTTCCTGCCGCTCCTCGACTCGATGTAGGCGTCCACTGACGCCCTCGACACCAGGAGCTTCCTTCCGAGCCTGTACGAGTCGATCTCTCCCGACCAGATGAGGTCGTACGCCTTGTTTCGGCTCGCCCTCATGTACTCCTGCATCTCGATCACCGTCATCCATTCGTCCCGATCTCGGCTTCCCTCGGGCGCGGCGCATTCGGCTGTGCGTGCCATGGTTCCTCCAATCTTCCCGTGCGGCACCGCGCGAGGACACCGCACGACACCGTGTGCCTTTTCGTCTGCACGACGATTGAACCGCCTGATGGCGATTGGTGAGCACGGCAGGAGCGGAGACGGGTCGAAGTGGGTCGAGCTGGTCGTGCCTTCACGAAACGGCCATGAGCCGCGTGCCTTAGCTCGCAGCTAAGTCCCTGAAAAGTAAAAGGCACCCATGCGGGCGCCTGCCTAGTAGCTGGAGTTGTTCGGTTGTGGTCGGAATGCTCGTCTTCCGCGGTGCTGTCGTCCGGGGTCCGGCATCTGTCGTTCGCCTCTTCTGTCGTGTTTGATGTTGCGTGTTCTGCGAGCGACCTTGTGCAGGTTCTTCAACCCGTTGCCCCAGGTGCACACGGATAAATGGTACCCATCCGTTGGGATACGGACATTGTGGGAGGGCTGTCTGGGTAAGCTGGGATGTACGAGTGGCGGGGCTCTAAAAGCAATAATTCAAGCTAAAGGGCCCTGTGCTCTATTTTGTAAAACGCGAGGGCGCAATCAACTCGACGATTTCCCCGAACCTTTTCTGAACCATATAGCGACTTGCGCTTTCGTCTCGAACCAGGCGGTTTTCCTCATCGTAGCAGTCGTCGATGGCCTTGCTAATCGCCTTCACCGCCTCCATGAATCGCGGCCGCTCCTCAGGCGATACCCCGGCCGACTCGAAAACGGCCTCGTTGATCGCTTCTACCTCATGGAGCTCTTCCTCGGGCGCGTCGGGTCCGGGTGCGACAAAGTCGTCGCAATACCTAAGGGCCCTGTTGACGAGTTCCTCCCCGTATTCTGCAACGACGGCCTCCGTTATATCGTCTCTCTTGTCATTAAGCTGAGCCAAGCTCGCCATCTCGTCTAGAAGCTCTGGGAGGATGGGCGATTTTAGGATTTCGCTTATCATTGCGCTGTTCGAGCCCCGGCTTTCTCCGAGGTGGTACTTGCGTTCGAAATGCGTGATTTTGCGAACTTCCTCGAGGGCGGATTCCTCTATCCCCGTGTACTCATGGGCATCCTGCGCCTTGTAGGTCTTGCATTCGATATCGCCTATGAGATAGCCGAGATCGACCTCGAGCACCGCGGCGATTTGAAGCATGATTTCGAATTTGGGAAAAGGCCGCACATGGCCCTTCCTGTCCGGAAGACCAGCATTGACCCACGCGCTGACGTTCTTCTGCGTAAACTGATCGCTCTCGCCATAGAACCGATTGTTTATCAGCTCCGCGAGACCATTCTGCGTTAGGCTCCGCTCCCTCATGAGCCCAAGGAGATTGTCTCGCCACGATTTAAGTCTTGACTTCACGACTTCGTTTTGCTGCAGAAGTCCTGCCTTTGGACCGCTCATCTTCAATATCCTCCTAAGTGACTATTACATGATTCAATTTACTGTTATTACCGTTAGTCGATTCTACCATTCTGCTTTTCATCGAGGCATACTAACAGGCAGAGAGCAAGTAGACAAGGAGTGCTAGATGAGCAAGACCTATACCAACGCGGAGATTCTCGATCGGCTCAAGAGTCTTGAGGGGCTGCTTCTGGAGCGAGTTTTCGAAACCTCGTACAGCGAGAGCCTGCGTACCTACGACCTTATCGACCACCTGCGAAGCAAGGCCCACGACCTTGGGTTGGAGGGGGAGGACACCTACGCCGCCCTCATTCGGGATCTAGAGAAGCTCAGTTCGACCATAGGCGGGCTGATCAACGGGAAGCGCGGCGAGCTTCTCGCCGCAAAGAGTCTCAAATGTCTTCGCGGCGATAGCCTGCTGCTTTCCAACATCGCGCTTCCGAATGGAGGCTCGTTCGAGGAATACGATCAAGTTCTAATCGCCCGTTCGGGTGTATACGTGATCGAGGTAAAGAACTATCGAAACGACGTCGTGATAGACGATGGGGGAATCCTGCGCTGCGGTCCTCGCTCCTACAACGTCGGTGAACGAATGCGTGAGAAGATGCATGCCCTTTGGGATGCGATTCAATTCTCTTCTGACGGCTGCATGAGCGAAGAGGACGTGCATGGCATGCTTCTTTTCGTGAATAACGAGGCAAGTGTTACCGATTTCTTCCATCGAGTCCCCGTGATGCGTTGTGGTCAGATTGTCTACAGCATCGAAGACGCAAACCGATGCGACGAGAAGCTGTCTTGGGAGGACATGGTTCGCATCAAGTCCGTCCTCCTCGCACGAAAGACGGCGGCAGAGTTTCCAATGCCGCTTGACGAAAACCGTGTAAAAAGCGAGCTCGAGGATTTCCTCGATCTGGTCGAGGCCAAGACTGCAAAGGACGCTGCTAAATCAATAGCGGCTGGCCACAACGAAGTTGATTCTCCAACAATACTCGATAACCATGCTCGACATTCGCAATTGCCCAGCTGGGTACCCGCCGCGGCGGCTGTCATCTCTGGTTTGGCGATAGGCGCGGGTGGGCTATTCCTGCATGCAAAGAAAGGATAAGGAGCCTAGCTGTTGGATGCGGAAAGCACAGATTGACTACAAAAAGGAGTAAGGATGACCGAAAACACGATGGGATCCATTGCAATAAGCGACGTGACGATTGATGCCATGAACGAGAAGGCCATTAATTGTCAGGGTGTGTTCAAATCCCTTGTCGATGCGACGAACGGCATCACCGAGCCTCAGGCTGGCCTTCTCGGATGCTTCGTCGTTTCCATTGCCGGAGTGGCGGGATATGGAATATACGCCCTTTGCGACCTGGTCAAATCCGGACACTCCATCGAGCTCACCTCTGGAGGGGTGCGCTTCGCGGCGAATATGGCAGCGCTCGGCGAGGCGAGCAGCCTCTAATCGGCAGACAGGAGAATCGATGCAGGTGAATGAGACACCTTCGATCGGGACCACGCTGACTTACGGCGAGGCGATTAAAGCATACGACCGCTTCGAGCGGACGATGCTCGAGAAGGCGTACGGGGTCGAACTCCTGCCCGCGGTGGGGCTGTACGACCTGCTCCGGCAGCTTGAGTCGCACGCACAGAAGCTCGGAATCGAGGGCAAGGGGGCCTTTCTCAAGGCTCAAGAGGGAGATCCGGTCGTTCGCGAGCGAGAGGACCGCTCTGGCGAACGGGGTGAACGGCGAGAGGTTCTACCTGCTTCAGGATGAATCGGCGCTCAGGCAGCATGACGAGACGCACCTTTTCAGGGTCGGAATCGATGGGGATAAGCTCGCCGGCGGCCTCGACGAGGCTCTCGAGCTGCTTTCAAAGGAGTCTACCAAGGTCGACGTATACGCCGACACCTATTCACCCAATCGTTCGGAACGGGATTTTGACAGGCTAGGTGAAGACCCTTTCATGAAATGGGTTGGGATCGGGTTTTGCGTGATGATGATCTGCCTCGGAATCTCGATGCTCGTCCATTCGGCCTTCCAGATTGGCTTTTGCTCCAAGTGGTTTATCTAGTGTGGGAGCCGTTGAACGAGCAGGCTTTCATTCAATTCGCCAACTCATGGGCAAGCCGCCCGAGACTACTCACTTTGCCCACCGATGGCGAAGACCCGCGACCTGGGGTTTTGTAAACGGTGCGCGAGCCACCCGCGTTGATTCACTTACGATTGCAGCTGGCGGCTTGCAGGCTAAAGGGAGATTGAGTTTCAAAACGGGCGTTTTTGGTGCTATTGAGCTTCCAAAGGTGGTCCGCCGTGTCTTTTGGGGCAAAAACAAAAACTCGGCGCCCTGAGCTTGAAAATAGTTTTTGAAGTTGTCCCGACTTTTGCCCCCGAAGCCGATGAAACACGACATGGTGTTACTTGGCGGTACTCGGTTAGAGACGGCAGCGAAAACTGGATGCAACTAGAATGATGGGACAGCAAAATCAGAACCATCGAGCGGGAGTAGACGAGGGTCTAAAACGGCACGTCACAAAAGGTAGTGAATAGCAATGAAGCCCCAGGTAGAATTTGCTATCTGGGGCTTCTTCATACAACGCCGCGAGGTGCTCCATAACGCTCTATTTGGGGAATTTAGTTCAGGCAATGAAGACGGGCGCATGAACGCAGAAAGGACGGCAACGAGGCCCACTTGAATCCTCGACACTCATCCGCATTATCGTTGTTCCAATGCCCTCTGCATCAAGCGAGGTCGGCGGTTAAGTAACGGCTCGGCGAGTGTTATTTTGAGAGCTACGCGCATCTAAGGCGAGTTTTCGTGGTAAAACTACTAGCCGGAAGCCGCGGCTTTCAGAGTACGGCTTACGTGCACGTTTAACCTCCGTGGGCGACGGGGTGCCGCAAGGCGTAGAGTATCGCTCACCTGTAGGGGCAGCGCCGCTTCAGGACCGAGGGCTCGGCCTACTACGAGACGCTCCAGCGCATCATCGACGGCAACACCAAGCGCATTGTCTCCGAGTGCCAGGCGTACCTCGACCGCTACGAGCGCGAGGGAAGGCCCCACTTCGCCGTCGACATCGACCGTATCGTGGGGCTGCTGGAGGGCGAGAAGTAGGGCACCTCGGCTCAGTCTCGAGCCATGTGGAGTCGCTCCGCATTTTTGAACGCCGCGTGTGCGTCCCAAATACTTGAGAAACAAGCTGTGAAGTGCAGTGGCTCGCCCGCGCCCGTGCATAGCCGTCACCATTAGCGTCTACGCGGCGTCGGCTTCAAGTGGAACTGGCCCCACTGCTGTATATGGTTTGCCTTGCTGCACATGGCGATCAATGCCCACGATGCTTCTGCTTGCGCTTCAGCTTCCGCCGCTCGAAGCGCGCCTCCGCCTCATCCGCGCGACGCCGGCCTCTTGCTTGAGCCGACTCCCGCTTCATCGCTTCCCGCTGTGCTGCGAGCGCCTGTTGTGCCTTGGTGCTCACCGCGGGCCGCTTAAGGGCTTTCGCTGCCTCGCGAGCGCGCCGCTTGGGGTTCTTCGCGGGCTTGCTTGCCTCAGCCGGTTCGCCACCGAAGAATGAGAACTTCTCCCATTTGCTTGTAACGAATTTCTGAATCTCCTCATCGGACGGTTCTGCGCCGAAGACGATGCGGGCGACGCCGTACCTGCCGTCCTCGACATGCTCCGCCAGCCCGACCCAGAATTGGCCGTCGTGATATACGGTCAGGGTGGACGACACGCTGATCTGCATGGCTGGTTCCTCCTTTATGTAGATGACCATGCAGAGAAGGGACAACCAAGGAGGCAGGTTACTGATGCGGACTCCCGCACGCCCACGACTACCCGACGGGGACTGTGTTTTCATCTCTGATGTCCGCATTGTAGCACGCGTGAATGCGCCCGGCATCGCTGCTGACATGGCGCGACTGGGAATTGCTCCTCGCCTTGATTGGCAACTTCATCCGAACACCTCCCATATTCATCCGTACATGTACGGA
>CALCKK010000006.1:0-18626 GCA_937966215.1 uncultured Collinsella sp. | reverse complement strand
TCACGAGCGGGGGCTCCTGTCGTTTCCGTGCCCCTGGATTGGGTCATAGTGTCTGTCGGTTCCATCATCGCTTTTGTGATGTCTCCGATCACCAACTGGCTCGAGCATCACGGCGTCGGACGTGGCCTCGGTTCGCTCATCGCACTCATTGTGGTTGTTGCCGTGCTCGTCGGCGTCGTCTGCATCCTATCGCCTATTTTGCTCGGTCAAATCATGGAAGTCCTGAGCCGCCTGCCCGAGCAGCTTCGTGTTGCGGGTGGTGATCTCAACGAGATGCTCTCGCATGCCAAGACGCTCAACAACACGCCGCTCAAGGAGTATCTGGACGATAATCTTTCGTCGCTGGTTGCCGTGGCATCGAAGTATGTGTCTCAGATCGCTGCCGAGCTTGGCCGCGGTGTGTTCCCGCTCATCACCAATACAGCCTCGCAGTTGTTCGTGATCTTCCTTGGTCTGGTGCTTGCGTACTGGATGGCCTGCGACTACCCTCGCATGCACCACGAGATTTGCACCATCATCGGTCAGGAGAAGGAGACCTCGTACCGCTTTATGGTCGCCATCCTTTCTCGCTCTGTCGGCGGCTACATGCGCGGTATGGTCGTGACGTCCATCTGCGGTGGTTTCCTCGCCTTTATCGGTTTTATGATCATCGGCCATCCGTATGCGGCGCTCATGGCCATCTTTACCGGCATCATGCATTTGGTTCCGGTCGTCGGTCCCTGGGTGAGCGCAGCAATCGCCACAGTGCTCGGTTTCATGTTCAGCCCCATGTTGGCGTTATGGACGCTCATCGTGACGATGGTCGCTCAAAACGTCACCGATAACGTAATTTCGCCTAAGGTCATGCAGAGCTCGGTGCAGGTGCATCCCATCATGAGCCTCACGGCGCTCGTTATTGGCTCGGCACTCATGGGTCCTATTGGCATGATCATTGCCATTCCGCTGTGCGCAGCCCTCAAGGGCATTTTCGTCTACTACTTTGAGAACGAGACCGGCCGTCAGCTCGTGGCATACGATGGCGCCGTGTTTAAGGGCACGCCGTATCGCGATACCGAGGGCAACCCGGTCGCCGCCTACGACGCGCTTGGCGACGATACGTTCATCTACGAGTCCGAACTCATCGGCAACGAGACCGCTCCCGAGGCCCAGGCAATGCCCAAGCCCGAGCTCGATAATCCCTGGATTAAGCTCTCAGGCCTGCAGCCCGACGCGACGGGTTTCTTTAAGAACCCCTTTGCCAAGGACGACGACACAGGCTCTGACGACGACACCAAAACCGGCATCGACGGCTCCATGGACGATTCGGATTCCAAATAGGCTCTGTTAGCGTTTCTTGATGTTGTAAATAACAATAAACGCGATCAAAGCGATTGATAAGGGGCCAGCCACATAGAAAAAGATGGCGTCAATTGCGCTTAGGGTGTAATACGCTTTATCGCCAGATGTTACTGCGTACAATGCGTAGCCAAATCTCGGCTGGTTCACATACCAGCTCGAGTAAGCGAAGATTGCTAAAAGGGCTACTGAGGTTAGTGCATTCACGGCAAACCGTTTGCTATTCATCGATCGCTCCTTCCGGACGATTCTTATATGCAATTATACCGAAATCATTTTTTTCAAAGTATTTGACAGACCTAAATAACGTGCACTTTCGCTGGAGGGTCGCTGTTTGGCGGCCCTCTTTTTTGCACAGGCGCGGTGGGATGGTAATATCGTTACGTTTGAACTGTTTCGATGTGAAACCGAGGAGATCCCCTCTATGAGTGCTGACTACCCGTCAATGACTACGGCCGAGATCCGCTCCAAGTTCCTCAACTTCTTTGAGGAGCGCGGTCTTAAGCTCTATCCTTCTTCGTCCCTCGTCCCCGACGATCCTTCGCTGCTGCTTGCCAACGCCGGCATGAACCAGTTTAAGGAGTATTACCAGGGCAAGAAGACCATGAAGGAGATCGGCGCAATCTCTTGCCAGAAGTGCGTCCGCACCAACGACATCGATTGCATCGGCGAGGACGGCCGTCACCTGTCCTTCTTTGAGATGCTCGGCGACTTCTCCTTTGGTGGCGTCTCCAAGCAGCAGGCCTGCGCTTGGGCCTTTGAGCTCATTACCAAGGAGTTCAAGCTGCCTCTCGACCGCCTGTACTTTACTGTCTTTACCGAGGACGACGAGACCCACGATGTGTGGCGCTCCCTGGGCGTTGCCGAGGATCATATCTCCCGCCTGGGCGAGGACGACAACTTCTGGGCCGCTGGCCCCACCGGCCCCTGCGGTCCGTGCTCTGAGATTTACTTTGACATGGGCGAGGAGGTTGGCTGCGGCAGCCCCGACTGCAAGCCCGGCTGCGACTGCGACCGCTTCCTGGAGTTCTGGAATCTCGTCTTTACCCAGTACGACCGCCAGGAGGACGGCTCCATGCCAGAGCTGCCGCACCGCAACCTCGATACGGGCATGGGCCTAGAGCGCATGGCCGCCATCATGCAGCACAAGACCGCCAATTACGACGGCGATCTGATGCAGCACCTCATCAAGCTGGGCGAGGAGATCAGCGGCAAGACCTATGACGCCGACGATTACTCCGGTGCCAGCCGCTCGCTGCGTATCATCGCGGATCACTCTCGTGCCGTCGACTTTATGATCTCGGACGGCATCCTGCCCGGTAACGAGGGTCGCGAGTACGTCCTTCGACGCCTGCTCCGCCGTGCCGTGTTCCACGGTCGCCTGCTGGGTATCGAGGGCGCCTTCCTGACCAAGTTTATCGACGAGGTCAACGCTCAGATGGGCGATGCCTATCCCGAGCTGCTCAAGAACGTCGCGCTCGTCAAGGGTATCGTCGCCTCCGAGGAGGAGCGCTTCTCCACGACGCTCGACAACGGTCGCGTCTACCTGGATGAGGCCCTGGCAGCGCTTGCCGAGGGCGCTGTGCTTCCGGGCGATGTTGCCTTTAAGCTGCACGACACCTTTGGTTTCCCCATCGACCTGACCGTCGAGATCGCCGGCACCGCTGGCCACGACGTCGACATGGACGGCTTCACCGCCTGCATGGAGGACCAGAAGGCCCGCGCCCGCGCCAATGCCAAGGGCGACGCCTGGGGCAGCTTCAACGACGTGTGGGTCGAACTTTCCGACAAGGTCGCCGCGACTGAGTTCGACGGCTATGACAACGATGCGATCGTAGGCGCCAAGGTTGTTGCCATCGTGCGCAACGGCGAGTCCGTCGAGTCCGCTGCCGCCGGCGAGGACGTCGAGGTCGTTCTCGACCGCACCCCGTTCTATGCCGAGATGGGTGGCCAGCAAGGCGATGCCGGCAAGCTTTCCGCCGAGGGCGTTGTTCTGACCGTTGCCGACACCAAGAACCACAACGGTCTGTATGCCCACGTCGCGCACGTTGTCGATGGCACGCTGACTGTCGGTGCCGCTGTGACCGCCACGCTTGACGCCGAGCGCCGTGGCTTCCTGCGCCGCAACCACACCGCCACGCACCTGCTCGACGCCGCGCTTAAGCAGGTCCTGGGCGAGCATGTCTCCCAGGCCGGCTCGCTGGTGACGCCTGAGCACCTGCGCTTTGACTTCACGCACTTCGAGGCCCTGTCCTCCGAGCAGCTCAAGGCTGTCGAGGACCTGGTCAACCAGCAGATCTTCGCCTCCAAGCCGGTCTTGACCCGCGTCATGGGCATTGACGAGGCCAAGTCCGCCGGTGCTGTCGCCCTGTTTGGTGAGAAGTATGGCGACGTCGTCCGCGTTGTCTCCGTGGGCGCCGAGGACCAGCCGTTCTCCCGCGAACTCTGCGGTGGCACGCACGCTGCCAACACCGCCGAGATCGGCCTGTTCAAGATCATTTCCGAGTCCTCTACGGGCTCCAACGTCCGCCGTATTGAGGCCGTGACCTCTAAGGGTGCTCTCGACTACATGGCCGACCGTCTGGCGCTCGTCGACGCCGCCGCTGCTGCGCTCAAGTGCCGCGTGGATGAGGTTCCCGCCCGCGTGGAGAACCTGCAGGCCGAGCTGCGCGAGACTTCCAACAAGCTCAAGAAGGCGCTGACCGGTGGCTCCTCCGACGCTATCTCCAGCGCCATCGAGGGCGCCGTCGAGCTCGACGGCTACAAGCTCGTCGTCGCTGAGCTCCAGGGCCTTGAGGCTGCCGACCTGCGCAACGTCTGGGATACCGTGCACCAGAAGGTCGCCGGTCCTGTCGCCTGCGTCGTCGCCAGCGTGACCGAGAAGGGCACCCCGGCCCTGCTCGCCGCCGGCTCCGATGACGCCGTCAAGGCCGGTTTCCACGCCGGTAACGTGATCAAGCAGATCGCGGGCCTGGTCGACGGTCGCGGTGGCGGCCGTCCCAACATGGCCCAGGCCGGTGGCAAGAATGCCGCCGGCATCGCCGATGCCCTCGCGGCCGCTAAGACCGCGCTCGGCGCCTAAGAATCTAGGTAGTCGCTGTGGTCGCGCTTGCGCTGGACATAGGGGAGACCAGGATCGGCATCGCCGTCTCGAGCCGTGATGGCAAGATGGCGATGCCTGTCAAGGTGCTCCCGGCTGCAGAGGTCACCGGTATGGCCAAGACGTTCCGCTACCTGGTCGAGGACTATGAGCCCGATATCCTGGTAAGTGGGCGTCCCCTGACCATGGCCGGTGAGCCCGGTCCCCAGGCCGAGCGCGTTGCCGCTGTTGCGCAAAAGATTGCCGACGAGCTCGATCTTCCGTTGGAGTTTGAGGACGAGCGCCTGTCCTCGCAAGAGGCAAAGCGTATCCTGCGCGAGCAGGGCCTCAACGAAAAGCAGATGAGGGGCAAGATTGACATGATTGCCGCCAGCCTGTTTTTGCAGACGTGGCTTGATCGTAAAAACGAGGAGGTTTCGCATGCCTAGCGCTCCCGATCCGCGCCAGCCGAATTGTACACGTCAGTCGGCGTCGCGCCCTGCCCAGCCTGGCCAGCGTCCGGCACAGCCGACCCAGCGCGCAGCTCAGTCTGCCGCGCGCCCGGTGCAGTCCTCCTCTCGTTCGGCCCAACCTGTTCAACGGACGGGTCAGCAGCCTTCTGCTCGTTCGGTTCAGTATCCGGCTTCTCACGCGGCTCAGCAGCCCACTGCTCGTTCGGCTCAGCCTGCAGGCGGTGCTCGCTTTAAGCAACAGGCACCTACCCAGCGAACGCAGGCCCCCCAATCGCATTCGCATCACGCTCGCGGTTCGCATGGCGTTGCTCCGGCGACTCGCTCGAGCTACAACACGCATGCTCGTCGCGGTGCTCAAAAGAAGAGTTCTCCGGTTCCTATGATCATCGGCGTTGTGGTGGCCGTAATCGCGCTTGCTACTATCGCTTTCTTTGTCGTACCTGCCGTTAAGGGCTTCTTTGCCGGTGAGGATGCGAAAGTCGCTGCTGGCCAGCAAGTTACGGTGACCATTCCCGACGGTGCTTCGGGCGATACGATCGCCTCGATTCTCTCCGAGAACCATATCGTCGAAAATCCCAAGGATTACTACGCGGCGGTGAAAAAGCTTAACGCCGATATGTCGCTTAAGCCTGGCACCTACTCGTTCACCACACTCATGGATGCGACCAAGGTTGTTCAGCAGCTCATGGAAGGCCCCAACGCGGGCTCCAATGCGCTGACTATCCCTGAGGGTCTGACAGTCGATCAAGTCGCCGACCGCGTGGCCCAGGCCTACGACAGCATCTCTAAGGAAGACTTCCTCAACCAGGCCAAGGCCTCCAACTACGTGGACGACTATAGCTTCCTTAAGGGCGCCGCCAACGACTCGCTCGAGGGTTTCTTGTTCCCCAAGACCTATTCGTTGGGTGATTCGCCGACGGCCGATGACGTGATTCGCGCCATGCTCGATCAGTTTAAGACTGAGTACAAGTCGCTTGACTTTGCGAGCTGCGAAGCCAAGATCAAGGAGCGCTACGGTGTGGAGATGTCCGACTACGACATCGTTAACTTGGCCTCTATCGTTGAGCGCGAGGGCCTCAACGCCGATCAACGTGCGCACGTGGCCTCGGTCTTCTACAACCGCCTTGCAGGCAAGCTCGACGGTCTGCGCTATCTCAACAGCGATGCGACCATGATGTATGTCACCGGTGGCGAGGTTACCGCCGACGACCTGCAGAGCGATAGCCCGTATAACACCTATAAGCACGAGGGCCTGCCACCCACGCCCATCTGCTCTCCGTCGCTCGAGGCACTCAAGGCCACGCTTGAGCCGACCGACTCCGATGACCTGTATTTCTACATTACGCAGGACGAGGAGTACTTCTCGCAAACCTACGAAGAGCATCAACAGTCTTGGAATTAGCATGAGGATTTTTAGCCCCAAACGATACGTTGCCTCGGTCGATCGCATCGACCTTGATACCCTGTGGGCCGACGGCAAACGCGCCATTCTGCTCGATCGCGATAACACTCTGGTGCCGCGCGACACCGAGCAGGTTCCCACTGCGGTTTCCGCTTGGCTCGACGCCGCCCGCGCCAAAGGCTTTAAGCTGTGCATGGTGTCCAACAACTGGCATCGCGACCAGGTCATGAGCTCTGCACGCGAGCTGGGACTCGAGGCCATTAGCCACGCCATGAAGCCCGCCCCGTTTGCCTTGAAGGCGGGTCTTAAGCGCCTCGGCGCCACGGCAGACGAGGCGGTGCTGATCGGCGATCAGCTGTACACGGACGTGTGGAGCGGTAATTTTGCCGGCGTTGACACTATTCTGGTCAAGCCGCAGGCAACCCAGGACCTGTGGTACACGCAGATCTTCCGTATCTTTGAGCGCCGGGCCCTGCGCGACCTTCCCTGCGAGGAATAGGTTTCGCCATGTCTCAGCACATCAAACACGGCTGCGACCATATCTTCTTTATCGGCTTTTTGGGCGCGGGCAAGTCGACGCTTGCGCGCAATGTGGGCACTATGTTCAAGCGTCGATTCATCGATACCGATCGCTTGGTTGTGCGTCGATGCGGCAAGTCGGTGACCGAGATATTTGAGACCGAGGGCGAGGATCGTTTTCGCGAGCTCGAGACCTCGGCACTCCGTTCGCTTCAAAGCGAGCGCAGCCTGCTGGTATCGTGCGGGGGCGGCATCGTCGAGACGTCGGTGAACATTGAGCTGATGCACGAGATGGGTACATGCGTGTACCTCGAAGGCGACTTTGAGGACTCGTTGCGCCAGATTCGTCGCTCCGATACCCGGCCCGATTTCCGCTCGCCCGAGCACGCTGCGCGCTTGTTTGAGCATCGCCGTCCGCTGTATCGCCAGGCGGCC
This sequence comes from uncultured Collinsella sp., assembly GCA_937966215.1. Taxonomy (GTDB): domain Bacteria; phylum Actinomycetota; class Coriobacteriia; order Coriobacteriales; family Coriobacteriaceae; genus Collinsella. The sequence goes on along the minus strand of CALCKK010000006.1, from coordinate 11,383 downwards.
GATATTACCCTTGATATTCGCAACAAGTCCTTCGAGGACGTTTCCTACCTTTGTGCCGAGATGCTTTTGGAGCGTGGACTGCTATGATTCGCCGTCAACTTATCAATTTCCAAAACCGCAGTGTCGATGTCCGCGTCGGATTGGGGGCGTTCGAGGAGCTGTCGCGCATGTTTGCCTCGGCTGTGGGCAAGCCTAAGCGTGCGATGGTGGTTTGGAACGACGCCACATCCGAGCGTTTTGGCGAGGTTGTCGAGCATGCGCTGATCGACGCTGGTTTTGCCGTGTCGCTGCTCGTCCTCGAGGTTTCACCTGCCGGTGCTACGCTTGCCGATGCCGATATCGTCTTTAGCGCCCTGTCGGCTAACGGCATTACCTGTGACGATCTCGTCGTCGCTGTCGGCGACACGGCGACCTGCTCGGTTGTTTGCTGGTGTGCCAATCAGTGGTGCGGTCGTACCGAGTGCGCCTTGCTGCCGACGACGTTCGACGCCATGCTCACGGTCGCGACGACCATGAAGCCGCTCGTCGCCTCGTCGGTGAATGCGCTTCCCGCTATCGCGTTCCGTCCCGAACCGGGCTTGGTCGTGTGCGACCTCGACCTTGTTCGCGAAGCGGACCCCGAGGACCTCAAGCTCGGCTATGCGGTGCTTGTTGGCACCATGCTTTCGAGCAGCAAGTCCCGCTGGAATCAGTTTACTGAGACCGTCCCCGAGATTCTTGCTGGTGAGGAGGTCGCGCTCGTCAATGCCGTCCAATGGTCTCAGACTGCCCGCAAGGACGTGCTGACGGCCACGAACCCGAGCGCTCGCCATGCGCTCGATTTTGGCAAGATGGGGGAACGCACCCTGCGCGCCTGCTTGGGCGATGCCGCTTCGCAGATCCCTGCCTACCAGCTGTTGTCCGAGGGCATGCGCTTTGAGGCGCGCCTTGCACATGATGCCTGCGACTTCGATATCGATTACGTCTTTGAGGTCGATGACTGCCTGGAGGACTTTGGTATCGAGGAGCTTGCCTTCGATCTGGAGCCCGCCGCATATATCGAGGAGTTCCGCAGGCAGCAGTTTGTCCGCTCGAACCGCAGTATGTTGCCGCTGCCCGCGGCACTCGGTGCCATTCGTCTCACGAGCGTTGAGGACGAGGTTCTTGAGCGCCATGCTCACGCCTACTTGGCTTCTCGCAAAGAACTTCTCTAAGATTTATTGACTTCCATCGTCTTTCGTATCATGTTGAGGGGCGGGTTTCCAATCGGTTGCGGATCGCATGCGATTCCGTCGTTCGGTTGAGACCCGTCCCGTCTATATAGAGACAACAAGAAAGGAATCTGCATGTCTGAGTTTGCTGCCGGTCCTGCCGGTCGTATCGAACGTGTCCGTGCCCTGATGGCCGAGCGTGGCTACGACGCTATCGTGGTGCGCGACGAGGCCAACCTTCGTTGGCTTACGGGCGTGAAAGGCGTCTTCGACTACACCTTCGAGTTCCCGCACGCTGCGTTTATTACGGCCGACCAGTGCCTGTTTCACACCGACTCGCGCTACCTCAACAGCTTTGAGGAGAACACGCCTGCCGACAGCCCCTGGGTCTACGACATGGATGAGGGCACCATCCCCGGTTGGGTCGCCGGCAAGATCGCGGCCAACAAGTGCCGCGTCTGCGCTGTCGAGGACGACATGCAGATCAACTTCTACCAGGGTATTCAGCGCGGCCTGGAGGACCGTTCCGTCGCCTGCATGTTGCCGCTGATGCATGACGACATTCGCAAGATGCGCGCCATCAAGGACGCCGAGGAGATCGAGCTCATGCGCCATGCGCAGTCGATCACCGATGCCGCCTTCCAGCATATGCTCGGCTTTATTAAGCCCGGCATGACCGAGAAGCAGGTTCGCAACGAGCTCGAGAACTTTATGTTCGCCAATGGCGCCGACAGCCTGGCCTTTGGCTCCATCGTGGCGAGCGGCCCCAATACCGCCAATCCGCATGCCGTCCCGAGCGACCGCGTGATCGAGAAGGGCGATTTCGTTCTCATGGATTATGGCGCGGGCTATTGCGATTACCGCTCCGACATGACGCGCACTGTCGTGATGGGCGAGCCCACCCAGGAGCAGCTCGACCTGTACGCACTCGTGCGCCGTACGCACGAGGAGTGCGTCGCCGCCATCCATCCGGGCGTTGAGGGCAACGACATTTTCAAGCTTTCCAAGAAGATCATCGGCGATGCCGGTTATGGCGATTACTACAACCATGGTCTGGGCCATGGTGTCGGTATCGACATCCATGAGCTGCCCAACTTCAACCGCAGCAAGAACATCATCGAGGTCGGCTCGGTTATCACCATGGAGCCTGGCGTGTACCTGCCCGGCGTGGGCGGCGTGCGTCTGGAGGACTACGGCGTGGTCACCGAGAACGGCTACGAGCCCTTCACCAAGACACCGCATGACCTTCACGTCATCGATTGCTAGTCTACTTCGGTAGATAGTTTGGGGCGGGGCGTCCGGATCGATTCGGACGCCCCGCGTTCTCTTTTTATGCGCTCGCCGCAGGCGCCGTCTGCAAGTGTATAATTTCGCTCGTATGTAATTTGGACGCTTGTGCGTTCTGCCCATAACAAGAAAGGTCGCTATGCCTACCATTTCTACCGCCGACTTCAAGAACGGCCTCGGTCTCCGCATTAAGGACAAGGTCTACACCATCGTCGAGTTCCAGCATGTCAAGCCGGGCAAGGGCGGCGCATTTGTGCGCTACAAGACCCGCGACATCAAGAGCGGCCGCGTCGTCGAGAACACCTGCAACGCCGGCACCAAGTTCGAGAGCGTCATGCTCACCACCCGTGAGTTCCAGTACCTCTACAACGATGGCACCGACTACATCTTCATGGACAACGAGTCCTATGAGCAGGTTCCCGTTCCCGAGGACATGGTGGGCGAGAACTCCAAGTGGCTGCGCGAGAACGACATCTGCCAGCTGCTCTTCGCCGACGATGAGCTCATGGGCGTGACTCCGCCGATGTTCATCGAGACCACCATCGTCCAGACTGACCCGGGCTTTAAGGGCGACACCGTCCAGGGTTCCACCAAGCCGGCCACGATCGACACCGGCGCTGTCATCCAGGTCCCCATGTACCTCAACGAGGGCGAGGTCATCAAGGTTGACACCCGCGACGGCAAGTTCGTCTCCCGCGTCTAGCAACCAACTCTTCTAGGAGGACTCATGCCCCAGGAAATCAAGATTGACGGCATCGGCATTTCGCCCGATGTTCTGACCGCCATCGTCTCGCGCGCCGTGTCCGATGTCGAGGGCATCGCCTCCGTTGGCGTCAAGGACCTTGCCACCAACCTTGTCTCCATGATGCTCTCGTCTAAGGCCCCGGCTTCCGAGCCGGCGGTCGAAGCCGAGGTCGTCGGCGACAAGCTCGCACTCACCGTGCGTGTCGTGGTGTTCTTTGGCTATCCGTTCAAGAAACTCGCCGAGGCCGTTCGCGCCGCTGTAGTCGCCGCCATCGATGCCCAGGTGGGTGTCGAGGTCGAGCGCGTTGACGTTTGCATCGACGGCCTCGTTTTCCCCAAGGAGTAACCTTTGAGCCTTAAGGTTTATCGCGGGCGCACGCTTGCCCGCAGTCAGGCGCTGCAGCTGCTGTTCCAGGCCGAGGCCACGGACAGCCCGCTCGAGCGCGTCCTCGAGGGCGATTTCCTGATCTCGAAGGGCCCCCTCGACCCCTATGCTCTGGAGCTGTGCCGCGGTGCCTACGAGCATATCGATCGCATCGACTGTGCCCTGCGCGCCGTCGCCAAGAACTGGGATCTTATGCGCATGCCCGGCGCCGACCGCAATCTGCTGCGTATCGCCGTCTACGAGATGCGCTTCCTCACCGACGAAGAGGTCTCGGACGCTATCGTGATCAACGAGGCCGTCGAACTTGCCAAGGCCTATGGCACCGACCAGTCCGCCTCGTTTGTCAACGGCGTGCTGGGCAAGATCGCTCGCAGCGAGGAGCTGCCGGGCGAGGACCTGTACCAGGAACTGCTGGCCGAGGATCGCGCTCGCGAGGAGGCCCAGGCTGCTGAGGCTGCCGCCAAGGTCGCTGCCGCTCAGGCTACCGCCGGTGTACTTGCCGAGGATGTGGACGCTGCTGAGGCCGTCGAGGCCGACTCCGTCGAGGAGTAGCCATGCCAGAGGGTTCTGTCCGCAACTTTGACGAGATCTCGGACCGTCTGGACCAGATCATTGCTACCGTTCGCTCCAAGGATACGTCCTTGGAGCGTTCACTCGATCTGTTTGACGAAGCGATTGAGCTGGGCTCCCGCGCGGTCGATATGGTCGACAAGTTTGAGCTGACGCCGCGTGAGGCCGATAAGCTCGAGCAGGAATACGATGAGGATGCGGCAAACGAATCCCAGGATAGCTAGCCGCATCTCCGGATACGAATGGTTGATGGCATTCATGAAACGCGTGCGTCTTGATGACGAACTGATTTCACAGGGCATCTGCGCCGATCGCGCGGATGCCCTTCGCACTCTTATGGCCGGCTTGGTTTCGAGCGGCGGTGAGCGTTTGGCCTCTCCGGGGCTCAAGGTGACGCCGGGCCTGCCGCTGCACGTTAAGGGGCGCATTCCGTACGTTGGGCGCGGCGGCCTTAAGCTTGAGGGTGCGCTCGATGCGTTTTGTATCGACCCCACGGGCCTTGCCTGCCTGGACGTAGGCTGCTCTACCGGCGGCTTTACCGATTGCCTGCTCAAGCGCGGAGCTGCGACCGTTGTCTCGGTGGACGTGGGTCGCGCACAGTTCGATTGGTCGTTGCGTCAGGACGATCGCGTGACGCTGCATGAGCGCACCAACGTGACGCAGTTGCCTGAGCTTGGCTATGCCGGCGCCATCGACCTGGCTGTTTGTGATGTCTCGTTTACCGGCATCGCGAATATCATCGACGCCGTGCTGGCGTGTCTGAATCCTTCGGGTTCGTTCTGCACGCTCGTAAAGCCCCAGTTTGAGGCGCCGGCTGCGCTGGTGGGCGAGGGCGGTATCGTGACCGACCTCGCCGTCCGCCGCGATACGCTCGTGGCGGCGATTGAGCTTTTTGCCGCCAAGGGCCTGTTCCCGCTTGACGTGTGCGTGTCGCCCATCCATGGCGCTAAGGGCAACGTTGAGTTTTTCCTGTACGGCACAAGGTTTGCCCCTGGCGAACGCACCGACGATGAGCTGCAATCCCAGGTATCGGTTTTGAGCGAGAAAGCTGCAACGCTATGAAAGTCTTTCTGGTTCCCAATTACTACAAGCAAGAGGCGGTCGAGAGCGGCCTGATGCTCGAGCTTTGGCTTTCGCGCCAGGGCTACGAGGTCGCATGGGCTGCCGATCAGCGCTCCAAGATCCAAAGCGCGCCCGATGTTGACGATGCCGACCTGGTCATTACGCTCGGCGGCGACGGAACGCTGCTGCGCGCGGCTCGTATCCTCAACTACCGCGAGATTCCCATTTTGGGTCTTTCCTATGGTCATCTGGGCTTTTTGACGGCAGCGAGCCCCGAGGAGCGCGACATTTTAAAGGTTGTGAGCGATGCTCTGTCCGGCGAGCTCCACGTGAGCCGCCGCGCCACCATCGCCGCCGATATCGTTTCGGTGCGCGAAGACGGCACGAAGGATGTCGTGCGCACGTTTGCCCTCAACGACATGGCACTTACGCGCGGCCCCCTTTCCGATATGGTTGAGTTTGACATTACGGTGTCCGGCCATCATATCGATCGCCTGCGCGGTGACGGTGTCGTCGTGTCGACGGCGACTGGCTCTACCGGCTATGCGCTGAGCGCCGGCGGCCCTATCGTGAGCCCCGATTATACGGGCATGGTTTGCGTGCCCATCGCGCCGCACACCATTCAGGCTCGCGCTTTCTTGACATCGCCAAGCGATGTCGTTGAGATCTTTATGTCCGACGACCGCCCGAGTGTGCCTGCCATCGCTATCGACGGACAGTTTATTACCTGCGACGGCACGGTCGAGAGCGTGGCTGTGCGTCGCGGTCCCGGCGATGTGCTGCTGCTGGATTACGGTCCCGAGAGCTTCTATAACTCGGTGAGTCGCGTGTTCTATGGAGTGCGTCATGATCGATGAGCTGCAGGTTTCCAACATTGCACTCATTCGCGAGGCGACGTTGGTTCCGAGTGCGGGTCTAACGGTTCTGACCGGCGAGACCGGTGCTGGTAAGACCGCACTGCTCTCGGCACTCAAGCTCATTTTGGGCGAGCGCGCCGATTCGTCGACGGTTCGCGAGGGCGAGGCGCTTGCCAGCGTCGAGGCGCGTCTGTTTGACGGTCCGCACGACACGGAGGGCTTCACCGTGCAGCGCAGCCTTTCTGCCGAGGGCCGCAGCCGCGTAAAAATTGACGGCCGTATCGCCAGCGTGCGCGAGCTTTCGGAGCGCGTTGGCGTGATGATGGATCTGTGCGGCCAGCATGAACATCAGCGCCTGCTCGACCCGGCGCACCATGTTGCCATGGTCGATGCTTGGGCTGGGCGCGCGGCGCTTGAGGCGCTCGAGAAGTATCGTGCCTGCTTTAAGGCTTCGCGTGCTGCCGCCAAGGAGCTTCGCCGTGTGGAGGAAGCCTCACGTGCGCAGGGGAGTCGCGTCGAGGAAGCGCGTTTTGCCCTCGAGCGTATCGCCGAGGTCGACCCCAAGCCAGGCGAGTACGAGGAACTCGAGGAGCTGCTGCCGCGCTCGGAGCACGCTGAGGTCTTGGTGGCGACGGCCAACGAGGCCCATGCATCGCTTGCTGCCGAGGGGGGAGCGCTCGATGCCGTGAATGGCGCCGTGGCCGAGCTTTCACGCATGACGACCGTTGACCGCAAGCTCGGTGACATTGCCGATGCGCTTTCGGATGCCTGCATCTCGCTTGAGGATTGCGCCAACGAGCTGCGTGCCTATCGCGATGGCGTTGCGTTTGACCCTCGTGAGCTCGCTCGCATGCGCGAGCGGTATTCCGACCTCAAGGGCCTGCTGCGTCAGTGGGGTCCCACCATGGACGATGTCTTTGCCATGCGCGACCGCTCACGAGAGCTGCTGTCTCTAGTCGATGATGGTGATGAGCAGATCAAGAAGGCTCGCGAGGCACTCGGGTGCGCTGAACGCGATCTTTTTGCTGCTGCTAAGGCGCTTAAGCGCGCGCGGAACACCGCTGCCCCGCGCTTTTGTCACGAGGTTGGCCGTCAGATGGCGCGCCTGGAGATGGGCGGTGCCGAGCTGGTCTGGGAGTCGCGCGATCTTCCGCGTGCCGAATGGACGCCGGCGGGCCCTTCAAGCTACGAGCTGCTATATCGCAGCGGCGCTGGCTTGACACCTCGTCCCTTGCGCCGCATTGCGTCGGGCGGCGAGCTCAGCCGCGTCATGCTGGCAAGCAAGGTTGTCCTCGGTAACGCGGACGGTGTTGATACGTTGGTGTTTGACGAGGTCGATGCTGGTGTCGGTGGCTCCACGGCGCGTGCACTTGCGGGCGTGCTGACAGATCTCGCCGCTACGCATCAGGTGATTGTCGTAACCCACTTGGCGCAGGTCGCCGTCATGGCCGACAAGCATTACGTGGTCAGTAAAGAGCCCGGCGACTTTCCCCAAACGCATCTGGACGAGGTGACCGGCGATGCCCGTACCGCAGAGATCGCCCGTATGCTGAGCGGCGATCAATCGGAGGCAAGCCTAGCGCACGCCAGGCAGATGCTGGAAGAAGCGCGTGCTTAGGCCGTGCCGCCACATGCATGTCCGACCTGTCCGCCACGAAACCGGCCCATCTACTACGTTTAATAGGCCATCGGGAACCATGTCAAGAATTGCAAAAAGAAAACCGCAGGTAGAGCGCCTGCGGTTTTCTCTATTTTCGGTATGTGGTTGGGCCATACGGATAAAACGTAGTAGATAGGCCGGTTTCGTGGCGAGTGGCGTTTATCGGCTCCCTAAAATGTCTACTCTACGACCTTATCCGGCTGGATGAGCTCTTCGTAGTAGCTGATGTGCTCGCGCGCGTCCTCGATTTCGGGCAGCAGGAAGTTGTAGATGACCTCTATGATCATCGTGGCGCTCATCTTGGAGAACGCGAAGTCGCCCGTTGTCAGCAGTGCCTCGTGATTGACGGTATTAAAGGTGTAGTCGGCTAGGCGCGCAAGTGGAGACTTGCTGTCGCTGCTGATGACGACTACAGTGGCGCCGCAATCGCGAGCTGCTTTTGCCATGCGGTTCAGTCGACGCGACTTGCCAGAGTTCGAGATCAACACGATAACATCACCAGGGCGCAACGTGAGCGCGAAACCAATCGAGGTCTCGCTGATGGTGCTTGCCATGCAGCGAAGGCCCAGCTGCGAAAACTTAAATGTCGCATCGAGCGCGACCGCGTTCGTATTGCCCACGGCGGCGAACTCAATAACGCCGGCATTCTTAAGCGCGTGCACAACTGCGGCCAACGTGTCGTGATCAATGCCGTCGATGGTCGCATTAAGCTCACTCACCTTGGCGGCGAGGATATTTTTAAGGCTCTGCTCCATGTTGTCGAGCGAGACCTCGTCGGTCAGGCCCTCGTTGCGCTGACTCTCCAAGTCGCGAGCCAACGAAAACTGAAAGCTGCGGAAGCTGCCAAAGCCCAGCTTGCGGCAGAAGCGCGAAACCGTCGCCTCGGACGTGGCAGCGGCTCGTGAGAGCTGGGCGGCCGTCAGGCGCGGCGCCTCGGACTGGTGCTCCAATATATAGTCGACAATGCGCTGCTCGGAATCGCTGTACCCTTTGTGTGTGCTAATAAGGGAGAGCGCGCTCTTGCTGCTATCGGTCATGGATGGCTCCTGGTTGGCATTGAAAATCGGACTCGTTTTTCAATGCCATAGTATACGTGCATTTTCAATTACAAGATACACCTTGCCGTTTCAAGTGTTGATGGTAAACTTTCACTTACCGTTTACGGTTATGAAAGAACCTTTCACCGGAGAATTGCGCCTTATCTCTTCTCACGCGGACGGTAGGTTGGTATCTTTCAAGTGTGGAAAAACGCGCATTGAAGCGCGTTTAGGGGAGCGCCTGCGGGCGCAGTACTCAAGAAGGAGGGACACATGGCTAAGTTTGACATCATCGCCGCGACCGGTTGCCCGACCGGCATTGCGCACACCTTCATGGCGAAGGAGGCGCTGGAGAAGGCAGCTGCCGAGCGAGGTCTGACCATTAAGGTCGAGACTCATGGCCAGGTCGGTGTCGAGAACGAGCTCACCAAGAGCGAGATCGCCGGTGCCAAGGCCGTCGTCGTCGCAGCCGATAAGGATGTCCAGGCTGAGCGTTTCGCCGGTAAGCCCATGGTTTCCGTCGGTGTTTCCAAGGCCCTGTCCGTCGAGGCCGCCGGAAAGCTGATCGACCGCGCGCTCGCCGCCAAGGGCGACGACACGGTTGCCGCTGCCGCCGATGTCGAGGACGAGGTCGAGGAGAAGGAGTCCATCGGTCACGTCATCTACAAGCACCTCATGAACGGCGTCAGCCACATGCTGGTCTTCGTCGTTGCCGGTGGTGTTCTGACCGCCATTTCGTTCCTGTGGGGCATCACGTCCTTTGATTCGACGGCTGCCGACTACAACAGCTTTGCCGCGATGCTCAAGATTATCGGCGGTATCGCCATGAACCTCATGGTTCCGGTGCTCTCCGCCTACATCGCCGAGTCTATCGGCAAGCGCCCGGCGCTCGTCCCCGGTTTCGTCGCCGGTATGATTGCCATCCAGGGTCTGCCCGTTAACGCCGATACTGGCATGATCGACGCTGGAGGCTCGGGTGTGGGCTTTGGCTTCCTGGGCGGCATCGTCGGCGGCTTCCTCGCTGGCTATGTCATCCTGCTGCTCGAGAAGGTTTTCTCTAAAATTCCCGCGAGCCTTAATGGCCTGAAGGCAATCTTCCTTTATCCGCTGTGCTCTACCGCCATCGTCGGCCTAGTCATGCTCGGTATTTCCGGCCCCATGGCTGCCATTAACCAGGGCATGATGGATTTCCTGCAGAGCCTCGGTAACTCCGGTCCGGTGATCCTTGGCCTGGCCATCGGCTGCATGTGCGCATTTGACATGGGCGGCCCGGTCAACAAGGCTGCTTACGCTACTGGCACCTTCCTGCTCGGTACCGCTCTCGAAGCTGGCGTCGGCACCGAGACCTACAACTTCGGCACCAACTTCATGGCTGCCGTCTCCGCCGCTTGCATCGTTCCGCCGCTGATCACCACCTTCGCCGTCGTTGTCGGCAAGAAGTACTTCAGCCAGGAGGATCATGACGCCGGTATCGTCAACCTTATCCTTGGTTGCACCCACATCACCGAGGGCGCCATTCCGTTCATGACCAAGAACATCTGGCCCGTCATGCCCATCATGATGGTCGGTTCTTCCATCGCTTCCATCTTGACCATCTTCTTCAACGTTCACGATCCGGCGCCTCACGGCGGCTTCCTGGTCCTGCCCGTTGTCGAGAACGGCCCGCAGTGGGTCCTCGCGATCCTCATCGGCGCCGTGGTCGGTGGCATCCTGTTCGTGGCCTTCAAGAAGTACGACTTCGAGAAGAATCAGAAGGCCGCTCCTGTAGCCAAGCCGGTTGAGGCTTCCAAGGCCGCTGCCGTTGAGGCCCCTAAGGCCGAGGCTGCCGACTTCGTGAAGGTTGAGAATGTCTTTGTCGCCGAGGACTTCGCTTCTCGTGACGAGGCTCTGAGCTTCGTTTCCAACCAGGCTGTCAAGGCCGGTATCGCCGGCGACGCCGACGCCGTGATGAACGCCTTCCTGGCCCGCGAGGCCGAGGGCACCACGGGCATGATGGAGGGCTTCGCCATCCCGCATGCCAAGTCCGACGCCATTACCGAGGCTGCCGTCATCGTCGTCAAGGACGAGTCTGGCGTGACCGGTTGGGACACCATGGACGGCGCTCCCGTCAACGTGGCCATCGCTCTGCTCATCCCGGGTGCCCAGGCTGGCACCACGCACCTCAAGATCCTGTCCAAGGTCGCCGAGGCGCTCATGGACGAGGACTTCCGTGGCACCGTCAAGGGTTCCACCGACGCCGCCGAGATCGCCAAGACGATCAACGCCCGCCTGGTCTAATTCCGCAGTACGCGAATAACATCGCCCCCTGTAACAAAGGCGAGGACTCCCTACGGGTCCTCGCCTTTTTTCATACCACCCGGCACTCAGGGACGTTCCTTTCCTGCCGGCACCCCGGGACACTCCTTAGTCCCCGACAGGGCATAAATAGCCCTCATCGACTGAATCACCCACGCGAACAATAATTCAGCCAGAATTCCTTTTGCACGATATTTCTTGGACGGAAGCATGTTCCCGCAGCTCGCCTGCCGGGCGGGGCGGTTAAGTTTGTCGCGAGTTCCGCACGCAAAGGAAAGCACTTAATGTGCTTTCCG
>CALCKK010000005.1:0-40223 GCA_937966215.1 uncultured Collinsella sp. | reverse complement strand
AAGCACTTAATGTGCTTTCCGTCTTGCGCAGGACTGTAGAGCAGCAAACTTAACCCGCGCCCGCCGGCCCCGGAGACCCTCCCGGAGGGACCGAAAAATTTTTTCAAAAAAGTTGTTGCGCGCCGGACAGACTTCTGTGTATACTAATCCCCGCAGCGCACGCGAGCGGAAACAAACGCGAACGCCTGCCTGGGGAGTTAGCTCAGTTTGGTTAGAGCGCCGGCCTGTCACGTCGGAGGTCGCGGGTTCGAGCCCCGTACTTCCCGCCAACGCAATTAAAGCCACGTCTTCGGACGTGGCTTTTTGCGTTTGATACACTTTGTTTCGATAGAACGATCGCCCTGAGGCATCTTTGCCCAGAATCTCCGCGCCTTCGGGAACGCAAGTAAAATCCAATAAGCATATCTGTCTAAACAGCAGCTTTGTTGCGCAACACCTGTTCAACGAGACAGGGGGTTAGGTTATACTAAATTGCACTGTAGGCCGCATCTGATGCATTTCGCTCCAAGCGCGGCACTCAGTGGATATCCGATTTACCATTTGGATGTCCTAGCGGTCATTTAGCGTCTCGACACAAGCTCGGCCCCGGAGCTCGTTCGAGCTGTTCGTATTCCTTGAAAGGGGAAAAATGGACATATCGAGGAAGACTGATTACGCCCTTCGTATGCTGGCGATGCTTGCCGAGGATCCGGAGCGTTTGCTTTCTGTTCGCACCGCTGCCGAAGAGGTCAATGTTCCGTATTCGTTTGCCCGCTCGATTCAGCACGGTTTGGTCCAGGCCGGTATTGTGGAGAGCCTGCGTGGCGTCCACGGTGGCATGCGTCTCAAGGTCAGTCCGGACGACGTCACCATTCGTCAGGTCGTCGAGGCCGTTCAGGGCCCTATGGTTATGAATGATTGCACCGCACCCGATGGCGACTGTGCGCGCATGGGCACGTGCTGCTATCATCCCCTGTGGGCCGGAGCTCAAGCATTGATGCGCGACTACCTCGATTCCGTTTCGCTCGGCGACATCGTCGCTCACCGCCAGTTCCCGGCCGTCGATCCCAAGTTCGCCGACCGCGAAGCGTTTCCCGAGTACGCCACCTGTGCGTATACATGCCGGGAGGAATAGCGCCGCATAAGGAGCATAGATATGATTCAGGACCCCTTTCGTTCGATGATTCGTTCGGAAGGGGTCCTGCGTTATCGCGACCTTCCGTGGCGCCGCACGCGCGATCCGTACATCATTTGGCTTTCCGAGGTCATGTTGCAGCAAACACAGGTGCCACGCGTGGAGACGCGTATGCCGGCGTGGCTCGATCGCTTTCCGACCGTGCAGGCGCTCGCTCAGGCCGCTCCCTCCGATGTCTTGGATGCGTGGCAGGGGATGGGCTACAATCGCCGCGCTCTGGCGCTCCATAGGGCCGCACAGTGCGTTGTGGAGGACTGGGATGGGGAGTTTCCGCGCGAGACGCGCGATCTGGTCGCGCTGCCCGGTATTGGCCCGGCGACGGCGCAGGGCATCCGTTCGTTTGCGTTTGATCTTCCGGGCGTGTATCTGGAGACCAACGTGCGCACGGTCTTTCTGCATCATTTCTTTCCCGATGTGCCGGCTGTTCCCGATCGCGAACTGGTGCCGCTGATTCAGGCGGCCTGCCCGGCGGCTCCCGGTGCGACGGCGGACGAGATTGTCCCCTTTGCCGTGCCTCAAGACGACGCCGACACGCCGCGCGCGTGGTATTACGCGTTGCTGGATTACGGCGCATATCTTAAAAAGACACTGCCCAATCCGTCCAGGCGATCGGCGGGCTACAGTCGTCAATCCAAGTTTGAGGGCTCGCGTCGTCAAAAACGCGCCCACATTGTGCGCATGCTACTGGCGGCGCGCGATGGGCAGCCGGCAGGCATTACGCTCGATGAAGCTGTTGCGGGCGTTGACGAGATGGAGGCGGCGGCCGGTCGCGGGCCGGTCGAGTGCGACTTGATCGCGGGCATTCTAGCTGACTTGGAGCGCGAGGGCTTTTGCCGAGCCGAGGACGATCGTTGGTTGAGTGTGTAGCCCGCTCAAATCTGAAGAACGGGATTGTAAGGTTTAAATTCTCGGCTTGAGGGCATCCTAAAGGCGAGGCCGCTCGAAGCCTACGGGCGGCATGCGTTGAAGGGAAGTACACCTATGGATTTTGAGAACTCCCAAACCAAGAAGAACCTCGAGACCGCTTTTGCCGGTGAGTCCCAGGCACACACCAAGTATCGCTACTATGCATCCAAGGCCAAGAAGGACGGCTACGTTCAGATCTCGAACATCTTTGCCGAGACCGCAGGCAACGAGTCCGAGCACGCCAAACTGTGGTTTAAGTATCTGCACGACGGCGCCGTTCCGGGCACTCTGGACAACCTGCGCGACGCCGCCGCGGGCGAGAACTACGAGTGGACCACGATGTATGACGAGTTTGCCAAGACCGCCGAGGAGGAGGGCTTTGTCGAGATCGCCGAGAAGTTCCGTGGTGTCGCCGCCGTCGAGAAGGCCCACGAGGAGCGCTACAACAAACTCGTCGAGCGCATCGAGTCGGGCGAGGTGTTTGAGCGCGAGGGCGTGAAGGTGTGGAAGTGCCTGAACTGCGGGCACCTGCACGTTGGTGCCGAGGCGCCTGAGGTGTGCCCGGTGTGTAACCACCCCAAGGCGTACTTTGAGGAGCAGGTGGTGAACTACTAGCGCTTGGCGCTGGTTGCTGCGGAGCGCAGGGCGGGGAAATACCTTTCCCTCTCGCTCACGGCTCCGCAGGGTCGCGCGAGGCAAAGGTATTTCCCCGCCCTGCGCTCCGGCTTCGGGTCGCTGCGTGCTCGCTACAGAAAAGCTAATAATTAAGTTTGTGTGCCGCCCCTTTTTGGGGCGGCACGTTTTGTGTGGGGGCTGGTTGGGACGGCACCGTTCATGGGTGAGGTACACTGGGTAGCAACTTTTAATTTATCTACTACCTGATGGGGTGTTTTTTTATGGGTAAGAAATCTCGGGCTCGGGTGGCTGCTGCTGGGACTCGTAAGGATCCTGAGCGTCGGGTTGTTGAGGGCGGCAAGGCAGAGCATGCCGATAAGAAGAAAGCCGGTGCGCATGCTCATCCTGAGTGGGCGCCTCATTTGAATTCGGCTAGTGAGGATTTGACTGCCAAGTTGTTTACTCTGGTCGAGGTCATCTTGGGTGTGGTGCCCGTGGTGGTTATCGGTTTGTTCTTGGCCTCGAAGGACGCCACGAGCGTGGATAAGCTCACCGATGTCTTTTCTCAGGACCCCTCGATGGTGGTTACGTTTATCTCTGCGTGCCTGCAGCCGTTTGTGGCGTACATGCTGTACATGATTTATCGCAAATACTGCGAGGGCGATGCGGGTTTTGTCGCCGGCAACCTGATCGGTCTTTTGTGCTCCGAGATCCTACTGCTCAATATCCCGGGCGTCATCGGTATGGGCATCTTGCTGTGGCGTGTCTGGCGCAACGTCGCCCCGCACTTTGAGAGCTGGCTGTTTGAGCGTCGCGCAATGGGCGTGCTGGTCGACATCGCGGGCTCACTCGTGATCCTAGTCCTGGCGTTTATGTGTGCCACCGCAGCTCGAGGTCTCGCGGGCATGTAATCTGCTTTCACCGACTGCGGAGCGCGGGGCAACTGCTGGCCTCACCGCTCCGGGCGTCAGGCCCGCGGCGCATTCCTTTCCCTCTCGCTCACGGCTCCGCAGGGTCGCGCGAGGCAAAGGCATGCACCGCGGGCCTGACGGCGCGGGCTTGCCAACGAGTTTTGGCCCATAGGTTAGTTTGCGTGCCGCCCCTTTTGGGGCGGCACGTTTTTGTGTGTGGTCCCGGCCTTCACATTTTTCGTCAAGCTTTTGGTTAGATTTTGGTCAGTTGGCGTAAGGGTGGAAGGCCAAAAGATTGCTGGCGAAAAAAGCTCAGAGAAAGTGCTGGTAGGGGAGTTGTTGAGCTTTTCGACAGCTTTTGAGCAAAAGAAACTTTGTGGCTATTGCCGGCGATTGCGTTGTCGCGGTCATGGCGGTGCGGGATGCTGGTCGTAAGCGCCGAATGCCCCGATTTTGGAGGCCAACATGGATCTGTTTCTTGAGACTCCGCAGCAACAAGCTGAGCGCATGCTGCGTCAACAGCAACGACTCATGGAGATGCAAATGCAAGGGGTTGCCAACCAAGCGCCCGTGCAAAACGTCGTGCCCGCTGCTGTACCTGCAGCTGTGCCCGGGTGTGAATCGGCGCCAGAGGCCTATTCCGTACAGCAAGATTCATATGCGCAGGAACTCGCGTTCGACAAACGCCGCGCGCGCCGCCGCCGTTTGGGCCAGCGCCTGCGCACATTGGCGATGATCGTGCTCATCCCGCTGGGGCTTGCGGCCATTTTTCTGGCGTCGTATGCCCTCACGTGCATCCTCAACGGCGCATCGCCCAACGAGGT
This sequence comes from uncultured Collinsella sp., assembly GCA_937966215.1. Taxonomy (GTDB): domain Bacteria; phylum Actinomycetota; class Coriobacteriia; order Coriobacteriales; family Coriobacteriaceae; genus Collinsella. The sequence goes on along the minus strand of CALCKK010000005.1, from coordinate 35,793 downwards.
GCTCCAACATCTGTCAGCCCTCGGCCAGCGCCTAGGTGACGTCATAACAACCATCCGCGCCGGCTGGGAGAGCTAGCGTTTGTCACATTAGGACTTCTAGGGTGTAGGGATTCTCGCCATGAGTAGGATTCTTGCATCGTGCGGGTCCTGTCGTGCGACTGAATAGTATTATTGAAGATAAATAATAATAGGATTTGCTATGTATAAGCAGGATTTAGAGCAGACTCTTTTGGATATTGACGAAGAGGCGGAGCTGGAAATGGGTCCAAGAGACGATAGACCGAGCGTTGTATTGGTGGGAGGAAGCGCCTTCATGCTAAACGATGTGACGAATCGGTCGGTTACACATGACATTGATGTGTTTGAGGCAGACAGGTGCCTCCGCGAGATCATAGCTCGATACCCCGAGGTGAATGGCATGGCAGTGGCATATTGCAACCAGATGCCATTCAATTACGAAGATCGACTGATCCCATTGGAGATTGGGGCGCATTTTATCAGGTACTTTACGCCATCTTTGGAGGATCTGGCGGTGATGAAGCTTTATGCCTATCGTCCGAACGACATCGTCGACCTCCATAGTCGAACATTTATCGACCGACTTGATTGGGATCTGCTCGAGCGGCTTATATTCGATGAAGGAGAGGCGTTGGCCTCGTCGCCTTCAGAGCGGAGTTATCAAGAGATGGTCTGCGCATACAGGCAATACAAAAAGGAGGTGCTCGGTTGAATCTGACTTTTGAGGGATTTTTGAAAGGCTATTGCCGAGAGCTGTCCGGACAGCAGTCGCTGAGTTTTAGGAAGCTTGTAAAGCAGGCAACAACGGTTGAGCCGCGTGTGGCGGAGCCTCTGTTTTTGCTCGCTTTGGCGCAGGGTAAGGCCGAATACGTTCTGGGTTTATCCGAGGGCTCGTGGATGGAAGAGGGCTATCGAGGTGTTTTGTCTCTGTATGGCCAAGCGAGTAGCCTGGCATCTCTATGCTCCGAGGATAAGCTCCCCAATCGTTACGCCAACGTTTGGCGTGCGTATAGAGGGGTGAAAGAAAAGCCAGCGGCCGACAGAAGGGTGAACGCCCTGATGAGAAAGAGAACACTTAAAGCATTGGAGGAATCGGGTGTAACGCGCTACGGTCTCTGCCGCGATTTGAATCTGAATAAGGGAAACGTGTACGCATACTTAGCCGGTGATGACTCGAAGGTGAGCAGGAAGACAGCGCGTCGCATTATGGAATATGCGGAGGAGAGAAGCACCCAAGAAGGGGCCGGGCGCCCGGTGCGTGTGGCAGGGTAAGATTGATCGCGGTTTTGATTGATAATCGATTGGGTTTGTTGGGCGGAGTCTATGTCTGCTATTGATATTGCGCTTGTTGTGATTGCCTTGGTGGCGGTGGGAGTTGCTGCGGTCTGCGCCCTGCAGCTTAAGGGCCTTCGTGCCGAGTTGCGAGAGCGTGGCGGCAACGAAGCGGAGACGCTCGCGGCGCTCGAGCAGGCCAACAGCGCGCTCGATGCCCTCAACGTCGCGCTGACAGAAACCCGCCGCACGGCAAACGCCATCGCGCAGCAGCAGACGACCGATGCGGCCGTGGAGCAGCAACGCTACCTGACCATCGCGCGAGAGTTCTCGCAGGCCGGCGACCGTATGGATGACCTGCGCCGCGAGACGGCCCAACAGCTCGGTGCCAACCGCGAGGGCATCGAGCACCGCCTGGACAAGGTGCGCGAGACGGTCGATGCCCAGCTGGGCGCCATCCGCAAAGACAACAACGTGCAGCTCGACCAAATGCGTGCGACGGTGGACGAGAAGCTCTCTCGCACGCTCAACGACCGACTGTCGGCATCGTTTAAGCAGGTGAGCGACCAGCTCGAGGCCGTGTACAAGGGCCTGGGCGACATGCAGTCTATCGCCACCGGCGTGGGCGACCTTAAGCGCGTGCTGGGCAATGTCAAGGCGCGTGGCATTTTGGGCGAGGTGCAGCTGGGTGCAATCCTGGCGGACATCCTTACGCCCGACCAGTATCTGGAAAACGTTGCCACCAAGCCCGGCGCCTCGGAGCGTGTTGAGTTTGCTGTCAGGCTGCCGGTAGACGAGGGCGACCCCGTGCTGCTGCCGATTGACTCCAAATTCCCGGGTGATGCGTACGAGCATCTGCTCGACGCGCAGGAGTCGGGCGATGCGGAGACCGTGGCGGCTGCGCGCAAGACGCTCGACACCATGGTCAAGCGCGAGGCTAAAGACATCTGCGAAAAGTACCTGAGTGTGCCGGCAACGACCAACTTTGGCATTATGTTCGTGCCGTTTGAGGGCCTGTACGCCGAGGTCGTCAGCCGCCCCGGGCTTATCGAGACCCTGGGCCGCGACTATCACGTCAACGTAGCCGGTCCCAGCACCATGGCCGCCATTCTCAACAGCCTGCAGATGAGCTACCAGACGTTTAGGCTGCAAAAACGTACCGACGACGTACTGCGCGTGCTCTCCGCCGTCAAGGCCGAGCTGCCACGTTATCAGGCGGCACTGCGCCGCGCCCAGCAGCAGATCGAGACCGCGGGTAAAACGGTCGAGGGCATCATCACCACGCGCACCAACGTCATGGAGCGCAAGCTCAAGGACATCGACGCGCTGGAGGATGCTGGGGAAGCCGACGCGATTTTGGGCTTGGAGTCCGCAGGCCTGCTCGCAGACCAAAAAGACGAGGACTAGCTGCATCTGACGGCGGGGCGCCGGCGTAAACGCGGGTGCCCACCGCTTTTCGCATCGTGCTTGCCTGAAGTGCGCTTCAATGTGCAACAATGGCGTTTCGCCCTATCAGACGCGAAAGGAAGCCCATGTCTCAGAGAAGCACCAGTCCGCTCAAACGCTCCACCGTGCGCCGCACGCTGCAGCGTTTTTGGGACGTCACGCGCACGCAGCCGCTGATCGTCTTTCTCTCGGTGTTCTCGTCGGCGGGCTACATCTTTTTGCTCACGTTTTCCAACACCTACGTGATGGCCCTCATCGTCGACCGCGTCCAGGCCGGCCCCGTGGCGGATGACCAGGTGTTTGAGGTCTTCGGCCCCTATATCCTGGCGCTCGTACTCGTTAACCTGGTGGGTCAGATCCTCTCCAAGCTACAGGACTACACCGTCTACAAGCTCGAGATTGCGGGCAACTATCACCTGGCGCGCCTGTGCTTTGACACGCTCTCCAATCAATCCATGACATTCCACACCAGCCGCTTTGGCGGATCGCTCGTGAGCCAGACGAGCCGTTTTATGAGCGGCTACACGGGTCTGGTGGACGTGACGGTGTATTCGCTCATCCCCACCATCACCTCGGTAATCTGCACCGTGGCCGCACTCGCCCCGGTGGTGCCCACATTTACCGTGATCCTGGTGTGCATCATGGTCGTCTACATTGCGTTTGTCTGGCTTATGTACAAGCGCATCATGCCGCTTTCGGCCGCGACGTCCGCCGCGCAGAACAAGCTCTCGGGCGTGCTCTCCGACGCGGTCACGAACATCTTGGCCGTCAAGACCTGCGGGCGCGAGGACTTTGAACGCGATCTGTTCGACGCCGCCGATCGTGCCGCGCGCGACGCCGAGACGGTCTCGATGCACGCCATGATGCAGCGCAACTTTACGACCTCGGGCCTTATCGTCATCACCATGGCCGTGGTGAGTGTGTTCGTGGCGGGCGGCAACGCGTGGTTTGGTATCTCGGCCGGCTCGCTCGTCATGATCTTTACCTACACCTATAACCTCACCATGCGTCTGAACTACGTAAGCTCCATGATGCAGCGCATTAACCGCGCGCTGGGCGATGCGGCCGAGATGACGCGCGTACTGGACGAGCCACGTCTGGTGGCGGACGACGAGAATGCCCCCGAGCTTAAGGTGGGCGAGGGCGCGATTGATTTTGAGCACTTGAGCTTTGCATACCGTGATGCTGCGGCGGGCGAGAGCGTGTTCGACGATCTGACGCTCCATGTGGCGGCGGGCCAGCGCGTGGGCCTGGTGGGCAAATCGGGCTCGGGCAAGACGACGCTCACCAAACTGCTGCTGCGCCTGGACGACGTACAGGGCGGCCGCGTGCTCGTGGACGGTCAAGACGTCTCGCGCTGTACGCAGCAGAGCCTTCGCCGTCAGGTGGCCTACGTGCCACAGGAGGCGCTGCTGTTCCACCGCTCCATTCGCGAGAATATCGCCTACGGCCGCCCCGACGCCACCGACGAGCAAATTCGTGAGGCGGCGCGCCTGGCCAATGCCCTGGAGTTTATCGACCGCCTGCCCCATGGCTTTGACACCATGGTGGGCGAGCGCGGCGTCAAGCTTTCGGGCGGCCAGCGCCAGCGCGTGGCCATTGCCCGTGCCATCCTCACCGACGCGCCGATTCTGGTACTCGACGAGGCGACGTCTGCCCTCGATAGCGAGTCCGAGGCGCTGGTGCAGGAGGCGCTCGAGAACCTGATGCGCGGCCGCACCTCCATTGTGGTGGCGCACCGCCTGTCCACCGTGGCGGCGCTCGACCGCATTGTGGTGCTGGCGGACGGCGAGATCGTCGAGGACGGCACGCATGCGCAACTGGTCGAGGCAGGCGGCGAGTATGCAAGCCTGTGGAGCCGCCAGACCGGTGCATTTTTGGAGGCATAACGACCCCATACGTGGGACAATCGTGCCTATAGGTTTGTTGTGCCGTTGAGCCAAGGAGTCGTTATGCCACGCGAGACCAATGCCGCCAAACGCGAGCGCGCCATCGAAGTGTGTGAGCGCCTCAACCGTCGCTATGGCCCGGTCGAGTGCTTTTTGGACCACGAGAATCCCTTCCGCCTGCTGATCGCGGTGCTGCTTTCGGCGCAAACGACCGATATGCAGGTCAACAAGGTGACGCCGCGGCTGTTTGCCCGGTGGCCCACGCCCGAGGCCATGGCCGGGGCGAGCGTGGCTGACGTGGCGGACACCATCAAGTCGCTCGGCTTCTACAAGAGCAAAGCCAAACATGCCGTCGAGGCCGCGCAGATGATCGTCGCCGACTATGGCGGCGAGGTGCCGGCCGACATGAAGGAACTCGTGAAGCTGCCGGGCGTGGGACGCAAGACGGCGAACATCGTGCTCAACGTGGGGTATGGCATCGTAGAGGGCATTGCGGTGGACACGCACGTCAACCGCATTGCGCACCGCCTGATGCTGAGTCCCAAGACGCATGCCAAGGAACCGCTCAAGACCGAGCAGGATCTGCTCAAGATTTTGCCGCACGAGTATTGGGGGTCGGTCAACCATCAGTGGATCACCTTTGGCCGCGAGATCTGCGACGCCCGCAAACCCAAGTGTGACGAGTGTCCGCTGGCAGATTTGTGCCCCAGCGTGCGCGTAGCGGGGTAGGGCGGAACGCATCTCCGTCTGGCGTTTTTGTTGCGGGGCTGGGCGTACGCTTGAGCTGGAGTCCTCTCCATGCGCTACCATGACAGACAATGTATTTGACGTACGACCCGCCGAGCTTGCCCCGGCGGGCTTTTGGCGTTGCGATGCCGGAGGAACAGCATGCTCATTCACCGTATAGCCGCGCAGCTCTACACTGCCGAGGCCTTGCAGACCGTCGAGGCCGGACTCGATGCCGGCGAGGACGTGACGCTGGCCGTGTCGCAGTCGGGCCGTACGCTCATGGCGGCCGCCCAGTTTGCGCGCCGTCCGCGCCCCACGGTCTACATTGTGAGCGGCGAGGACGCGGCCGATCGCGCCGCGCGCAGCCTTGCCGCCTACGTGGGCTTGGCGCATGTGTGCCGTTTTCCCGAGCGCAAGGACTATCCGTGGCGCGAGCAGGCGCCCGACGACGCCGTGGTGGCGCAGCGCTGCGAGGCTCTGGGGCGCATCGTGCGCGGGGACAACTGCATCATGGTCGCTTCGGCCCGTGCGCTGTTGCGCTGCGTACCGCCGGTCGAGAGTCGCTATTGGGAGTCCACCACTTTTGCGGTGGGCGAGGAGATTCCTTTTGACGAGGTGCCGCAGCGCCTGGTGGGCATGGGCTACACCAATGCCGGCGCCGCCGACGCGCCCGGTCTGTTCCGCGTGCACGGCGACACCGTCGAGGTGTTCCCCGCACAGGAAAAGGCGCCCGTGCGCATCGAGTTCTTTGGCGACGAGATTGACCGCATCCGCCGCATGGTGAGCTCCACGGGCCAAACCATCGGCAACGAGGACAGCATCGAGATCTTCCCCTGCCGTGAGCTGGCGCTTACCGACGATGCCGTCCACAACATGCACGTGGCGCTCTATCGCGCCAGTCAGGACGACAGCAAACTGGCGGCGCTGCTCGAGATGGTGGATGCGCGTATCGTCACGCCCGAGCTCGACCGCTTTTTGCCGGTGATGTACGGCCAGACCGTAAGCCCGTTGGCGCACGTGAGCGGCAAGGCACTCGTGGTTCTGTCCGAGCCGCGCTCGCTGTTCGACGACTGCCTGCGCGCCTACGAGGATATTGAGACCCGTGCCGGCGAGGCAGGGATTGACCGCCTGGATGGTCTGTACGTGCGCGCCCAACAGCTCGATTTTGGTGCCCAGCAGCGCCTGAACTATGTGAGCCTCATCCGTGCCGGCAGTGCGGTGACGGCCGAGCTCAAGATTGAGCAGCCGGCCATCGCAGGCTCGGACAACCGTTTTATGACGCGCATCCAGGAGGTCGTGGGCAAGCGCTATGCCTGCGTGTTTGCCATCCCCGACCGCGGTGCGCGCGAGTCGATGGAGCTCACCTTTGGCGACGAGGGCATTACCTTTGAGGAATCGCTGACGGCCGCCCCCGAAAACGCCGGTGTTATCGGTGACCGTGTACGCGTGGCGGCGGCGGATTCTGCCGACCGTGCCGCCCGCCAGGAGGCCCATGCTTCCATTCGCGAGCGCAAGGCCGACGCGCTCAACGCCCGCTCGCTCGAGGCGGGTGCCGCCCAGGCTGCCGCCGGTGCCGCCGTGCCCACCATCTCGCGCGGGCGCGTGACCTTTGTCGATGCCGCTCTGCCGCAGGGCGTGGTGGTGCCCGATGCCAACCTGGCCGTGTTCTCAATCGCCGACCTCAACGCCCGCATGGACGCCAACCGCGCGCGCAGCCGCCGCAAGGTGGACATTACGCAGATCACCTTCCCATTTAAGCCGGGCGACTACGTGGTGCACGCCACTCACGGCATCGCGCTCTTTAGCGAGATCGCGCGCCAGGAAGTGGGCGGCAAAGAGCGCGACTACTTCTTGCTGGAATATGCCGACGGCGACAAGCTCTACGTGCCGTTGGAGCAGGTCGACCGCATCACGCGCTATGTTGGTCCCGACGGCGACAAGCCGCGCCTGACCAGGCTCAACACCGCCGACTGGACGCGCGCCACCAACAAGGCGCGCAAAAACGCCAAAAAGCTGGCGTTCGATCTGGTCGATCTGTATACGCGCCGCTCGTCGATTACCGGTATCGCCTGTCCGCCCGATACGCCCGAGCAGATCGAGATGGAGGAGAGCTTCCCCTACGACGAGACGCGCGACCAGCTGGAGGCTATCGCCGACATTAAGGCGGACATGGAGGCACCCAAGCCCATGGACCGCCTGCTCTGCGGCGACGTGGGCTTTGGCAAGACCGAGGTCGCCCTGCGCGCGGCGTTTAAGTGTGTGGACTCCGGCCGTCAGGTCATGGTGCTCTGCCCCACGACCATTCTGGCCCAGCAGCACTACGAGACCTTCTTTGAGCGTTTTGCCCCGTTTGGCCTCGAGGTCGAGGTGCTCAGCCGCTTCCGCACGCCGGCGCAGCAGAAGCGCGCGCTCAAGGCGTTTGCCGAGGGCACGATCGACGTGCTTATTGGTACGCACCGCCTACTTTCGGCCGATGTGAATCCCAAGAACCTGGGCCTGGTGATCATCGACGAGGAGCAGCGCTTTGGCGTGCAGCACAAGGAGCAGCTCAAGAATCTGCGCGAGCAGATTGACGTGCTCACGCTTTCGGCAACGCCGATTCCGCGAACCATGCAGATGGCCACGAGCGGTGTGCGTGACATGAGCCTGATCACCACGCCGCCGACCGGGCGCCGCCCCGTGATCGTGCACGTGGGGGAGTACGACCCCGACGTGGTGAGCGCGGCGATTCGTCTGGAGGTGGGCCGCGGCGGCCAGGTGTACTACGTGTCCAACCGCGTCAAGACCATCGACGACGCCGTGGCGCGCGTGCACGAGGCCGCGCCCGAGGCGCGCGTGGGCGTGGCGCACGGCAAGATGAGTCCGCGCGAGGTCGAGGACGTGATGATCGAGTTCGCGACCAAAAAGATCGACGTGCTCATCGCCACGACCATCGTGGAGAGCGGCATCGACAACGCGACCGCCAACACGCTGATCATCGAGGACTCACAGCGCCTGGGTCTGGCGCAGCTCTACCAGCTCAAGGGCCGTGTGGGTCGCTCTGCCACGCAGGCCTACGCATACTTTATGTTCCCGGGCGAGCTGCCGCTCACCGAGGAGGCAACGGCGCGCCTGACTGCACTGTCCGAGTTCCAGGACCTGGGCAGCGGCATGCGTATCGCCATGCGCGACCTGGAGATCCGCGGCGCCGGTTCGCTTATGGGCGCCGAGCAGCACGGCAACTTGTCGAGCGTGGGCTTTGACCTGTTTACGCAGATGTTGGGCCAGGCGGTAGCCGAGGCGCGCGGCGATGACGACGCCGGCGTGGAGGCGGCGAGCGTGGGTATTAACCTGCCGGCCGACTACTTCTTGTCCGAGGAGTATCTGCCGGCGGTGGACCAGCGCGTGCTCGTGTACCGTAAGCTCGCAGCGGCCGAGGACCTGGAGAGCATCGACGAGGTGCAGGAAGAGACCGAGGCCGCGCATGGCGAGCTGCCGTTGGCGGGACTCAACCTGTTCAATCGCGCGCGCATCCGCATTCGCGGCGAGCGCCTGGGGCTCGAGAGCGTCACGCTCAGTGGCGGCCGCATCACGTTTTTGGGCGTAGACGTGCCCAAGAAGGTGGCCTTTGAGCTTAAGACCCGCTATGGCGCGGTGAACTTCCCCAAGAGCCGCAAGCTGTTGGTGCCCTACAAGGCGGGCGCCGGCGCGGGCAGCGGCCTGGGTCGCGGTCTCGACGCCAACGACGGCACCGGCCCGGTGGCCGCGGCGCTCATGCTGCTGCAGCAGTTGGGTGCTAGCGACGACGACTAACGGGTCGACGCTGCAAACGCCCCATTTGGGCACTCTGGTTCCATCGAAAGGAAAGCATGTTCGGGTACATCTATAAGAAAGATGCCGCCATGATCGCGGTCGTCCTGTGCCTTTGTCTGGGCGTGGGCAGCTTCTTCGATTACCAGATCTCGAGCGCGCTGTTCAACATCGGCAGCATGTACGGTCGCTTTATCGAGGCCGCCGGCGAGCTGCCGTTCGAGCTGACGGCGAGCGTTGCGGGCATTATGCTCGTGCGCGCGGTGCGTCCCGATTCCAGGGGGAGCAAATGGCTCGCCGTGCTCGGCATCCTTGTCAACGTTGGCCTGGCCGGCTATGAGATCGTCTCGTCTCTGAAGGTCGGCGGCAAACTCATCGCGTTTCAGTTGGTGCTGACGTTTGTGCTGGTCATCGTCGCCAACCTCATCGCCTATCGCCTCACGCGCACGACCGAGCCCGACGAGCTTACGCGCTGGGCGTTGATGGTGCTTGCCGTGTGGGTCGCTCAGGCCATTATCCTCAACGTGATCGTCAAGCCGTTGTGGTCGCGCCCGCGCATGCGTGTGATCGAGGTGACGCAGGGACTCGAGTTTCAGCCATGGTGGGTGATCGGCAACCCCGACAAGTGGAGCTATATTGCGGCCGGCGTAATCAAGGACGGCTTTAAGTCGTTCGCGAGCGGACATACGGCGCACGCGGCGATCGGCCTTATGCTCGCCGGGCTTCCCGCGGCGGCCTTTAAGGAAAAACCGTCGCGCCGCCGCGTGGTCTTTTGGACGGCGGCTGTGGTCGCGGCGCTCGTCGCCTTTGGCCGTATCGTGATCGGGGCGCATTTTTTGAGTGACGTGAGCTGCGGCTTTGCCCTGGTGCTGGCGCTTGAGTGCCTTGCCGCGCGTATTGCCTATCCCAACGGCGTACAATAGCTCCGTTTGAATCATCTGGCCGATACCCGGTAAGAGAGGATTGCCATGCTCGCGTTTAACAACGATTATTCCCACGGCGCACACCCGGCGGTGCTGCAGGCGCTCGTCGACACCAATATGGAGCCGCAGCCCGGCTACGGTACCGATGCACATACCGAGCGTGCCAAGCAACTTATTCGCGAGGCCTGCCAGGCCCCCGATGCCGACGTGTTTTTTCTGGTGGGCGGCACGCAGGCCAACGCGACGGTGATCGACATGCTGCTCGCGCCCTACGAGGGCGTCGTTGCCGCCGAGACCGGCCACGTCGCCTGCCACGAGGCTGGTGCCATCGAGTTTGGCGGCCACAAGGTGCTCACCATCCCCGGCTACGAGGGCAAGATGCACGCCGAGGATCTCGAAAACTATATCCAGGTGTTCTACGAAAACGAGAGCTACGAGCACACGGTGTTCCCGGGCGCCGTGTATGTGAGCCTGTCGACCGAGTACGGCACGCTGTACTCCAAGGCCGAACTCGCGGCGATTCATGCGGTGTGCCAGAAGCGCCAAATTCCGCTGTTTGTGGATGGTGCGCGCCTGGCTTATGCGCTGGCGGCCGATGAGTGCGACATTTCCCTGCCCGAGCTGGCGCAGCTGTGCGACGTGTTCTACATCGGCGGTACCAAGTGTGGCGCGCTTTGCGGCGAGGCCGTGGTGTTTTGTGGCATGCACGCTCCGGCGCATCCCATTCCGCGCATTAAGCAGCACGGTGCGTTGCTGGCCAAGGGCCGTCTGACGGGTGTGCAGTTTGAGGCGCTCTTTACCGATGGCCTATATTTTGAGATTGGTCGCCAGGCGATTGAGACGGCGCAGGCGCTTCGTCGCGTGCTGCACGAGCGCGGTTACCAGTTCTTCTTGGAGACGCCGACCAACCAGCAGTTTGTGATTCTGCCCAACGAGGACATGGCCCGCATTCGCGAGCATGCTTCGATCGAGTATTGGGAAAAGTACGACGAGACCCACACGGTGGTGCGTTTTTGCACCAGCTGGGCCACGACGCAGGAGGACATCGACGCGCTGGCGGCTGTCCTGTAGCCTGATGCAATGACGAAGGGCCGCCTTGCGCTTGAATTTGGCGTGGGGCGGCCCTTGCTTTTGAGAGGGAGGGGCTGTATGCCCGAGAAACCCGAGATGTCCGAGCCGACGATTCGCCTGGCGACGCCCGATGACGCGCCGGCCTTGCTTGCCATCTATGAGCCGTATGTGCGCCAGACGGCGATTACCTGCGAATACGAGGTGCCGAGCGTTGAGGAGTTCACCGGGCGCATCGAGCGTACACTCAAGCGCTATCCGTATCTGGTGATGGAGCTGGACGGACGTCCGGTAGGCTATGCCTATGTGAGCCCGCTCAACAGCCGCGAGGCATACGACTGGTCGGTCGAGACGTCGATCTACCTAGCGCGCGACGTGCGCCACGGCGGGCTGGGCCGCAAGCTACACGATGCGCTCAAGCAATGTCTGGTCGCGATGGGCATCACCAACATGTGCGCGCTCATCGCCGTGCCGCACGACAAGGATGACGAGTACCTGACGCACAACAGCCAGGACTTCCATGCTCATATGGGGTATCGTCTGGTGGGCGCTTTTGACCGCTGCGCTCAGAAGTTCGGTCGCTGGTACGACATGTGTTGGATGGAGCTGGTCCTAGCCGAGCGCACCCCCAACCAGCCCAAACCAACCTGGTTCCCCGACCTCCTCGCCTAAAACCACCACGAAGGTGCCTGTCCCCTTTGCGGTGGTTAGCCGATGGGTTCGGTGTATTTGGCGCGGTCGGTGCGTTGGATGCGCTTGGAGACATGGAGCGGACGGCCGTCGGTGTCGTAGACGTAGTCGGTGATCAGGATCAGCGCCTGCCCGCGCTCGACGTTGAGCAAAAATGCCTCGTTTTGCGACGCATAGCACACCTCAAAGGTCTTATGCCCCTGCGCCGGCGCGCGATGGAACTCCTGGCGCAGCGTGGCGTAGAGCGAACCGTTGATATCGCGATCGATGAGCGACCCAAAGCTTGGCGGCAAATAGGTGGTCTCCAGGCACAGTGGCGCATCGTCCAGGTAACGCAGGCGGACAAGTTTGACAAGCTTGCTGCCCACGCTAGCGTCAAAGAACTTGGCCACGCTGCCCATTGCTTTGGCAAAGCCCGAGTCCACCGTGCGCGTGGTGGGCTTCATGCCCTGGCCTTCGACCTGCTTGGTATAGCTCGAAAACACCAGGTTGTTCTCGTGGAGCGCCGGTGTGTCGGCCACAAAGGCGCCGCGCCCGCGCTCGGTTCGAATCAGGCCCTCGTCAACAAGCACCTTAAGGGCATGGCGCACGGTGCTGCGCGACAGGCCCGATTCGTCCATGAGTTCCATCTCGGACGGCAGTTTATCTCCGCGGGCGTAGGTGCCGGCGGCAATGCGGTCGCGAAGCGTTGCCGCCAGACGCTCGTATTGGGTCAAGTTCTTTTTCGACGAAGTGCTCATGCGAACAACCTGTATCTAACTTGTATGCTTACAGAACCAAGCATGTATCCAACATGACAACAAAACCGCTGGTAATGGCTTGCCGAAAACTTTACCAGCAAAATTTCTAAGACAAATATAGCATACAACTAGTCGACATAACCAAAACATGTATGTAACTTGTATGCCATCGAGAGCATCAAACGAGAAGAAAGGCTGATGCACGATGACTACTCAGGAACAGGTTAAGGACGTCGTCTCCCAGGTTTTGGCTGACAAGGCAGACAAGGGCGGCATCAAGCGCGTCGTGTGGATTGGCGCCGGTGGATCCAACGGCGGCAACTATCCTGCCCAGTACTTTATGGAGCACGAGGCCACGCAGGTCGTGAGCTCCAGCTACACCAGCAACGAGTTCGTGCACGCCACGCCTGCCTACGTCAACGAGAACACCCTGGCCGTCGTCGTGTCCATGCGCGGCACCAAGGAGACCATCGTCGCCGCCCAGGTCGCCAAGAACCACGGCGCCAGCACCATCGCCATCTATGTTGACGAGTCCGGCCTCACCGAGGTCTGCGACTACAAGATCCAGTACGACAGCCTGGCCATCGACGAGTCCTGCATGGGCCGCACCAACTCCGCCGTCGTGACCATGATTGCTATGGAGCTTACGCAGCAGACCGAGGGCTATGCCGAGTACGAGGCCGCTATGGCCGCCTTCGACTTGGTCGACCCCATCTATCGCAAGGCTGTCGAGTACACCCGTCCGCTCGCTGCCAAGTGGGCCGAGCAGAACGCCGACAAGCCCTGCATCAACGTTATGGCTCAGGGCCCGCTCTTTGGTGCCGCCTACGTCTTTAGCATCTGCAACGTGCAGGAGATGCTGCAGATCGACTCCTGCACCATCAACACCTGCGACTTCTTCCACGGTCCCTTCGAGATCCTGGACAAGCGTACCTCGCTGTTCCAGCTCATCAGCGTCGGCCGCAGCCGCTGCAACGACGAGCGCGGCATTCGCTTTGTCAACCAGTACGGTGGTGAGCGCGTCTACCAGCTCGACGCCAAGGAGCTCGGCCTCAACGACATCAAGGACAGCGTGAGCGAGTACTTCAACCACCTGATCTTTGCCCCGATCCTCAACAACGTCTACATGCGTGCGCTCTCCGCCGTCACCCACAAGGACTACATGACGCGCCGTTACATGTGGAAGCTGGATTACTAAGGGATAGAGCGGCCTAACAGCCCAATACCCCTCATGAGTTGCGGTGGAATAGTTCCTGTTTGGGAGTGTGAAGCCTCTGTTTGAGAACTATTTCACCGCAACTGCTAGAGCGGCACTTGGGGACGTTCCCTTTCTGCCGGCAGTTAGGGATGTTCCTTTTGTGCCGGCAGTTGGGGACACTCCTTGTGTCGAGAGATTTCCCGTTCGCCGATTTGTGCCTTGAAAAATGTATATAACGACTATAACGTAGCATGAAACATATTGGAAATAATACTGAGGAGGCTGCGTTGAAGAGGAGCAATCTGGGCTATGTGCTGGTGCTGATCGCCGCGCTTATGTGGGGCAGCATCGGAATCTTTGTAAACGGCATCTCGGCCATGGGCGTTTCGTCCCAGAGCATGGCTGCCTTTCGCTTGTTGGTCGGAGCGCTTATCTTGGCGCCGGTCCTGATGTTTATGGGCTGCCGTCCGGGTGAGGGGTCTACCGTGGTTCAGGGTCCGCTGACCCTGTTCAAGGCAAGCCCTAAAGAGCTTGTTTCCTGCGCGCTTGTCGGTATCGTCGGTTTGGCTGCCGCCAACACCTGCTATTACGAGTGCATGCGCGAGGTGGGCATGTCCACGGCATCGGTGCTGCTCTACACGTCGCCGGTGTTTGGCGTCGCGCTCGGCCGCGTCCTTTATCGCGAGGACGTGACCCTCAACAAGCTCGTTGCCATTGTCTTTAACATCGTTGGCTGTGTGCTTGCGGTGACCAATGGCGACCTTTCCGGTTTTCATTTTTCGGTTTGGGGCGTCACGTCGGGCGTGATTGCAGGCCTTTGTGGTGCGTCGCTCGCGGTGTTTAGCCGGATAGCAACCAAGACGGTCCACCCGCTGGCTGTCACGTTTTGGGGCTTTGTTTTTGGCGGTGCGGTTATGGCAGCTATCGGGGCTCCGTGGCCGGATGTCGCCGCGGCAATGTCGCCACAGCTGCTGCTGCTGTTCCTTGGCTTTGGACTCATCCCCACAGCCGTGGCTTACATCTTATATATGCAGGGTCTGTCCATGGGGCTCGAGACGTCGAAAGTTCCCGTCGTAATGTCATTCGAGACAGTCGTCACCGTACTGCTGGGCATTGGTGTCTACGCCGAACCCGCCGGCGCGATCAAAGTTCTGGGCATCGTTTTGGTGCTCGCGTCCATCGTGATTATGAACACCGACTTTTCCAAGCTGCGCAACAGTGTGTTTGTCGGCCATGTCGTTGAGAGCATGACCTTTAAGCCCAACGCGTGGTGGACGGAGAAATCGCAGGACATGGATCTCTTCCGCGAGCGCACGGGCATTGCGCTGGAGCCCACCGTGCAGGAAAGCCCCTGGTACTTCGTGCGTTAGGGGATTGGCGGTGTGTTTGAGCAGGTAGCGCCCGGCGTTTGATCGGGCGGCGCCTAGCCAGCGCCGACCTACCCAAGACCATCGTTTCGATTGCGTTAAACCCGCCAACGGTCGTTTTTCACCCGCGAACGGTTTATATACTAATTATCAATATAAGCAACGTATAAGACATTATAATGACCATAACGAAAAGGAGGAGGCAAGATGAATCAGATCATTCTCGCATCTCATGGCGGCCTGGCCGCAGGCGCCAAAGACACGCTCGAGATGGTTCTCGGCGACGTGTCGAACGTCCACGTCGTGTCGCTTGCTCGTGACGACAAGGAGCCCATCACCAATAAGGTTGAGGCTATGATCGCCACGTTCAACGCGGACGACACCGTGTATGTGCTAACCGATATGCTCGGTAGCTCGGTCAACAACAACATGGTCGAGCTTTCCAAGAACGGCACGAAGTTCACGGTTGTCAGCGGTTTCAACATCCCGCTGGCGCTCACGCTTGCTATGAGCCCCGCCCCCGTCAAGGGCACCGAGCTCGCGGCCCTCATCAACGAGGCCCGCACCGGTCTGACCAACCCCAACGCACCGGTCGAGGTCGCCGCGGCTCCCGCCAAGAAGGCCAAGGCGTCCCGTCACAGCTCCGGTCCCGCCAAGATCGTCCTCGCACGTCTTGACTACCGTCTGCTGCACGGCCAGGTCGTCTTTACCTGGACCACCAAGGTTCAGGCCGAGCGCATCATCGTCGTCGACAACGCTGCCGCCAACGATGACATCAAGAAGGGCGCTCTTAAGCTGGCCAAGCCCCAGGGCGTGCGCCTGAACGTCTTCACCGTCGAGCGTGCCCTCGCCAAGATGGACAAGCTCAACACCCTCGGCGAGCGCGTCATGTTCGTCTTTGGCAACACGGCCGAGATGCTGCAGTTCTGCCAGGGCTACAAGCTCGACGCCATCAACCTGGGCGCCACCGCCAACCACGACGGTGCCGATCAGGTCGGCGGCAAGGACAGCTCCGTCTTCCTCGACGCCACCCAGAAGGCCGACGTCAACCAGCTGCTCGACATGGGCATCAAGCTCTACGTCCAGCAGACCCCTACGTATCAGAGCGTCGACATCGACGCCAAGCTGTAATCAACCAGGCTTTTGCCTGACTGAAAGGAGAAGGGTATGAATACGTTCATCAGTGCGGTGCTCGTCGGCCTCGTCGGCGTGTTCTGCATGTGGGACTCCCGCCTGCTCGGTCGTCTTAACTTCGAGCAGCCCCTCGTTGGCGCTACGCTCGTCGGTCTGCTGCTGGGCGATGTGCCCACCGGCCTTGCCGTCGGTGCCGCCGTCGAGCTCGTGTCCATGGGCCTGGTGCAGGTCGGCGCCGCCGTTCCGCCCGATATGGTCCTGGGCGGCATCGTGGCAGCTGCCTTCGCGTGCCTGACCGATGCTTCTGCTGAGACCGCCATGACGATCGCCATCCCGGTCGCCGTCTTGGGTCAGCTCCTCGGCATCGTGTTCCGTTCCATCATCGCCGCCCTCACCCATGTGGCCGATAGCGCGATCGATAACGGTAACTTCAAGACCGCCTACCGTATGCACATCTGCGCCGGCTCCGGTCTGTACGCCATCATGTACTTCCTGCCGATCTTCCTGGCCGTCTTTGTTGGCACCGACCTGGTTCAGGCCATCGTCAACATGGTTCCCGAGTGGCTGTCCGTTGGTCTGAACGTTTCGACCAAGATCATGACCGCCTACGGTCTGGCTCTGCTGCTCACCATGATGATCAAGAAGGGTATGACCCCGTTCCTGTTCATCGGTTTCCTGCTCGCCGCCTACCTCAACCTGTCCGTCATCGCGGTCGCTCTGATCGGTGTGTGCCTGGCTATCGTCTTCATGGGCTTCAAGTTCAATGGCTCCCATGCAACCGCCGGTGTCGATTCCGACTACGATCCGCTCGAAGACGACGAAGACTAAGGAGGAACACACTATGGCAACCGCAACCAAGGACGTGTCCCTGAACAAGAAGGTCAGCCAGTTCTTCTGGCGCTCCTGGGCCATCCAGGCCTCTTGGAACTACGAGCGTCAGATGAACATGGGCTTCCTCTACGGCATGGTTCCTACGCTCGACCGCCTCTATCCGGACGAGTCCGACCCCAAGCAGCTCGCTGCTAAGAAAGAGGCTTACCACCGTCACATGGCGTTCTACAACTGCACCCCGCAGACGAGCGCTTTTGTCCTAGGTCTCGCCGCCTCCATGGAGGAGGAGTACGCCAAGGATCCCGAGAACTTCGATCCCGATTCGATCAACGCGGTCAAGACCTCCCTCATGGGTCCGCTTTCCGGCATCGGTGACTCCCTCTTCCAGGGCACCATCCGCGTTATCGCCTTTGGCCTGGGCGTTCAGCTGGCTCAGCAGGGCTCCATCATGGGCCCGATCCTGGCCATGCTCATCTCCATCGTCCCCTCTGTGCTGATCACTTGGTTCGCAGCCAAGATGGGCTATCAGGGCGGCCACGAGTACCTGAGCAAGCTTCAGGGCGGCGACCTCATGGAAAAGCTCATGTATGTCTGCGGCATCGTAGGTCTTATGTCCGTGGGCGGCATGATCGCCACGCTGATCGGCGCCACCACCCCGCTGCAGTTCGCTGACGGCACCGTCGTGATCCAGGACATCCTGGACGGCATGATGCCCCAGATGATCTCCCTCGGCCTCACCGGCCTTATGTACTGGCTCATCAAGAAGAACGTCAACACCGGTTGGCTTCTCGTGATCGCCATCGTGGGCGGCATCGCCCTCTCCGCGGCCGGCATCCTGGCCTAGTCGCGACCAAGCGCCTAACCGCTTTCCCCCGGGGGCCTGCCTGGCATCCCATACCCCAGGCAGGCTTCCATCCCTAGATGTGTCAAAGGGACAGTTCCTTTGACACATCCTCAACGGGCCGGCGACTCGGTCCTAACCACGGTAACCCTGCGAGCGTCCGGCAATGTGGCGCCGCAACAAATCGAAAGGAATGTGTCAGATGTACGAGATCGACCTTAACCTCCCTAAGCAGATCGTCGCTGACGTCCTGTCCAACCACGAGATCCACAGCGTCGCCTTCGTCGGCTGCGGTGCTTCCATGTCCGACCTTTACCCCGCCAAGTACTTCCTGGCCAACAACACGGACAAGCTGAACGTTCAGATCTTCACCGCTAACGAGTTCAACTACGACACGCCTTCCTGGGTCAACGAGCACACCTTCGTGATCACCTGCTCCCTCGGTGGCTCCACGCCCGAGACCGTCGAGGCCAACAAGACCGCCAAGAAGCACAACTGCCCGGTCGTCTCCCTCACCAACAAGGCTGGCTCCGCTCTGACCGTCGACGCCGACCACGTCATCGTCCACGGCTTCCACGCCAACTACGCTGCCAAGTGCGAGAAGCCCGGCTACGCCATCGCTCTTGCTCTCGAGATCCTTCAGCAGACCGAGGGCTATGACCACTACGAGGACATGATCACCGGCCTCACCAACGTCTTCGAGCTCTGCGAGAACGCCGCTCAGTCCGCCAAGGGCCTCGCCAAGCAGTTCGCCCAGGACTTCAAGGACGACGAGATGATCTACTTCATGGCTTCCGGTGCCTCCGAGAAGATGGCTTATTCTCACGCCGCCTTCCTGTTCACCGAGATGCAGTGGATCGACGCCGCCGCCTACAACACCGGCGAGTACTTCCACGGCCCGTTCGAGGTTTCCACCGAGGGTAAGCCCTACGTCTTCTTCATGTCCGATGGTGCCACCCGTCCGATGGACGCCCGCGCCCTCACCTTCCTTAAGCGCATGGGTGCCAAGGTCGCTCTGATCGATTCCAAGGACTACGGCCTGGCTGACGCCGTGCCCGCGAGCGTCGTCACCTACTTCAACCCGCTGCTGCACCTCGCCGTTATGCGCGAGTACGGCAACCAGATCGCCGAGGCCCGTCAGCACCCGCTGACCATGCGTCGCTACATGTGGAAGCTTTCCTACTAATCACAAGTAAGTAGACCTTACGGGTTGATTGAGAGGGGATGGGGTTTGCGCTCCGTCCCCTTTTTGCTTTGGGGGCGTGTCCGTTGCGTCATAAAACCCTAGATAAAACCTACCAAAATAAACCTGTCCCTTTTTGGCAGGTGGGAGGAGATGCGTATGATCAAGGCAGTGCTGTTTGATATGGACGGCGTGCTGGTCGATACCGAGTGGTTCTACAACCGTCGTCGCGTGGCGTTTATGGAGGAGAAGGGGTTCCACTTTGACGAGATTCCCGATCTTTCGGGGTCTAACGAGCCCGCCATTTGGAAGTCGCTGGTGCCCGACGATGTTGAGCTGCGCGAGCGCCTGCGCGTGGAGTACAAGCAGGTCTACAGCCCGGACCATCCCGTTCCGTATGCCGAGCTACTCAACGAGCAGACGGAGCCGGTGATGCGTGAGCTGCACAAGCGCGGCATGAAATGTGCCATCGCGAGCTCGTCCTATCGCGAGCTCATTGACGAGCTGGTGGAGATTGCCGGTATCACCGACGTGCTGGACTACACCATCAGCGGTCACGAGTGCAGTGCATTTAAGCCCGACCCCGAGATCTACCTGTGTGCCATGGAGGCGCTGGGCGTTGACCCCGCCGAGTGCCTGGTTATCGAGGACTCGCCGTTGGGCATCGAGGCTGGCAAGCGCTCCGGCGCCCGCGTCCTGGCACTGCGTCCGCATGAGGGCGTCAACCTCGATCAATCGCGAGCCGATGCCGTTATCGATAATCTGACCGACATTCTGGCCGCTTTGTAGCGTCAATCCGCCGCGAGAAGTGCCGATTCGCGCATTTATCGCGGCGGATTGGCTCATTTTGGCTTCAATTTGGATCAGTTTGGCTTCGACTCAGACTAAGTGAGTAGACTTTTTGGCGCATGCCGAGCACAAAGCGTTTCTGCCTTAGTAAAACCGCAGGTCACAGAGGTGGCTGTTATTGGCTGTGCTCGGCAGGTTGCGAAAAGTCTACTCACTTAGAATTTGGGCCTTTGGTTGTGGGGTTACCGGTCCCGTTTTGGTTGTCGAGAGAGGGTGAATTGAAGCGCCCCCGCATGCTCCATGCTACAATCGCGGCCACGCCCCACAACTACATCTGCCTTCGAAAGGAGCCTACGTGGCGAACGCCATCGATCAGCTCACGGACCGCGTGCTCGTGCTCGGCCGCCTTACCATCGTCCGCCGTGCCATCACCGCCGTGGCGGTCACCATTTCTGCCGTTCTCCAGACATTCCTGATCCAGGCGTTCATTCAACCCGCCGACCTGCTTCCGAGCGGTCTTACCGGCGTCGCGGTCCTGCTCGATCGCGTTACCTCGCTGGGTGGCGTTCATATCGACATCTCGCTCGGTATGCTCGCGCTCAACATCCCCGTGGCGCTCCTATGCTGGAGCGGCATTAGCAAGCGCTTCGTCATCTTCTCGATGATGCAGGTTGCGCTCTCGTCGCTGTTCCTTAACATCTTTCACTTTGCGCCGTTTTTGGGCGACAAGATTATGCTCATCATCTTTGGCGGCGTGGTCTCGGGCCTGGGCGCCGCCATCGCGCTTAAGTCCGGCGCATCCACCGGCGGTACCGACTTTATCGCGTTGTGGGTCTCCAACCACACGGGCAAGACCATCTGGGGCGTCATCTTTGGTTTTAACTGCTTTATCCTGGCGATCTTTGGCTTTATGTTTGGCTGGGACAACGCGGCGTACTCCATCGTGTTCCAGTTTATTTCGACCAAGACCATCGACAGCTTCTACCGCCGCTATGACCGCGTAACGCTGCAGATCACGACGCGCAAGGCCGACGAGGTCATGACCGCCTATATCGACCATTTTCAGCACGGCATCAGCTGCGCCGAGGTCGTTGGCGGATACAGCCGCGAAAAGATGTACCTGCTGCACACCGTTGTCTCGACCTATGAGAGCCAGGACATCATCAAGTTGGTGTGCGACATTGATCCCGGCGCCGTGATCAATGTGTTCCACACGCTTAACTTTGTGGGCGGCTGGTGGGGCGGTCATGTCGACGAGCCCATGCCCACGGCCGTACCCGATCCCGACAAGCCCGCGCGCATGGCCAGCAGGCAGGCGCGCCTCAGCGAGCAGGACAGTCTGCAGCAGGACGACGGCAAGTAAGGATTTGCTGTATGTGGTGTATCGTTTTATCAAACTGAGATAACATATAAAAAGACGTTATATACGTATTAGTTATTTCGCTATTTTGATAAGAGTGATCAGATATGCCCGCACCCAAAAATGCACCACTTTACCAGCAGATTTACGACGAAATCAAGGATGCGATCGAGAAAGGTGTTTATGCACCCAAGGAGCGTATCCCGTCCGAGCTTGAGCTTGCCGAGCAGTACGAGGTAAGCCGCATTACGGTGCGTCGCGCCGTTGAGGAGCTGTGCTCCGATGGCTACCTGGTTAAGCAGCAGGGCCGCGGCACCTTTGTCTCCACGCCGCACATCAACCGCCAGTTCCACGCCTCGACGCTGCAGACGTTTACCGCGCTGTGTGCCGACAATGACATGAAGGCGGGTGCACACGTGGTCGATCGCCAGATTGTGCCGGCACGTCAAAACGAGATGGAGTTCTTTGGCCTGCAGAAGGACGCGCTGCTACTGCACATTAAGCGCGTGCGTACGGCCGACGGCGAGCCCATCTTTGAGGAAAACATCTTTGTGCCGTTTGATACATACCGTGAGCTGTTGACGGCCGATCTTGAGGACAAGTCGATTTTTGCCGAGGTCGAGCGTGTTGGCGGAACGCCGATTGTCTCGGTTGGCTACCGTACGGTCGAGGCCGTTCGCGCTAACGCCGAGCAAGCGGCCGAGTTGGGCATTGCTCCGCACGATCCACTGCTCAATCTGCGTGCCGGCTTTATCGGCCCCAATGGCGAGCCGGTCCTGATGGGTAAGCAGTACTACGTGGGTAGCCGTTACGTCATGGTGATGTAAGTTACGCGGTTTTACCAAACCGCGTAACGGGCCGACGCTGCGCGCCGCCCAGGGCGACAATTTGTCATTCAAAAGGCGAGGCATGACCAGAAGTTTTGTTCCGTCGTTCTAACGAACGACGGACCGGTCGACGCTGCAAACGCCCCTAGGCGGCAATCTGACGTTCAATCGTCGGTCGCGTACCGAAGTACGCTTCCCTCCTCTTTCACGTCACCTTGCTCGCTTAGGGGCGTTTTCGCTGACTCATGCTCAACCAGCGACGTTTCCACGCTCATCCGCCTTGGATCGTATTGCCCGTGGCCGGTAGCCGTGCGGCACTGGTCCGCGTGGCGGCGTATAATCGGCGGCAGATGACTTGGACGTTAGGAAACCATGACCGATAGCATGCAGCAGACGGCGCTCGACACGCTCGGCGCCTATTTTGGCTACACCTCGTTTCGCCCGGGGCAGGACCGTATGGTCGATGCGATCCTTGCCGGCTGCGACGCGCTGGGCGTTATGCCCACGGGCGCCGGCAAGTCCATTTGCTACCAGGTGCCCGCGCTCATGCTTCCCGGCATCACCTTTGTGGTGAGTCCGTTGCTGTCGCTTATGGAGGACCAGACCCGCGCGCTGCTCGCGGCGGGTGCGCGCCCCAGTTATCTCAACTCCAGCCTTACTCCGGCCCAGCAAAACACCGTGCTCAAGCGGGCGCGCGAGGGCCGCTACCAGCTTATGTACGTGGCGCCCGAGCGCTTGCTCGAGCCACGCTTTTTGGCCTTTGCGCAGGAGGCCGCGGCGGACGGCGGCATTGGCGTGCCGCTCGTGGCCATTGACGAGGCCCACTGCGTGAGCCAATGGGGCCAGGATTTCCGTCCCGCCTACCTGCAGATTCGTGAGTTCATCGATTCCCTGCCGCAGCGCCCCATCGTGGCGGCCTTTACCGCTACGGCGACTGAGCGTGTGCGCGCGGACATTCAGCAGATGCTCGGCCTGCAAAATCCCGCGACGGTGGTGACGGGCTTCGATCGCAAGAACCTCTACTTTGGCTGCGAGGAGATGGGCGACAAGGCCAAGGCAGCGTGGGTGCGCGACTATGTGATTGCGCATTCGGTCGAGAGCGGCATCGTGTATTGCTCGACCCGCAAGACGGTCGATGCGCTGGCAGGCGAGCTTGCCGAGGCGCTGGGCCCCAGCGGCATTCGCGTTGGCCGCTACCATGCCGGCATGGGCAATGACGCCCGCCGCCAAAGCCAGCGTGCCTTTATTGACGACGATCTTCAGGTGATGGTTGCCACCAACGCCTTTGGCATGGGCATCGACAAGCCCAACGTGCGCTACGTGATCCACAACAATGTGCCCGAGAGCATCGAGGCCTACTACCAGGAGGCGGGCCGCGCCGGCCGCGATGGCGATCCGGCCAGCTGCCACTTACTGTGGAACGGCAACGATTTTCGCATGCGCCGCTTTTTAATCGACCGCGGCGATGCGGCCGACGAGGCGCTCGACGACGAGCAACGCGCGTGGGCGCTCCAAAATCGATATCGTCTGCTCAGCCAGATGGAGGGCTACTGCAATACCACCGGCTGCCTGCGCGAATATATGCTGCGCTACTTTGGCGACGAGGCCGCGGCCGAGCATGCTGCTGCGGCTGGTGCGGGCGCCACCGCCACGGACGACGCCGAGGGCTGCGGCAACTGCAGCAATTGCCTCACGCAGTTCGAGGTCGAGGACGTCACCGATATGGCCCGTGCTGCCGTGCGCTATGTGGCCACGCGACCCATGCGCTTTGGCAAGTCGCTGATCGCTGATGTGCTCCACGGCGGCAATACCGAGCGCATTCGCCAGATGCATCTGGACGAGGACCGCGGCTACGGTGAGCTGTCGAGCGAATCGGTCGGGCGCATCAAGGACATCATCGGTCAGCTGTGCGGCCGCGGTTATTTGGCAACCTCGCAGGGGCAGTACCCGGTCGTTGGGCTGGGCCCGCGTGCCGTCGAGGTCGAGGATGAGGCGTTCGCCTTTACCGTTAAGCGTCGCGCGTCCAAGCGCAAGGCCTCGGCCCGCGCCCGCCGTGCGGTGGATCTGCTGCGCGAGGAGGCCGAGCTGGATCAGCGCCCGCGTGTGGGCGACGATGCCGAGCTATTCGAGCGCCTGCGCGCCCTGCGCAAGGAGATCGCGGCCGAGCTGGAGATGGCGCCGTACATGGTCTTCTCCGACAAGGCCCTGCGCGGCCTGTGCCGCCTGCGCCCGCAGACGCGCGACGAGCTTGTCCAGGTCAACGGCATCGGCGAGAAAAAGGCCGATGCCTTTGGCGAGCAGTTTATGGCGGCGATTGAAGAGTTTGAGTCCGAGCATGCGCGGGATGGAGCGTAACGATGGCAACCGACGATAAAACCGACCGCGCTGGCGTATCCGCCGTACCGCTGTACCAGCAGGTCATGGACGACCTAAAGGGCGAGATCGCGCGCGGCGTGTACGCAGCCGGCTCGCGCATTCCTTCCGAGATGGAGCTCGCGAAGTCCTATGGCGTGGGACGCGTCACCGTGCGCCGTGCCATCGAGGAGCTATCGCGCGCGGGGTATCTCAACCGCCAGCAGGGGAGGGGCACCTTTGTGTGTGCGCCCAAGCTCAAGCGCAAGATTCGCCAGAAGGGTGACGTTCAGAGCTTTTCTGAGGGTTGCGCTGCCAATGACATGGCGGCCGGAGCACGCCTGGTGTCGCGCACGGTGGTTGCGGCGACGCGCGAGGACGCGGCGTTTTTTGGGGTGGAACCCGGCTGCGAGCTCATCGTTGTCGAGCGCGTGCGCACGGCAGACGGCGTGCCCGTCATGCTCGAGAACAACGCCTTTGTGCTGGCCGACCATCCCTATCTGCAGACGCTTGCCGACAAGGACCTCACGGACAATTCCATCTTTGCACTCGTTGCCGAGCGTTCGGGCCGCGCGCCGCTCAAGTCCGACCCTTGTACCGTGGAGATTGCGCTGGCGGATGCCCAGGCGGCCCCGCTGCTGGAGGTGCCGGTCGGCGAGCCGCTCTTCTATATGGAGGCGTACTTTACCGATGCGGACGGGCGGCCCCTGCTGCTCGGGCGCCAAAAGATCGTGGGTTCGCGCTACGTGTTCGACATCTAATGTTCATAGATAGAACAACATAGAACAAACTTGCTGAAACGACTTCACCTGCGACAGCTCGCGTGCTATAAATAGGACAACATAGAACGACTGCAGGTACGAGCTGCTGTCGTTCAAAGCCGCCACACAAGGAGGAGCGTCGCCGTGAACGCACACGATCTGATTCAGGAAATTATCGAGCGCAAGGGTAAGATCGAGAACGTCTTTTGGATTGCCTGCGGCGGTTCGATGATAGACCTCATGCCGGCTAACGAACTGCTCAAGCGCGAGGCGACCACGTTTACCTCGACGGTTTACACGGCGCGCGAGTTTTGCCTGATGGCTCCCAAGAGCCTTGGCGAGAAGTCGCTCGTTATTGCCTGCAGCCACAGCGGCAACACGCAGGAGGTCGTTGACGGCTGCGAGATGGCGCTGGCAGCCGGTGCCGAGGTCGTTGCCCTCACCGACTGCGAGGGCTCCAAGATCGATAACGGCAAGTGGACCACCTGGGTCTATCCGTGGGGCGAGGGCGTGTCACAGGCCGAGGTGCCGCAGGGCATCGGCGCTCTGATCGCCGCCGAGCTGCTCGACCAGCAGGAAGGCTACGAGGCGCTCGCCGACATGTACGCCGGCCTTAAGCAGATGGATGCGCTGCTGCCCGCTGCCCGCGAGAAGGTCAACGCCGAGCTGGGCGATCGCTTTGCCGAGCTCTGCCAGCAGCACAAGTTCTTCTATATCCTGGGTTCCGGTCCCAACTTTAGCCAGACCTACGCCATGGCCATCTGCTCGCTCATGGAGATGCAGTGGCAGCACTGCTGCTACATCCACTCCGGCGAGTATTTCCACGGTCCTTTCGAGGCTACCGAGCCTGGCGTGTTCTACTTTGTGCAGCTCGGATCGGGCGAGTGCCGCCCCATGGAGGAGCGCGCGCTCGCGTTCCTCAACACGCACACCGATACGGTCATGGTGCTCGATGCGCTCGAGTACGGCGTGGGCGAGGTACCCGCCAGCGTGCGTTCGTTCCTGGAGCCGATCTTCTTCTACAACATGAGCTGCGAGCTGCGCGCCGCCCGCGGCAAGGTGTTTGACCACAGCCCCGAGGTTCGTCGCTACATGGGCATCGAGCAGTACTAGGTACCGGGAATTATCTTTTTTGACGGGGTCTGCGCTGCGCGCGGGCCCCGTTTTGCGTTGTGGCGGCCGGATTCGTGTCTGCGCGAAAACGAAGGTGAATACTTTTCCGCGAAGTGAACGACCTATTTTGGAACCCCGAAGCATCCACACTTTTTGACGCCAAAACTGCAGGAAAAACCTTACGAAACCGCAGGAAACGGCGTCTGAAAAGTGTCGATGCTTCGGGGGCTCGTTTTTGCTCGTTCACTTCGCGGAAAAGTATTCACCTTCGATTCGTAAGGGCGCTGCGTGAGTCAAAAAAGTGGGCCGCGCCGGGGATTTCCGGCGCGGCCCACTTAGTATCGCGCTTAGATTCGCAAGGTTGCGGCAGCCAGCGACCTACTTGGCGTCGTAGGCCTCGGCATCCCACCAGTCGAGCTGGGCAATGTTGTCACGGATGTGCTGGCAGCTCTTGTGGAAGCCTTCGAGCTCGTGCTCGGAAAGGTCGAGCGTGTAGACCTCCTCGACGCCCTCGGCACCGATTACGCACGGCAGGGAGGTAAAGATGCCCTCCTCGCCATACTGGCCGGTCATGAGCGTAGAGGCCGAAAGCACGGCGTGCTCGTTGTGCAGCACGGCGGCGCAGACGCGCGCGGCGGAGTTGGCGACGGCGTACTCGGTGCACTGTTTGCCGGCGTAGGTCACATAGCCGCCCTTGCGCGCGAGCTCCTCGACCTCCATGTGGTCGAAGGCGTACTTGTCGGGGTTCTCGGCCTGAAGTTCGGTGAGGCTCTTGCCGGCGATGGTTGCGGCCTTAAAGGCGGCAAGCTGGCTAAAGCCGTGCTCGCCGATCATGTAGGCGTCGATGGACTTGGGGCTCACGCCGATCTTCTTGGAGATCTCGGTGCGCAGGCGGGCGGAATCCAGGCCGCAGCCCGAGCCGATGATCTTCTTGGGATCGTAGCCGGTCAGGTGCCACAGCTCGGTGCACACGACGTCGCAGGGGTTGGAGATGGAGACGAAGATGCCATCGAAACCGGCGTCGACGATGCGCTTGGCAAAGGTGCGCGCGGCGTCGGTGGTAAAGAACAGCTCGCCGTCGCGGCTGCCAGCGGCCAGCGCGACCTTGCCGGCGGCATTGACGATGACGTCGCAGCAGGCCAGCTCCTCGTAGTGGTCGTAGCAGTTGACGATCTTGGTGTTGTACGGGACAAACGAAAGGGAGTCGCGCAGGTCCTGGACCTCGGACGTCACCTTGGCCTCGTTGATATCGCACAGGTACAGCTCGTCGGCAATGCCCTGCATAAGCAGGCTGTTGGCGACATGTGCTCCTACGTGGCCCTGGCCGACCACACCGATCTTACGCGTCTGGTACATATACGTATCCTTCCGGCCGAGTTTTTCGCGTCGAACCATTGTAGCGTCCTGTTGCCACTTTGCTAGACTAAAGTGCAGTAGATTTTTGGGACATGCCTTAATTTCTACTTTTGCAGCGTTGGAGGGTAGATTTTTGGGACCTACCCGAAAATCAACCGCTGGGCGATGTGCTCGCGCGGATGGGGTCGCTCGTTGTACCATAGCTGCAACTGACTCGTTAGGAGCTTCCATGCCCATTCGCATTCCCGACGCCCTCCCTGCCGCCGCGCAGCTCGAGAGTGAGAACATCTTTGTCATGACCGAGTACCGCGCGCTGCACCAGGACATCCGTCCGCTGCGCGTGCTCATCCTCAACCTCATGCCCACCAAGATCGCCACCGAGACGCAGATCATGCGCAAGCTCTCCAACACGCCGCTGCAGGTGGAGGTGGACCTGCTGCGCACCAAGACGCACGAGGCCACGCACGTAAGCGCCGGCCACTTGGAGACGTTCTACCGCACGTTCGACGACATCCGCGACATCCACTACGACGGCCTGATCATCACGGGCGCGCCGGTGGAGCAGATGCCGTTCGAAGAGGTCGACTACTGGCCCGAGCTCTGCCAGATCATGGACTGGTCCACCACACACGTGCACTCTACGCTGCACATTTGCTGGGGCGCGCAGGCGGGGCTCTACCATCATTACGGTATTCAGAAGTACGACCTGCCGGCAAAGGCGAGCGGCGTCTTTGAGCATTATCTGGTGAAGCCGCAGAGCCCGCTGGTCCGCGGTTTTGACGACCGTTTCTATGCCGTGCATTCGCGCAACACCGATGTGCGCCGCGAGGACGTGGAGGCCGAGCCGCAGCTTGAGGTCGTGGCCGTGTCCGACGAGGTGGGCCTGTACATCGTCAAGTCGACCGACAGTCGCCGCTTCTTTGTATTTGGCCACCCCGAGTACGATACCGACACGCTGCGCCTGGAGTACGAGCGCGATGTGAAGCGCGGACTCAACCCTCAGGTGCCGGCGCATTACTTCCCGAACGACGACCCCACGACCGAGCCGCGCAACGTCTGGCGCAGCCAGGCTCAGCTGCTCTATACCAACTGGCTCAACTACTACGTCTACCAGACTACGCCCTACGACCTAGCCCGCGCCGGCGAGGAGCACTAGACTGCGATGGTACTGCTGTAGCCGTGGCTGATGTGGCGGCGATTAGGCGCTGATGATGTCGGGCAGCGGCAGGTCGTGGGCATCGGTGGGGACGTGGTTGATGCGTTGTTCGTCAAAGGCGATGCCGATGATTTGGCATGCGGGTGAGAGCATGGGCAGGTAGCGGTCGTAGCAACCGCCGCCGTAGCCCAGACGCGCGCCGGTTTGATCGAAGGCCACGAGCGGCACAACAATCATGTCGAGTGCTTCGGCAGGCACGATGGGGAAGCGGCCGCTGTCGATGTCCGTGGCCGCGAAGGCCCGCGCGGGGTGGGCGATAAACGGAGCCGCGAACGCATCGTCAGCGGCAACTGCTCGCATACACATGCGCTGGCCACAAGCTGCGGCATCAATTGCCGAGAGCATGCACGGATAGGCCACGCGCCAGCCGCGCGCGGCGACCGCAGCGGCAAACGCGGCAGGGTTGACCTCGGAACCCATCGCGGCATAGATGGCAACGGTGTGCGGCACCGCGGCATCCGAGCGATCCAACAGCTCAACCAGCCGCGTACAGATAACGGCGGACTTTGCCGCACGCACATCCAAATCAAGAGCATCGCGCCGGGAAATCACCGCCCGTCGCAACTCAGCCTTATCCATCCCAGCTCCCTCTCCCAAACCTACCAAAAAGGGACAGGTTTATTTTGGCAGGTTTTATCTGGGCAAACGTCGAAGCCGCCGCAAAGGCGCCCTTTGTGGCGGCTTCGACTCGACGTTGGCTTCACAGCGCCGCAGCGATCGCTTCAGTCACAAACTTATTGAGTGACTCACCCTTCTTTGCCGCCGCCAGCGCTGCTTGCTTGTGGAGCTCAGAGCCCGTTCTTACGTTGAACGAGCCCTTAAAAGCCCGCTCGGGTTCCTTGCCCTTCTCGGCGCAAAACTCAAGGTAATCGTCGACGGCGTCGTGGAAGCATTGCTCCACTTCTTCAGCCGTGGAGCCTTCAAATACGATTGCGTCCCTAATGCCGGCGACCATACCTGTTAGCACATGCTGTTCGGCATCGAACTCGACCGGGGCGAAATAACCCTTATATGCCAAAACGTTACTCATGACTACCTCCGACATCTTGCAGAAAGCGAACGAGTTTCGAATGGTCCCCGCTGTCAATTCGTCAGATGGATGAGGCGTGTGCATTACGAACATCCTGCCATCTGATGGCCTGTAGAAGCGAACGCGCGATCCGGATGTCTTGCCTTTGCTGTCCATTTCAAAGCCATATGAAGCCATAACTTTAAGAAAGTCAGCGAATCTATACGTTGAAGGACAGCTAAGCAGCTGGGCGATGAGTTTATCGGATCGAGTCATCCCGCCTCACATTCTGCAACTATATTCTAGTTGCAATTTCAGTTTGATGCAAGCACCTCTACTATAGAACATGTGTGCGTATAGAACAAGTGTTCGAATCACAACTGAGGAAGGAGACAGGCACCTTTGTGGTGGTCTGTGCTGTGGAGTGGGCGTCTGCGGCGGTTTGTCTCAATCCGTAACAGTAACTCGGCAAAATTGGACCTAGATGTTACAGATTGAGACAAACCGCCGCGGTGGGCTGCGCCGCCCCGCTCAAACCGCAGAAAAAAGGTAGATTTTCAGACATGTCCCAAAAATCTACCTTTGGTGGTTAGGCCAGAAGGTCGACTACGTTGAAGCCGGCATTGCTTTTGGCGATGACGTCTCGGCCGCCAAAGACGCAGGTCGGCGACTCGGCTGCGATGCGTGTCACGTCGGTGCCGAGCGAGCGCAGCTCACCGGGCGTGGCGGCGAGCATCTGGGCGCGGCGCTTCTCGCGCGCGTCGGGATCGAGGCCGGCCAGGTAAGTCGTGTTGCGGCGCTTGGTGAGCGCGTAGGGCTTCACCGGCGCGTCCATGCCGCTCACGCAGCTCACGATAAAGCCCTCAAAGGCGGACTCGTCGGGTTCAAAGTTGCCGAGCCATTCGCCCGCGCGCGCCACGCGCTCAATCGAGGGCTCGATTGCCGGGTCACGGTAGGTGTAGAACGCCGCCTGACGCTCGCCGGCTGCGCGGAATCCGCAACCGTACGCGCCGCCCTTTACGCGGATCTCGTTCCACAGGTAATCGTAGGAGAGCGCGTTGGCGGCAACCGCCCAGGCGCCCGTCACGTCGATGCCCAGACGGCGCGGGTCGCATGCGCTTGCCGCGAAGCAGATGTCGCTGGGGATGACAAAGGCCTCGTGGCGGTCGCGCGGCGCCGGCACCGCGAGCGCGTCGCGGCCGGCACCGTCGCCCGCACCCAGCCCCAGGTCGCCCGCGGCGGCCCAGTACGCGTTAAAGTCCTCATCGCTGCCGGTAAAGCTCGCCATGCAGCCATCGGCCACAAAGATACGCTCCGCCAGCTCGGCAAGCTTGGCGCGCAGGCTATCCAAGCGCTCGTCAAAGTGGTCGAGCAGATCGCGCAGGAACAGGTAGAAATCCACGCCCGAAAGCTGCTCGCGCACCACGGCCGAAGGCGAGCTGTAGCTCATCGCGCGACCGAGCGCCGCCGAGTGGCCGTTGTTGATAAAGCCCTGCTCAAGCCCAATGCGAATCTGCGTGAGCACGTCTCGTACGCGGTCGGCGTCGGCGTCCGCCAGCAGTGTGCTCGACCACACCTCGCGCGGCAGGCTTGCCAGCGCATCGATCTTCTCGGACAGGGCACCGGCGCTCACCAGCAGGTAGGGGCGCACGCCGTCCACGTCGGGCTGGGTCATGACCTCGGTCGTAAAGCTCAAAAAGCCCAGCTTGCCGGCAAGCAAGTTGTCGAGTTCCTCGGCCGAGTGCTCGCGCGTGGGCAGCTGCTTAAGCAGGCGGCAGAGCAGTGTCACATAGGGCAGGTCCTCAAACGCGACGCAGCTCAGGTCGAAATACTGCATGGCGTAGGCCAGGCGGTTGGTGGGGATGCCGTGGCGCAGGCAGGGGATGGGCGCGGTCGTGTCTACGACCAGCGGCGGCTCGGGGCGCGCCTCGCCAATGTCGGACACGCGCAGGCGCGGCAGCGTGGCCTTGGCCTCGGGCGTGTCTTCTGCCTCCTGCGCGGCACGCAGCGCGGCCGTGCGCTCGACCACGTCGGCCAGCTCGGCATCGGTCATGGCATCGCGCTTGGCTGCCAGCTCGGCGGCCTCGGCACCCTCTGCGCCCTCGGCGGCGTCCACCGGCACCAGCTCGACCAGTGCCATGTGATCGTTCTGCAGCACCAGCTCGCGCAGCAGGTCCTCAAAGTAGCTGCCGTCCAGGTCGCCGCGCAGCTCCTCATACACCGGGCCGTACTTGAGCGCCAGCGTCGCGGCGTCGTCATCGTAGAGCCAGGTGCTCAGCGCGTCGCACGCAATGGCCACGCCGTCGGCGATACCGTAGTCGCGCTGGCGCAGGTCGTATTCGTTGCTGCTGATGATGGCTTCCAGGCGCTCGCGCGGAACGCCATGCTCGCATAGGTCGCGGCAGGCGTCCTGGAACACGCGGCGCAGCTCGCGCGCCACGCCGGACTGCGCGTTTTGCAGCATGATGAGCTCGTAGGGCTGCAGGCTCTCGGCCGCGGTGTAGCTCACCACGTTGCCGCCCAGGCCGGCGGCCAGGATGGCCTTCTTAACCGGCGCCTCGTTGGAGCCCAGCAGCGCCTCGAACAAGATATCCGCAGCGATCGTGCGCTTGCGGTCGAGCGCGCTGCCCAGCACAAAGCCCAGACCCACCAGGGCGTTCTCGGGCGTGGTGGCCATCTCGACGCGCTTATACTCGCAGGTCACGGGCGCCTGCACGCCCAGCGGATTGGGCGCCAGCGTGGACGGGTCCTCGCCGGCGGCGACGGCTGCGTCCATGCGGCGGCTCGCAGCGCTCGACTGCGACAAATAGCGCTCGTCCAAAAAGGCCAGCGCGCGGTCCGCGTCCAGGTCGCCGTAGAGCGTGATGTAGGAGTTGGAAGGGTTGTAGTGGCGCGCGTGCGTGTCCAGGAACTGCTCGTAGGTGAGCGCCGGAATCGCGCGCGGGTCGCCGCCGCTCTCGTGCGCATAGGCGGTGTCGGGGTAGAGCGCGGCGTTGACGGCGTCGTCCAGCACGCTCATGGGGTCGGACAGTGCGCCCTTCATCTCGTTGAACACCACGCCGTTATAGCACAGCGTGCCCTCGCGTAGGCTGGCGGAGCTGTCGCCGTCCTCGCCCTCGACGCCCTCCGGCAGGTCCAGCTCGTAGTGCCAGCCCTCCTGCTCAAAAATGGTGGGCTTGGTATAGATAGCCGGGTTGAACACCGCGTCCAGGTACACGTCCATCAGGTTGTACAGGTCCTGCTCGTTGGTGGTGGCAACGGGGTAGATGGTCTTGTCGGGGTAGGTCATGGCGTTGAGGAACGTCTGCATGGAGCTCTTGATCAGATCGACAAACGGCTCCTTGACGGGGAACTTTGCCGATCCGCACAGCACCGAGTGCTCAAGAATATGGAACACGCCGGTGGAATCGGCTGGCGGCGTCTTAAAGCCAATGGCAAAGGCCTTGTTTTCGTCGTCGCACGCCAGGTACAGCAGGCGAGCGCCCGAGGCGGTGTGGCGCAGCACGTAGGCGTCCGAATCGAGCTCGG
The DNA here is from genome assembly GCA_937966215.1 of uncultured Collinsella sp. Taxonomy (GTDB): domain Bacteria; phylum Actinomycetota; class Coriobacteriia; order Coriobacteriales; family Coriobacteriaceae; genus Collinsella. Next base: position 2,364 of record CALCKK010000005.1, on the reverse strand, counting down.
GCACGGTCTCGCAGCGCTCGACGGTAAAGCCGTGGCAGGTGGTTCCGGGCGCCAGTAGCGCGGCGGCAGCGGCGCGAGGGTCAGTTGAGGTAGTGGGCATATGCAGTCTCCTTTGACGCCCCAACGGGGGCGAATCGAGTCGAATCCTCGAGAGTATACCCATATGGGGCCGCGGCTCTGCGGCGAACTGACAACTGCCAGCCGGGACATCGACGTCGGTTCGGCGGCACATGTCGCGAGCGGGCGCTATCCCCGTTTAAATGAAATAACCCCCGATGGCCGAAACATGCTGGAAATAGTATGGAACGCTTAAAAGTTCTAATACAATATAAGTCATCTATCTATAAACTGCCGATTCCTTGCAAAGGTATGGTTGATATGGTTGAAGCAAATAGCGTTATTCCCCTGTACAAGCAGATCGTTCGCGCACTTTCTGATTTGATTGCCAACGGCACGTACCGCCCGGGAGATAAGCTCCCTACTGAGACGGAACTCATTGAGCAATTTGGCGTGAGCCGAATTACTGTGCGCTCGGCAATCAAGGAAATGGAAGATGCTGGGCTTGTTGAGAGGGCCCGCGGCAAGGGCACGTTCGTTTCGTCGGACACACAGATGTATGCCGCGGACGACCGTGAGAGCTTTACCCATTCGTGCCAGCTTGCGGGAAAACAGGCATCTACCAGGGTTCTCGCAATGGGCTGGGACTTCCCAAGCCTGCGAGACGCGAAGTTCCTGGGCGTAGACGATACCCAAAAGGTATTGCGTAGTCGTCGTCTGCGCCTTGTGGATGACAAGCCCACGATGCTGGAAACCAATAGCTATTCCGCTGCGCTTTCTTTTTTGGAGCATGAATCCCTCGAGGATTCGCTGATGGCGGTACTCGATCGCCAGGGGATCAAGATGGGCCCCAACACGCGTACGCTCGAGGTCTGCTATGCGAGCGAGCTCGAGGCGGCATACCTTAACGTGGAGCTGGACTCTCCGCTGCTTCTGTTTGTCGATAGACGTTATGCTCCAAGCGGCGAGCCGCTTTTCATCTCCCGTCAGGTGTACTGCACCGAGCGACTGAAGTTCTATCTGTAAGCAAGGGCGGCCGGTCTGTAAAAGGAGCGGCCGTTTTACCGACCAATTGTTACCGTTCGCGGAATTAGAGAATTAACGCACCGCAAAAAGGAAATTGCTTATATACTTTGTTATGACAATATAGTACGTCTTATTGATATTGGAGAACTATGAATAAGATATTGCTAGCGAGTCATGGTTATCTCGCCCAAGGTATGAAGAGCTCTCTCGAGATCCTGATGGGCGCCAACGACCGAATCGAGTGTCTGTGCGCCTATGTCGATGACGACACGAGGGATGTCGCAGCGCTTATCGATGCTTGGATGGAGTCGAAGGACCCTGCCGACTCTTGGTTTGTCGTGACTGACATCTTTGGCGGCTCTGTAAACAACGAATTCATTCAGAGGCAGACCGCCGGATCGTTTACGTTGATCACCGGAATGAACTTGCCGCTGCTGGTGGAAATGGCTACACAGCTGGACTCCCTGGATGCGGACAAGGCCAAAGCTGCGGTCGAGGGATCACGTTCGTTTATCATGCTTTGTGAGGCGGCGGACATGCTTGCCGATGTCGAAGAAGAAGAGTTCTAGTTAGTTCTGGTTCGAGCCCTAGCTAAGGGCCACGCCTGTCATTACCTTTATTACGTGCGGAGATGATTACGATGATTAAGCTTACGAGAGTTGATTACCGATTGATTCACGGCCAGGTCGCCATGTCTTGGACACATGCGCTGGATGTCGATTGCATCCTGTGTGCCAGCGACGCCGTGGCAAAAGACGACATGAGAAAAGCCGCATTGAGGCTAGCTCGTCCCAACGGCGTGAAGCTCGTCATAAAAGACGTAAACGCTGCTATCGAGGCGCTCAACAGCGGCGTCACCGACAAGTATTCGCTGTTTATCATTGTCGAGACGATCGAGGATGCCTATCGCCTTGCTAAGGGTTGCAAAGACATCAAGGAGATCAATCTGGGCGGAACTCGAAAGTCTCCCGAGACCACGCTTCATCCGACCCCCGCGATCTTTGCGACCGAAACCGATGCCGAGCATATCCAAGAGCTTGTGAACGATGGCGTGGTTATCGAAATCCGTCAGGTTCCCAATGACTCAAAGGTACTTGCCAAGGACGTTTTCTAGCTGGAAACATGCCATTGTCTAGCATTTATTAACTAGGTCCTCCTTTCTTTGGCCCGCCGATCATTTGACCGGCGGGCTTTTTATTTCTAGACTTTAGTCTGCTGGCCGCGCGGCGGCCAGCTTTAAACCACCCGCTACGCGGGTGGAGACAAACGGCTTTACAAAGC
>CALCKK010000004.1:0-7517 GCA_937966215.1 uncultured Collinsella sp. | reverse complement strand
TTTTGGAAGTTCGCGAAGCCCACTTCCAAAACCAAGCACCCCGCCCCGGCACTCGTGGGATAGATAAGAGGGGGAGTAGATGAGTTTTACGAGCGTGGCCTTGCAGATGGTGACGGTTTCTTTGCCGATCCTGTTGGGGTGGTGTATCGCCAAGCTGGGGTTTATGGAAGCGGAGTTCGAGCGCGAGCTGTCGCATCTGCTGTTGCAGGTGGCGCTGCCGTGCTTGGTGCTTTCGTCAGCGCTGGGCGATGATGTGAAGCTTCCGAGCATTGCCGATACGTTTTCGCTCATGGGACTGTCCTTTGTGATGTATGTGGTGGCGACCGTTATCGCGTTTGCTGTCACCGCTGCTCTTCGCGTTCCCAAAGGGACGGAATGCTCGTATCGCTTCGCCGTGCTTTTCGGTAATGCCGGGTTTATCGGTTTTCCGGTTATTTCGGCGGTGTTGGGAAAACAAGCGCTGTTGTATGCATCGATTGCGCTTATCCCCCCAAACTTTCTTATGTTTACCGTCGGCGTTATGTTATTTAGCGGAATAGGTGGTGGCCTTAAAACGCAGATGCGCAATATTGCCGCCTGCTGCAAGAGTCCTGGTCTCATTGCAAGTACTGCTGTGCTTGGGATCGTGCTCACCGGATGGACCGATTGGGGCGTGCTGGGCGACTCGATTTCCATCGTTGGCACCATGACCACTCCTGCGGCATTGTTGCTCATGGGGTCGTCTATCGCCAAGTACCGTCCGCTCGAGATGCTCACCAACTGGCGTGCCTATGCTGCCGTGGCATTTCGCCTGGTTGTCGTGCCGGTGGCATGTCTTGCCGTCGCGCGCTTGTGGCCCGGCATGACGCCCATGTTTATCGCGACGCTTGTTCTCGATATGGCAATGCCGGTGGGTAGCAACGGTACGCTGTACTGCCTTCAATACGGTAAGGATGCACGCCCCATGATGCAGTGCACGTTTCTGTCGATCATCTGCTCCATTCTGACTATCCCACTCGTAGCCATGCTGTGCGGGTAGGCATCCGGGACGGTCTCGCGCTGGGGCCTTGCCCGGCGGGGTGGCCTTGCTCCGGGAAGTGGGCTTCGCGAATTTCCCGGAGCAAGGCCACCCCGCCGGGCAAGGCCCTCTCGACCGTTTCGATATGCGGCGCTGATATTTTTTAATGTGATGGGGCTGTTGCTGTTGCGGCCTTGGAAACTGTATATCTTACTTTGGTCAGCCTACGATACATTGCCGGGGCCGGGGCGGGGTGCTTGGTTTTGGAAGTTCGCGAAGCCCACTTCTCAAAACAGAGTATGCCTCCCCGGCCCTCGTCCGTGAACTCTTCCGCTGGGCGAGCCACAGACGCCGCGTACCGATAGGGTGAGGTGGCGGCTTGAAATTGGTGCTATATTCAGCTTGAGTTGTTAAATGTTAGTACGGGAGGCTGATATGGGGCTGTTCAAGAAGAAAAACCCGCAGGATGCCTTTGATCCCGATGTGTTTACCATCACGGATACGATTTTGGACCCGCCGCGGTTTACGTTTTTGCCGGCTATCTACCAGGATGCCACGCGTCGCAAGTGGGCCGTACATCAGCGCGGCGGCGAGCCGAAGATTTTTGACTATGCGGACGTGTTGCAGTGCGAAGTGGCCGAGGCGGGCGATCCGGAGGCCGATGAAGCGGTCTCTAAACAGGAATTTGCCCAGCGTATTCTGGCAAATCCCGCTAAGGCGGCAAAAATGAACGCAGCCAAGCGTAATATGTGTCTTGGTATGGGCGTTGTTGTGGCGGTTCAGACGGGAAAAGACGAGGTTTCCAAACTAGAGATTCCCGTTATGACCGATGAAGTCAAACGCGATTCAAGCCTGTATAAGTCGTATCGGAATGTCGCCGAAAAGATCAAGGCCGAATTTGATGCCATGGGTGGTCTGGCCTAATTTTGGCGACATACGTTTCTGAACGAGGAGTCTGTGCAATGGCAGGCGAATCTTATGCAATTCCCCCCAAAGATCGTGCTGTTGAGGGGATTCTTTGGTATATCCAGCACCATCAGCTTGCCGGCGGCGATCGCCTGCCGGCCGAGCGCGTGCTGTGCGAAGAGATTGGCGTTTCGCGTACGGCGTTGCGCGCCGGTATCACGCGGCTCATCTCGTGTGGAACGCTCGAGAGCCGTCGCGGATCGGGTACGTATGTGTGTCCTCCCAAACCGCTCAATATCTTTCAGGAAACGTATAACTTCTCCGATGCTGTGCGGACTGCCGGCCTGCACCCCTCTTCTCGTCTGGTTTCCACCGGGGCCATCGAGGCGGATGAGGCGCTTGCCGACAAGCTTGGGGTTGCCGTAGGCGCTCCTTTGCTCCGCATGCAGCGTGTTCGACTTATTGAGGGCGAGCCGGCGTCAATCGAGACGGCTCACGTTAACCTGTCCCTGTGCCCCTCGCTTCCCGATCACGATTTTGAGTGTGAGAGCCTTTACGATGTCTTGCTCAAAGAAGGTGGCGTGCGCGTTGAGCATGGACGTGAGCATATCTCCATCTCGCGTTTGAACGCCGAAGAGGCCGAGTTGCTCCAGCAAGAAGAGGGAACGCCGGTGTTCTATGAGAGCACGATAGAATTTGATAAGGACATGCGTTTTGTGGAGCATTGCAAATCGGTGATTTTGCCCACAAAGTTCCGCTTTGCCGATAACGGCGAAAAGAACGGCATGAGGAGCGTGGCAGGTGAACAATGGCTGAAACAGTAGATGCCACCCCGGTTTATATGCGCATTCGACGCCGTATCGAGGAGCGTATCGAGCGCGGTATATATCCCACGGGTTCCATGATTCCGTCCGAAAAAGACCTCGCCGAGGAATTTGGTACGACGCGCTTGACCATCCGAAGCGCTGTCGATGAGCTGGTTCGGCGTGGGCAGATTCGACGCGTCCGCGGAAAGGGCGCGTTTGTGGCACAGAAAGTGCCCGTTGCCTACGAGCGAACGGGAGGCTTTCGCGAATCGGTTCGTGCTTCGGGCGGCGAGCCGTCCGTCCGCATCCTCGCGCGTTCCAAGCGTTATGCGGGTCCATATTATGCCAACCTGTTTGGCATTGCCGAGGACGATTTACTGTATTCGATTCGGCGTTTGAACTGCGTCAACGGCGATCCCGTATCGATTGAGATGGCGTTCATCCCGTGCCTGCTGTTTCCCACAATCGAAGATATTGACGTGTCGGTCTTCAGTTTGTACGAGACCTATGAGATGTTGGGCCGAAAGCCGGTCATGGCACAGGAAAAGCTCGATATCGAAGCGCTGGGCGCGCGAGATGCCGGCCTGCTTGGACTGGAGCAGGGCGATCTTGCCTTGACGCTTGAGTGCGTGAGCTTCGATGCGAGCGGCCAGGCGATCGAGTACGTCAAGTCGTTTAACCGCGGTGATGCGGGTGGATATACCTATACGTACTAGCTGGTTTTTTGCATAACGGGCTGAAAAGCTGACGGAATTTTGATTTGTTGAGCAGACTGCATATACGACCTTACATGGCTCAAAATCGACCGTTCGCCGATGGGGACAAATTAATCGACAAAGAGGTATCAAAAAGCCGTAACCTGTAACTGTGATTGGTATCAAATACTAATGATTTGTTACGAGGTGAGACGATGAAGATGCTCGATTACGTTCAGCTTGCCCATGTGCGTATGGGAGAGAACCTCGAGCGTTCGTCTGAGCTGGTAGCGCAGCTCGTTGATATTTTCCAGTCCGGTTCTTTTGACGCGCTGCGCATCGTTGCTTCGGGTTCGTCGCGCCATGCCGCCGATTGCGCCCGCGATTACCTGCAAGATACCCTGCAAATGCAGGTGTCCGTTGTGACGCCCGAGGCCTTCGTCGATTTTGAACACACCTATCCGCAGCATGCGCTCAACATTGCCGTTTCGCAGAGCGGCTATTCGACCAATACGATCGCGGCTCTTGATTACATGCGCGCGCACGATATGGCTGCAGTTGCGCTCACGGCAAACGTCGAGGCACCCATCAAGGAACACGCTGACATCGTTCTTGACTACGGTGTGGGTGTCGAGTCGGTGGACTTTGTGACTCTGGGCGTCGAGGTTCTCGTTGAGTACCTGGTGCTCTTTGGTATTTACGGCGGCCAGGCGCGCGGAACGATTGACGCCAAGGGCGTTGCCCAGCGTCTTGACGGCCTGCGCGAGGCTATCCAGGCCAATGCCGTGATGTGCAAGATCGCCGAGGCATATGTCCAAGATCACATGCTCGAGCTTTCTGAGCACATGCCCGCCATGGTCGTCGGCAACGGCCCCAACTATGGCGTTGCCGAAGAGGCAGCCCTCAAGCTGAGCGAGACCATCAAGATTCCTGCCATGCATCACGAGGGCGAGGAGTTCGTCCACGGTCCCGAGATGCAGATAACCCCAAGCTACCTGGTGTTTATCGTCGACGATCCGCAGGGGTCGGAGCGTCTTGCGGATATCGCCGATGCGCTATCGAACGTTACGACAAAAACAGTGCTGCTCACGGCCCATCCCAGGGGTAGGGCTCACGAGGTTGCGGTGCCTCAGGTGGCTCCGCTGCTCAGCGCAATTCCCAATCTTGTGTTCTTCCAGACGATTGCGGCCATAATCGCCGAGCGTCTGAAGTCATGGGACGTGCACCCGTATCTCGATGCCGTCTCCAAACAGATGGAGGTCAAGGCAGAGGGCTACGAAGAGTCAGTCAATGCGCTTAAGGCCAAAGCGGCCGAGTGTTACGGAATGTAAGCGGGTTTTGATGCCCGTTGGCATGGGGGATGTGGAGACAACCCCAGAAAGGAGAGACAAATGAAGGAAACCGAGAAGATCGAGATCATGCATTTCGACCAGGAGGGCTACCTCGAGGACGGCAAGGCGCTCTACGAGACCGGCAAGAAGATGACCGCGCTCGCCGACAAGGTCGCCGACGAGGGCTACGACGCCGTGTTCCTGATGGGCGTCGGCGGCACCTGGGACGAGCTCATGCAGCTCGAGTACCTCATGAACAAGTTCGGCGACCGCGACCTCGAGGTCTACCTGATCCACGCCGCCGAGTGGAACGTCATGGGCCACAAGCGCATGACCGAGAAGTCCGTCGTGCTCACCGCCTCCGAGTCCGGCACCACCCCCGAGGTCCTCGAGGCCGTCAAGAAGATGAAGGAAAAGGGCATTCGTGTCTACGCCATGACCAAGCCCGAGGGCCCCATCGGCCAGGCTGTCGGCGCCGAGAACTGCGTCAAGATGGCGTCCGATCATGGTAACGGTGGCTGCGAGATGGGCTACTACCTCGCCGACTGCTTCGGCCTGCGCCTGCTCAACCGCCGCGGCTGCTTCCCCAAGTTCGACCTGTTTATCGAGCAGACCAAGGACATCTGGAAGGACATGCTCGATATCCGCAAGCGCTTCGAGCCGCGCGCCGAGGAGCTCGCCAAGAAGTACGCCCTGGCCCCCTACACCATGTTCATCGGCTCCGGCGCCCTGTGGGGCGAGACCATCCTGTTCTCGATGTGCATCCTCGAGGAGATGCAGTGGAAGCGCACCCGCTACATCACCTCGGCCGACTTCTTCCACGGCACCCTCGAGCTCGTGGAGCCGGGCGTCCCGGTCTTCCTGTTCATGGGCGAGGACGAGAACCGCAAGCTCGACGAGCGCGTCCGCGCCTTCCTGACCCGCGGCGTGACCGGCGACACCGACATCAACATCATCGACACCGCCGAGTTCGCGATCCCCGGCCTTGACGACGAGTTCCGCGTCATCGTCTCCCCGTGGATTCTGACGGTGCTCGTGACCGACCGCCTGGCTCGCTACTACGAGACGGTCACCAAGCACAACCTCAAGTATCGTCGCTACTATCACCAGTTCGACTACTAAAGAAAACGGGTGCGGGAACGTGCCGGGCTATTGAGAGGAACACAGAATGAGACAGTACATCATCGCCAGCCATGCGCACTTCGCTACCGGCATCAAGGAGAGCGTCGAGCTGCTCTCGGGCGCGCGCGACAACGTCCACGATCTTTCGATGTTCGTCGATGACCGCATGGACGTGGCCGAGGAGGCCCAAAAACTGCTGGCGGGCATGTCTGCCGACGATGATGTCGTTGTGTGCACCGACCTCTTTGGCGGCAGCGTCAACAACGAGTTCACCAAGATCGTCCAGACGCGTCCCCGCACGTACCTCGTTACCAACATGAACCTTCCTCTGCTCATCCAGCTGCTGTTCTCTGACGAGTCGGCGCCGGTTGAGGAGACGATTCGCGCCATCGTCGCTGCGGACGATACGCGCGTGAAGTTTGTCAACGACTTATTGGTCGATGACGACGAGGAAGAAGAGTTCTAATCCGCAGCACCTATTGACATGCCGTAAGACGGCGCAAGACCTTTGGGGGGTCACATTATGATTCAGCTACTTCGCGTTGACCATCGCCTGCTTCATGGCCAGGTCGCAGTTTCCTGGGTTCAGGGCCTCGGCTCCAACTGCATTTTCTGCGTGGGCGATAAGGTCGCCAACGACCCGGTGTGGAAGACGACGCTCAAGATGGGCAAGCCTGCCGGCTGCAAGCTCGTCATCAAAGATATGGAGCATGCAATCGAAGCTATCAACTCGGGCGTGACCGACAAGTACAAGATGATCATCTGTGTCGCCACTATCGCTGAGGCAAAGCAGCTTGTTGAGGGCTGCCCGCAGATCAAGTCGGTCAACCTGGGCAACACCAAGCCCAAGGACGAGAAGCGTCCCGATGCTCGTCAGGTCTCTCGTCAGATCTTCCTGACCGCGGCCGAGGAAGCCGATGTGCGCGAGATGCTGGATCGTGGCATTGAGGTCGAGATTCGACCTCTGGCCGATGACCCCAAGGTTGACTGCGCCAGCGTGCTCTAGGCGTTTGAATTCGAAGAGTCTGAGCTCTTCGTAGTGTCCTATATGGAAAGGGGGATGTATGCTTACCCAAGCAATCCTCATCGGACTTATCGCCGCATTTGGTAAGTTCGACTATCAGCTCGGTACGCTCTATGCGTTCCGCCCCATCGTCCTGTGCCCGCTCGTGGGCCTGGTCCTGGGGGACCTGCAGTCTGGTCTCGCGATCGGTGCGAGCCTGGAGCTGCTGTTCATGGGCTCGATCTCCATCGGCGCCTACGTGCCGCCCGATGAGACGATCGGCGGCGTGCTCGCCTGCGCCTTCGCTATCCAGCTCGGCCAGAGCACCGAGGCTGCCATTGCGCTCGCCATGCCCATCGCCACGCTGTGCCTTGCCATCAAGAACATCCTCAACGCCGCCCTGCCGATCCTGGTTGACCGCGCCGACGTCTTCTCCGGCCAGGGCAACCTTAAGGGTGTCTATGCGATGCACTTCCTGATCGGTTCCACCGGTTGCATCATGGCGTTCCTGCTGTGCTCGCTGTCGTTCTATCTGGGTGCTGACGCTATCCAGGGTATGCTCGACTTTATCCCCGACTTTGTCCTTGCTGGCTTTGGCGTTGCCGCCAACATCCTGCCGGCCATGGGCTTCGCCATGCTCGGCCGCCTGGTGCTCAC
>CALCKK010000003.1:0-44184 GCA_937966215.1 uncultured Collinsella sp. | reverse complement strand
CTCGCACGGAGAGCACATTAAGTGCTCTCCGGCTCGTGCGGAACTCGCGATCGACTTCGCATGCCGCCGGGCAGCCGGGGCCGACACGGGGCTCCAAGCTTGTCAAAAAAGCGGTCGGCGCGCAGATGCGCCGACCGCCGATATATGGGGTCTGATATTTTCTACCAGCTAGGGCCTCTTACTCGTCTAGGAGATCTTCTGGCATGTCGTTGCCGTCGCCTAGATCGACAGGGGTTTCTTCGGGGGCAGAGCCGTCTTCTGTGTCTTCGCCTTCGGGCTTCTCCTTGACGGCCGTCATGCGGGCTACGGCGCAGATGCGGTCGTTGTCGTCGACGGTCATCATCTTGACGCCCTGGGTGGCGCGGCCAGTCTGGCTGATCTCGTCGGTCTTGACGCGAATGACCGTCGCGCCCTCCGTCACGATGAACAGCTCGTGCTGCGGGCCCACCGTCTTCATGGCCGCGAGGTTGCCCTTACGCTCGGTCATTTGGATGGTGTAGACGCCCTGGCCGCCGCGATTCTGCTCCGGGTAGTCCGCGACCGGCGTGCGCTTGCCGTAGCCGCGCTCGGTGATGACGAATAGATCGCCGTTGCCGTTAGTGACTTCCATGCCCAGAACGCTCACGCCGTCCTTCATACCGATACCGCGAACGCCGCTAGTATCGCGGCCGGTGGCGCGCACCTGCTCCTCGGAGAACATGATCGCCTTGCCCGCGGTGGTGGCCAGGATAATCTTGTCGCCCTCGCGCACGCGGCGCACGTTCAGCAGCGCGTCGTCGTCACGCAGGTTGATAGCGATCAGGCCGTCGCGGCGGCTGCGGTCATATGCGCTCATTACGGTCTTCTTGACCATGCCGCTCTTGGTGGCAAACATCAGGTACTCGTCGGCAGGGAACTCGCGGCAGCTGATGACGCTCGCGATCTTCTCGCCCTCCTCGAAGGGCAGCAGGTTGACGATTGCGGTACCGCGCGCCTGACGCGTACCCACCGGCAGCTCGTGCACCTTCAGGCGATAGACCTTACCCTTGCTCGAGAAGAACAGCACGTACTCGTGCGTGGACGCGATGAACATCTCGTCGATGACGTCGTCCTCTTTGAGGTTGACGCCCGACACGCCCTTGCCGCCGCGCTTCTGGGCGCGGTAGGCGGCCACCGGGATGCGCTTGACATAGCCGGTGTGGGTGATGGTCACGACCATGTCCTCATCGGCAATGAGGTCCTCGACGTCCAGGTCCTTCTCGATATGGCTGATCTCGGTGCGGCGCTTATCGCCGAACTTCTTGGAGATCTCGCGCATCTCTTCCTTAATGACGCCCAGGATCTTCTCCTCGTGCGCCAGCAGGTCCTCGTAGTAGGCGATGGCGCGGCGCAGGCCGTCCAGCTCTTCCTGGATCTTGTCGCGCTCCAGGCCGGTCAGGCGGCGCAGCTTCATCTCGAGGATGGCCGTGGTCTGCTCGGGCGTAAAGTCAAAGCGCTCGATCAGGCGGCTGCTGGCCTCGGAGTCGGTCTGCGAGGAGCGGATGATGCTGATGACCTCGTCGATATGGTCAAGGGCCATCAGGTAGCCCTCAAGGATATGCGCGCGGGCCTGGGCCTTCTTAAGGTCGAAGCGGGTGCGGCGGGTGACGACGTCGACCTGGTGGTCGATGTAGTGCTGCAGCATCTCGCGCAGACTCAGGCATTTGGGAACGCCGTTGACAAGCGCCAGGTTGTTGGCGCCAAAGGTCGTCTGCAGCGAGGTGTACTTGTACAGGTTGTTGAGCACGACCTGCGGGATGACGCCCTTCTTGAGTTCGATGACCAGACGGATACCCTTCTGGTTGGACTCATCGCGCATATCCGAGATACCCTCGATGCGCTTGTCGTTGACGAGCTGGGCGATCTTCTCCTGCAGGGTGCCCTTGTTGACCATGTAGGGAATCTCGGTAAAGACCAGGCGGCTGCGGCCGGTCTTGGTGGACTCCACGTGAGCCTTGGCGCGCACGGTAATGGAGCCACGGCCGGTCTCGTAGCTCTGCTTAATACCGGCACTGCCCATGATGATGGCGCCGGTGGGGAAGTCCGGACCGGGCATGATCTGCATGAGCTCGTCGACAGTGGCGTCGGGATTATCGATCAGGTAGCAGGTTGCCTCGATCGCCTCGGTGAGGTTATGCGGGGCGATATTGGTGGCCATGCCGACGGCGATGCCCTGGCTGCCGTTGACCAGCAGGTTGGGGAAGCGCGCAGGCAGCGCCTGAGGCTCGGCGAGCGATTCGTCGTAGTTGGGCTGCCAGTCGACGGTATCCTTCTGCAAGTCACGCAGCAATTCCATGGCGGGCTTTGCCAGGCGGCTCTCGGTGTAACGCATGGCCGCCGCGCCGTCGCCGTCGATGTTACCGAAGTTGCCGTGACCGTCGATGAGCGGCGTGCGCATGGAGAACCACTGCGCCAGGCGGACCATGGCCTCATAGACCGCGACATCGCCATGCGGGTGGTACTTACCGATGACTTCGCCGACCGTCCAGGCCGACTTCTTGTGCGGGCGGTTGGGGTAGATGCCGCTCTCGTTCATCGCGTACAGGATGCGGCGGTGCACCGGCTTTAAGCCGTCGCGCACGTCCGGCAGGGCGCGCGCCGTAATGACCGACATCGAATACTCGATAAATGACTGCTTCATCTCGCGGCCAAACTCCGAAATCTGGAGCTGGCCGCCGTTGATATCCTCGCCGGCCGAGGCGCCACGGTCGACTTCGCCAAAGCTCTCCTCGAGCTCACCGTCGTCGTCCTCTTCCTCATCATCATCGGCATCGGGGTTATAGGCGTCCGGATCGCCGTCCTCGCCCTGCTCAGCACGGGCGAGCAGGCGCTTCAAATCGTCGGGCATGCCGGCATCGCCGGCCTCGCCCATGCCCTCGTTATTGTTGATATCGTCTGCCACGTTACCTCCTCTTAAGCATCAAGGAAACGCGCGTCATGCGCATGTTTTTCAATGTACTCGCGGCGATAGCCGACCTCGGAACCCATCAGCTCGCGCACGGCGCGGTCTGCCACCACGGCGTCCTCGATCGACACACGCTGCAGAATGCGGGTCTTGGGGTCCATCGTCGTCGAGGCAAGCTGCTTGGGGTCCATCTCGCCCAGGCCCTTGTAGCGCTGGACGGTATAGCCCTTGCGCTTTTTGGTGATCTTGCCGTCCTTGGCCTTGCCGTCCTCGTCGTTATCGTCGGGGTTCAGTCCCAGACCCTGGATGGTGTCGCGCAGGATCTCGTCTTCGGGCTGGCGGCCGTTGGGATACACGTAGTGGATCTTGTTGCGCACCTTGATGCCAAAGATGGGCGGACAGGCAACATAGACGTAGCCGGCATCGATCAGCGGACGCATGTACTTGTAGAAGAACGTCAGCAGCAGGATGCGGATATGCGCACCGTCGACGTCTGCATCGGTCATGATGATGATCTTGTGGTAGCGAGCCTTAGTGATATCGAAGTCGCCGCCGTCGCCGGCACTCGTCGTGACACCGCAGCCGATCGCGGTAATCAGCGACTGGATGGTGTCGCTCGAGAACGCGCGATGGTCACCAACGCGTTCGACGTTCAGAATCTTGCCGCGCAGGGGCAGAATCGCCTGGATGTCTCGGCGACGGCCGTCCTTGGCCGAACCGCCTGCCGAGTCACCCTCTACGATGAAGAGCTCGGTCAGCTCGGCATCGCGCACCGAGCAGTCAGCGAGCTTACCGGGCAGGGACGCCGTCTCGAGCAGGCTCTTGCGGCGGGTCGCCTCGCGCGCCTTGCGGGCGGCGTTGCGCGCCTTGCAGGCCTGTTGCGCCTTCTTGACAATCTCGCGGGCGGGCTTGGGATGCTCCTCCAAGTAATCGGCGAGGCCGTCGGTCACGATCTTGAGCGTGAGCGCGCGCATATAGGAGCTACCGAGCTTTGCCTTGGTCTGGCCCTCAAACTGAGGATCGGGCAGCTTGACCGAGATAACGGCCGAAAGGCCCTCGCGCACATCGTCGCCGGTCAGGTTGGCGTCTTTTTCCTTGAGCAGGTTCTGCTTGCGCGCGTAATCGTTGATTACGCGGGTGAGCGCGGTGCGGAAGCCCTCAAGGTGCATGCCGCCCTCGGGAGTGTAGATGTCGTTGGCGAACGACATGACGTTCTCGCCGTAGCCGCTATTCCACTGCAGGGAAACCTCGACCTCGCCCATCTTGGTCACAGGCGCGTCCGGATCCGATTTACCCTCGATATAGATGGGCTCCTTAAAGGCCTCGGGGACGTCCTTGCCCTCGTTGAGGAACTTGACGAAGTCGATGATGCCGCCCTCGTAGCAAAACTCCTCCACGTGGGGAGTCGCCTCGCGCTCGTCGGTCAGCACAATCTTAAGGTTCTTATTGAGGAACGCCGTCTCCTGCAGACGGTTGTGCAGCGTATCGAAATCGTAGATGCAGGTCTCGAAGATCTCGTCGTCGGGCCAGAAGGTGACGGTGGTGCCCGTTGAATCCGAGGTGCCCACGACCTCCATCTTCTTGACGGTCTTGCCGCGCGAGAACTCCATCTCGTAGGTGTTGCCATCGCGGCGAACCTGAACGACCACGCGCTTGGACAGTGCGTTGACGACGGAGATGCCCACGCCGTGCAGGCCGCCCGAGACCTTATAGGCCGAGTTATCGAACTTACCGCCGGCGTGCAAGATCGTCATGACGACCTCGAGCGTCGGGATCTTTTTAACAGGGTGCTCGTCGACGGGGATGCCGCGCCCGTTGTCGACGACCGTGATGGAGTTGTCGGCGTGGACCGTCACCTGGATCTCGGTGCAGAAACCGGCCATGGCCTCGTCGACGGAGTTGTCAACGATCTCCCACACCAGGTGATGCAGACCGCTGGCGCTCGTCGAGCCGATATACATGCCCGGGCGCTTACGAACGGCCTCGAGACCTTCGAGAATCTTAATCTCGCCGCCATCGTAATCGTTTTCGTTTGCCACACGTCCTCCTTCAGTCAAGAAAATGTGTACAGCCTTACTAGTTTATCGTAAAAAAATACCCTCGGGAACGAGGGTATTTGGCTCTACAAGGCCACCAGATGCGATTTAAGGCTCTTTTTTGCTTTGCACGCCCTTGGCCCACTCGGCACTGGCTCTCATGGCATTCTCGAGGGCCTCGCGCAGTTTTTGGTCTTCGATGGGCGCCACTTGGCGCTCGATCTCGGTACGCTCGGCCTCACTTAGGTCGGCGTGCGGGGCCGGCGGTCGCTCGGTCGTCGCCTGGCGCAGGCGCTCCTTGGCGGCGGGCGGCGTGTGACCGGGCGCGGTGGTTTTGAACACCAGGCCGTCCACATGCGCACCGGCGCGCTCCATGCGTGCACGGATGATCTCGCGCAACAGCGTCATTTCCTGCGTCCACGAGGGCGAGTCGAGATACACCAGCAGCTCATTGGACTCGGGCAGGTAGCGCAGCCCCGTCACATGCCGTCCCTCGCGCGTGCCCGAGCACACCGCGTTCCATGCGCGATAGACCGCGCGCGACTCCTCGGCGGCCTCCATCTGCGCACGGCGCTTAGGCGTTGCAGCCGCCAGGATGCGCTGGCGCTCTGCGTTCAAAAATCCACTGAAGGCGACTGTCTCGCTCTCGCGCTCGTAATTAGCACGTCTCACCCATGCTCACCACCTTGGCTCGATCAAGCAGGTCATCGGTAAAGTACCCCAGGTTGGTCGTAGTTATGACCGTCTGGATATCATCGCCGATCAGCCGCAGGAAAGCGCCGCGACGCTCGCCGTCGAGCTCGCTCATCACGTCGTCCAAAAGCAGCAGCGGGGCGGTGCCCAGGACATCGCGAGCCACGGCCACCTCGGCCACCTTCCAGGACAGTACCAGCGTGCGCTGCTGTCCTTGGCTGGCAAATGAACGGGCGGAGCGACCAGCCACGGTGAACTCGATCTCGTCGCGATGCGGTCCCACCAACGTCACGCCGCGGCGAATTTCCTCGTCGGCATGCTCGTCAAGGGCAGCCAGCATGCGCTCGTACGCCCAACCCTTCAGCTCTTCGCGATCCTCGACCTGGGGCAAATCCCCCAGCGTGGACGCATAGGTCACGTTGGCAGCCTCGCCGGACGCCACTTGCCCGTAGGCAGTGTGCACATGGCCCGCCAGCCGGTCGAGTAGGGCCAACCGGTGCACGAGCAGGGCCGAGCCCGCGCGAGCAATCGAATCGTTCCACGCGCCGAGCATCTCGCGACAGCACCAGGTCTCCTTGAGCAGGGCGTTACGCTGGGTCACGCAGCGCCCATAGGTGCTCGCAAGATCGGCATAACGCGCGCTCAGCTGCATGCCAAAGTCATCGAGGGCGGCGCGGCGCACACTGGCGCCTCGCTTAACCATGTCCAGATGGTCGGGGCAAAACAGCACGCTCGGCAGAATCCCGCGCACACCGGCGGCAGAGCATCTCTTGCCGTTGCGACTAAACGAGCGCTTACCGTCCTCCGCGCTCAATCCCATATCAAGCACGCGGCCGTCGCCCTCGAGCCTCAGCTCGATCTTGCACGAGCCCACGCCGTCATGGACGAGCTCGGCTGCGGTCGGATGCCTAAACGAGGCGCCACTCGTCAGCAGCTGCAGCGCCTCTATGAGATTGGTCTTTCCCGCCGCGTTGGGTCCCGCAAGTATCGTCACGCCCTCGTCCAGGGCAAGGCGATAGCTATCGAAGCTGCGGTAGTGCGCGACGGAAAGATCGCGGGCGAACATGGTCATGGCGCAGCGCTAGATGCGGACCGGCATGACCAGGTACAGGTAGTTGATCTTGTCGTAGGACTTGAAGATGCCCGCCTGCGAGTAGCTCTTGAGCTCCAGCGTGATCTCCTTCTCCTTGGACAGGGCATTGAGGCAGCCGAAGATGTAGTGGTAGTTGAAGGCGATGGTACCCGACTCGCCCTCAGCCTCGACATCGATCGTCTCCTGCGCAAGGTCCTGGTCATTGGAAATGGAGGACAGGCCCATCTGCCCGTTCTCGACATCGATCTCGAACTTGACGGCGGGGTTGGCGCTCGCGATAACGGCCACGCGCTTGAGGGCGGCGTTAAAGGCGGCGACATCGATCTTGACGCTCGTCACGCACGAATCGGGGATGAGCTGCTTGTAGTTGGGGTACACGCCCTCGATGCGACGCGACACGTAGGTGGTGTTGCCGGCCTCGAAGACGACCTGGGTGTCGGTAGCCCCGATCATGATGGTCGCCTGGCTGGCCATGATGTTCAGCGCGTCGTTAAAGGCGTCAGCCGGAACGTTGAGCTCAAAGGAGCCCTCGAGGGTCGAGGTCTCGACCTGCGTATCGCACACGGCCAAGCGGAAGGAATCGGTCGCCACCAGGCGTACGGTGTTGTTCTCGACCTTCATGTGCACGCCGCCCAGGATGGGGCGAGCCTTGTCGGTCGAGGTGACGCGCCACACGCGGCCGACCATTTCGGACAAGACATCGGTCGGCAGCTCCACGGCACTCTCGATGGCATAGGCCGGAAACTCGGGGAAGTCATTGGCATCGAGCGTGTTCAGCCTAAAAGAGCTCTTCTCGCAACCAATCAGCACCTGGCGCTCGGACAGCTCAAAGGTGACCGGGGCATCGGGGAGGGTCTTGGTGATATTGGAGAGCATCCTACAGGGGATAACCATCTCGCCCTCTTCTTCGACATGCGCCGCGATGCGATGACGGATCGAGATGGTGTAGTTAGAGGTCTGGAATTCCAAGATGCCGTCTTGGGCCTTAACGAGCACGCCCGACAGGATGGGGAGGGTGGATGCCGAAGCGACACCCTTCATAACGACGCCGATGGCTTGTGTAAGCGAGCTCTGGCTGACGGTGAACTTCATCTTTTAATACCTTTCTATAGATATAAATATCTTAATAATAGTAATAGCACTGACGAAACTGTTGATTACTCCCAAAGACGCAGGTCGGACCCAGAAAGAGAATCGACAGCAACCTGTGTGCAACAGGGGTGGTTTTCCACGTTCAAAACCTGCGCAAAACTTTTCATCACCGCGGGTTGGGTTTTAGACACCTTATGCCCGTGGTTTCGACAAGTTTTCAACAGCTGTGTCCATTTACCTACGAGCGCAGTGTAATTTTATCGCGCAGCGACTTGAGGTCTTCGGTAACAGTCCGGTCTTCCTGGATCATCTTCTGGACCTTTTTGTAACTCGTGCTGACGGTCGAGTGGTTGCGGTTGCCAAATTCGGCGCCCACCGCCGTGGTCGTCATCTCGCACATCTCGATGGCCAGGTAGATAGCGATATGGCGTGCTTTGGCGATATTGGCGTTGCGACGCGGGCCGATGAGCTCCTCGTGCGTCACGCCGTACTGCTCTTCGATGACGGACTGAACCGTCTGGACGTTGATCTTTTTGGCCGATGTGTCAAAGTACTGGCTGGCGATGGCGTCGATATCGTCAAAGGTGAGCTCCCCGCCCTCGCGCTCGCGGTCGCCCGCCTCGCCGGCGCAGCGCTCGCAGAAGCTCTCGAGTTCGCGGATGTTGGTGCCCGAGACCTCGGCCATGTGTTTAAAGTGCTCGTCGGTCAGGTGCCCGCCGTCGCCCCCATAGGCCGCCAGCAGCGAGTCGTCGCCTGCCTCGGGAGCGGCGACGATGGTGTTCTCGTAATAGCGCTGCAAGATCTTGTATTTCATCTCGTAGCTGGGCTCTGCGACCAAGCAGAGCATGCCGGCGTTGAAGCGGCTGGTCAGACGCTCGTCCATGCTCAGGTCCTTGGGGGCGCGGTCTGCCGCGATGACGACCTTCTTGTTGTTGCGGATGAACTCGTCCATGAGCTGGAAAAAGTAGTCCACGCTCGCGCGCTTGCCGATGATGTTTTGGATGTCATCGATGATGAGCACGTCCACGCCGTGGTATGCCTGCATGATAGGGGCGTTGCTCTTCTTTTGGCGGTCGAACTCGGTCATCAGGTCGTCCAGATATGCCTGGGAGTTGGCATACTTGACCTTGATCTCGGGCGACTTCTCGGCGAGCTCGTTTTTGATGGCAAGCAGCAGGTGCGTCTTGCCCAGGCCCGATTTGCCGTAGATGAACAGTGATGTGCACGTGCCACGCTCGTCCGCGAGGGCGGCAAACTTGAGTGCCGAGCGATAGGCATGGCTGTTCTCGGGGCCGTAGACAAAGTTCTCAAAGGTAAATTTTGAGTTCGCGGCGAGCGGGGCTCCATCCGCATTCTGCTCGGCCGGTACGGTCGGTGCCGGCATGGGTGAAGCGGGGGTCGCAGCTTGCGTGGACTTAGTCGGCGCTCCGCCCTTCATCTGGTTCATCATGCGACGAAAATCATCGGCCGAGAGCGTGTTCTTGATTGCAATGCCCGAATCCGCGCCCGCCGCTGCGTCGTGAGCGATAGGCATGTGCGTGACGGGTGCGTTCGTTGACGTCGCCGCCGCGGTCGGCAACGGTGCCATGGTTTCACGGGAAACATCGCCGTGCTGGTGCTCGATTGTCGGCACGTCGCCTGCGGAGGCCGGCACCGCCGGGGAGGCAGCGGGAGCCGCGGTGGGCGCCGTCGCAGCAGCGGATTCCGCCACGGCTCCTTGCGGTGCCACGATGTCGAGCGCAATCGGTGCAAAGGCGATTTCTTCCAGATAGGCCTCAATAGTCGGCTGATGCTTTTTGAGCTGCGCGATGGCAAAGCGCGAGGGGGCCTCGATCGTGAGCGTATCTTCGGTCAGGCTTATGGCGCGCGATTGCCCCAGCATGTTGATGAGGCGTGCATCTTGGCCGTCGCGCTGGCAAAAGGCGATGGCATCCCCCAGGATGATGCTTGCTTCCTCGTCCACTGTCTCTCCCGTTCTTTAGCTCTGAGCTCGCACGCGAGCGGCGCCGAGTTCGGTCAGATGGTATTTCTGGCCATGCTTGATGACCAAGCCGGCCTGCGCCAAGTCATTGAGCGTGCGTGACCAAGTGGGGGCCGAGTTTCCAAACGCCCTCGCCAGATCGGTAGCACCGCACGCTTGATTTTGCGCCAGATAGCCCAGCGCGGCGTTGCCGCGATCGCTTACGAACACGTCCGGTTGTGGCTGCGCATACTGATTTGCTGCATTAGGATACATCATTTGAGCTGCTGGTTGTTGAGAACTCTGCATCGGCGGCATTTGCTGTTGAAAACTTTGAGGCCACTGTTGGTAAGGCTGCGGAGTCATCTGCTGGGCCCAGGGGTTGTACTGCTGCTGCGGCATCTGCTGGTACGGCTGCTGATATCCCTGCTGGTACTGCTGCGGGAACTGCTGGCCATACCCCAGTGGCGGCATCTGCTGATATGGATATCCCTGTTGGTACGGCTGATAGCCCATTTGCTGGCCACCCGGTGCCCCCGTCGCCTGCTGCATTGCTGCTGCATCCTGATCCGCCAGCGGCATGGCCTCTGGCGCGTTTGGCGGCATCGACATCGATGCCGCCTGGGGCTCTTGTGTAGGAAGCATTCCGGGCTGCTGCATCTGTCCCACGGGGGGCTGCATCTGTTGCGTTGCCATGGGCTGCTGCGCAAAAGCTCCCGGCAGGGGATATGTGGGCTGCTCCGTCTCGGGCCGCACGGCAGCACCGCGTCCGCCGGCACGCTCTATTTCCTGCACGCGTTTAGGGTCCAGGCTTACCGTAACCACGGTGCCGTTGCCCATGTTGTCCTCGATGGACACGGCCCCGCCGGCGTTTTCCAAATACTCCTGCACCATGGGAAACCCTGCTCCGGTTCCACGGATGTAGCGCTTCATCTTGCTGTTTGCGCTGGTAACGCCAAAGTCGAAAGCACGCTCCTTGTCGTCGATGCCGGGTCCTTGATCAGCGAAGCGGATGGTGTCTCCGCCGTCCAGAATCGAGATGATGGGCTCGGCAAAGTGCGCGTGGATAAAGTTTTCGACAATCTCGCGGATGACCATGAGCGAGATATGGCCACCTTGTTCTTTCATGCACTGGTAGACGGTGTTGGTCGTCTCTTCCAAATACGTGCGGACATCTTGCGGATCAATGACGATCACACGCGGTGTCGACAGCATATCGTCATAGACGGCGATGCGCGCGGCGTACATGGCTTTTGGCGCCTGCGTGGTCGTCTGCTCGCCTTCCTCACGCTCTTCGCGCACGCCGGTGATGTGCTCGTTGTCGGGTGCCGGGTCTCCGGAATCGACCATGGTGTAAAAGTCGTCAGACATGCCGCTCGCAATCTTTCAAAAGGTTTCGAACAAATAGTAGCTCACCGTGCAATGTTTCTCATCTTTCGACAACTTTTCAAAACCTGTTGAAAACTTTGGAAAACGGACGAAAAGTTCTCAACATTGCCAACATGACCTGTTGAAAACTCGATGAAATTTCGTGAAAAGTTGCCATGCACCGCTAAATCGAGCTCGGCTTATGGGGGAACCGTGTGAACTGCGCAACCTTTTACCTTTGATTTCTTGACATTTGAACATTGATTTCCCTACAATCTTCAAGCTCACGTGTCTATATCTGCGTCCGCGCCCCCGCGGACACTCGAAATGCAGCAGGAGGAACTTAAGATGAAGCGTACGTATCAGCCTAATAAGCGTAAGCGTGCCAAGACCCATGGCTTCCGTGCCCGTATGGCCACTAAGGGTGGTCGTGCCGTGCTCGCCCGTCGTCGCGCCAAGGGCCGCAAGCGTCTCACTGTCTAGCAGCGATACACACATCTCGCATGAAGACTATTAAGTCTCGGCAAGATTTCGAGCATGTGTTCAGTCAGGGGCGTCGTTTCAATCACCCTCTGATTCGAATGACCATATGTGAATCGGTTGGCGAAGGCGACTCCGGAAGGGTCGCCTTCGTTGGTGCTAAACGGCTCGGTTGTGCTGTCGTGCGCAACCGTTCTAAGCGTGTGATGCGCGAGGCCGCCCGCAGCTGTGGATTTCCCGTTGCGGGTTATGACATCATCTTGTTCGCAACTCCCAAGACGAGGGTTTCTTCGCCTCAGGAGATGGACAATGCATTGCGTTCGCTTATGAAACGCGCCGGCGTTGCCGGGGAGGAGCGATGAGCAATCACGTTTTGCGACGTGTTGCCATCGCTCCTATTCGCATATATCAACAGGTTATTTCGCCCTTATTGCCTGACGCCTGCATTTATTACCCAACGTGCTCGCAATACGCCGTCCAGGCGATTGAGAAGTACGGTGTTTTGAGAGGCTGCTGGCTTGCCGTGAGGCGCATCGCTCGCTGCAATCCCCTGCACGTCGGCGGTTATGACCCTGTGCCCTAGCGGGCACTCGCTATCGGAGGAAAACTTACATGTGGGATTGGATCGTTAACATCCTTTTCGAGCTGCTCAAGCTCATCCAGACCTTTGCGGTCGACTGGGGCCTGTCCATCATCATCCTGGTGGTCATCATCCGTCTGCTGCTGACGCCGCTTATGCTCAAGTCGACTAAGTCGACGGCACGCATGCAGGTGCTGCAGCCCAAGATGCTCGAGATCCAGGAGCGCTATGCCGACGATCCCCAGCGTCAGGCCGAGGAAATGCAGAAGTTCTACAGCGAGAACAAGTTCAACCCGATGGCTGGTTGTCTGCCGCTGTTGATTCAGATGCCTGTCCTGTTCGCCCTATTTACGCTGCTGCGTAACCTGCCGGACTACTTTAACGACGGCACGTTCTCGTTCTTTAATATTCTGCCCGACCTGACCACCACGCCGAGTGCCTCCTTTGCCGATGGCTTTATGGTCGCGCTGCCTGCGCTGGTCTGTCTGATCCTGTTCGCTGTCCTGACCCTGATTCCGCAGCTCTATATGTCG
The DNA here is from genome assembly GCA_937966215.1 of uncultured Collinsella sp. Taxonomy (GTDB): domain Bacteria; phylum Actinomycetota; class Coriobacteriia; order Coriobacteriales; family Coriobacteriaceae; genus Collinsella. The sequence continues at coordinate 31,426 of CALCKK010000003.1, read as the reverse complement.
CGCAACCAGACCGGCCAGCAGGCTCAGAGCATGCGTATGATGGCCGTTGTCATGACGGTCATGATGCTTTGGATGGGCTGGAGCCTTCCCGTTGGTGTTCTGCTGTACTACGACGTCTCGTCTGCTTGGCAGGTTATCCAGCAGATTTTTGTGACGCAGAAGGTCATCGACAAGGCGAAGGCCGATGAGGAGGAGCGCCTTAAGAACGCGCCGCTGCAGGTTGAGGTCACTCGTCGCGAGAAGAAGCCGCGCCCGCACAAGAAGAAGTAGCGGGATATCAATCTTATTTAGGTACCTAACTTTTGGAGTACGTTATGTCTGAAGAGATCATCGAGGATATGCTTGAGGAGGTTGCCCCGCAGGTCGCGGGCGATTATCCCGAGATTGCACAGCGCTACAAGGCCGGTGAAGAGCTGACCGACGAGGAGCTCGACACCATTGCCGATGTCGCGATTTCCATCCTGCGTTCCATCCTTTCGCACTTCGATGCCGCCAACTCTCCTATCGATGAGTATGAGGGCGACGAGGGTGAGCTGATTCTGGATGTAACGGCTCCCGACCTTGCTGTTCTCATTGGCCGTCATGGTCGCACCCTTGATGCCCTTCAGGTTATGTTCTCTTTGCTAGTGAGCCGCAAGCTTGGCTTTAGGTATCCGGTTGTAGTGGACGTCGAGGGATACAAGAGCCGCCGTCAGGACAAGGTTGCCTCCATGGCTCAGTCTGCAGCCGAGCGTGCCATCCGCACTCATAAGAGTGTTTCGCTTCCGCCCATGAATGCCTATGAGCGTCGACTGGTTCACATTGCACTTCGTGGCAATGATGCCGTCGATACTCATTCTGAGGGTTCTGACCCTGATCGCCATGTGGTGATTGTTGCTCGATAATCTGCTCGAGCTTATGCTAAGGGGACGTGGTTTCCACGTCCCCTTTTTTTGTCAAAAGTTCTCGATACACTGATTTTTGTCAGAAAGGAGCTTTCGTTGTTAGTACTTACTGATCAGCAAGCTGACGAGATGTTGACTCGTCTAACTTCCTATTGCAAAGAGTTTTCCTTGAGCGTATCTGATGTTGAGCTGAGGAAATGTATTCAGCATTTAGATTTGGTTCTGGAAACAAATAAGACAACTAATCTCACCCGTATTCTTAACGTAGAAGATGCTGCGGTACTTCATATCCTCGACTCACTTGTTTTGCTTCCCTATATCAATAAGGCTCCTGAGGGAGCTTTGCTCGATATGGGGACAGGTGCGGGCTTCCCTGGTATTCCGTTAACCATAACCACGCATCGTAAAGCTACTTATATTGACTCTGTTGGTAAGAAGGTTGATGCCGTCAATTCTTTTGTTGATGCTCTTGGGTTGAAACATGCTCATGCGATTCATGATCGCCTTGAAGAATATGCTCGAAGCCATAAGAAGCAGTTTTCTGTCGTAACCGCCCGCGCACTTGCCCCTCTACCGATTCTTGTTGAGTATGCGGCTCCGTTCCTCAAGGATGGAGGTCTATTTGTTATCACCAAGGGTAATCCTTCGGATGAGGAGCTAGTTTCCGGCATGTCGGCAGCTAAGATTTGCGGCTTCACTTTGCTTCTTAATGACGCAATCGATTTGCCTGAGGGCTTGGGCCACAGGGAGTTCATTGTTCTCAAGAAGAGTCATCCATCATCCGTTTCATTGCCTCGTGCAAATGGCATGGCTAAGAAGAATCCGCTTGCCTAGATGTTTCACGTGAAACATAATGGATACTAACAACTTGCAGTGTTTCACGTGAAACATGGCGGTTGATATCGAATCGGAATGTTTCACGTGAAACATCCTCCGTTTGACAGCTTTAATACACACCAGGAGGGACCGTGGGATTTCGCGACGTTAAGCGTTCTAAGAACGCAAAAGACACGCGTATCATTGCAATCATCAATCAAAAAGGCGGCGTCGGTAAGTCAACGACGGCTGTAAACCTTGCAGCAGCACTGGGTGAGCAGGGTCGTAAGACACTGATTGTCGATTTTGATCCGCAGGGAAACAGTACCAGTGGATTTGGAATTGAAAAAGAAGACCTTGATCACTGCATCTATGATGCATTGTTGAATGATGTGCCGGCAGAATCGCTTGTTCTTGATACAAATTGCAAAAAGGTATTCGTAATTCCAGCTACGATTCAGCTTGCAGGTGCCGAAATTGAGCTCGTAAGCGCAATTGCTCGTGAAACCCGCCTCAAAGATTTGCTTGAGCCGATTCAGGACGAGTTCGATTTTATTTTCATTGACTGTCCTCCTTCGCTCGGCCTGCTTACTATCAATGCCTTGACCGCAGCAGATAGCGTTTTGATTCCAATCCAGTGTGAGTATTACGCACTCGAGGGCGTTACGAAGCTGCTTGAGTCAATGAAGATGGTCAAATCACGTCTGAACAAGGGCTTAGACACCTATGGCGTGCTTATGACCATGTATGACTCACGTACTTCTTTGTCGAATCAGGTTGTTGAGGAAGTTCAATCGTACTTTGGTGATAAGGCGTTTAAGACGCTGATTCCCCGTACGGTTAAAATCTCTGAAGCTCCGTCTTTTGGAGAACCGGTAATTACCTATGCACCTCAAAACAAGGGTGCAAAAGCGTATATGAACCTTGCAAAAGAGGTGATCAAGCGTGCCTAGTGCAAAGAAACGTGGCGGATTGGGGCGTGGACTCAATGCTTTGGTCTCTGAGGCCGAGTATGAGACCGGTGGTTCTGCTGCATCTGCTTCAAATGTCGCATCTGAAACAAAACTACCTATTGAGGATATCGTTCCCAACCCTAATCAACCGCGAATTCACTTTAATGAAACTGAACTTCGCGAGTTGAGCGAGTCAATCCAAGAACATGGCGTTTTGCAGCCGCTCTTGGTTCGCAAGCATGGAAACGGCTATGAGATCATCGCTGGTGAGCGTCGTTACCAGGCGTCAAAGCTTGCTGGTCTTGAGGAACTGCCTGTCATCATTAAAGATGTTAATGATGAAGAGATGCTGGCTCTTGCTCTTATCGAAAATCTTCAGCGTTCTGATCTGAATCCCGTCGAAGAGGCTAAGGGCTATCGCCAGCTCATCGATGCTAGCGGTATGACCCAGGAGGCGTTGTCGAAGGCCGTAAGCAAGTCACGCTCTGCAATTACAAACTCGCTGCGCCTTCTCGATCTCCCCGAAGTAGTTCAGCAGATGATTTTTGAGGGTAAACTTACTGCTGGTCACGCACGTGCGATTCTTGCAGTTCCCTATGAGGATGCTCGAATTCGACTTGCAGAGAAGGTTGTTGCGGAGGGCCTTTCCGTAAGAGCGACAGAAAATCTTGCTCCATTGTTTTCTGCCGGAGAGACGCCTAAGACGCCGAGGCCTGCAACGCCTCAGTCTTTTAAAAAGGCTGCGCGTGTACTTCGTCAGGTATTTAATACCAACGTGCGCGTGAAGAGCTCGCGTGGAAAGAATAAGATTGAGATTGAGTTTAAAGACGAGAAAGAGCTCTCTCGTATTCTTGGTGAAATGATTCAGTTTGATCAAGGAGGCCAAGATGAGGAATAAGATTTTAACTGCGATTGCATTGGTGACGACTGTCGCGGCTGGTGCCTTTGCTGGCTATAAGATCGCGACAGACGATGAACTTCGAGGTCGTTTGCTTCGTGGCGCGCAAGATATTGTCGATACTTCCAAGAAGAAAATGGATGTCATGACAGAAGATGTTGCCATGCGCACTGCTCAGGTAACGAAAAATCCAAGGATTAATCAAGGTTGGGTTAGCAACCAATGGGAAAATGTAGGCTATTAGGTACCTAACAATTACCCTGCATATTTTGAGGGCCCTTGTCTGATTCATGAGACAAGGGCCGCTTATTTTGTCCGTAAAAAATGGGAAAGCTAGCAGCGGTCCAAAATTGAGGTCAATAAATGAAACGGCCCCGGTTGCATATCCTGCAACAGGGGCCGTTCGATGTTTCACATGAAACGTTTTGGAGTGCGACTCCCCTATGCGTTCTTCTGAACTTTGAAACGCTGTTTCAGCTGTCCGCAAGCGGCGTCAATATCGTTACCACGGGAGTTACGAATCGTGGTCTCGATGCCACGGGACTCAAGACGACGCTGAAGATCCTCAACCTTATGAATCGGTGACGGCTTGAGTGGGCTGCCCTCGATGTCGTTAAGTTGAATCAGGTTAACGTGGCACAGCGTTCCCTCGCAGAAGTCGCAGAGTGCCTGCATCTCGGGATTCGTATCGTTGACGCCTTCGATCATGGCATACTCATAGGTCGGGCGGCGGCCAGTCTTCTCGGTGTAGAGCTGAAGCGCTTCGTGAAGGCGAAGCAGCGTGTACTTCTTAACACCGGGCATGAGCTTATTGCGCGTCGACTGGATGGCGGAATGCAGGGAAACGGCAAGCGTGAACTGCTCGGGGATGTCGGCAAATTTGCGAATACCGGGAATAACGCCGCTGGTAGAGACGGTGAGGTGACGAGCGCCGATACCGATACCATCGGGGTCGTTGAGGATACGCAATGCCTTGAGAACCTCGTCGTAGTTGGCAAACGGCTCGCCCTGGCCCATGAAGACAACGCTTGTGGCACGCTCGCCAAAGTCGTTGGATACATGAAGCACCTGGTCGACGATCTCTTGAGCGGTCAGAGAGCGCTTGAGGCCGTTGAGACCGGTAGCGCAAAAGGCGCAGCCCATGCCGCAGCCTGCCTGGGTGGAAACGCAGACGGAAAGTTTGTTACGACGGGGCATGCCGACAGTCTCGACGGAAATGCCATCGTGGTACTCGAGCAGATACTTGCGCGAGCCATCTTTGGAAACCTGCTTGGTGAGTTCAGTCGGCGTATCAAAGGCAAAAGCCTCTTTAAGCTGCTCACGGAAAGCCTTGGGAAGGTTGGTCATATCGTCAAACGAACAAACGTTCTTCTCAAAGACCCATTCGATGAGCTGCTTCGCGCGGAAGGCGGGCTGGCCAAGTTCGGCCACGAGCTCGCGAATATCGTTTTGGCTCAAGTCGCGAATGTCCTGAGATTTAGTCCTGGGATTCATGGAAGCCTTTCGATTTTGGGGAAACGTAGAGGGTATCGCTACAATATGGTATCAGCTGCAGAAATTATAGAGGAGGAGTCTGCCCATGCCGGGTAAAAGCCTAGAGAACATGCACGTAGCGGTCTTGGCGGGCGGTCATTCCGCTGAGCGCGAGATCTCGCTCAATTCGGGAAAGAACGTCGTGGCGGCCCTGAAGGAGGCCGGCTACACTTCGGTGAAGCTGCTCGACACGGCTGCCGATGATTTTATGGTAACCATGGCGACCGGTGGTTTCGACGTGGCATTTATCGCCATGCACGGCGCCGGCGGTGAGGATGGTGCCATGCAGGGTGCCATGGAGACCCTGGGTATCCCCTACACAGCCTCGGGCGTGCTTGCCAGCGCCTGCGGTGCCGACAAGGAGGTCTCTAAGCTCCTGTACGCCAAGGCAGGCATTCCCATTGCCCCCGGCCTCGCGCTCGAGGTGGGCGATGAAGTCGATATCGATCATATCGTCGAGGTTTGTGGCGAGCGCTGCTTTGTGAAGCCGGCCGTCAACGGTTCCAGCTATGGCATATCCCTGGTCCATGAGCCCTCCGAGCTGCCCGCGGCAATCGCCAAGGCGTTTGAGTACGGCGACAAAGTGCTGGTCGAGAAGTGCATCGAGGGTACCGAGATCACCGTCGGCGTATACGGCGAAGATGACGTGCGCGCCCTGCCGATTGTCGAGATTCGTAAGCCCGAGGACTGCGAGTTCTATGATCTGGACGTGAAGTATGTCGACCCTACGGATATCCATCGCATTCCGGCGCAGATTTCACCCGAGAATTACGCTCGCGCTCAGGAACTTGCCTGTGCCGCTCACAGGGCCCTCGGTTGCCTGGGTATCTCGCGCAGCGACTTTATTGTGAGCGAGGACGGCCCCGTTATCCTCGAGACCAATACCATTCCCGGCATGACCGATACGTCGCTGTATCCGGATGAGATCCGCCACACCGACGACATGACGTTCCCGCAGGTCTGTGACAGCCTGATCCGTATGGGCCTTCGTCGAGCGGGCATTGCATGCTAATCGAGGACGCGGTTTCGTCAGGAACGCCGCAGTTTGTCATCGACTCCTATGCCACGCTTGCCGACCGCGCCAAAACGCAGTCCTTCGGCCTTATCGAGGAAGATGTGATTGTCCTCGATACCGAGACCACGGGTCTTTCGGTGCAGGACAACGAGCTGATCGAGATCTCGGCGGCCCGTCTTTCGGGCCGCGAGGTCATCGACCGCTTCGATACCTTCGTGCATCCCAAGCAGCTGATTCCCGCCGAGATTACCGAGCTCACGAGCATTACAAATGCCGATGTGGCAGATGCCCCGTCGGCGGTTGAGGCCGTCGCCGCTCTCGCCGATTTTGTCGGTGGCTGTCCGGTGATCGCACACAACGCCACGTTCGACCGCTCGTTTATCGAGTCGGTCAAAGGCGGCGTCAACGTGAGCGATATTTGGATCGATTCGCTGGCGCTGTCGCGCATCGCGCTTCCGCGCCTGGCCTCTCACAAGCTGTCTTTTATGGCCGATCTGTTTGGCTGCGACTCGGTATCACACCGTGCCAATGCCGACGTCGACGCCCTGTGTGGCGTATGGCGCGTGTTGCTCGTGGCGCTCACCGACTTGCCCCAGGGCCTCATGGCGCGCCTAGCCGACATGCATCCGGACGTGCCTTGGTCCTATCGTCCTATCTTCTCGTTCTTGGCAGGGCAGAACCCTGGTTCTATCTTCTCTCTCAGCGCCGCTCGTGCTGACGTTCTCAAGGCCGATCGCGCCGACGATCGGGTGGACGCCGATGAACTGCCGGTACTCAAGATGCCGAGTCGTGAGGAGATTGAGGCAGACTATGCGCCAGGTGGCCTGGTCAATCGCATGTATCCCACCTACGAGCCGCGTGATGAGCAGATCGCGATGGCGCTCGAGGTCCGCGATGCGCTGGTCACGGGCACTCATCGAGTAATTGAGGCAGGCACAGGCGTCGGCAAATCGATGGCCTATCTGGTGCCTTTTGCCGAGGCAGCACGCCGTAACAACATCACGGTTGGTATTGCGACCAAATCGAACAATCTTGCCGACCAGCTCATGTACCATGAGCTGCCAAAACTTGCCGAGCAACTGGACGGTGGTCTGTCGTTTTGCGCTCTCAAGGGGTATGACCACTATCCGTGCCTGCGCAAGCTTGAGCGCATGAGCCGCGGCCAGGTCGAGATTACCACCAAGCGCGATCCGGCGGACACGCTCACGGCGGTCGCGGTCATTATGGCGTACGTCTGCCAATCAGCCGATGGCGACCTTGACTCGCTCGGCATTCGGTGGCGCAGCGTCAACCGTCCCGACTTTACGACGGCCTCGCGCGAGTGTGCTCGTCGCCTCTGCCCGTTTTTCCCTGATAAATGTTTGGTCCACGGCGCTCGCCGTCGTGCGGCGCATGCCGATGTGGTGGTCACCAACCATTCCCTGCTGTTCCGCAACGTCGCGGCCGAGGGCAGGATTTTGCCGCCGATTCGTCATTGGGTAATCGACGAGGCCCATTCCATCGAGCGCGAGGCGCGCCGTCAGTGGGCGCGTGTGGTGTCGGCGGACGAATCACGCGTCCTGTTCGAGCGTCTGGGTGGCTCGAGCACCGGCGCGCTAAGCCAGGTTTCCCGTGATTTGGCAACCTCCGAGGGCTCTACGCTCTATCTGGGCCTTACCGCCAAGGCGACGTCGACGGTTGCGCGCGCGAGCATGGCGATCGCCGGCGTGTTCGATGGCGTTCGCGAGCTCGGTCGCCGTGCCCGTGGGGGCTATGACAATGCCAATCTATGGATTGGCCCCGAGCTGCGCGAATCTGACGACTGGCATGATTTCTTACAGTCGGCCTACACTGGCATCGACGCATTGGAACAAGCTGACAAGAGCGTCGACGCGCTGGTGCAAGCCGTCGCCGCCGACAAGCCAGAGGTTGTTGTCGACCTGGGTGATATCTCGCGCCGCCTGCATGAGCTGGCCGAGAACCTAAAACTCATCATTGATGGTACCGATGAACACTACGTGTATTCGCTGCAGGTCAATCGCAGGCTGCGTGCCGGCGGAGAGTCAATGACCGCAGAGCGCATCGACATTGGCGAGGCCTTGGCAACCGAGTGGCTGCCCGAGGTTCACACGGCTATCTTTGCCTCGGCGACCATGACGGTGTCCAAAAGCTTTGAACACTTTAACCATGCGGTCGGCCTCGATCGCATCGGTGCTTCAACATCCTCATCGCTGCACTTGGACTCGAGCTACGACTTCGATTCGAACATGGCTGTAGTCGTTGCGGGCGATATCCCCGATCCGCGCGATCGTGAGAGCTATCTTACGGCGCTCGAGCGCGTGCTGGTCGACGCCCATCTTGCCATGGGCGGATCGGTGCTCACGTTGTTCACCAATCGGCGCGACATGGAGGACCTATACGCCCGCGTTGAGCCCAAGATGGCCCGTGCGGGTCTGGAGCTCAACTGCCAGCAGCGCAACTCATCTCCTCGTCGCCTGCGCGACCGGTTTATCAACGAACCGACCTCGTCGCTTTTTGCGCTCAAGGCCTTCTGGGAGGGGTTTGATGCCAGCGGCGAGACGCTGCGCTGCGTCATCATTCCCAAGTTGCCGTTCTCAAGCCCCACGGACCCGCTCTCGTGCGAGCGCAACCTGCGCGAAGACCGCGCATGGGCGCGCTATTCGCTGCCCGAGGCGGTGCTCGAGGTTAAGCAGGCCGCGGGGCGTTTGATTCGCTCGTCGACCGATAGCGGTGTGCTGATCTTGGCGGATCCTCGCCTGGTGACGAAGGGCTATGGCAAGAAGTTCTTAACGTCGCTGCCCACGAGCTCCTACCAGCGCATCGAATCGGCGCAGATCGGGCACTATCTACAGCTGTGGCGTGCACGCCACGAGCGGCGGCGCTAAAGCGGACAGACGAGGGTTTTTGCCATATCGCACAGACGCTTTGACAGGGCGGGGTCATCCAAGATGCGGATGGCTCCGCCCGCTGCGATTATCTGGCTCAGCAGCCAACGCTCGGAGCCGTAATGTACGGTTACCGTTGCCATGTCTGTCCCGCTGCGCTCGATGAGGGTGATGCCGGCCCAGTCCAGATGCTCCGCCATATCGAATGGTATCAAGAGCTTTGCGCTACGCTGCGTCCGGGCAAGGGAATCGTGGAGGGATACAACGTCCGGTACGTGAGGCACGACGGAGTCTTCCGTCAAGGCGAGTCCCTCGATTTTATCCATGCGATAGGTGCGCTGCTCATCGACCGCGATGTCCCAGGCAATCAGATATGTTTGGTCGCCGTTTGCTGTAATGCGCAAGGGGTCGACCAGACGCACGCGTGGCCGCGCATCGTCCATCGAGCGATACGAGATACGACAGCGAACGCCGTCCTGAATGGCGCAGCTCAGCTGCTGCCAGTGCGACCCGTGGTTGACGGTGTCAGAGACGTGCTGGTTATAGCCGAGCTCTTCGGGTAGAAGAGCATGTCGAATTCGAGCCGCCGCCTGGGGCTCGATCCCCAACGATTCAAGTTCGTGGTTGAGCACAGCGCCCTCGGCGTCACTCAGGCGCAGCGGTAGTACACGCCCGGCGTCACCGGTGAGGACCACGCGCTCGCCGTGGCATTCGCAGATGATACGCGCACCCGATTCTCGGTCCGCGAGCGTCGAGACGATCTCGAGAATCTCGTCGAGCGACGCCCCCGTGATGTCAAAGCGACTGCAAATCTCGGTTCGTGTCATGCCGCTCTCGCCGGCGGCGTAGAGGGCCTCCATGATGTCGATGGCGCGCGAGAGCCTCTGCTCGCTGGTGAGTTTACGCACGGGCATGCTCGTGCACCGTCCTTTCAATGAGGTGGTTCCACGCCTGCTTGAGCGATTTGGGGGCCATGGGCCTCATGCCGTCCATGGCGTGGGCCATGCAAAATGAGGCGGCGGCTTCAAGATCGCGCACGTCAACGGTCCAAGTCCATCCCGAATCGGTGTGTGCGAGCTCACCTCGCCCGCGCGTGAGGCCGTTGATCATATCGATCTGCGTCTGCGGGGCGAACGAGAACGTAGCCGCAACGGGCGGGCGGTCGGCAAAATCGAATTCAAAGAACAGGTAGTCGCTGAGGTTGAAGTCCGCAGGGATAGCGTAGGCCTTTGAGGGGCGCCAAGCGCGAACGATACGGTCGCAGCGGAATGTCCTGATGTCGTCGGTGGCATTGTCGAGGCCGCAGAAGTACGCAACGCCCTCGCGCTCGAACATGCCGTAGACGCAGACGGTACGCTCTTTCTGCTCACCGCGTCCGTTCTGATATAAAAATCGCAGCGCGCATCGCTCGGCAAAGGCGCTCCATACCGCATCGACGGTGGGAGAGCGGCGGATCGGTGCTTCGTCCGCCGTCGTCCTGCCGGTGAGGTAGGCAATCTTGGAACGAATATCGGCAAGCGGCGCGGCAAAAGTGGATGAGCCGGCCGCTATTGTCTGGTCGATAGCGTTGAGCAGGATATCGGCGTCGTCTGCGGTGATGAGGCCGCCTGCCGCAAACGTGTGCTCGCGGTCGATTGTCCACGAGCTTTCCTCGGTCTCCTGCGCACCGGCGGGGCGAACCTCCTTGATTAAGATGCCACGCTCGAGCAGTTTGTCACGATCGCGCCGAAACTTGCGCTTATCCGAGTCGATGTTGCCCGAGCCATATCCCAGGTCAGAATCCAAGACGATCTGCTCGGTCGTCAGCGGTTCGGGGGAGCTGTTGAGCACAAAGAAAAGATTGAGGATGCGCTGGGCCGTTTTATCGAAACTGGGCTCCGAATTCCCCTTTTTAATTGTCGCGGTCGCGTCGCTTGCCGTCATAGAGTCCTCGCATGAGAAGGTGGTTTGCTGCCATGATTTTAGTCCGATATGGAGATTAGGCTATATCCTTGTCCGCTCGGGGCGTTAAGATGGCCCGAATTCGGTCGTTTGCGCTCGCTCGGGGTATACTTTCGACTATATACGGTTCTAATGTGCATGCATTGGGCCTATTTGTCGGATTATGGATGTGGAGCGCACATGGCGAACACCCAGAACTATATTAACCACCTGCTGCAGAACACCGGCATCACGCCGGCATGCAGCGAAGAAGAGCGCTTGGCTGCCGAGGATATCGCTCAGATCTTCCGCAACCACGGCTTTGATCCCGAAGTTCAGGAGTTCAATGCCCCGGCGCCCAGCAGGTTGGCATTTGCCGTTACCGGTATTCTTGCGTTTGCCGGCGCCCTGCTGATGGGCATCGGCGGCGGCATCGGCTTGGTCGGCACCTTGCTGGCCATTGTCGGCGCCGTTCTTTACGTGCTCGAGCGCACGGGCCACCCCGTGGTTTCACGCCTGGGCAAGACGGGCGTGAGCCAAAATGTCATCGCCTACCACAAGGCCTCGGGCCCGCTCGCGTCTCCGCGCAACCGCCCGGTGGTCGTTGTCGCACACTACGACTCTCCCCGTGCTGAGCTGCTCGCCCGCGAGCCCTATGCTTCGTATCGTGCGCTCATCGCCAAGCTGTTGCCCGTTGCCACGGTTGCCCCTGCTGCCGTTGCCATCTTGCGTATCCTGCCGCTCCCCGGCGCGCTCAAGGTTCTGCTGTGGATTGTCGCGATCCTCGCTTCCCTCGTTGCGCTCGCCAACGCGGCAAACATCATTTCTAACCGTTTTGTGCTTCCCTATACGTCCGGCGCAGTGTGCAACAAGTCTTCTGTCGCCGCTATGCTCGGCGTTATGGACAACGTTGCTCCCTTCCAGGGCGAAAACGAGTTTCCCGACGATGTTCCGTTCGATACCTATTTTGGGGAGCAGAAGCGTCGTGCCGAGGAGATGGCGCGCGCAGCAGCGGAGTATGCCGCGGCCCAACAGCAAAACGACTACGGCAACACCATCGAGTATGAAGAGCCTACCTACGCCGAGGACGAGTTCGGTCAGCCGATTGCTCCCGACGCTCAGACCGAGCCCGAACAGGGCGAGGCTTTCGACGAGCAGATCGAGGGCTTTGAGGGTGCGTCTGCCGACGAGACGCTGATTGGCGCCATCGTGCCCGAGGATCAGAATCAGGCTGTCCAGGCCGAAGAGTTCAATGACGAGGTTCCCACTGCCGAGCCGGCGGAGGAGCCTGTCGCGGCCGAGCCCGAGCCCAGGCTCTATCGCAATGCCGCCGGCAACATCCGCTTTGGTTCGGATGCCATCCGTGCGCTCGGAATGCTTCCCGAGTCCTGCACGCTCGATTACGAGGAAGGCGAGGAGCCGACGTTTGAGCCCGAGCCTGCCCCCGTCGTGACTGCATCTGCGCCCGTTGTCGCCGTGGATGATGAGTCTGCCGCGGTTGCCGCTGCCGTTGCCGAGCCCGAGGCGGTGTCCGCGATCGATCCCGCGGCAGGACTGGACATTTTGGCTCCCGCCGCGCCGGCGCAAGACGTTAGGGACGAGCCTGACGACGATTACGCTGAACAGCCGAGGCGCGTGTCTTACGAGAGCGATACTGATTTCTCGGCCGAGATTCCCGCGGCAACGCCCCATGCCGATATTGCATCCGCGTTCTCTTCGATTGGCGCCAGCGCTTCCAACTTCTTTAAGGGTGCGCTTGCAAAGGGCAGGAAATTTGTCGACGATTTCGAGGAGAAGCGCGCTGCCGCACGCGAGGCTGCCGAGCAGGAGGCTATCGCTCAGCAGCAGGCAGCCGAGGCGGCACGTGAGCGCGCGGCGCAAGAGTTCGAGCAGAACGAGGCTGTGCAGTCCGTGCCCGTCGACGCTGCCGAAGCTACGACGTCCTTTAAGTCCCAGCAACCGGCGTCCGCGGATGTTGTTGAGGCGACGACGTCTTTCGAGGCTCAGCAGCACGTCGATAGCACCATGTCGTTTGATGCCGCGCAGTTCGATTCCACGATAACGTTTGAAAAGCAAGGCACCGCGATTGCCGAGTCCCTTCCTGTTTCCGATGAGCGGGGCGATGCGGCAGACGATGACGAGCCTATTGATGCTGCCGCAATCCAAGATGCCGCCGAGGACGAGCCCGTCGAGGCCAACTCTGACGAAGAGCAATACGCAACAGCCGAGCAAGATGATTCGACCGAGGTCGAGCAGGAGGAAGTGCCTGCGGTTTCCGAGGCTCCCGAGACAGATGAGTCGAGGCCTTACTCCACGCAGATTTTCACCATGCCGACCCCGAGTGGTTCCGGTGCCACGGTTGCCGATGTTGCTCCCACCCAGGACGAAACGGTCGATTCCCTTATGGCCCAGATTTCCTCCCAGGCATCGCCGCGTCCGCAGATGAATGTTCCCGATCCGGCGTCAGCTCCGTCGCCTGCACCTTCCTCGTCTCCGCTGGCTTCGGTTCCCGATCCGTCGCTGCCGTCGATGAAGCAGGCAAACGTTGCGTCTCGCACGTCGCTGTTCGACCTTCCCGACCCCTCCGCACAGGTCAACGACCCCTTTGCTACCGCTCAGGGTCCCGAACCCACATCGGCACCCGTTGCGCCTCCTATGCCCGTTGCGTCGGGCGCTCAGCCGATCGAGACCATTTCGGCTCCCGCCCCGGCGGCACCCAAGTCTCGCAAGCGCGGCCTGGGCGGCCTGTTCGGTCGTAAAAAGAAAAACGAACAGGACAGCATGAGTGATTGGCTGGGCGTCGAAGACGATTACGATGCCAAGAAGTCCGGTCGCGGCATCGGTTCGTGGGATAATTTCGAGGACGATAACGATGGCTGGAAGGGCGGCGCTACGTCTTCCGACGGCGCTTCTTCCGAAGATATGCTCTCGGCTGTCGCCTCTATGGGTGACGATGAGCTGCTCGGTCACGATATCTGGTTTGTGGCAACGGGCGCCTCGGATTGTGACGGCGCCGGTATGAAGGCCTTCTTGGCTTCGCATCGCGATAAGCTCCGCGGCGTATTCTTCATCAATCTTGAATCCGTCGGCGCCGGTAGGCTTTCGGTGGTGACGGTTGAGGGCGAACAGCAGCTGCTCAAGGGCGATCGCCGCATCATGAACCTGGTCAGCAAGGTGTGCAAGTCGTTCCATGTCGATTGTGGCGCGCTCGAGATGCCCTATGCCAAGACCGATGCCTACGCCGCCCTCGAGGCGAGCCGCCGAGCCCTCACCATCGCCGGCGTGGACGGCACGCGTCTGGCTTGCGCTCGTACCGAGGACGACCTGCCCCACAATGTCAACCCGACGAACATTGCCACGGTATCCGAGGTCGTGACCGAGGTTATCCGCCGTTCGTAGACGGAGCTCTAAGGAGTCAACGTGTTTTCGTATATTAAGCGCCATTGGCCTGTCTACGTGATTTTGACCTTGATTGCCATTGCGTTAGGGTTTGGAGCTGCCTACATCGTGGGCGCGAAGGGCTCGACCCCCGCCTCCGCAATCAGCGAAGAGGTGGAGCAAGAACAGAGCACGGGTGCCGATGGGATTCCTGAGTCCGAGCAAGCAATCGTTGATGGTGGATCTTCGTCTGCAGAGTAGATGCGGCGATTTAAATGATTGAAAGCGGGCGAGCCGGGGGACTGGCTCGCCCGCTTTTTCATCGCTCTAGCGCTTCTTTGGGATTGACCTAAGGCGAGCGAACCATAGGGCTGCGGCACCCGAGGTCAGGAGCGCGGTGATGCAAGCGGCGATGGGAGCTGATCCTGTTGCCGGTAGGTCCTGCGGTAGGGTACAGCGTTGAATGACACTGTCCTCGTCATGTGACTCAAGTTTATCGCCGCCGCCGTTGCGGCAAAGATCGACGCGTGCGCTGTTGGTGAGTGCAGTTTGGGGTGTGTAAGCCGACGTTGCCTGCATGTGCACGACTGCGCCCCGAGCATCTGTGCCAAGGATTGCTTTGGCATCGTCAAGGTCGTCGTGCTCATCTTTGAGATCATCACGGGTCCAAGAATCCGTATCGCTTCGAGTCGTAAAGTCGGCGGCTACCGCACCGTATTCAATGCGAATGCCCGTCACGACGGTATTGGATGCAAGGTCGAGTTCTTTCGCCTCGAGTGTGGCGGATTCCGTGGTCGAGACATCCGCCTTCCAGAGGTGCCAGCCGTCGTAATCGACGAGGCGGCAATCTTCACCCAGACTCTCTTTTACTTCGTCGGACTCAAGCCAAGGATTTTCGTGCCCATCGCCAAGAGTCGCGTTTGCCGGCTCATCGACGTCTGTCGAGTCCAACGGCGTCGTGCGATACCACACGTTGCACAGACCGTTGAGGTCGCCGATGGCGACGGGGGTTTCGATTGAGACGAATCTCGCCGTGCCGTCTTTGGCGCACTCAAGATCATCGGTAATCGTAAACTCATCAACCCAAGTAGCGGAATCGTTTCGAGCATCGATGGTATAGGAGAAAAGCCCATCCGTATTGGTTTGCATCGCGGCGCGGTTTTTTCCATCGCCGTTAGCCAACAGACCCTTCCCGATAGGTTGGACAAGTTCCTGACGCTTGTCGACCTGTCCTTTGATCTCGATGGGCGCATCCTTCATCGCGACGGATTGGACTTCTCCCGTATCCTTTATTTCAAACGTTATCTCCTCGGCAAGGTCATAGGTCCGCGGAGACATCGTTTCGCGCAACGAGTAGGTGCCGGGTGCAAGATGTTCGATGCGGTGCGGCTTGTCGGATGAGGTCCAGGAGTCTATTTCGGTTTTATCGGGACCATATAAGGTGAGCTGTGCGCCTTTCACTTCCTGCTCTCCGCTTGCATTGACCTTGGAGATATCAACCTTGGTGTAATCGTCGGATACGTTAAGCCGTGCTTCCACAACGGGTGTTTTCTGGTCGGCATAGGTAAGGTCGACGATATGGTGCGTCCGGTCGAGTAAGAAGCCGGTCGGCGCTTGAGTCTCGACAACCTCGTAGCGTGCGGTGCCAGATCCCAGCGGGAGGTCGTCCGCGCGTGCTTCTCCAGTTTCATCCGTCGTGACGGTAGCGACAGTCTCACCGTCGAGCGCGGCAATGCTACCGTCGGGGCGCACGATATCACCTGAGGCACGGATCTCAAAGGTGGCGCCCGCGAGGCTGCTGCCGTCTACGGCATCGGTTTTAACGATCCTGATGTTTCCGGTCGCGGCGTGGTTATAATACGAGACGATTGCAACGGGCGTTAGGTTTATATCGGCGGGTATGTTTACCTCGATCTCTCCGCCGACAAGATAGGGCTCTTTGGCCGAGGTTTCGCGTACATAATAGGTGCCCGGCATGAGCGATTCGGGCAGTGTGACGGTGCCGGTCGCGTCAGTCGTAAAGGTGTCCATTACGTTATATGCTGGATACCAGCATGTTTGTGAGACAGGTTTGTGATTGCTGTCGAGGAGTTGGAAGGTGAATCCGGCTAGGGGAACAGAGGCGCCTGTTTGGGCATCGCGTTTTACAATCTGGAGATGCGTCGACAGGGCGTGGTTGTCCACGATATATTGAAGCTCGGCGCCGTCGGAAATCTGATTGGCCTCGACGGTCCATTCCCCCGCACGTTTAAAACCCTCGGGGACGGTTTCCGGAACCTCACGAACCGTGTAGCCGGCGCGGTCGTATGGGACGGCTCCGTGGACACCGGCTGGTCGCTTGCCTGTGCCGAACCATGCTTCGGGCTGGTCTTTGGTGGAGGCAAAGCCATAGATGTTTGTGGTCAGTGTGCCAACAACCTGCTGAGAGCTGTTGCTGACAACCTCAAAGACAACACCTCCTGCCGGCTGCTCCAGGCCGGATTGATCGCTATTGCCGTAGTCCTTGAATTTGGAAATCTCAAGGTCAAACGCAATGGGGATATCGGAAACGCGCGATTCGATCTCGACCACGCCTGAATCACCGAGCTGGTCGGCTCCAACGGTATAGGACCAGCTGTCGTTGGTTGGCAGGTAGCCCTCGGGGGCTTTTGACTCATAGATGGTAAAAGTTCCCAGGGGGACATCGGTGAGGGTGGCCCGACCGCTTTCGTCAGTCGTGAGAATTTGCGACCATCCAGGGGTTGATTGCGACACACACGTGAACTCTGCTCCTGCGAGTGAAGATCCCACCTGGGGGCCGGCATTCGTCGCGGCATCGAGTTTTACGACATGCAGGGTGATGGCGCCGGGTTGTTCATCGATGGCGACCTGCCCGCCGTCATTCCCCGTGGTAAAGGCAACGCGATCGGGGCGGGGGACATAGCCGGCCGGCGCCTTCGTTTCAACTAGGTAGTATGCCGTGTTGGGTAGGAGTGTTGCCTGTGCTCGACCGTTGCCGTCCATCTGGATGGTGCCGACACGTGCGTCGCTGGCGCTCTCAAAAATATCGAATGTTGCCCCGGTAAACTGATAGGTATTGTTTCCGCTGGTAATAACAGTGTTCGCAGACTGCTTTTGGAAGGAAACAGAGACCGCCGGCAGTACATAGAGCATGTCTTGACGTCTGCTGCCGCCCGATACGGTTCCTAGATAGCGCCGCGCGCGGTGCGGAGCGGCTTTGATGCTTCCTGATTTTGCGCTGTCGTGGAGCCACCGCGCAGCCGCCACGACTTCATTGTCGGCGGTAAAGTGCCCGCTCTTGGTTTTGCCCTGAGCGGTCGTGTAGGAGTAGGTGCCGTCGACATGGGTAGTGCCGTTGAGCATCCATACGGCAAGCTGGGTGGCGGCGCGGGCGCGATCGGGTGAAAGATGGTAACCGCCAAACGACGTGGCGGTAGGATATCCGTGACAAACGATTGCCGCGAACTCGTCGTCGAGCCACACCCAGCCTTGATCAAAGTTGAGCCATGGGCCGCCCGGCTTGGTGGGCCCGGGGCGTTCCTGGTTCATGCAGTAGGCAATCGAGGCGTCCTGAGCTTCATATTTGCCGATGAAGAAGGGTCCACAATCATCGCTAATGGTGCGGAAGCCGAGCTGGTCGTAGCCATCGATGGCAAATGCGACTCCCGGAGCCAGGCAGCCGAAAAGCAGGAAGAGGAGCAGGAGCAGCGGACCTGTTGCGATTGCGCTGTGGACAGAGTGCGTGGGTGCGTTGGACATGGCTGCTCCTTATCCCTCGTGCGCCGCATGGGGAGGTTGCGACGCGTAGGATGAGGCTACCCCCGAGGTTCATGCGGGTAAGTACCGGAGCCTGACCAAAAGCTTGCCCAATTCCTGACAAATTGAGCTCAAATACAACAACCAAGCAAAAGCGCAGGTAGAAGATAGGGAGAACAGGAGGTCAAAGGTCCTCATCTCCACAATTGACGCGATTTTCAAACGAATCTCCACAGCTAAAACAAGCATCACCACCCTTGTATCGAACAAGACAACCGCGTTATACTAGCCAACACATAAGCGGGCATCGCCAAGTGGTAAGGCATCAGCTTCCCAAGCTGACACTCGCGGGTTCGAGTCCCGTTGCCCGCTCCAGTTAAGAGCACAAGCACGGCACCATCACGGTGCCGCGCTTTTTTCAATAAAGTGCCGGGACTCGAACCCGACAGGGTGCGAGCGTAAATAAACGCGAAGCGTTTATAGCGAGCAGGCAAGGTCGCCGATAGGCGACCGCAGCCGGTGCGGATTTGCGAAGCAAATACGCGGACGTCCCGTTGCCCGCTCCAATTCCAAAATGTTAGGTTCATGCCTACTGCCCATACTTGCACCTGCGCACGGTACAATGGTTGGGTTACGACCAACGTGCCAATAACCAAAAAGGAGCCGCTATGATCGATCGCTATACCCGCCCGGAGATGGGACACATCTTCTCCCTCGAGAACAAGTACGCCATTTGGCAGGAGATCGAGGTCCTGGCCTGCGAGGCCCAGGCGGAGCTCGGCAAGATCGGCATTTCTAAAGACGAAGCCCAGTGGATCCGCGACCACGCCAACTTTGAGAAGGCAAAGGTCGACGAGATCGAGGAAGTCACGCGCCACGACGTTATTGCCTTCCTGACCAACATGAAGGAGTACATCGACGCCGATGTTCCCGAGGGCGACCCCAAGCCCAGCCGCTGGGTTCACTATGGCATGACCAGCTCCGATCTGGGCGATACGGCTCTGTGCTACCAGCTCACCCAGGCCTGCGATCTGATCATCGAGGACGTCAAGAAGCTCGGCGAGATCTGCAAGCGCCGCGCCTTCGAGGAGCGCAACACGCTTTGCGCTGGCCGCACCCATGGCATCCATGCCGAGCCGATGACCTTCGGCATGAAGTTTGGCTCTTGGGCCTGGGAGCTCAAGCGCGACCTGGATCGTCTTGAGGACGCCCGCAAGAACGTTGCCTTCGGTGCCATCTCGGGCGCTGTCGGCACGTACAGCTCCATCGAGCCGTTTGTCGAGGAATATGTCTGCGAGCACCTGGGTCTGGTCCACGACCCGTTGTCCACGCAGGTCATCTCCCGCGACCATCACGCCTACCTCGCCGGCGTCCTCGCCACCACGGCGGCCACCTGCGAGCGCATCGCTACCGAGGTCCGCAATCTGCAGAAGACCGATACGCTTGAGGCCGAGGAGCCGTTCCGCAAGGGTCAAAAGGGCAGCTCCGCCATGCCGCACAAGCGCAACCCGATCACCATGGAGAAGGTCTGTGGCCTGTCGCGCATCGTGAAGTCCAATGCCCAGGTTGCCTTCGACAATGTCGCCCTGTGGCATGAGCGTGACATTTCGCACTCCTCTGCCGAGCGCGTCGCCCAGGCCGATAGCTTTATCGCACTCGACCACATGTTCCAGTGTCTCATCCGCGTTATCGACGGCCTGCAGCTGTATCCGGCTCGCATGATGGCCAACCTCAATAAGACTCGCGGCCTCATCTTCTCCTCTAAGGTCCTGCTGGCCCTCGTCGATACGGGCATCACCCGCGAGGATGCCTATGCGATCGTGCAGGAAAACGCCATGGCTACCTGGCACGAGGTGCAGGACTGCGTCTCCGGTCCCACCTTTAAGGAGCGTCTCGAGGCTGATCCGCGCTGCACCGTCAGCCAGGAGAAGCTCGACGAGATCTTTGATCCGTGGGACTTCCTCACCCGCATCGACACGGTCTTCGATCGTCTGGAGCAGCTGAGCTTCGAGTAGGGTTGACCTAATTCGACCGCCTGCGGATGCATTTCAACCATTGGCGCCTTGCCCGTCTTGGGCAAGGCGCTTTTTTCGCTGTCGTACTTGCCCCCTGGTAATAAAATGAACCTCATCTGCTGTTTCGATGAAAGGAGGAGCGTGCCCAGACGTATCAAACGAGCCGCCATCGTCTCGTCGGTGCTCATACTTCTTGCTGCCGTCTGTGTGGTCGTCCTGACGTATACCGTTCGAAACAGCGCTCCCTCCCCGAATGAAGCTGACAAGGACCTCCCGGTACTCAAAATTGGCGTTACGGATAACGATCCCTATGTGTATATCGATACCACGGGCGACTACGCTGGTATCGATATCGATATCGCTCGCGAGGCTTGCAAGCGCGCGGGAATCAAGCCGCAATTCATCGACATATCTTGGAATGATCGTGACCGCCTGCTCAAAAATGGCGATATCGATTGTCTGTGGTGCGACTACTCGCCCTGTTATCGCGAAGACGAGTATTACTGGACTGAGCCGTATCTAACCATAACGGTTTCGGTTGCCACCAAGAAAACGAGTGGTATCAAGTCCTTGGCGTATCTCGATGGCAGCAAGACTGTTGCGGTGATTGCCGGTTCGGTGAGTGAACGCCGATTGCTTGCCGGGGACCTAGGGATCTCGCCGGATGTGCACATCAAATCATATGGCTCTGCCGAACTCTGCAAAGCTGCCCTGGTCAAAGGTTATGTTGACTGTTGGATGGCGGACGTCCAATCGCTCGACCGGCTCGTCGCGCAGTATCCCGGTGTTTATCGTGTGTTTGCCGACAACGTTATGACGGTTGACCTTGGCGTCGCGTTTAAGGACGGCTATGAGGGGGAGTACGTCAAAAACCTCGATACCGTGCTGTTCGAGATGGATCGAGATGGCACGATTGAGCGCATTGTGGGCAAGTACAAGGCAAGGGCGACGACGGACGGGCAAGGAGCGGAATCATGACAAATGATGAGCGCCGCTTGCGCCGAAAGGCATTAGTCACCGCGGCTATCTGCGTTGTGGCCAGCGCTGTTTTGTTGGGTCTGCTGTATGTGGTCGGTACGCATCGCTGTCTCAATAAAACGCTTGGGTTTGGCCAGGAAACCATGGTGTTTTTAAAAAACGCCTGCGAAAAATATGACCGATATGAACAGGGAAGAAAAACCGAGGCGACGCACAATTTGGATGCCGCGCTCGAGTCGTTTTCGACGTTCTTGCCGCCTGATTGCGTAGAAGTCAACGATGACCTCGTCGAGGAGTACGTCCATACCGAGCACCTTTCGGGAATGTTGGTCATGGACGCCGACGGTCATATGGCCGCTCATTACGATATCGACGGTCGCGATCCGCTGATGCTATGGCGAGAGGAGCTTGCCTGTTCGTCGGTCGCATCGATGTACCGAGGCTCCAAGGTGTCCTACTCGACGGTCGTTGAGCGTCGAGATGTCGACTTTGCCGTGAGTGTTGTTCCGTACGGTGATGGCGTAGCGCTGGGGTATCGATCGCTTGCGCCCGAGCCCGCCGATGATTATTCGTATACGATCGCCGACGTGCTCGTGAACAACACATTCCATCAGAGCCCAACGGTGTTCGTGATGCGCGATGCACAAATCGTTTCTTCAAACGATTCGACCGTCGATATAGCTCTCGCCCGGCTTCTTGCCGATAGCGGAATTGATTGGAAAGACGAAGGCTTATCACGTGTCGAATATCGGGGAAGTACCTGGTATGCCGTGCGTGCGGCATATAAGGACTATCGCCTGTTTGCGCTCTATCCCAAATCTGAGGTCATGTCGGGCAGGATTTCATTTATCACTGCCGGCGTACTGGCGTTCCTGGTGTTTTTGGTTGTAGTGCTGTTGGTGCGTATCGTCGCCGATCGTCGCAATTTGGCCGAAAAGGACAAGCAGCTCGGCATCATCAATGCCATCAGTACCACGTATGAGTCGACCCTCCTGTTGCATCTCGACACGCTTGAGATCGAGGGGATTAACATGTCGCCATCGGTGGCGAAGATATTTGCCGAGCACTCCGAGGCATATGACTTTTTTGCAACGGTTTGCCGAGACATTGTGAGTCCCGACAGTCGCGAGGCGGTCATGGAGCTCTTAGATATAAAGACGCTTCGGGATCGTATGGAAGGCGTGCCGTACTTGGATGCCGAGGTACGAGACTGCCGAGGTACGTGGTATTCGCTGCAGGTTGTTCCACAGCGCCGCGATGAGCGGGGTCGACTGGAATCGGTCGTCGTGGCAACGCATAACATCTCGATGACAAAACGCGCCGAGGAGCTTTCTTTCCAGGACAAGCTGACGGGACTTCGCAATAGAAATTACCTTGAGTCCCTTGGCGACGACCTGGTGAACGAGTCCCTGCCCGTGAGTGTGATCATGATGGACTGCAATTTCCTCAAGCGTACCAACGATCTCTACGGTCACGAAATGGGCGATGAGCTGCTACGGCGTACGGCGTCTGTATTGAGGCGGGCGGCAGGCGAGAAATTTGTGCCTATGCGCATTGGTGGCGACGAGTTCTTGCTGATTTGCCCTCACACCGATCGCGAATCCGCATGTGAAGTAGTGCAAGATCTTCGCCTCAGCCTTGCTGCTGCGAGCGATGAGGTGCTGACGGTCAGTGCGTCGTTTGGCGTCGCGACGGCAGAGGCACCCGGTTATACACTGACCGAGATTTACCACATCGCTGACCACAACATGTATCAAGAGAAACGAAAAGTCCACGCTCGGGAAGCAGATTGCTAGTATTGCTACCGCCGGTTTGCGCATTGGGGAATGTTGAATCGGTGCCCGCGATACTTTATCGGTTCGGACGGGGATAATAGACGTCTGAAATTGCTTTACGAGAGGGGAGCGCAATGATTAGTTTTGATTACAAGCCTCAGGGCGTATGCACTCGCAATATCCACCTTGACCTGTCCGATGACGGCAACAAGGTGGTGGGCGTCGAGTTTACCGGCGGCTGCGATGGCAACCTCAAGGCCATCTCCAAACTGGTCGAGGGCGCTCCTGCCGACCGTGTGATCGAGGTTCTTGTCGGCAATACCTGCGGCATGAAGAAGACCTCTTGCGCTGATCAGCTTACGCGCGCTATCGAGGCCGCTCGCGCCGAGATCGCCTAATGGGTATCGCCGACCACATCAAGAACGGAATATCGCGCCGCGGCTTTGTGCTCGGTGGAGCTGCCGCGAGCGCTGCCACGGTGCTTGCCGGATGTTCGAAAAAAACAGGCACCAGTGATGATGCCGCTGGCGAGCCGCAGGTTATCAAGGACGATTCGAAGATTGTCTCGATTACTGATGAGTACGAGGCAGTTGACATCGATCTTGAGCCGGCGGCATCGTGGACGCTGCCGCTGGGCACGTTGCTGTACTACTGCGATGGTGACTATGCTGCGGCAATGATGGCGCCCGCATCGGCACTGCACGCCAACACACTCGGTGTGCTCAACCTGGGCGATGGCTCGCTTACCACATTAATTGAGAATCCTATCGAGGGCACGGGATATGCTTTTTACGATGTCCGTGCCGGCGACGGCGTGTTTGCGTGGGTTGAGATGAACTTTGCCAGTTCATCGTGGAAGCTCTACGCTCAAAATCTGTCGGGCGCTTCGCTCTCTGGCGACGTGGTTGAGCTCGATCGAGGTGGCAAGGACTACGATCCGCCGCTGTTTACGGCGTTCGGGTCATCAGCCATCTGGTATAAAATGCCTTCGGCAGGCGGCAATAAAACGAGTAGTGATTCGTTTTGCTATCGTCGCTCGCTTGATGAATCCAAGGCCGAGACAATTTGGAAATCGACGGGCCGCTTTGCGTCGGCCCCGCGCGTGAGCGACGGCATTTTGACCATCTCGCCGCGTGTCCGCAACGACGAGGGCGTCTACTACGGCATAACGGCAATCGATCTGACCGATGACAACAACACCAAACGTGCCCAGCTAGTCCTTCCCTCGTCAGTCTCGCCTTTCGAGGCCGTATATATGGGCGATACCTTCGTGTTTTCTATCGAGGCGACCTATAGTGGCGTGGGCAGCCTGGGCAACATGGGCACGTATATCGGTAATGAGGGAGGGCCGTACCTCTTCCTGTCCCGCGAGCCGCTCGCATGTGCTGCCGGCAAGAAGAATAAATATCTCGTTAAGGTACAGTCATCGCATTTTCTCATCGACACTTCTGCCAAGACCTATGGCTCGCTACTGTCGCCCGACCGCGCTTTGGAATATGGCGATTATCCAGCTACGGCGGGAAAATCGGACTCATTCCTTACGTACGCCACGGTGCGCAACAGCCAGGGTATACCCGAGACGGTCACCGCACGCCTATTCTCTCTTTAAGCTTAGAGGGGTTAAAAAGGCGCCAACAGGGGAATAAACGCGTTGTAATTGTGAGTACCGCCCGCCGAGCTGCCGCGTCATAGTGGCATCCGGCGGGCTCAGGTGCGTTAAAATGAGCTTGTTCTTAGCTAATTGAGACAGGGGGGCCGTGTTATGGCTTCAGATGCAAAAAAGATTCTGCTGGTCGAGGATGAGAAGGCAATCCGTGACGCTGTCGCTGCCTATCTCGAGCGCGAGGGCTATTGGGTTGTGGGCGTGGGCGACGGCCAGTCCGCTATCGAGGAGTTCGAGAAGCATCAGTTCGACCTGGTCGTGCTCGACCTCATGCTCCCCAAGATTCCGGGCGAGCGCGTTTGCCGCACCATTCGCGACACCTCGGATGTCCCCATCATTATGTTGACAGCCAAGGGCGAGATCGAGGACCGCATTATCGGCCTCGAGCTCGGTGCCGACGACTACCTGATCAAGCCGTTCTCGCCGCGCGAGCTTGTCGCGCGCGTGCGCGCCTTGTTCCGCCGTGCCCACCAGGCCGATGAGCCGGCCGTCGAGGTGCTCGACTTTGGCGATCTGGTCATCGACATCTCGGGCCACAAGATTTTGGTCGAGGGCAAGGAAGTCGACCTGACGGCTTCCGAGTTCAAGCTGCTTACCACGCTTGCCCGTCACCCCGGCCGCGTCTACAACCGCATGGAGCTGGTCGAGAAGGTGCTCGGCTACGACTTTGAGGGTTACGAGCGCACCATCGACAGCCACGTGAAGAACCTTCGCGCCAAGCTGGGCGACGACCCCAAGAAGCCCAAGTGGCTCTACACCGTCCATGGTGTCGGCTACCGCTTCGAGGCTCCGACCAAGACCGATAAGTCGGACGAGAAATAAAGGAAATCACATATGACACCTGCGCGCTTTGAAATCGGGCAAAAGCATAAGCAGGAGAACGAGGCGGGTTCCAAGGCTAGTTGGAACACGCCTCGTTCCGATTCACGGCCAACGATGAGCTATCCCTCGCGCATGGCCCTGGCTTTTGCCCTGACATCGCTCATGACGGTATTGGTGCTGGTGGGCGTAGTCTCCGTTGTATGGGGCACGGTTTTTACGGATTACACGCGCTCCAATATTGTCGAAATCGCCAATTCCGCTGCCGAAAAGTTGGCAACGTCATATGAGGAAAATGGTTCTTGGACCGCGGGGGAGCTGCGTACGGTCGCGACATCGAGTTTGGTGTCCGACGATCTTGGTATGCAGGTTGTCAATAAAAAGGGCGTCATCGTCTACGACGACTCGTGGCCCTCGGCAAGCGCTACTGCCGATGTACGCGAAAATCAGGCGACAACCGACGGTACGAGCGGAAAGAAGGCGTCGCACAGCCCAGTCTCGTCTGCTCCCACCGATTCCAATAGTGTTGCCAACGTTGAGATCGTGACGTCCTCCGGCGAGCACGTGGGTCAGGTCAAATTGTGGGCGATTGGCTCCGATGCCCTGCTCACCAGGGCAGACTCAGCATTCAGAGAGAAGACCTTTAACGCCATGGCCCTTGCCGCGGTTGTGGCCGTCTGCATCTCGGTCGTTATCGGAGCGCTCATGTCGCGCATGCTCACCAAGCCGATTCATCGTATTACCAGCACCGCCAAGCAGATTCGCGATGGAGACCTGTCCGCTCGTACGGGCTTGCGCGGCGATGATGAGATCGATCAGCTGGGAGAGACCTTCGACGAGATGGCCACCTCGCTCGAAAAGGATATGAAGCACGAGAAGCGCCTAACCTCTGATGTTGCCCACGAGCTGCGCACGCCGCTCATGGCCATGCTTGCAACGGTCGAGGCCATGCAAGACGGCGTGTATCCCACCGACGACGAACACCTGGAGACAGTCGCATCCGAGACGCGTCGTCTGGCCCGTCTGGTGCAGCAGATGCTCGACCTGTCGCGCATGGAAAACAGTACCGCGCCGCTCAATCTGGAGCCGGTGGATATGGTGCCGTTTGTGCGTTCGATTGTGAATGGCCAGGAGCGCCTGTTTGCCGACCGTGACCTGCGTTTGCGCTTTGCAGATGAGACGCAGGGCCACGATGACGTTGTCGAGGCAGATCCCGACATGATCACGCAATGCGTCATCAACCTCTTGAGTAACGCCATGCGCTATACCCCCGAGGGGGGTTGGGTCGTGGTGTCGGTGCTCAGTGACCGCAAGCACGTCGATATCGCGGTTTCGGATACGGGCATCGGTATCGCCAAGGATGATTTGTCGCGCATCTTCGGACGTTTTTGGCGTGCCGACGCCAGTCGCGCCCGCGAGGCGGGTGGCCTGGGCGTGGGCCTCGCCGTGACCAAGCAGATTGTCGAGCGTCATCACGGCTACATATCCGTGGAGTCGGAGCTTGGAAAGGGTACGACTTTTACGATTCATCTGCCTCGCGAGCACACGGCGGACGCGGCATCTACTACAATGGAGCACTAGCTTTTCGCTACTCGGTGAAGGAGGGGTTTCGTCCCTGCCGTTCCGAGTTTGCGAAAACGTGCGGGAAAGAACCCGCATTACTGTCGTATTTTGGTAAGGAGTGACTCACGTGACAACGATGGAGCGTCGTCCGGATTCCCGTGGCAAGGTTCGTGATATCTACGATGCCGGTGAAAACCTGCTGATGGTCGCCACCGACCGCATTTCTGCGTTCGACTTCATTCTTCCCGACGAGATTCCGTTTAAGGGAGAGGTGCTCAACCGCATCTCGGCATTCTGGTTCGATAAGTTTGCCGATATCGTTCCCAATCACCTCGTTTCCATCGATCCGGCGGATTTCCCCGAGGAGTTTGCCGAGTATCGTGACTACCTCGCAGGCCGCGCCATGCTGGTCAAGAAGGCCCAGACGATTCCTATCGAGTGCATCGTCCGCGGCTATTTGACCGGTTCGGGCAAGAAGACCTATGACGAGAACGGCACCGTCTGCGGCATTCAGCTGCCCGAGGGTCTGACCGAGGCCTCCAAGCTTCCCGAGCC
Source organism: uncultured Collinsella sp. (assembly GCA_937966215.1). GTDB lineage: Bacteria > Actinomycetota > Coriobacteriia > Coriobacteriales > Coriobacteriaceae > Collinsella. The sequence goes on along the minus strand of CALCKK010000003.1, from coordinate 4,020 downwards.
GCTGTTCACGCCGTCCACGAAGGCCGAGATCGGCGACCACGACGAGAACATTTCGTTCGAGCGTTGCTGCGAGATCGTGGGTGAGGACATCGCCGCGCAGATTCGCGACCTGTCCCTCAAGATTTACAAGGCTGCTGCCGAGTATGCAGCGACCCGTGGCATCATCATCGCCGACACCAAGTTCGAGTTCGGTGTCATCGATGGCAAGGTCACGCTGATCGACGAGTGCCTCACGCCCGACTCCAGCCGTTTCTGGCCTGCCGCCAGCTACGAGGAGGGCAAGATTCAGCCCAGCTACGACAAGCAATTCGTCCGCAATTGGCTCAAGGCCAACTGGGATATGACGGGGGAGACCCCGCACCTGCCCGCCGAGGTCATCGATGGCACGTCCGAGCGCTATCGAGAGGCCTTCCAGATCATCACGGGCTCCCAGTTCACAAGCATGAAGGAGAACGCATAAGTGAGTACCCGTAGCGCCACGAACAAGCGCACGCAATCCCACGAGGTTACCGGGGTTGCGCGCAAGTCCGCCGCATCTGCTAAACCCGCCCGCCAGGCAGCGAGCTCCGTTCGCGTCGTGCCGGCTTCGTCTAAAGCTCGCCGCAAAGAGCTCGAGAAGGGTGAAAACCTGGAAGGCCTTTCCAAGGAGGAGAAGCGCGCCCGCAAGGCCAAACAGCGTGCTCACGAGGATCGTATCTACACGGTGTCGAATATTCTCCTCAAGCAGGACGAGGACTACACCAAGCGCCGTCGTATCTGGTGGGCCGTGCTCGCCATCGGCATGGTACTCGTCGTGGCAATTTGGGCTTCGCTCTACTTCGCTCCCGGCGGCACGGTGTCCAGTCCCGTCCAGATGGTCGGCATCGTTTTGTCCTATGTCATCATTCTGGGTGATTTTATCTACGACTTCGTTCGTATTCGTCCCCTGCGCAACATGTACCGCACGCAGGCCGAGGGCATGTCCGAGAACAAGCTCAACGCTCTTATCGAACGCTCGGCTGCCGAGGAGGACAAGAAGGACTCCAAGAAGAAGTAGCGTTTGTATCCATACATATCGCTAAGATATAAGGCGCGTCGTTTTTGCGGCGCGCCTTTTTACTGTTCTATAGATAGATGGAGTGGCACATGATTCGAGCTGCCCTGACGGTCGAAGAGGCTCTGGAGGGCATGAAGGCCCTGGAGCCCAAGATTAAAAACTACGCGCGCCTGGTCGTCCGCAAGGGCGTAAACGTCAAGCCCGGCCAGGAGGTCGTCGTTCAGTCTCCGGTCGAGTGCGCGCCGTTTGCGCGCGTGGTGGTCGCGGAGGCCTATGCTGCCGGCGCCGGCCACGTGACGGTCATTTGGGCCGATGATGCCGTGACGAGGCTCACGTACGAGCATGTCGAGAAAAGCTATTTTGAGCAGACACCCGAGTGGAAGCGCATGCAGCTGGATTCCTTGGCCCAGGATGGTGCCTGCTTTGTCTTTATCGAGGGTGCGGATCCTGCGGCCCTCAAGGGCATCGATCCAGCCAAGCCGGCCGCGGCATCCAAGGCGAGGAATACGCAGTGCAAAGTTTTCCGCCGTGGGCTGGATTACAACATCAATCCGTGGTGCATCGCCGGCGCTCCGGTCGTGGCTTGGGCGCGCGAGGTGTTCCCGGGAGACGCCGATGAGGTTGCAATCTATAAGCTGTGGAATGCGATTCTGCACACCGCTCGCGCCGATGGCCAGGACCCAGAGAGTGACTGGGAACTCCATGACGCCGCATTCGAAAAGAACCTGCGTTTCCTGAACGACAATCGTTTCGACTACCTGCATTACACCGCGGCAAATGGAACCGATCTGACGATTGGCATGACGAAAGGTCACGAGTGGGCCGGCGGCAAGGGCAAGACGCCCGATGGGCACCCCTTCTTCCCCAACATTCCCACCGAGGAAGTCTTCACTTCGCCCGATCGCATGCGCGCCGACGGTATCGTGTACTCGGCCATGCCGCTCATTCACCACGGCAATAAAGTCGACGATTTTTGGATTAAATTCGAGGGCGGCCGCGTGGTGGACTACGACGCCCGCGTGGGCAAGGCAACGCTCGCAAGTATCATCGATACTGACGAGGGCGCTGCTCACCTGGGAGAGGTCGCGCTCATTTCCAAGAACACGCCGATCCGCGAAAGTGGTGTTCTGTTCTACGATACGCTCTATGACGAGAACGCTAGCTGCCATCTCGCGCTAGGTGTTGGTTTCCCCGAATGCATCGAGGGTGGGTATGACATGTCCAAGGAGGAGCTCCTGGAGCATGGCGTTAACGTCTCGAGCACGCACGTCGATTTTATGATCGGCACGGACGACATCGATATTACGGGCATTACGCCTGATGGACGTGAAGTTGTGATTTTCCAGAACGGCCAATGGAGTTGGGAATAGTCCCAGACCGTGGTACAATGCCACCCGCGGGCCGTTAGCTCAGCTGGCAGAGCAGGGGACTTTTAATCCCAAGGTCCAGGGTTCGAACCCCTGACGGCCCACCATAGAATAGAAAAGCGACTGGCGGATGCCGGCCGCTTTTTTGTTGCCGCGTCACGGGTTCGAACCCGTCGGGGCGTGGAGCTGAGTAAACGCGTGAGCGTTTGCCAGCGCAGCGCGCAAGGCGCGAAAGCGCCGCAGCGACCGCCTGCGGAGCAGGCTGAACCCCTGACGGCCCGCCCAAAGGAAGGAAAACGAAATGAAAACAGATAGATACGGAATTAGCGGCAGCACATTAAAGATAATAGCGGCCATCTCGATGGTTCTCGATCATGTAAGCAGGATCGTCCTGACCAATGGAATCATGACTCACGCATCGTACAATCAGATATCAGACGAACAATGGGCGATTCTAAGCGAGGCTTCGGATGTGCTTCATGTTCTTGGCAGAATTGCATTTCCCTTATTTTGCTTTTTGATAGTTGAGGGATTTTTGCATACTCATGACATAAAGAAGTACCTGCGAAATATGCTTGTCTTCGCAATCATTGCGGAGCCCATATACGATTTCGTTCAAACCGGGCAGCTATTTGACCTTCGGCAACAAAATGTTATGTGTGAGCTCCTGCTTTCCTTGGTCTTTTTGATTATTCTGGAAAAGATACAAAGTCTTTCAAAATGGAAGAGGCACATCGCAGAAATTGCTCTGATTGTTTTGACAGCACTGGCAGCTGAATACACTAAACTAGATGGCGGCGTGTATGGCATTCTGCTTGTGGCTGCGTTCTATTTATTCCACGACAGCAAGGCCAAGATGTTCTTTGCTGCAGTATGCGCAGTGCTCCTTTCGTCGTGCCATATAGTTGGCGGCGGATTTGAGTTTGCTACAGCTAATGTATTTAATCCTGATGTTGCCGCCGCGGTCGTTTCGTTGCTGCTCATCAATCTTTATAATGGCAAGCGAGGGCTGAAGCTGAAATATTTCTTCTACATTTTCTATCCGGCACATCTTGCTCTGCTTTATGGTGTCTCACTTATTGTTTTGAACTGTCTTTAAAAACTCTTAAACAAATCTCTGAAAGCAGAAACAAATTGACCCTAAGACTGCTTGTGAATTTCCGGAAGACCTGAGAGATGTGAGGATAGACAACGAGGGCTGTAGAAAGATGCTTCGAAAGCATGAATGGCAGCGAGAAAATGAGTTCGGAAGCGCCCTCTGGATGATCCAGCATAGAATAGAAAGCGATCGGCTCCGGCTGGTCGCTTTTTTGTTGCCGGTGCACGGGTTCGAACCCGAACTTCTCTATATATAAGAACGCTTGGCGAACAAAACCTGCCTTTTACCGACGGGAAACAAATAGCTGATGCTTTTGGAGTAAAGTGGCGCTCTAGAGATGACCGATGCCTTAATACCTATAAACCAGCTGGTCATCGCCAATATCAGAAGCCAATGCTTCAGTTTTAACCTCAGTGATGCGACTGAGGGACCTATTCATTTGTGAACAAAATATGGAGTGCGCGATTCCCGCCCCCGGCGCCCCTCCGGTCTGGCAATATATCTCCTTGCCGCGCGGC
>CALCKK010000002.1:0-1368 GCA_937966215.1 uncultured Collinsella sp. | reverse complement strand
GGGTTAAGGGTCAAAATGTGTGTCTGGCTCGGCGTGTCGCGGGGGTTAGATTTGGCCTTTTTGAATGCCGATTGAGTGGGTGTAGTCGGTGTCGATAGCGTTGTCGTAGAGGGCTGGGCGTCCTGTTTCGTGGTCGGCTTGGTTCTCGGTTTGGGTCAGGGTGGATACTTTGGCGAGTTGGCCCTGGCCCCAGTCGGACTGCCTGGCGATTCGTACTGGATCGTCAGGCAGTTCCGTTTTTAAGTAGAGCCACCAATCCAGCATGCGGCGTTGTCGTTCGCCTGATCTGCCGCGGTGGGTTCTGGCGAGCAGTTTGAGCTGGGCGTTGATGCCGCCTTCTAAGCTGTTGGTGGTGGATTTGATCCGCTCGGGCGCAAGGACTCCTGCTGGCGGGTTGAGGTAGACAAACAGCATCTCGGACCGCCAAAGATGGTTGAGGCTGTTGTAGGCCTTGCGCACGTTGTGGTGGGTCCACACGCGGGTCCATGCACCTGTTTTGGGGTCTTTGATCATGGTTTTCTCGTTCATCCATTCCCGGTAGATCGTTGAAAACTCGTGCAGTTGCACACCCCACGCGGCGGCTTCATCCAGTGTGGTGATCCGGGTCAGTTTCAGCGCAAGTCGGTAGATGGTGCGCCCGGCATCGGTGCGTGGGTTGGTGGTGGTGTAGCGGCGGACCACGCGTTGGGCGTGGACGAGGCAGCGTTGAATTTTCGTAGTCGGCCAGCACTTTTTGATTGCGCTGTATGCGCCTTGGCCGCCGTCGATGACGGCGATGAGTGGGGCTTCGATGCGTTCAAGCAGCAGTTGGTAGTCGCGGGTGGTTTCGTGTTTGCACCAGTGCCAGGCGATCACGTGGTCGATGGTCGCCGCGACGATCAGGCAGCCACCGGCGGTGTAGGTGCCATCGAGAAATACCTGGTCGTAGATCCGCTTGTGGTGGCCGGCGGTGGGGTCAGGCACATCAACGAGCCAGCACCACTTGAAGCGCCGCTTCATGGTGGCGCGGCTAACACCGTTTCGTTTGGCTAGGTCGTCGAGTGATATTGCGGTGGTGCAATGCTCGATGAACTGGGTGAACACTGCCGCGTTGGTGATGTCGTTTCGACGTTTGACGCTGGAGGCGCCGCATTGTTTGCAGCGCCATCTGGTGGTGCCTTTGCTGGTGGTGCCGTTGCGTTTCATTTCACCGCCGCAGTGGCAGCGTGGTTGGTTCTTCGACATTGCGACACCACACCACGCCGCGCATAGCACATCACGGCTGCCACACCGAGGATTTCCCGTCGGGGGCTAGATATATGCTTCCGGAGCATATACTTTCCGGAAACCTACAGGTCAATCCGTGAAAATCCGCGATTCCGGACACAC
>CALCKK010000001.1:0-347170 GCA_937966215.1 uncultured Collinsella sp. | reverse complement strand
CCGAGCCGTCGGATGACTTGAAGAAGGGGGAGGCCTCGCGGCCTCCCCCTTTTTTTGCGTTTTATAGAGAGCTGTAATACAAGAACTCGCCTTCTTTTAGCTTGTCTTACTGTTTGGCTGTATTTTGAGTCCTTCTTTTGTATTTGCGCGATAATAACTCCCATTGGCGTTAGGGAGGACTTGATGTTTACCGTTTTTGTCTTGGGCAATATTGCTTCGGGTAAGTCGACTGCCTGCCGCTATCTCGAATCTCATGGCGCCATGCTTATCGATCTGGACGAGCTTGCCAAATCGCTGTATGTGCCAGGCTCTGATATCGTCAATGCCCTCGCGGAAGAATTTGGCTGGGATATTTTGGACGAGGAGGGCGGCGTTCGCCGTAACATCCTCGCTTCTCGAGCTTTTGTTTCTCCTGATGCGGTCGCGAGGCTCAATAGCATTGTGCACCCCGTTCTCATTGAGCAGCTTTCGCTTAGGATTCTTGATCCGGTTTGCTGCACGGTTTCGTCCCCCCGTTATCCCTTTGCGGTTGTCGAGGTTTCTGCCCCGACTGGTTTTGAGGATGCTTTTGGCCTGGCTGATGAAATTCTGGTTATCAGCGCTCCTTTAGCAGTTCGTCGCGGGCGTGCTATTCATCGTGGTATGGAGCCCTCTGATTTTGATGCGCGTTCTGCATGCCAACCTGATGAGGCTTCGCTTTGCAATCTCGCTTCGACGGTAATCGATAATGCGGCGGGCGATAACTCGCTCTTTGAACAACTGGACGCTTGGCTTGTGCGCCATGGCTTCGGGGATGTAGTGGATAAGGAGGAGGTCGATGCCTAGGACACGTTTCTTTACGTGGTATCGCGTGGCGCCACTTGCCGTTGTGTTCGTCTTTGGCCTTATTTCGCTCGTCTACTCGTATGCTCCTGCCGCTTTCTTTAAGCCTTTGTATCCGATTGACTACGAGGCGTACGTAAAGCAATCGAGCATTTCGCACAATCTTGATCCGTATCTGGTGTGTGCTGTCATAAAGTCGGAATCGAATTGGGATCCCGAGGCCGAGTCGAATCAAGGCGCTCGGGGATTAATGCAGCTGATGCCCGAGACTGCCCAGGATATGATTGCCAAAGGTCTTGTCGATGGTAGCGAGTATTCAGCCGACAACCTTAACGATCCCGCTACGAACATCGAGTTTGGCTGTGCGTATCTTTCGTATCTTCTAACGTATTTTAACGGGTCGACCGACAGTGCCATTGCTGCCTATAACGCTGGCATGGGCAATGTCGACGGTTGGGCGCAGCAGAGCACTTCGCTTCATAATGCAATCACCTTTCCCGAGACGCAGGCGTATCTGATTCGTGTCAATAATGCCTGGGTTCGCTATAAGACCCTCTATCCCGATCGGTTCGTATAGGACTATGCCTGCCGCCTGCGTATACTGCAGATATATGAGTTAGGAGTATCCATGGCGGAATTTGAAGTTGAGCGTGTTGGAGGAGAGCTCAAACGTTTTGGCGTTGAGGGCTCTGCGGTGCCATTTAAGGTTGTATCTCCTTATGAGCCTGCAGGTTCTCAGCCTAAGGCCATTGAGTCGCTTGTGCAGGGCGTGAGGGATGGAGATCGCTATCAGGTTTTGCTGGGCGTGACTGGTTCGGGCAAGACCTTTACGATGGCTAAAACCATCGAGGCCCTGGGGAAGCCGACGCTTGTCATGGCTCCCAATAAAACGCTCGCCGCTCAGCTTGCGAGCGAGCTCAAAGAGTTCTTTCCCAACAACGCTGTGGTCTACTTTGTCTCGTACTACGACTACTATCAGCCCGAGGCGTATGTGCCGCAAAGCGATACATATATCGAGAAAGACTCCTCGATTAACGAAGAGGTCGAGATGCTGCGACATCAGGCGACCGCATCGCTGCTCTCTCGACGCGATGTGATCGTTGTCGCATCGGTCTCGTGTATCTATGGCATTGGCTCTCCTGAGGACTATGCGGGTCTGGCTCCAAACGTCGACAAGAAGGTGCCGCTCGAGCGCGATGACTTTATCCACGCACTTATCGACATTCAATATGATCGCAATGACTATGACCTGGCGCGCGGCACGTTCCGCGTGCGTGGCGATGTCGTCGACGTGTATCCGCCTTATGCCGAGCATCCGTTGCGGTTTGAGTTCTTTGGCGACGAGGTCGAGCTGATTGCCGAGATCGATGAGGTCACCGGAGAGATGCTTCGTGAGTACGAGGCCATCCCCGTGTGGCCGGCCTCGCACTACGTGACCGAGAAGCCGAAGGTCAAGGCGGCTCTGAAATCGATCAGCGAAGAGTGCGAGAAACGTGTGGCCGAGCTCAAGGCGACTGATAAGTTGCTCGAGGCGCAGCGTCTGCAGCAGCGCACCGATTATGATCTTGAGATGCTCGAGACCATGGGTTTTTGTAACGGTATCGAGAACTACTCGCGTCATCTGGACGGTCGCAAGCCGGGTGAGCCGCCGTTTACCCTGATCGATTACTTTCCCAAGGATATGCTCTGCATCATCGATGAGAGCCATGTGACGGTGCCGCAGATTCGCGGCATGCACGAAGGTGACCGCTCGCGTAAGGTGACGCTGGTGGAACACGGTTTTCGTCTGCCCTCGGCGCTCGATAACCGCCCACTTCGTTTCGATGAGTTTGAGGCGAGGATTCCCCAGTTCATCTATGTTTCGGCCACGCCGGGCGACTATGAGCTGCGGGTGAGCCAAAACGACGTTGAGCAGATTATTCGTCCGACCGGTCTGCTCGACCCCAAGATTGATGTGCGTCCGGTTCGTGGGCAGATTGACGATCTTGAGGACGAGATTCGCGAGCGCGTGGTGCGCAAGGAGCGCGTACTGGTGACCACGCTCACCAAGCGCATGGCCGAGGACCTGACCGACCATCTGCTTGATGCCGGCATTAAGGTCAATTACATGCACTCCGATACAGCGACGATGGACCGTGTCGAGATCCTGCGAACGCTGCGCGAGGGAAAGATCGATGTTCTCGTTGGTATCAACCTGCTTCGCGAGGGCTTGGATCTCCCCGAGGTCTCACTGGTGGCAATTCTCGATGCCGATAAGGAAGGCTTCTTGCGCAACCGCCGTTCGCTGATTCAGACGATTGGCCGCGCGGCCCGTAACGCCGATGGCGAAGTCATCATGTATGCAGACGTTATGACCGATTCGATGAAAGAGGCCATCGAGGAGACGCAGCGCCGTCGCGAGATTCAGATGGCATATAACGAAGAGCATGGCATTGTGCCCAAGACGGTGCGCAAGGCCATCAACGACATCTCAAGTTTTATTGCCGAGGCCGAAAAAACCGTGGGTTCCAAGGGACGCTCGAAGGGCGACTCTCTTGGCCATGGCGCATTCTATACGCCCGATGAGTCGGGCGAGGGTGGCGTGCCGGAAACGGTGGCGCCCGAGCAGACACTTGCGGAGCAGTTGGAAGAACTGCCGCATGACGAGCTCGTGCGGATCGTCGAAACCATGGAAGAGGATATGCGTAACGCTTCTGCTGCCATGGACTTTGAGGAGGCGGCGCGCCTGCGCGATGCCGTCGTTCAGATTCGAGCGATGCTCGAGGGTGCGTCTGAGGACGAGACGATTGAGCGCTTACGTTCGCAGGCCCGCAAGGGTTCCACGTTCGCATCGGGCAGAAAACGCCAGGGTGCACGGTTTAAGAAATAGTGAACAGGCCCCGAGTTCCCTGTGGAGCTTGGGGCCTGTGTCTTTTGCGCGCTGGAATTCGTGCGTTAGAGGTCTGCGATCAGGGCTTCGGCACAACGGATGCCGTCGGTGGCCGCGCTCATGATGCCGCCGGCATATCCAGCTCCCTCACCACAAGGATAGAGGCCCGGGGTCGACACGGCATGGCACGTTCGGTCTCGGGTGACAGTGACCGGTGAGCTCGAACGAGTCTCCACGCCGGTAAGAACGGCGTCGGGGCGGTCGTAGCCGCGCAGCTTTTTTCCGAGTAGGGGAAGTCCCAGGCGGAGCGACTCGACGATATGCTGCGGCAGGGCTTCGTCAATTGCCGTCCAGGTCACACCGAGCGGATAGGTGGGCTTTACCTTTCCGGGCGCCTTGCTGGCACGTCCTGCGAGGAAATCTCCGACGAGCTGTGCCGGTGCGTTCCAGTTGGAACCGCCCAGGCGATAGGCGGCCGCCTCGCAGGCACGCTGGAGCTCGATGCCGGCGAGCGGGTCATCGTTGGGAAGGTCCTCGGGTGTGACGTTAACGAGCAGGGCGGCATTTGCGTTGCATCCGCCGCGGGCATTGAGACTGGCGCCGTTGACGCACAGGTGGCCCTGCTCGGAAGAGGCGGCGACAACCTGCCCGCCGGGGCACATGCAAAACGAGAACACGCTGCGGCCGTTGGGAAGATGGGCGACGAGCTTGTAAGGGGCTGCTCCGAGGGCAGGATGTCCCGCCGAGGCTCCGTATTGGACTCGGTCGATGTCGCGCTGCGGATGCTCGATGCGAACGCCCATGGCAAAGGTCTTTTGTGCGAGGGCCACGTTGTGGCCCTTAAGGAGCTCAAAAATATCGCGAGCAGAATGCCCGCAGGCGAGGATGAGGCGCTTTGTCTCGATTGGCTCGCAAGCGGCGTCTTGGGACGATTGGACATCAATACCGGTGATGGCGCCAGACGCGTCGATGCGAATGTCGACGAGCTTCGTTCGATAACGGACGACACCTCCGAGCTGCTCGATGCGCTGGGATATAGCGGTGACAACCGTGGGAAGGATGTCGGAGCCAATGTGCGGCTTGGCATCCCACAGAATATCGCGGGGCGCGCCCGCCTCGACGAAGGTTTCGAGGATAAGGCGATGGGCGGGATTTTTGGTTCCCGTATTGAGTTTGCCGTCCGAGAAGGTTCCCGCGCCGCCCAGGCCAAACTGGATATTGCTCTCGGGGTCGAGGATGCGCTCCTTTAGAAAGAGGTCGATCGCCTGCGAGCGGCGAAATGCCGGGTCGCCGCGCTCGATGAGCAAGGGCTTAAGACCTGCTTCGGCGAGCGTAAGCGCAGCGAAAAGGCCGGCGCATCCGGCGCCGACAACGACAGGGCGTTCTTGAGGTGCGTCGGAGGCGGGGGAGGGGAATGAAGGCTCATAGTCTTCTATCGCGCGTACGCGCGAGCGGTCACGCTCGGCAACGCTGTCGATCGCTTCTCGCTCGAGGTGGGGACTAGTCAGCTCAACACGAAAGCTCAGGATAAAATGGACGTCTCGTTTTTTGCGAGCGTCGATTGACTTGCGGTGGAGCTCGATGGACTTGATCTCGGAGTCTTTGCAACGCAGGACGCGTTTGACGACTCGCTTGCCAACGATGAGGCAGGCTTTTTCGTCGCCGGCCTCATCGAGCGACGCGTGGACTTGGGTGATTTCGATCATCGAGGTCTCCTTAGATGCAAAAAAGAGGCCGCTCGGTGTCCCAGACGGCCCGAATGCGTTTTGATTATAGACTGCGCGGCTATAGGCTGCTTGCAGCGCGAATACCCGAGATCCAAGCCCACGCAAGGTTGAAACCGCCGCAATCGGCATCGATGTCGAGCGCCTCGCCACAGATGTAAAGTGGGGCGCCTGCCGCGTTGCTCACGCAGAGGTTGGGAGCTGAGACACTCTCGATGGGCACGCCGCCGCGCGTGACCTGGGCCGAACGCTCCTCTGTCGTTCCCTCGACGAGCAGCTTAAAATGCTTGAGGATTGAGACCAGATGGATGGCGTCGTACGACCCGGGGTGGCACTGTTCGAATGCGGTGCAGACAACGTGAGAGAACTGCGGGGCGAGCATGCCGTCGAGCCAGCGGGGATCGCGGGGTGAAAAGCCGCCGAGCAACTCAACTCGCTGGTTGAGCATATCGAGCAACTCGTCTTTGGAGAGGTCGGGGAAAACGTCGAGCAGAATCGTGTCGCCGCACTGGACGCGACGGGAGAGGTTAAAGGCGGCAACGCCCGAGATGCCAAAGGTTCGGAAGAGCACTTCGCCGTCTTCGCGCCAGAGCCCCTCGTGATTGCGGGTGAGCGTCAAACGGGCGCGGACGCGCAGGCCATCCAGTGTCTTGAGCGCAGTCCGGTCGCCGAAGACCGATGCCGACACAGGGCAGAGGACGGGGTGCTGCGGGGTGAGGGAAAGATCGAACGTCTTTGCGATGTCGGCAGGGTTGCCGCCCGTAGCGATAATTACGGCCTTTGCCTGCAGTGTCTCGTTCTTGCGAGGGGTGTCGGCGAGCGCCTTCCGAAGCGAGCGAAGTTCCGATTTTCGGTCATCGTGCTTTTTTGCCTTGAGTGCTCGCGCGGGACGGTCTATTTGGAGTGCCCAGCCCTCGGGAGCTTTGAATGCCGAGGCAACGTTTGCTCCGCAGATCAAGGTGATACCCAGGCGATTGCAAGCGTTGAGAAGCGCATCGCGCACCGATTCGGCACGAAGGGAGCGCGGATACAGCCGGCCCTCCTCGGAGGTCGTCATGATGCCCAGCGAGGAGAAGAAACCCATAAGCTCTTGTTCGGGCTGGAGGCCCATGACGGATTCGACGAATGCGGGGTGGTTATACCGCTGAGGATCAATCGATTCGTTGGAGAGGTTGCAGCGGCCGTTACCGGTCGCAAGGAGCTTGAGGCCGCAGGCGACATCGCGCTCAACGATGCAGACGCTTTTGCCAGCGCGTGCGGCCGTAATGGCGGCGGCGAGGCCTGAAGCCCCGCCGCCGATTACCAAGACGTCATAGATGGCGCTCGCGTTCACTTAGGCCTCGTCGGTCTCGTGCGGGGTAATAGCCTCGACGGCAGAGACTGCCTTGGGCAACATGCCATCGGGCAGCGCGGTCTCGACCTCGCCCTTATCGCAGGCCTCGGCGAGTACCGGATTAATGGGAAGCTGGCCCAAGATGTCGAGGTTATAGCGCTCTGCGACCTCGGGGAGCTTGCTCTTGCCAAAGACCTCGATCTTCTTGCCGCAGTCGGGGCACTCAATATAGCTCATGTTCTCGACAATGCCCAGAATGGGGACGTTCATCTTCTCGGCCATGTTGACCGCCTTGGCGACGATCATCGAGACCAGATCCTGCGGGCTCGTGACGATGACGATGCCGTCGACGGGCAGCGACTGGAAGACGGTGAGCGCGACGTCGCCTGTTCCCGGAGGCATGTCGACCAGCAGGTAGTCGATGGGGCCCCACGAGGTCTCGCTCCAGAACTGCCTAATGGCGCCTGCGATGACCGGACCGCGCCAAAGGACGGGGTCGGTCTCGTTTTGGAGCAGCAGGTTGGAGCTCATGACCTTGACGCCGTGCTCGGAGATTTCGGGCAGCATAAGGTTGCCAAGGGCATGGACGTGGCGTCCGCTCATACCGAACATCTTGGGGATAGAGGGACCGGTGATGTCGGCATCGAGGACGCCGACCTTGTGGCCGTGACGGGCAAGCTCGGTGGCGATGGCGCCGGTGACAAACGACTTGCCGACACCGCCCTTGCCGGAAAGCACGGCGATGACGCGCTTGACCTCGGACAGCGTGTTCTCCTCAAATTGCGATGGCGACGTTTGTCCGCCGGCGGCCTGTGCGTGTTTGCAACCCATGTATGACTCCTTTGTATATGCTGGGGCCGGGGCCCCGCGATGTGACACGAGCGTCATTGTACCCTCGTTTGCGAGCGGGAGTCATTTGCGATGCATTTGGGCCGAGCGCGCTTGCAATATGATGGGCCCAAGCGAATGGGCGGGCTTACTGAACTTTGCTGGCGAACTCGAGGTACTGCATGCGCTGCAGCTTGTCGATCGTCGAGGCGTAGGGGCTGTCTTCCGATTCCAAGTCGTAGCGCAGCCCGTCGGCACCGAGATAGCCGGCGACATTGATGGTGGGTACATCTGACCTTGTCGCAAGCAGGGCCTTTTGGTAATTGGTGAGCGGAGCGCCGATCTTATTAAGGGTAATGGCTGCAATCTCGTTTGCCCCGACGGTGTCGTAGACGTTGAGCTCGGTATTGCCGGCGATCTCATAGTTAGCCCAGACGAGATATGTCGACTGATAGATACGGAAAGCGTGGCTTGCCGTATCTTCCTGAGGGTACAGCTCGTCGTTGAGAGTCGTTGCGGCGCTCGGCTGATGGTCGCCAAAAAAGACAAGAACAACCGGTCTGCCGATATTGCGGAGCTCGTTGATAAAGTACTCGAGGTCCCGGTCGGATGCGTTGATGCAGGTGAGATAGGTGTTGAGCGCGCTGTTGGCGCCTTCGCTGGCTCCCTCGACCCAATAGTTTGTCAGCTCTTCGGCGGGAACGGTGCCATAGTCGTAGCCGCCGTGATTTTGCATCGTGACGTCAAAGATGAACTGTGGCGCTTCGTCGGTTCTAAGCAAGTCGAGTATCTTGTCGTAGGTGGCGTAGTCGCATACGCCGGCATGGTAATAGGGCGCACCTTCGAAATCGCCGATTGAAAGAAAGTCTCCAAAGCCCAGCTGCTGATAGATTTTATCTCGATGGTAGTTGACGGGGTTTTGCGGGTGCATAGCGGTAGTGGTATACCCAAGCTCTTTAAGGTCTTTTGCCAGGCTGTTTACGCCATTCATCTGATACAGCTGATAGGGGATCTTGCCTAATCCGACAAAGGCCGTTGTCGCTCCGGTCAAAAATTCGAATTCGGAGTTCGCCGTTCCGCCACCGGCGACCGAAGCGAGCATGGTGCCGCGAACAAGTGTGTCGGGAAGCGAGTTGTAGAATGCGGGGCCGGTGTACCCGGCCGCCTGGAGCTGCTCAAAGCACGAAAGGTCGCTAAAACTCTCATTCATGACGGCAACAATCGTCGGCTTGATTTCATTGAACTGGGCAACGGCCGCCGCGCGCTGTTCGCTCGAGCCATATGTGCTGTCGTAGACGGCGGCGAGCTCCTGCTCGATGCTCTGTGCCTCATCGGGCGTATAGTCTTCGGGCTTCTCAATGGGCAACTCGTTGACCATTTCGGTGAACGAAGTGATAAAACCCTGAGACGCATACGTGGTGATGGGCTGCCAACGGTCAAATCCAAAATCCAGCGCCTGCTCCAAGTCGATGTTGGAAAAGCCTGAGAGCCCCACAACGGTCACTAGCAGAAAAGCACAGAGGTTAGCGGCGATAGCGGGGAAGACATGGGTGGGCGTACGGAGCTTTTGCGGTCGGATGAGCGAAAGAAGCCCCAAGGAAATCTCCAGCAGGGCGAGAGAGGTTACGATTCCGGCGGTAAAGGTAAACTCGTATCCCTCGCTCACTTCCATTGCGGTGCCAAGGGCCAAGATATCGCTTGGCAGGATGGCTTCGCCTTTAAACGTTATGACGAAGTGCTCGGCAATGCCAAGGATGCAGCAGACGACGGGCACGAGAGCCATGACGCCTCCATGACGCTGTCCCAGCAAATAAAGGGAGAGCAGAACCGTCGCGAGCAGCCCGACGGAAAACCCGAATGAGTTGGCGGGAATGCGATAGAACGTTTCGTTGCAGGCAATTTCGAGTGAAACGAACGAGAGCGCTGAAACAGCGGCGATGACAAGGATGTCACGGCAAATACAGGCAACCGTTCCCGTCGCAAGGTCGGTTTGGTCGATAAGTCCCGAAACCAAGGGCTCGACAAGAAGCATGACGGCGGCAGCACCGAGCGCCGAATAAGAAAGGACCCATAGGGAGCTGCCCTCATTTACGAGCAATTGATTCGTAACCCATGCAGCTACCACGCCGAGCGGGATGAGGAGCGTCGCGCACCAAAAGACGCGGGCAATGGGTGGCTTTTCGTTGCGTTTGATTGAAAAATACACGCGCACGACGACGGCGGCCACGATAAGGACGGCGATGAATATGGGCAGATTGGCCATGTCGCTCGAAGTGATTTCAAGGGGGATATCTTCGGTCATGGACGTTCCTCTGGTACAACAAATTAAGTTCAGTATTAGATTACTGTAACCTTTCCACGGCATTTCGAGAAACAAAGCGCCCGATACGCAAAGCTAAAGGTCTGCGAATCTTGTATTACGAACATCTGTGCGCGTCGAGTGCGCTAAACTCATCGGCAGTATGATTCGATGCAATAGGAGGCAAGGAGCTTCCATGTCTGATTCTTCTATCGTTATTCGCGGCGCCCGTGAGCACAACCTCCGTGATATCGATGTTTCCATTCCGCGTGACCAACTCGTGGTCATTACCGGTCTTTCTGGCTCGGGCAAGAGTTCGCTGGCATTTGACACTATCTATGCCGAGGGCCAGCGTCGATACGTCGAGAGTCTTTCGAGCTATGCGCGCCAGTTCTTGGGACAGATGGACAAACCCGACTTGGATTCAATCGACGGCCTTTCGCCGGCGGTGTCGATCGACCAAAAGACGACGTCTAAAAACCCTCGCTCGACGGTTGGCACCGTAACCGAGATTTATGACTATCTGCGCCTGCTGTTCGCCCGTGTGGGCACCCCGCACTGTCCCGAATGTGGCCGTGTCATTGAGCGTCAGACGACCGATCAGGTTGCCGACAAGGTCTTGGCGGCGGGGGAGGGCCGCCGCGCGTTTGTGCTGGCACCGGTGGTACGCGGGCGAAAAGGCGAGTACACCAAACTGTTTGAGGACCTTCGCGCCGAGGGCTTTAGCCGCGTGCGTGTCGACGGTGAAGTGCGCTCGCTCGACGATCCGATCGATCTGGACAAGAAGTTCAAGCACGATATCGAGGTCGTGGTCGATCGCATCGTGATCCGTGAGAACTCTCTGGGCCGTATCGCCGAGTCTGTTGAGCAGGCGACCGCGCTGGCGCACGGCAATGTGAACGTATACTTGCTGCCCGACCGCGACGCTCCCGAGGGGACCGAAGGCGAGTTGCTGGAGTATTCGCTGGCGTTAGCGTGCCCGGAGCATGGACACTCCATCGATGACCTGCAGCCGCGTGATTTCTCGTTCAACGCGCCCTATGGCGCGTGCCCAGAGTGCGATGGCCTGGGCTTTAAGAAGACGGTCGATGCCGAGGCCCTAATCGAAGACCCCTCGAAGTCGATCGCCGACGGGGTCTTTGGCAGCCTGTTTGGCAACTCTAACTACTATCCGCAGATTTTCGCTGCGGTCTGCAAACACTTTAAGGTGAGCGTCGATACGCCGTGGGAGGATCTGCCTCCGCGGGTGCGTCGCGCGTTTTTAGACGGCATGGGCGACCAGAAGATTTCGGTCGACTATCAAAAGCTCGATGGGCGCCGCAGCCAGTGGGACACCAAGTTCTCGGGCGTGCGCAATATCCTGTACGAGCGCTATACCGAGACGACGAATGAGAACACCAAGGCGCGCTTGGAGAAGTACATCCGCGAGGAGCCGTGCTCGAGCTGCCACGGCGCTCGTTTGCGCCCCGAGATGCTCGCTGTTACCGTAGGCGGTAAGTCCATTTACGAGGTCTGTTGCCTATCGTGCCGCGAGTCGCTCGAGTTTTTTGAGGGCTTGGAACTCACCGAGCGCCAACAGTTTATCGGCGGGCGCATCGTCAAGGAAATCCTGGAGCGCTTGCGTTTTCTGGTCGATGTCGGACTCGACTATCTGACCCTCGATCGTGCCTCGGCGACGCTTTCCGGAGGCGAGGCCCAGCGCATTCGCCTGGCAACGCAGATCGGCGCCGGCCTCATGGGTGTCCTGTACATTTTGGACGAGCCATCGATTGGCCTCCATCAGCGTGATAACGAGCGCCTGATCAAGACGCTTGAGCGCCTACGCGATATCGGCAATACCGTCATCGTCGTCGAGCATGATGAGGATACGATTCGTGCTGCCGACTATGTGATCGACATGGGCCCCGGCGCGGGCGTGAACGGCGGACACGTGGTCGCCGCGGGAACGCCTGCCGATATCATGGCGTGCCCCGATTCGATGACGGGTGCCTACCTGACCGGCAAGCGAATGATTCGGGTTCCCGATGAACGCCGCAAGCCCGGTCGCGGCTGCCTTAAGATCACGGGCGCCCGCGCCAACAACCTCAAAAACGTTACCGCCAAGATCGAGTTTGGTACGCTTACGGTCGTTACCGGCGTGTCGGGATCGGGTAAGAGCTCCCTGGTTACCGACACCATCGCGCCTGCCCTTACGAATGCCATTCACCGTTCGACGCGCCCTGTGGGTCCGTATAAGAAAATCGAGGGCATCGAGTGTATCGATAAGGTTATCGATATCGACCAGTCGCCGATTGGCCGCACGCCGCGTTCCAACCCTGCTACGTACATTGGCCTGTGGGATGATCTTCGCGCGCTGTTTGCGAGTACGCCGGAGTCGAAGGCGCGCGGCTACTCGCCGGGACGTTTCTCCTTTAACGTGAGCGGCGGTCGCTGCGAAGCATGCAAGGGCGACGGACAAATTAAGATCGAGATGCACTTCCTTCCCGATATCTATGTCCCCTGTGAGGTCTGCGGCGGCAAACGCTATAACCGCGAGACGCTTGAGGTCACCTACCGTGGTAAGACCATCTCGGACGTGCTCGACATGAGCGTCACCGAGGCACTGGCCTTCTTTGGGAATATCCCGCAGATTAAGCGCAAGCTCCAGACGCTGTACGATGTAGGCTTGGGCTACGTGAGCCTGGGCCAGCCCGCTACGACGCTCTCGGGCGGCGAGGCGCAGCGTGTGAAGCTCGCCAAGGAGCTTCATCGACGCCAGACGGGCAAGACGTTCTATATTTTGGATGAGCCGACGACCGGCCTTCATTTTGAGGACGTCCGCCAGCTGCTCGATGTGCTGCAGCGCTTGGTCGATGCGGGCAACACGGTGCTGGTGATTGAACACAACCTTGATGTCATCAAGGTTGCCGACCGCCTGATCGATATGGGCCCCGAGGGCGGTAACGGCGGCGGAACCGTCGTGGTTTCGGGCACACCGGAGCAGGTTGCGGACTGTCCGCAGAGTTATACGGGCAAGTTTTTGGCGCCGTTGCTCAGGCGTGACCGGGAGCGTCAGGCTCAACTTGATGCTCAATAAATAGGCGATTCAGTTTATGGGCGCCATCGACTCCTTGTGATTCGATGGCGCTTGCTGTGTCGAAGTGACGTATGCAGCCGAATTGGACATATACTTAATCCTTGCGTCCGAATGCGAGGGAAAGGATATGCCATGGCAAAGGCTGTAAAGACGCCAAAAACCAATGCGATGCGCGAGCTGGAAAGCGCCGGCATTTCCTATGTTCTACATACGTACGAAGACGATGGTGATGAGTCGGCGGGCCTGGGGGTCGCGATTTCGGAGCAGCTTGGCGAGGAGCCCGGACAAGGATTTAAGACCTTGGTCTGCGTGACGCCGTCCAACGACCACGTCGTGTGCTGCATCCCTGTTGCCGACGAGCTCGATCTAAAGTCCGCCGCGCGTGCCGCGGGGGAGAAGTCCTTGGCCATGGTGCATGTGAAGGATTTGCTTGCGGCGACTGGCTACGTTCGCGGCGGCTGCAGTCCGGTCGGTATGAAAAAACGCTACCGGACGCTCATTGATGAGACATGTGTCCTTTGGGATACCATTTTTATTTCGGGAGGCAAGCGTGGTTATCAGCTTGAGCTTGCACCTGATGATTTAATTGCATTTTGCGGGGCGACGGTCGCCCCGATTACGAGAGAGGACTGAGCGATGCCGCAGGAAGAATTGAAGTGCGGAGCTCATTTTGCAAAAGAATCTGCGCCTCAGACACCCTCATCCGAAGCTTCTTCGTCGCGAGACGACACTGACGACATGGGCTCGTCGGACTACTCCACGGTTGGTCGTTCCGCCGGGCTTATGACCATCCTGACCATCGTGTCTCGCGTCACCGGTTTTATCCGCACGTGGGCAATGGCGGCCGCTATCGGCATGTCGCTGCTCTCGTCTTCCTATCAGGTCGCCAACAACCTGCCCAATATGCTCTACGAACTCGTGATGGGCGGCATGCTCGTGACGGCGTTTTTGCCCGTGTACATGGGCGTGAGGCGTGAGCAGGGTCGCGAGGCCTCTAACGAGTACGTGGGCAACCTGCTCGGTATTCTGCTATTGGTGCTGGGTGGCATTTCGTTGCTGGGGACCGTGTTCGCCCCGGGCTTTATCTGGACGCAATCGTTCCTTTCGGGTGACGGCGGCAGCATGGATACCGCTGCGTTCATGTTCCGTTTCTTTGCCATCCAGATTCTGTTTTATGGTTTGGGCTCGGTGTTTTCGGGCGTTCTCAACGCACACCGCGACTACTTCTGGTCGACGTTTGCCCCGGTCCTCAACAATGTGATCGTCATTGCGAGCTTTATGGGTTTTGCGCCCGTGTCCGCACAGTTTGGCGAACGTGCCGGCATCATCTTGATTGCGGCCGGTACGACCCTCGGTGTCTTTGTTCAGATGGCATGTCAGATTCCCGCGCTTGGCAAGCACGGCGTGCATCCCCATATCCATATCGACTTTAAGGACCCCGCGCTGCGCCAGACGATTGCGCTCGGTATCCCGACGCTGCTCGCCACGGTGTGCATGTTTGTCTCGACTTCTATCACCAACGCTGCCGCGCTGGTGGTCCAGCCCGAGACTGGCCCTTCCGTCATCGCCTATGCGCGCCTGTGGTACACGCTGCCCTACGCGCTGATTGCCGCCTCGCTTTCGACGGCGCTCTATACCGAGCTCTCTCACGACGCACAGGAGAAGGATTACGACAGCGTTCGCACGGGCATTTCGCGTGGCGTCGCCCAGATGCTGTTCTTCCTGATTCCGTTTGCGCTGTACCTGATTGTCTTCGCGCGTCCGCTCAACATGATTTACTGTGCCGGCAAGTTCGATGAATCCGGCGTGGCGCTGGTGTCCGAGTTCCTTGTCTACCTGGCGTTCTCGCTGCCGCTCTACGGCGTGGTCGTGTTGATGCAGAAGAGCTTCTCTGCCTTGCTCGACATGAAGCCCTATAGCCGCTATTGCCTGTATTCCGCCATCGGCCAGGCCGGCTCGGTTCTGCTGTTTGGCGTTGTGCTGGGCTTCGGTATGCCGGCAATCGCGCTTTCGTATGTCGTCGACTACGTGATCTTGGTCGGCTGTTCGCTGTGGTGGCTGCGTCGTCGCCTGCGTGGCCTTCAGGTCAAATCTATCCTACATGGCGGTTTCTTTGGCCTTTTGCTCGGTGGCCTGGGTGCTGCCGCAGGCGCCGGCGTCATGTGGGCGCTTGAACACTTTGTCGGGGCACTTGGCGGCTCGATTCTGATTACTCTTGGCTATGTTTGCGTTGCGGGTGTCGTCTCGCTTGCTGTTACCTTTGGCCTTGCCGTCGTCCTTAAGATGCCCGAGGTCTCGGCGCTGCTTCGTCGCAAGTAGGTGCGCGTGGCCGGTCACGACAACATTCCAACGCTTGCCGAGCAGGTTTCGCGCGTTCCCACGCAGCCCGGATGCTACCTTTGGAAGGATGCCAAGGGCGATGTCATCTACGTGGGCAAGGCGAAAAACCTGCGCGCCCGTATGCGTCAGTACGTGACGCTGCAGGACGAGCGCCAGAAGATCCCGCTGATGATGCAGCTGGTGGCGAGCTTTGACTATATCGTGGTGGAGACCGAGCACGAGGCGTTGGTGCTCGAGCGCAATTTGATTGGTCAGTACCATCCGTACTTTAACGTCGACCTCAAGGATGACAAGAGCTACCCCTTTATCGCCATTACAAAGGGCGACCTGTATCCCGCTATCAAATACACGCGTGAGCGTCATAAGCCGGGAACGCGCTATTTTGGACCTTATACCGATAGCCGCGCGGCACGTGAGACGATAGATACGCTGCGCAAGGTTATCCCCATCTGCTCCGCATCCTGTGCGGAGTGGCGTCGTTGTCGCCGTATCGTCGAGTCCCACAAGGGCGAGGAAGACATCGTCAATATGATTTGCGCGCAAAACGGGCGCCCCTGCTTTGACTACCATGTCGGGCGCGGCCCGGGTGCGTGTGTCGGCGCGATTTCCCCGGCAGACTATGCCAAGAACGTCAAGCGTGTCGAGCGCTTTTTGTCGGGCCATCGCAAGGATGTCGTCGATGAGCTGACCTCCGAGATGACGGATGCCGCTGAGGCGCTCGACTTTGAGCGCGCGGCACGCGTCAAACGTCGTTTGGAGGTCATCAGGGGTCTGGACGATCGTCAGCAAGTCGTTTTTCCCTCCAGTGTCGATATAGATGTCATCGGTTTCTATCGCGAGGAGACCATCTCCGCCGCTTGCGTCTTCGTCGTTCGCGAGGGCCGAACTGTTCGCACCTGCGAGTTCATTCTCGACAAGGGTCTTGATGTTGACGAGGAAGAGCTCCAGTCGGGCTTTCTTAAGCGCTATTACGACGAGACGGCTGATATTCCAGCTGAGGTCAACCTTTCCGTCGAGCTTGAGGATGCGGAAGCGCTGGGGGAGTGGCTTGCGGGCAAGCGTGAGCGTTCCTGCCATCTCCATAGGCCGCAGCGTGGCGAAAAGCACCGTCTGCTCGATATGGCATCCAAAAATGCGCGCCATGCCCTCATGCGCTACATGATGCGAACGGGGTACGCTGACGACCGCACCAATCAAGCGCTCCTGGAGCTCGAAAGTGCGTTGGCGCTGCCATCGCCGCCGTTGCGTATCGAGTGCTTCGATATCTCTACACTGCATGGCACCTTTACGGTCGCCTCGATGGTGGTGTTTACCAACGGGCGCGCCGACAAGAGTCAGTATCGTCGTTTTAAAATTCAGGCCGAATTGGACGAGGCAAACGACTTCGTGTCGATGTCCGAGGTTTTGGGACGACGTTATGCTCCCGAGCGCATGGCCGACGAGCGCTTTGGCTCGCGCCCCGATTTGCTCGTTGTCGATGGCGGTAAGCCGCAATTGACCGCTGCGATCAAGCAACTTGAGGCTCTTGGGCTCGATATACCAGTTTGTGGCTTGGCAAAGGCCGATGAGGAGGTTTTCGTGCCTTGGGACGAGACTCCCGTCGTGCTGCCGACCGGGTCCGCGTCGCTCTATCTAATTAAACAGGTGCGCGATGAATCGCACCGTTTTGCCATCACGTTCCATCGCGAATTGCGCGATAAAGCCATGACGGTTTCGGTACTCGATGACGTTCCAGGCGTGGGACCCACCAGAAAACGTGCCCTTATGCGCCATTTTGGCTCGATGAAGCGTTTGCGCGCGGCGAGCGAGCAAGAGATCGCGGAAGTTCGAGGCATTCCTGCCGATGTCGCCAAAGCGGTTCACGAGGCGCTCGTTGCATGGAATGCCGAGCGCGCCGAGGCGGCGGCAAAGCAATCCGAAAACTAAACACGCCTCTAAACAACTGATATACATGATTGCGTGATTTTCAATCATTTATTTCACGGCGATTACCAGCCGATTTCGGGTTTAATTAACGCTAAAACGTTTGACTAGCCATGGTGAACAACCCTGCTATCCTGCGGGTTGACGAAGACTGATATCTCACCTCGTCGATACATACTGTCTGGCGAATCGTTTGTCAATGAATTCGGTGAACGGTAGCAAATACCGTTCAAGCGTATGTATGTATCGGTCGCCGAGCGCGGCACCTCAGTTGGGTTCGTCGGTAGGTAAGGTATATATCGTCCGCAAGTTGCGCGGGGGCACGTCTAGGCGCTCCCGGGTAAGATTCTCTATTGATAGGAGAAGACATGGCCATCATCAACAAGGGTATGTCCAGGCGTTCGTTCCTCGGCCTCACCGGCAGCGTCGCTGCTGTCGCAGGGCTTGGTCTCACCGGCTGCGGTGGCAGCTCTAGCGACGAGGGTTCCGCTTCCGGTTCCACCGATTCCGCCAACCGTGGCGGCGGCGTGATCACCGCTGGTTCCGCTTACGCTCCGTCCAGCTTCGATCCCGCCAGCACCGGCTCCGCTGTGGGCCTGGGTGCTAACTGGCACGTCGTCGAGGGCCTCTACGGCATCGATTACCACGACTACAGCACCTTCAAAGAGCTCGCCACCGACGATCCCAAGTCTGTGGACGACACCACTTTCGAGGTCACCATCCGCAAGGGCGCCAAGTTCTCCGATGGCACCGAGGTCACCGCTGACGATGTCGTTGCCTCCTACACCGCTTGCGCCGCTTCCGCTACCTATGCTCCGTTCTTCCAGCCCTTCGAGTCCATCGAGGCCAAGGACGCCAGCACCGTGACGGTCAAGACCAAGGTCCCCAACTTCTCCCTGCTCAAGGATCGTCTGGCCATCGTCCGCGTTACCCCGGCCACCCAGACCGAGGAGGATCGCGCCAAGCAGCCGATCGGCTCCGGCCCCTGGATGTACGACTCTATCTCCGATACCGAGATCACCCTGGTTCCCAACCCCGAGTACAACGGTGAGTATGCTGCCGAGGATAAGAAGATCCAGTACAGCATCCTGACCGACCCCACCGCTCGCGTTACCGCTCAGCAGGAGGGCTCCACGCTCGTTATGGAGCTCGTTACCGCTGACGCCGTCGACCAGCTCGAGAGCGCCGGCTGCAAGATCGATAACGTTCAGGGTTTCGGCACCCGCTTCATCATGTTCAACGTCGCCAAGGAGCCTTGGAACAACGTCAAGGTCCGTCAGGCTGTCATGTATGCGCTCGACACCGAGAAGATGGTCAGCAACACCTTCGCCGGCCTTGCCACCGCTGCCAGCTGCTACCTGCCCAAGAGCTTCACCAACTATCATGAGGCTTCCACGGTGTACAAGACCGACGCCAAGAAGGCTAAGAAGCTCATCGAGGAGTCTGGCATCACCCCGGGTGCCATCACCCTGCGCACCACCGACAACGAGCAGATTAAGGGCATGGCCGCCCAGGTCAAGAATGACCTCGACGCTCTCGGCTTCGATGTGACCATCCAGACCGATACCTCGCCGGCCACCTACGCTGCCATCGACGGCGGCGAGGCCTACGATATCCTCCTTGCCCCTGGCGATCCTTCCTGCTTCGGCGCCGACCCCGACCTGCTGCTCAACTGGTGGTACGGCGACAACGTCTGGATGCAGACCCGTTGCCCGTGGAAGGAGTCCGCTGAGTGGCAGAAGCTCCACGGTCTCATGGACGAGGCTCTTGCCGCTGAGGGCGATGAGCAGCAGAAGAAGTGGAACGAGTGCTTCGACATCATTGCCGACAACGCCGTTCTGTACCCCGTTGTCCACGTCAAGACCGTCTCCGCTTCCTGGGACGATCCGTCCACTGCGCCCAACGGCGAGGCCCTCGATGGCTTCAAGGGCATCGGCACGACGAGCATGTCCTTCAGGGGCGTTGCGACCGTCAAGGCGTAAGACTCGCTTGAGTCTGTATGCAGGATGTCGGTCGTTGGGACCGTATCCTCATAGTTGAAACAAAGACCCGGGCGACCTCGATGTCGCTCGGGTCTTGTAATGAGTATCCGTACTCATATACCAGTTGGTCCTACCGACAAAAGAAAGGGGAGAGAACGTGAACAACTTGCTACGTTTGATTGGAAGGCGTCTTGTGGCGCTGCCGATCATGGCATTGGGCGTCACCGTCCTGGTGTTCTTCCTTATGTCGTTCTCCAAGACCGACCCCGCCTACACGGCGTTGGGTGACGGTGCCTCGCCCGAGGCGGTTGCCGAGTACCATGAGAAGTATGGTCTGGACGACCCCTGGCCCGTGCGCTATGTGCGCTATATGGGCGATTTGATCCATGGCGACATGGGCACCTATGGTGCTGCTCGCAACTCCGTTGCCAAGCGCATCTCCACGGCCCTGCCCGTCACGATGCAGCTGACCTTCATCGGCCTTGCCATCGGTGCGGTCGTTTCGTTTTTACTCGGCGTCATCGCGGCACTGTATCGCGACAAATGGCCGGACCAAGTGATCCGCGTCTTTTCCATCGCCGGCTTGGCAACCCCGTCGTTCTGGCTTGCCGTTCTGTTGATCCTGCTGTTCTCTTCCTACCTTAAGGTGCTTCCGGCATCGGGTGCTCTGCCTCACTTCACCACGAATCCGGCTGGCTATCTGGGACGTATGATCATGCCCGCTATCGCCTTGGCATTTCCACTGACGGGCCAGATGACTCGTATCGTGCGTACCGCCATGGTCGAGGAGCTCGATAAGGATTATGTCCGTATGGCTCGCGGCGCCGGCGTTCCCGAGAAGGTCGTCGTCGGCATCAACGTTCTTCGCAATGCGCTGATCACCCCGGTCACCACCCTCGGTCTTAAGATCGGTTACCTCATGGGCGGCGCCGTCGTCATCGAGGTTATCTTCAACCTCCCCGGCATGGGCACCGCGATTCTGCAGGGCGTTCAGGGCAACGAGGCGAACCTGGTTCAGGGCGTCGTTATCGTCGTTGCTCTTGCCTTCATCATCATCAACATCGTGGTTGACATGCTCTACCTGCTCATCAACCCGCGCATCAGGACGGTGTAGATTATGGTAAAGATTCGAGAGAAGCAAACCGAGCAGCTCGAGAAGGCTGCCTCCAAGGGGCTCAAGCTCGGTGGCTGGAAGAAGATGACGCTGTCTTCTAAGATTGCCGCCGTCGTGTTGGTGCTGGTCGCCCTGACTGCGATTCTGGCGCCCCTTCTTGCCCCCTATAGCCCGGTCGAGATTTTTACGGCTCGCCAGGCTCCCGGCAACGGATTTATCTTCGGTACCGACGATAAGGGTCGCGACATTCTGTCGCGCATGCTCTACGGTGGTCGTTACTCGCTGATTATCGGCTTTGGCGCCACTGCCATGGCTCTGGTCTGCGGCTCGGTCGTGGGCGCCCTTGCGGCGGTTTCGCGTAAGGCCGTTTCCGAGACGATCATGCGTATCCTGGACATCATCATGTCCATCCCGGGCATCGCCCTCGCGGCCGTCTTCGTCTCCATCCTGGGCAACTCCGTGCCGTCGATCATCTTCGCCATCGGCTTTATGTACACTCCGCAGATTGCCCGTATCGTGCGCGCCAACATCGTGTCCGAGTACGGCGAGGACTATGTCCGCGCGGTCATCGTTTCCGGCGCCAAGGCTCCGTGGATTTTGATCAAGCATGTTCTGCGTAACTGCATCGCCCCGATCATGGTCTTCACCGTTACCCTGGTCGCCGACGCCATCATCTTCGAGGCCTCGCTGACCTTCATCGGCGCTGGTATCCAGGAGCCCACCGCTACCTGGGGCAACATCCTCGCCGACGCCCGCGGCGGCGTGCTCGCCGGCCGTTGGTGGCAGGCGCTGTTCCCGGGCCTGGCCATCATGATCACCTGCCTGGCGCTCAACATCCTCTCCGAGGGCATTACCGACGCCATGGCCGCTGCTCCCTCCGCCGCCCTGGATCCGACCGATTCCTCCAAGCGTCGCGAGGCCGACCTGCTGGTCTCCGACCCCGTTCGCGCCTACAAGGAGCAGGCCCAGTCCCTCTCCGCTCGCCTTGGCGCCCTGCGCGATGTCGAGCTCAAGCGTGACGATCGCCATGTGCCCGACGAGTCTGTCGAACCGATTCTCTCGGTCCGTGACTTCTGCATTCAGTTTGAGCATCACGGCGATATCAACGTCGTCGACCATGTCAACTTTGACGTCCGTCCTGGTCAGACCATGGGCCTGGTGGGCGAGTCCGGTTGCGGTAAGTCCATCACCACGCTGGCCATCATGGGCCTGACCGACGATGACGAGCACCTTTCCGGCGAGGTCCTCTGGGAGGGCCGCGACCTGCTCAAGATGAGCAAGAAGGAGTGGTTCGGCCTGCGCGGTACCGATATCGCTATGGTCTATCAGGACGCCCTGTCCTCGCTCAACCCCTCCATGCTCATCTCTGCCCAGATGAAGCAGCTCACCAAGCGCGGCGGCACCCGCAGCGCCGAGGAACTCCTGGAGCTCGTGGGCCTCGACCCCAAGCGTACGCTCGAGAGCTACCCGCATGAGCTTTCCGGTGGCCAGCGTCAGCGTGTCCTGATCGCTATGGCCCTTACCCGCGACCCCAAGCTGGTCATCTGCGACGAGCCCACGACCGCTCTGGACGTTACCGTCCAGAAGCAGGTCATCAAGCTGCTCAACGACCTTCAGGCCAAGCTCGGCTTTGCCATGATCTTCGTCTCGCATGACCTGGCGCTGGTCGCCGAGGTCGCCCATAACATCACGGTGATGTACGCCGGTCAGGTTATCGAGCAGGCGCCCACCAAGGAGCTGCTCACCAACCCGATCCACGAGTACACCCGCGGTCTTCTGGGTTCCGTTCTGTCCATCGAGAGCGGTTCGGGCCGCCTGCACCAGGTGCCCGGCGCCGTTCCGAGCCCGCGCGATTTCCCCAAGGGCGATCGCTTCGCGCCCCGCTCGAGCCATCCGCGTATTGGCCTGGACACCCGTCCGGTCTTCAAGCGCGTGCCCGGCACCGAGCACTTCTATTCCGAGCTCCCCGACGAGGTGCTCAAGGCAAATGGTTTGACCCCTCACGCGGAGGTGATGTAGATGAGCGAGACCGCAGTCAACGGCGTCGAGCCGATCATCTTCCTTGATGACGTCCACGTCACCTTTAGGACCCGTACCGGCTCGATTCTGCACCCTAACCTGGTTCACGCCGTCCAGGGTGTAACGATTAGGCTCATGCCCGGTCAGACGATCGGCATCGTCGGCGAGTCCGGTTGCGGTAAGTCCACCACCGCCAACGTCATGTGCGGCCTGCAGGCCCCCACGAGCGGCAAGGTCTACTTTAAGGGCAAGGACGTTACCAAACGTACCGCCGAGGACCGTCGCCACATGGGTCGCGTCATCTCGGTCGTGTTCCAGAACCCGGCCACGGCACTCAACCCCCGTATGGTCGTTCGCGAGCAACTGCTCGACCCCATGCGCGTCCACAACCTGGGTACCGAGGCCGAGCAGGAGAAGCGCGTCAAGGAGCTCTTGGAGCTCACCGGTCTGCCCAGCTCCGCCGCCGAGGTTCTTCCCGGCCAGCTTTCGGGCGGCCAGCGCCAGCGCGTCGCAATTGCCCGTGCCCTGTCGCTGAACCCCGATGCCATCATCGCCGACGAGCCCACCTCGGCTCTGGACGTTTCGGTTCGCGCGCAAATTCTGAACCTGCTGACCGACCTTAAGAAGGAGCTCGGCCTGGCCATGGTGTTCATCAGCCATGACATCCAGACGGTCCGCTATATCTCTGACGACATCATCGTTATGAATGGCGGCAAGATCGTCGAGCAGGGCGAGGCCAAGCAGGTCTTCCAGCACCCTCAGGACCCCTACACCAAGATGCTGCTCGGTGCTGCGCCGTCGCTGCTGCATCCCAAGCTCGGCGAGTAGCCTCGCTTTCCCTCCCGTGCGCCCGGTTCCCTTGCCGGGCGCACCTCCGTTGCGATTTCGAAAGGTTGGGTTCACGAGCCATGCCAAGTGCTCAGGAGCTACAACAGCAATTTGGTGGGTATCGGGGCGCCATGCCCCGTCCATCGGATTTCGATCTCTTTTGGAAGGACCGCATGGCCGAGGCCGACGCCGTCGGACTTGACTATGCGATCGAGACGGCATCGGTCACCGATGCCGTGACCTGCCAGCTTTTCGACCTCTGGTATACCGGCATGTGTGGCGCTCGCCTGCATGCCAAGTACCTTAAACCCGTCTCGGACGAGCCCGTGCCAGTGGTACTTCAGTTCCATGGGTATCCGGGTGCAAGCCGCAGCTGGTTTGAGCAGGCGTCGTTTGCGGGCATGGGCATGGCACTCATCGCCCTCGACTGCCCCGGCCAAGGAGGTCCCTCCGAGGACATTGGTGGATTTGAGGGCACAACGGTCGCGGGCCATATCGTCGCCGGTATCGACGGCGATCCGGCCAACCTCTACTACGTCCGCTTGCACCAAGATATTCGCATCCTGTGCCGCATCGTTCGCGAGCTCGAGGGCATCGATCTTGCCCGTGTGTTTGTGAACGGCGCGTCGCAGGGCGGCGGTTTGGGCATTGCGACCTGTGCACTTAACAGCGAGCTTATCAATCGCGCCGCCATCCTCTATCCCTTCCTGTCGGATTTCCGCCTGGTCTGGGATTTGGATGCCGACGACATTGCCTACGAGGGCCTGCGCTATTGGTCTCGCTGGTTTGACGAGGACTCGACTCGTATCGACGAAGCCTATGCCAAGCTGGCGTACTTCGATTCCAAGAACTTTGCCCCTACGGTCAAATGCCCCGTGCTGTTTGGCACCGGCACAGCCGATACCGTCTGTCCGCCAGCGACGCAGTTTGCGGTCTATAACAACCTGACCTGTGAAAAGCGTCATGAGTTCTTTGAAGGCTTTGGCCACGAGGAGATTCAGGATTTTGACGATCTGATCATTCCGTTTTTCTGCAAGGGAGGGGAGGCTCATGTCTAAGTGCGAGAGCAATGTCAATGAGCTGATTGTCTCCGACCTTGTGGGGATTCCCGGAACGGTCTCGTCAAGGCTCGCTGATTTCCGGGATTGGCGCGGTGATGCTTCTGCGGATGTTTCCGAATTAGAGATAGCCGCTTCGGACCTTGAGGTTTGCGGGCCGAGTATTACGGCGATCGATTTCGCCAATCCGTATGCCCGCTACTCCGAGGTTTCCTTTGAGCTTAGTGGCGATGTGGTCCACGCGCGTCTGATCGAGCCTGCCGGTCGCGCCCGAGCATCCGAGCTTGTGCCGCTATGTCTGATGTTTCACGACATCGACCGACCCGTGCGGGGATGGCATCACATGACGAGGTTTGCGGCCATGGGATATGCCGTGCTTGCGCTGGACGATGAGGCGATTGGATCCAGCGAGCTGCAGCAGGGGATTGCCTCTCCTGCTTTTGTCAAGCGCGTCCGTTGGGGTTGCGCGATGGCGAAGGTGTCGCGCAATCTTGATGGCGTGGACCCCGACCGCATCTTTGCATGGGGCGAGGGCCTTGGCGGCGGAGTCGCGCTGGCGGTTTCTGCTCTGGACGAGCGGGGCCTCGCCTGCACGGCGGTTGCCAATCCAATTCCCGGTGGCCTCGAGGCGTTGTCGTCTCGGGTGCGTGGATCGGTGCTCATGGGCACATCGCTCATGGATGTCGTGAGCGATCCCAAGGGCCAGTTTGCCGTATTCAACGGTCTTGAGTGTGACCGGAGGCATGTCATCTATGCCAAATACGCTCATGAGCGCATCAATGCGTTCGAAAACGAAGTCATCGACTTTTTTTACCAAACGTTCTACCCGTGTTCTTTGGCCTAGACGGCCTGGACACTGCCAACAAGAGTGGGTGGCATAGGGCCGCCCGCCAGACAACTAAGGAGATTCTTGTGGCAACTCAGAAATTCACCGGCGTTATCCCTCCCGTCGTTGTTCCCGATACCGAAGATCACCAGCTCGATGTTGTCTCCTTTGAGCGCAGCATCAACCGCATGATCGATGCCGGCGTCGATGGCCTGTTCTTCCTGGGATCCTCGGGCGAGGTCGTCTTCTCCACCGACGAGCGCCGTCGCCAGATTATCGCCGAGGCCGTGCGCATCGTCGATCACCGCGTGCCTGTTCTGGTCGGCATCATCGACACCGAGACCGAGCGCATGATCGAGCACGGCAAGGTCGCCCAGGAGCTGGGCGCCGACGCGCTTGTCGCCACCTGCCCGTTCTATGCCCTGCAGGGCATGACCGAGGTCGAGGAGCACTTCCGCATCCTGCACGAGGAACTCGACCTGCCCATCTTTGCCTACGACATCCCCGTGTGCGTCCACACCAAGCTCCCCTGGAAGCTCCTTGCCAAGCTCGGCGCCGAGGGCGTCCTGGCCGGCGTCAAGGATTCCTCGGGCGATGACATCTCGTTCCGCTATCTCGTTCAGGAGAACGAGAAGAACGGCCACCCGATGAGTATCCTCACCGGTCACGAGGTTGTTGTCGACGGCGCCTACCTCGGTGGCGCCGACGGTTCCGTCCCGGGTCTCGCCAACGTTGAGCCCGAGGGCTACGTGCGTCAGTGGAAGGCCGCTCAGGCCGGCGACTGGGCTACCGTCAAGGCCGAGCAGGATCGCCTCAACGAGATCTCCCACATCTGGGATGTCACCTCGGGCGTTCAGGGCTATGCCGGCGGCGTTGGTGCCTTCAAGACCGCTATGAATCTCATGGGCATCTTCGACAGCCCGACCATGCCGCGCCCGGTGAAGGCCATGACCGGCGAGAACGTCGAGGCGATTAAGAAGGTCCTCCAGGACAACGGTCTCCTGTAAAGCTTTCCCAGGCACCCGACCTCGCGCCTCAACCGTGTGGCCATGACCCATTAGGTCAATGGCCACACGGTTTCTCGGCGATCTCGGGCACCTGGATAACCTTTACTGCGCTGTGACGGCTAGCCTGACGGCGCATTTCCTGTAGTTGTTTTTATCTCCTAAGGAGAGCGACATGGAGAACAAGTACGTTTGCTCCGTCGATATCGGCGGCACCAAGATTGCGACTGCCATTATGGAGTATCCGGCTGACGGCAGCGTGCCCCATCCCGTATTTGAGGCCGAGGTTCCTACCGAGGCCCAGGAGGGCGGCGAGGCTGTCTTCCAGCGTATCGAGGCGTCCATCAAGGCCGCTCTTGAGGCGAATCCCGATGTCGAGGTCCTCGGTGTCGGTATCGGTGCCGCCGGCGTCGTCGATCCCAAGACGGGCGCCATCGCGTATGCCAACGAGATTATGCCCGGCTGGTCCGGTGTTCAGTTGGGGCCGCGTCTGCGCGAGGACCTTGGTCTTCCCGTTGCCGTTGTGGGCGACGTGCAGGCTCATGCTCTGGGCGAGGCCCACTGGGGCGTCGGTAAGGGCAAGTTCTCCGTCTTGTGTCTGGGCATCGGCACGGGCATCGGCGGCGCATATGTCGAGAACGGCCGCGTGATGCAGGGCTTCCATGGTGCTGCCGGCCATATGGGCCATATCGAGTGCTCGGCTGCTGCCGGAATTCCCTGCGCCTGTGGTCGTTCTGGCCATCTTGAGTCGGTAGCCTCGGGCACCTCGATTGGCCGTATGTACGACGAGCGCTTCGGTCGAGTTGACCCCAGCCGTCCTTCGGTCGGTCGCGATGTGAACGACCTGTGCCGTGCGGGCGACGCAAAGGCGACCGAGGTCATCCATGACGCCGGCTTTGCGCTGGGCGCCAGCTTGGGCTCGCTTGCCAACATCTTGGATCCCGAGGTCATCGTGCTTTCGGGAGGTGTGATTCACCAGGGTCCCGATTGGCGTTCGCAAACGTGGAAGGACTCGGTGCACGAGGGCTATGCCAGCCAGGCGCTCGACCCGCTTCAGGACACGCCGATCCTCATCGGTTCTCTGGAGGGCGACGCGCCGCTCATCGGCGCCGCCGAACACCTTCTTGCTTCGTTGAAGTAAACATAACTACCAAGTGCGCCTTCTGAGGTGTAATGCCTCAGGAGGCTGTTTTGAGAGAGGTTGAGTCGAACATGACCGTTGATCCTTTGATCCAGTCCCTAAAGGGCAAGCTCGTCGTGAGCGTTCAGGCGTATATGGGCGAGCCGCTTCGTACGCCCGAAACCATGGCTCAGATGTCTCGCGCCTGCGAGCTTGGCGGTGCTGCCGCTATTCGCTGCCAGGGTCTTGCCGACATCGCCGCCATTAAGGGCCGCTGCGAGGTCCCCGTCATCGGCTTGTGGAAGGATGGACACGAGGGCGTCTACATCACGCCGACGCTGCGTCATGCTCGCGCCTGCGTTGCCGCCGGTGCCGACATCGTGGCAATTGACGCCACTGATCGCCCGCGTCCCGATGGCAAGACCGTCGAGGACACCTTCCGTCCGCTGCACGAGGAGGGCGTGCTCCTGATGGCCGACTGTGCCACCATCGAGGACATTCGCCGTGCGGTTGATATGGGCTTTGACCTGGTATCCACCACGCTTTCTCACGGCGTCGCCGCCATCGACTGCACCATGGCCGATGGCCCCGATCTGCCGCTCCTGCGTCAGGCGACCGAGGAATTCCCCGGTCTTCCCATCATCTGCGAGGGCCGCGTGCACACGCCCGAGGAGGCTCGCGCCGCAATCGATGCTGGCGCCTGGGCCGTTGTCGTCGGCACCGCCATCACGCACCCCACGAGTATTACGAGTTGGTTCAAGGCTGCGCTTGAGGCGTAAGACAGGCCCTGTATCCGCTCGGGGCGGTATACTCAATATAGGCAATTGACCGCGCGGGATCCGGGTTGCTGGGTCCCGCGCTTGTTTTTGGGAGGCAGCACATGCAAAAGGGAGATGCCATGGATGCGGCGGAGCGCTCGGAGCGCATCCCCGATATCGTCATCATCACCGGAATGTCCGGATCGGGCCGCACACAGGCCATGCACGTGTTCGAGGATATGGGCTATTTTTGCATTGATAACCTGCCACCGCGTCTGATTGCCCAGCTTGCCGAGCTCGTTGGCATCAATACGGGCGTGGGCAGGCACCTTGCCGTCACCTGCGACCTGCGCAGCCAGGGCTTGTTCGATGAGCTGCTCGATGCCGTTGCCGCACTCGAGGAGCGCGAGATGAGCTGCAACATCGTTTTTCTCGAGGCCTCTGACGAGGTGCTGATCCGTCGTTATAGCGAAAACCGCCGCCGCCATCCCATTGCCAAGCCGGGGGAGACTACGGCCGATGCGATTCAGCGGGAGCGTCTGCAGCTGCGGGGTGTGCGCGATCGAGCCGATATGATCATCGACACGAGCCGTCTGCGCACCTCTGCCCTGCGTAATAAATTGCGCATGGCGTTCTCCGAGTTGTCCGACCAGCAGCTCATGGACGTTCACGTGTTCTCGTTTGGCTTTAAGCACGGTATGCCCGTCGAGGCGGACATTATGATCGACGTTCGCTTCCTGCCCAATCCGTTCTACGATCCCGAGATGCGCACGATGACCGGTCTCGATAAAAAGGTCTCCGATTTTGTTCTGGACCATCCCAAGACCCAGGAGTTCTGGAAGGCCTGGACGCAGCTGCTCGATACGGTCATGCCCGGCTATATCGCGGAGGGCAAGCCGCAGCTTTCTATCGCCATCGGTTGCACGGGCGGTCAACACCGCAGCGTTGCCATCGCCGAGGCCACGGCGCGTTATTTGGAAGGCGCCCAGTATCACGTGAGCATTTCCCATCGCGACTTGTCGCGCGCCAACACGAAAGCATAGGCCTGCATGTCGTTTACCGCCGAGGTGCGTGACGAGCTCGCGCGCTGCGAACCCGAATGTGAATACTGCGATTTGTCGACGCTTGCCGCCCTGACGCGTGTGAGCGGTACACTTTCGCTGGCCGGCTCCGGGCGGTATCGTTTGACGGTCGCGACCGAGACGGGCGCCGTCGCGCGCACGATGATCACGCTGACGCATCGTATCCTTAAGCTCAAAACGGAATTCACCGTTCGTAAATCGGTCTTGCATAAGGTCCGTAACTATCTCATTACCCTGCCCGATCAACCCGACCTGGACAAGGCTCTGGTGCTGCTGGGCATTCTAGACCGCAGGGGAGGGCTCGTCGCCGGTGTTCCCCGGCACATCGTTGCCCGTCCCTGCTGCAGACTTGCCTACATCCGCGGCGCGCTCATCGCCGG
Organism: uncultured Collinsella sp.; assembly: GCA_937966215.1. Taxonomy (GTDB): domain Bacteria; phylum Actinomycetota; class Coriobacteriia; order Coriobacteriales; family Coriobacteriaceae; genus Collinsella. The sequence goes on along the minus strand of CALCKK010000001.1, from coordinate 317,785 downwards.
CGGTTTCGTGGCCGATCCCCGCGGCGACTTTCATTTGGAGATTGCGGTGCAGGGCGAGCAATATGCCAAGGGGCTCTGCGATCTGCTGGAGCAGATTGGGGTCCATGCGCGCGTCAACGCACGGCGCGGGTCCTATGCCGTGTACATTAAGAGCGCCGAGGAGATCGAGCAGCTCCTAAAGCTGGTCGGAGCCAAGCGCAGCGTTGCCGAGATTGAGGAAGCGCGCGCGGTCAAATTGGTTAAGAACGACGTAAACCGTCGCGTGAATGCCGAGCTGGCCAATCAGACCAGAAGTGCGGGCGCTGCTCAGCATCAGCTTGCGTTGATCGATGAGCTCGAACAGCGGGGTTTACGCGACACGCTTCCGGACGCCTTAGCAGTCTTTTGCGACCTGCGCGAGCGCTATCCCGATCTGTCACTGCGCGATCTGGGGGAGATGGCTGACCCTCCCTTGTCGAAGTCGGCCCTCTACCATCGAGTTTTGAGGCTTGAAAAGCTCATTGAAGCAAACAGGTAGTTGAGCGAAACTGCTTATATAGGGATTGAACTGCTGTTTTACTCTTTAAAACGTTTTAACGTAAATTTGATTTTCAATTTCGAGCATTCTCGTGAAATTCAAGTCAAAAAAAAGGTATATTAGGCGAGTGGTTAGTTTGTGGGCCTCAACGGCGGGCGCTGTAGCTCGCGGGGGCCTTACGAAAGGAGACACAATGGCAGTAAAGGTTGCTATTAACGGCTTCGGTCGCATCGGTCGTCTGGCTTTCCGTCAGATGTTCGGTCATGAGGGCTCCGAGATCGTCGCTATCAACGACCTCACCTCTCCCGATATGCTCGCTTACCTGCTGAAGTACGACTCCACGCAGGGCAACTACGCTCGCGATCACGAGGTCGTTGCTGGCGAGGATTCCATCACCGTTGACGGCAAGGAGATCAAGATCTACAAGGAGGCCGACGCCAACAACCTGCCTTGGGGCGACCTCGACGTCGACGTCGTTCTCGAGTGCACCGGCTTCTACACCAGCAAGGCTAAGGCTCAGGCCCACATCAACGCTGGCGCCAAGAAGGTCGTCATCTCCGCTCCGGCTGGCAGCGATCTGCCCACCATCGTGTACAACGTCAACCACGAGACGCTGACCGCTGAGGACAACATCATCTCCGCCGCTTCCTGCACCACCAACTGCCTCGCCCCGATGGCCAAGGGTCTGAACGACTTCGCTCCCATCGTGTCCGGCATCATGACCACCATTCACGCCTGGACCGGCGACCAGATGCCGCTCGACGGCCCGCAGCGCAAGGGCAACAAGCGTCGTAGCCGCGCCTGCGCCGTCAACATCGTCCCCAACACCACCGGTGCTGCTAAGGCTATCGGCCTGGTTCTCCCCGAGCTCAACGGTAAGCTCATCGGTGCCGCCCAGCGCGTCCCGACGCCGACCGGCTCCATCACCAACCTCTACGCTGTCGTTGACAAGAAGGTCACCGTCGACGAGGTTAACGCCGCTATGAAGGCCTACGCTGCCACCATCTCCGAGACCTTCGGTTACAACGAGGACGACATCGTCTCCACCGACATCATCGGCGAGACCCACGGCTCCATCTTCGACGCCACTCAGACCATGTGCTCTGACCTCGGCAACGGCCAGACCCTCGTTCAGGTCACCTCTTGGTACGACAACGAGAACTCTTACACCTCTCAGATGGTCCGCACCATCAAGTACTTCGAGAAGTTCGTTGCTTAATTTAGCTTTTAGCGAATAGCTCGTTGAGCGTCTAAAGAAGGGCGCGGCCTTATAGGGCTTACACCCTAGGGTCGCGCCCTTTTTATAGGAAATCGTCTGCCGTAATGGGAGGCAGACACGTACGAAAGGTAGAAGCAAACATGGCCTTTACCAAGAAGACCGTCCGCGACATCGATGTCGACGGCAAGCGCGTTCTCGTCCGCGTTGACTTCAACGTGCCTATCAAGGATGGCGTCGTTGGCGACACCACCCGCATCAAGGCTGCCCTGCCCACCATCAACTACCTCGTTGAGCACAACGCTCGCGTCATCCTCATGAGCCACCTCGGCCGTCCCGAGGGCACCGGCTTCCAGCCTGAGCTCTCCCTTGAGCCTGTCGCCAAGAAGCTCGCTGAGCTCTCTGGTCTCGATGTTGCCTTTGTCGCCGACACCTACGGCGAGAAGGCTGCTGAGGCTGTCGCCGCCGTCGAGCCGGGCAAGGTCCTCGTTCTCGAGAACGTCCGTTTCGACAAGCGTGAGAAGAAGAACGATCCCGAGATCGCCAAGAAGCTCGCTTCCTATGGTGACGTCTTCGTTCTCGATGCCTTCGGCACCGCTCACCGCGCCCAGGGTTCCGTCGTGGGCCCCGCCGCTTACCTGCCTGCCGTCGCCGGCTTCCTGCTCGAGAAGGAGGTCGACACGCTGACCGGCATCTTCGCCGAGCCCGAGCGCCCCTTCGTCGCTATCGTCGGCGGTTCCAAGGTTTCCTCCAAGATCGGCGTTCTCGATCACCTCATCGACTCCGCTGACACCCTGATCATCGGTGGCGGCATGGCCTACACCTTCTTCCTGGCTCAGGGCCTGACCGTCGGTCAGTCCCTCAAGGAAGAGGACTGGGTCGAGCGCGCCGGCGAGATGCTCAAGAAGGCCGAGGAAAAGGGCGTCAAGATCCTGCTCCCCATCGACAACCGCGTTGCCGATCACTTTGGCGAGGACGCTGTCCCCGAGGTTGTCGCTTCCGACGCTATCCCCGACGATCGTGAGGGCATGGACATCGGCCCCAAGACCGAGGAGCTCTACGCCGAGGCCGTCAAGGGCGCCAAGACCGTGTTCTGGAACGGCCCCATGGGCGTCTTCGAGTTCGACAACTTCGCTCACGGCACCCAGGCTATCGCCGAGGCCGTCGCCGAGGCCGACTGCACCTCGATCATCGGCGGTGGTGACTCTGTCGCGGCTGTCAACAAGTTCAACCTGGCCGACAAGATGAGCTGGATCTCCACCGGTGGTGGCGCTTCCATGGAGCTCGTCGAGGGTAAGGCCCTGCCCGGAGTGGAGGCGCTTCTCGATGCCTAATCGCACCCTTCTTATTGCTGGTAACTGGAAGATGAACAACGACGTCGCCGAGGCCGCCAAGCTCGCCGACGAGCTGGCTCAGGCTCTGCCCGAGGTTCCGGCTGGCGTCGAGGTGCTCGTCTGCCCTCCGACCATTGACATCACCACGGTTCATGACCGCATTCAGGCTGCCCCCATCGCCCTCGGTGCACAGAACGTGTACTGGGAGGCCAAGGGTGCCTTCACCGGTGAGTCCTCTTGCGACATGCTCAAGTCCGCTGGCTGCACCTACTGCATCATCGGTCACTCCGAGCGTCGCGACTACTTCCACGAGACCGACGAGGACCAGAACAAGAAGGCCAAGGCTCTCGTTGCCGCCGGTCTTGTTCCCGTCTTCTGCTGCGGCGAGTCCCTCGAGGTCCGCGAGGCTGGCACCTATGTCGAGCATGTCGTGAACCAGGTCAAGGCTGGCCTTGCTGGTCTTGAGATCACCTGCCCCAAGCAGGTCGTCGTCGCCTACGAGCCCATCTGGGCCATCGGCACCGGTAAGACCGCTACCGCTGAGGACGCTCAGGAGGTCTGCGGCGCTATCCGTGAGACCCTCAAGGAGATGTTCGGCGAGGAGCTCGCTAACGGCATCCGCGTTCTCTATGGTGGCTCTGCCAAGCCCGGCAACATTGCCGAGCTCGTCGCCAAGCCCGACGTTGACGGCGCCCTCGTGGGCGGCGCTTCGCTCAAGGCTGCCGACTTCGCCTCTATGGTCGTCAAGGCAGGCGAGTAGGACATATGGCACAGCGTCATCTTCCTGCACTCCTGATTATCATGGACGGCTGCGGCCTTGCTCCGGCCGATGGCGAGAACGCCGTCGCCGCTGCCAAGACGCCCTTCCTTGATAGCCTGTACGAGAAGTATCCCCACACTACGCTCGGCGCTTCGGGCGAGGACGTGGGCCTTCCCGACGGTCAGATGGGCAACTCCGAGGTGGGTCACCTCAACATCGGTGCCGGCCGTATCGTGTTCCAGGAGCTTTCGCGCATCAACAACGCCATCAAGGATGGCTCCATCGCCAAGAACGAGGTCTTCGTCAAGGCTATGGACGACGTCAAGGCTGACGGCAAGACGCTCCACCTCATGGGCCTTATGAGCCCTGGCGGTGTTCATTCTCACATGAACCACGTCGAGGCTCTGGTCAAGATGGCTGCCGAGCATGGTGTCAAGACCGTTCGCGTCCACGCCTTCATGGATGGCCGCGACGTTGACCCGCAGTCCGGTGCCGGTTACATGAGTGAGTTCTGCGCCTTCCTGGCTAAGATCTCCGAGGAGACCGGTTGCGACGCTCGCGTTGCCACCGTCTCGGGTCGTTATTGGGCTATGGACCGCGATAATCGTTGGGAGCGCATCCAGCGCGCCTACGACGTCATGGTCAACGCGTCCGATGCTGATACCGACCCCGTTGCCGGTATCAAGGCGTACTACGAGAAGGATCCGCGCGGCGACGAGTTCGTCGAGCCCTTCGCTGCCCACAACGAGGGCATTCACGAGGGCGACGCGGCCATCTTCTTTAACTTCCGTCCCGACCGCGCTCGTCAGATGACTCGCGTGTTCACGGATAAGGAGTTCGACGGCTTTGAGCGCGAGCAGATCAAGCTTTCGCACTTTGTGACGATGACCGAGTACGACCCGACGTTTGACGTCGAGGTCGCCTTCCCCAAGACGTTCCCCGAGAACGTTCTGGCCGACGTTATCGCCGCCAATGGCCTGAAGCAGCTGCATACCGCCGAGACCGAGAAGTACGCCCACGTGACGTTCTTCCTCAACGGCGGCATCGAGGAGCCCAAGGAGGGCGAGGAGCGCGTGCTCGTCGCTTCCCCCAAGGTCGCTACCTACGATCTGCAGCCCGAGATGAGCGCTCCCGAGGTGACCGAGAAGCTCGTCGCCGCCATCAACGAGGATCGCGCTGATTTCTACATCGTGAACTTCGCGAACTGCGACATGGTTGGTCACACCGGTGTCTTCGACGCCGCCGTTAAGGCCGTCGAGGCTGTTGACGATGCCCTGTCCAAGGTTGTCCCGGCGATTCTCGCCAAGGGCGGCTTTGCGCTGATTACCGCCGACCACGGCAACGCCGATCACATGTTTGACGTTGCTTCCGACGGTTCCAAGCATCCGTTTACGGCTCACACCACCAACCGCGTGCCGTTTATCATCGTTGATGAGAAGGCCAAGCTCACCGGTATCGAGGACGGCCGTCTCTCCGATATCGCTCCGACCATGCTCACCATGGCTGGTATTGAGCCTTCCGCCGAGATGACGGGCCGCGTGCTCGCCACCGAGGCCTAAGTGAAAACTCCAAGCGTTTTCATGCGAGGGGGTTGCCCAAATTCGGGCAACCCCCTTTTTGGTATTTCTGCCATTTCTACCCCGTCCCTAAATGGCAGGTGGGGGAGTGTTGGAGGTTGTGGTACAGTACTGGAGTTTGAATTGTTCTATTAAGGAGCTTATCTATGGGTCCGTTCCAGATTCTTCTGTTTGTCGTTTGGGCTGTTTCTGCCGTGGCGCTGACGATTCTCGTTCTGATGCATTCCGGTAAGGGCACCGGCGTTTCGGATATGATCGCTAGCTCGCTGTATAACTCCAGCTCTGCCACGGGCGTCATGGAGCAGAACCTCGATCGCCTGACGGTAATTATGGCCGTCGTTTTTGCCGTGTGTGTCGTTCTGTGCATGTTCTTCTTCCCGCAGGGCATCGTCGGCTACTAAGCATCGGCGTATATACGTTTGTAAAGGGTCCCGCATGTGCGGGGCCCTTTTTGTTTACAGACTTGTAACAGAGCCAAAATATCCCCACATACTTCGCCCAACTAAAGAAATTCTCGACCGTTAACCGGAATCAGCGCCAAATTGTGCATAAAATGCGCTACTGTATTGCAAAACGTTGGCCCGCATTGCATAACCAGCCATAACAGCGGACCGCGTTTGAATGGTTCGATTGGGCTGTCTCGACGTTGCCCGGCCGAATTCACTTTGTCCTATCTCATAAGGAGGATGGCATGGCTGATTCTATGTTCCACCAGCCCGTTATGGGTCGTCGCGCCTTTGTTGGCGGCACCCTCGCTGCGAGCTCCATGGCTTTTCTTGCCGCATGCGGCAAGAAGGGCGGCGACGCTTCCGGTTCTGAGTCCGGTTCGACGCTGAACTTCTACATCAACAACCCGGTCTGCATCGACCCCTACAACGTCCAGGAGGATCAGGGCACTCAGGTCGAATACCAGCTCTTCGACGCTCTGACGGAGTACGATAACGAGAAGGGCGAGATCGTTCCGCTGGCTTGCGAGTCCTTTGAGGCTAACGACGACGCCACCGAGTTCACCTTCAAGATCAAGAAGGCCAAGTTCCATAACGGTGACGACGTTACCTCCAAGTCCTTCAAGCTCGGTTGGGAGCGCCTGGTCAACACCAAGTCGGCCATCGCTACCGAGTATGGTCCTTCCGAGGTCTCCTATCACCTTTCCATGGTCGAGGGCTATGACGATCTGGTTGCCGGTAAGGCTACCGAGCTGACCGGTGTCACCTGCCCGGATGACGAGACCCTCGTCGTCAAGCTGACTTCTGCCTACGCCGACTTCCCCTTCGTCGCCTCTCACCCGGCTCTGTCCCCGGTTCCCGAGTGCGCCGAGACCGATGTCAAGAGCTTCTATCTTGCCCCGGTCGGCAACGGCCCGTTCATGATGGACGGTAAGTGGGAGGATGGTCAGGAGATCAACCTCAAGAAGTTCGACGATTATTATGGCGACAAGGCCAAGATCGACGCCATCCACTTCCAGGTCATCAAGGACGTGGAGACCGCTTACAAGGAGTTCCAGGCCGGTAACCTTGATGTCTGCGACGTTCCCGTTGCTCAGATCGACGCCGCCAAGAAGGACCGCGGCGAGTCCAAGGATGGCTACACCATGAGTGATGGTGCGCGCATGCTGCTCGGTTCCGAGCCTTCCACGTACTATCTGACGTGCAACACCACGGCCGAGCCGTTCAACAACGCTGACCTGCGTAGGGGCATCTCCCTGGCTATCAACCGTGAGGCCATCTGCAAGACCATCTTCAAGGGCACCCGTACCCCCGCTGACGGCATCGTTCCTCCGGGAATCGCCGGCTACAAGGAGGGCGCATGGGAGTTCTGCGCCTACGACGTCGACAAGGCTAACGAGTACCTCGACAAGGTCGCTCCCGCTGGCGCTAACGGCGATCGTGGCATCAATGTGACCCTGTCCTACAACCAGGACGGCGGCCACAAGGAGATCATGGAGTCCATCATCGGCGACCTCGCCAAGGTGGGCGTCACCGCCGTCTCCGATACCCCTGAGTGGTCTGCCCTGCTCGAGCAGTATCAGAACTTCAACTATCAGTTCGGCCGTCTGGGCTGGATCGCCGATTACCCGATCATGGACAACTTCCTGTATCCGCTGTTCCACTCCGACTCCCTGGGTGGCGACAACCGCTCCGGTTACAGCAACCCCGACTTTGACGCCAAGGTTGACGAGGCCCGTGCCACGGTTGACGACGACGAGCGTATCGCCAAGATGCAGGAGGCCGACGCCATGGTCGCCGCCGACTGCCCGGTCATCCCGGTGATGTTCTACACGCACACCATCGCTGGCTCCGACCGCGTCAAGTACCTCTACGTTGATCCGCAGAAGCACGCCGATCTGGGTACCGCTGAGCTCGCCTAAGAGTTTTGCAGCTTCCGTGAGGGTCAAGTATTTACGTAGACCTCATGGGAAACATACAGTTCCCCCTAACCTGGGGTAAACTGGCTGATGGTAATTTTGGGATGCCGGTCTGGCGATCGGCATCCCATTTAGGTTAATCCCTAGATAGGGGAGTGGTATGGGTAAGTACATCGTTAAACGTGTGCTTCAGTTCATCCCGGTGTTTTTGGGCGTCACGCTGATTCTGTTCGCCCTCCAGAATATCGTGCCGGGAGATCCGATCAAGTTGATCGGTGGAGACAAGGCTCTGTCCCCCGAGGTAGAGCTTCAGCTTCGCGTACGCTATCACCTGGTCCAGACGGACGAGGACGGTAACGCGATCCTTGACGAGAACGGCGATCCCGTTCAGACGTCGCTTGTAGACCGTTATCTGTATTACATGAACGGTCTGCTTCATGGCGATCTGGGTAATTCGTACCAGCGCAAGCTGCCGGTTACGGAAATCTTTGCCCAGAAGTATCCGTATACGGTCAAACTCGCCGCGTGCGCCATCGTGCTCGAGGCGATCATGGGTATCGGTGCGGGTATCATTTCGGCGGTAAAGCGTTATTCCTTCTGGGATATTTTGGTAACGCTGACCACGTCGATCCTCGTTGCCGTTCCCGCCTTCTGGCTCGGCATGCTGCTGCAGCTGTTCTTCGGCGTCATCCTTAAGGATCTCACCGGCGGCGCATTCTCCATGCCGATTTCGGGTGCCGGCGGTTCCAGCTCTCAGTATCAGGATTGGATGCACTATGTGCTTCCGACCATTACGCTGGCTTCGGTTTCGACCGCTTATGCTGCCCGCATTATGCGTTCACAGCTGCTTGACGTCATGAACCAAGATTACATCCGTACGGCAAAGGCCAAGGGTCTCTCCAATCGCGCGATCATCATCAAGCATGCGCTTAAGAATGCACTCATCCCCGTCGTTACCTATATTGGTGTCGACTTTGGCGGCATGCTTTCGGGTGCCATCCTGACCGAAACGGTCTTTAACTGGCCCGGTATCGGCTATGAGGTCTATCGCGCCATTAGCATGCGTGACTGGCCCATCGTTATGGGCGGCGTTACGCTCATCGTCGTCGTCGTCATGGTGATCAACCTGCTCGTCGACATTAGCTATGCATTCCTCGACCCGCGCATCCGCCTTGGCGGTCCGTCGGATAAGGCCTAAGGGAGGTACGTCTCATGCAGGAAACTGATTCTCAGTCTCAGGAGCAGGCTACCGCCACCAAGGCCGCATCTGCTCCCGCCAAGTCCCGCACGCTGTGGGGCGACGCTTTTAAGCGTCTTCGCAAGAACAAGCTCGCCGTTATCGGTGTCTGCTGGATCATCGTCGTCGTTTTGGTTGCCCTGACCGCAGATCTGTGGGCTAAGCCCTGGCTCGGCTCTCCTACGGCTTCCGACTCGACCACCATGGCCGAGACGTCGCTGCTGGCTCCGTGTGCCGAGCACCCGTTTGGCACCGACGCCCTTGGCCGCGACATTCTCGTTCGTGTTATCTACGGTGCACGTGTTTCGCTTTCCGTCGGTATTATGGCCACCGCCATCTCCACGGTGATCGGTCTGGTCATGGGCGCCCTTGCCGGTTTCTATGGCGGCATCTGGGATACGATTATCATGCGCTGCGCGGACATCTTCCTGGCGTTCCCGTACGTGCTGTTCGTCGTCGCCATGATCGCCGTTATCGGCCGTGGCCTTCAGAACGTCTTTATCGCCATCGGTATTCTCGGCTGGCCTTCGATTGCGCGCGTCTTTAGATCCGCGATCCTCACGGTCAAAGAGAACGACTATGTTGACGCCGCCCGCGCGATGGGTGCATCCGATGCCCGTATCGTTATGCGCCATATCTTCCCGAACTCCGTTGCTTCCATCGTGGTCTACGCGACCATGAACATCGGCGGCGCTATTCTGACCGAGTCCGCTCTGTCCTTCCTCGGCATGGGCGTTATTCCGCCTACGCCTTCGTGGGGCTCCATGATTCAGGACGGTCAGCAGTATCTTCTGACTGCTCCCTGGATGATGATCATGCCCGGTCTGGCAATTCTCTCGACGGTGCTCGCCTTCACCCTGCTGGGTGACGGTTTGCGCGACGCCCTCGACGTCAAGATGAAGGACGCATAAGGATGAAGAAGAACAAGAACTATGTGGACCTGAAGGACCAGCCGGTTCCCGAGGGCCAGCATCTGCTCGAGGTCGATGACCTTAAGATGTATTTCCACACCGAAGATGGCGTTGTTCGCGCTGTCGACGGTGTCTCCTACACGCTCGATCGCGGCGAGACCCTCGGTGTCGTCGGTGAGTCCGGCTCCGGTAAGTCCGTGACCGCCATGACCATCATGGGTCTTATCTCGATGCCTCCGGGAAAGATTGAGGGCGGCGACGTTCGCTATCGCGGCCGTTCTATCCTCGAGATGACCGAGGAAGAGATGCAGCACATTCGCGGTAACGACATCGCGATGATCTTCCAGGATCCTATGACCTCCTTGAACCCGGTCTATAAGATCGGCAAGCAGGTGGGCGAGGGCCTTCGTCTGCACCGCGGCTACTCCAAGCAGGAGGCGCTCAAGCGCGCTACCGAGCTTTTGGACCTCGTGGGTATCCCCGAGCCCGAGAAGCGCGTCAATGAGTATCCGCACCAGTTCTCCGGCGGTATGCGTCAGCGTGTCATGATCGCTATGGCTCTTGCCTGCGATCCCGATATCCTGATTGCCGACGAGCCCACGACGGCTCTGGATGTTACCATTCAGGCTCAGATTATCGAGCTCATGCAGGAGATGCAGGAGAAGAACGGCAACGCCATTATTATGATTACCCATGACCTGGGCGTCGTCGCCGATATGGCCGATAAGATTATGGTTATGTACGCCGGCCGTCCCGTCGAGTTCGGTACTGCTGAGGAAATCTTCTACGAGAGCCGCCATCCCTACACCTGGGGTCTTATTCGCTCCATCCCGGAGCAGGCCATCGATGAGAAGAAGCCGCTGACGCCGATTCACGGCAACCCGCCTTCGCTCATGAACCTGCCCGAGGGCTGCGTCTTCTCTCCTCGCTGCCCCTATGCGACCGACAAGTGCCGCAAGCAGCGCCCCGAGCGCGTTGTCACCGAGTCCGGCCACTATTCTGCGTGCCATTATTCCGGTGACCCCGAGTTCCTCAAGAACGCCCCTGAGACGTCCCGCACGCGCAAGGATTCCAAGAAGGGAGGCGAGGCGTAAATGGCAGACAATAACGAGCGCACTCCGCTGCTGAAGGTCGAGCATCTTTCTAAGGAGTTCCCCGCAGAGTCCGGCATGTTCGCCAAGCGTTTTTCCAAGCGCGTCGTCTCTGCTGTGAATGACATTTCGTTCGAGATTTATCCGGGCGAGACCTTTGGCCTGGTCGGCGAGTCTGGTTGCGGTAAGTCCACCACGGGCCGCACCATCATGCGCCTGACCAAGCCGACGGCAGGTAAGGTGTTCTTCCAGGGCAAAGACGTTGCCGAGATGAGCAAGCATGAGATCAAGGACATGCGTCGTGAGATGCAGTTCATCTTCCAGGACCCCTATGCTTCGCTCAATCCTCGTATGACCATCGGCGAGATCGTCTCCGAGCCCATGACTATTCATGGCGTGGGTACCAAGGAGGAGCGCATTGAGCGTGTCCGTGAGCTGCTGGACGTCGTCGGTCTGAACCCCGAGCACATCAACCGCTATCCGCACGAGTTCTCGGGCGGTCAGCGTCAGCGTGTCGGCATCGCCCGCGCGTTCGCTCTGAAGCCCAAGCTGATCATCTGCGACGAGCCCGTTTCCGCTCTGGATGTTTCCATTCAGGCCCAGGTTCTGAACCTGCTCAAGGAACTTCAGGACAAGTTCGGTACGGCGTATCTGTTTATCGCCCACGACCTGTCCGTCGTGCAGCACATCTCCGATCGCGTTGCCGTTATGTATCTGGGTAAGATGGTCGAGGTTTCGGACTGGAAGACACTCTATAGCGAGCCGCACCACCCGTACACGCAGTCACTGCTGTCTGCCGTGCCGGTGCCCGATCCGGATATTCAGAAGACCCGCAAGCGCATCATCCTCGCTGGCGATCCGCCGTCGCCGCTAGATCCGCCGACCGGCTGCCGTTTCCACACGCGCTGTCCGATCGCGCAGGGCATCTGCTCCGAGAAGCTTCCTGAGTTTAAGGAAGTTGCCCCGGGCCACTGCTGCGCGTGCCACTTCGCGGAGCCGTTCCCGATTAAGGAATCGCACATCGACCTGTAGTCGGTTGTTATCTTTCGGGCCCGTGCTGGACTTAATTTTCAGAACGTCCTCGACCATGGAAACCCCCTTATCCTGCTCCTTCGGAGCTGCGGATAAGGGGGTTTCCTGGTCTGCGGAATGTTCTGAAAACTAAGTCCAGCACGGGCCCTACGTTGCCGTTGCAGAGGGGAGCGCGATTCCTTGATCGCTCACTTAATCTAATTAGAAATTGAGCGAGGCCGGAGCTTTGGCTCCGGCCTCCTTATATAAGGGCTCGGCAAAGCCGAGCCACTAAATTCTTATCAGCCCCAGAATATGTTTAGGAACTTTGCCTGGAGCATGTTAACGCAGGGTCGGAATGGGGGCAGCTTCCCAGCGCATTCCGCAGGGGGCGGTACATTTTGTAGCGCGAAGCGCGGATAAAAATGTACCGCATGCCCGAGGACGCGCTGGGAAGCTGCCCCCATTCCGACCCGGACATACAGATCTACCTGCGCATCTACAAATTCGTAAACTTTTTTCAAAAAAGTGCTTGCACAGTTCTCGAATCATAGGTTATTATCTTCCTCGTTGAGCGCGCGGGTCCAACAAAACGAACTGCGAATCAACAACATAGCATGTCGGAGTGGCGGAATTGGCAGACGCGCTAGCTTGAGGTGCTAGTGACCGCTTTTTGGTCATGCGGGTTCAAGTCCCGCCTCCGACACCATCGCATTTGAGAAGCCTCTTCGGAGGCTTTTTTGTTACCGATAGACGGTGAGGTCCACGATGGAAACGCTTGAACGCAACGAGTGGGCAGACGTTGCCCAGCTAGTCGAGATCACGAGCGATGCTGTCATCATCTGCGAGCTCGACGGAACCATTCTGCATGTGAATAATCGCTTACTTGGTTTGATGTGCGAGGAACGTGCCGACGTCATCGGTGGAGATGTTAAAGACGTCCTGTACTCGTCCGCTTTTGAACGTGCGACTGAACATCGTCTGCCATTTGAAACTGATGGCTCCGAGAACGAACTGATGCTCAAGCTGAGTGACGGCTCTTTTATCCCCGTCTTGGTTCGTGCGGGCTCCGTAACGCCTCCACGCATCTTTGGGCGCCGCGCACCACGTGTCCTAGTGGCGCTTCACAGTATCGAGGAACAGTATTCTCACGACCGTCAGCTCAAGCGTGCGTTATCGGAGCTTAGAGTGGCGAACAAGCGTCTCTCTGGCACGCTCTCGGTCATTATGAGCACTGTGGGCTCCGATGAGTTACCCAGCCTGCTTGATACTGTTTTGAACCAGCTCGTAGGAACGCTCGATGCTTCGGGTGCCGCTATCTATTTTTCTGAGAGCGGCGGTTTTAAGCTACGCGGTGTTTCCAAGGAGCTGTACGATAGCTACCTGCCCGAGTTTTTGCCGTATGGCGCTGGCATTCCGACGTATGTTCTTCGCGAGTCGCGCGCCTGTCGCTTGTCGATTCAACAGGACCTTGAGGGCGATAGGGCCGCCTCCGGTATGTTCATGGACTTGGACAATCGTTCTAAGCACCTGTTGCGCGTGCAGGATATGCCTCCGTACCGCAGCGAGATCTGTCTTCCCGTTTTTTACGGTACGCAGATCCTTGGCGTGCTGGAAGTTGGTTGGAAACGCCCTCAGGCACCGCTCGCCTATGACGTTAATGTGCTCGAGGTCATTTGCGATTACCTATCTATCCAGCTGGTCGGCATGGCATCGAGCCTTCGCTCCCGTCGCACGGCCGAGCTTGGCCGCTCGCTCAATGTCTTGCGTGATGAGTTGTTTACCTTTCTAGACGATTCCGCCGCGGCTACCCAGGCGGTATCGTCCGAGATCTGCAATATGCTTAACTGCCATTTTTGCCCTGTTGAGTATGACGCCAGTCTGGATTCCTACGTCATAGATTTTGAAGGCGGCAGTCGCGTTGCTTTGCCGGACGATCCCGAGAAGCTTTTCTTTTCCACGACGGCGCCGGCGGCACGTCTGGGGGCTGGCCCTGATGGCTTTGAGGCATCTGTTTTGGGCGGCACGAGTGCCGAGGACCTTAAACACGTCCGTATAACTCGCGTTGACGAATCGATGCCTATGGGAGGCTGGCTTAGGGTGCATGGTCTGCCTTGTCAAGGTCTCTACGTCGACTCCGGCATCGAGGCGGGGCGTCCGCGCTCTGAGGGTGATGGCAAGCACAGTAACGACGCGATTGTTCCTGCTTCTGTTGCGAAGAGCCCGACTACGCGCGCGCTGCTGCTTCGTGATGGTAGCCAAGAGCCGATTGATGACCTTGAATATGACTACTTGGTGCACTTGGCGCATGACTTTGAACTGATCTACGAAGGCGAATCTCAAAAGCGCGAGGAGCGCCATATCGCTCAGACCCTCCAGATCGGCATGAGAAATTCCCTGGGGGATGTTCCGGGTATCGCAACCGATTCGGTGTACCTGTCTGCCACGAATTCGGCGTTGGTCGGCGGCGATTTCTATACGCTCATTCGTCTTCCCGACGACTGCGCCGTCATGATTCTGGGTGATGTGTCTGGCAAAGGCATTGAGGCCGCATCGATGTCCGCGCTCGTCAAGACGGCCCTGACGGCATATGCCTGGGAGGGCGCTGGACCGGCCCGCATGGCACGCTCCCTTAACAGCATGCTCATGGGCTTTTCGAGGGTCGAGACGTTCGTGACAGCCTTTATCGCCAAGATTGACCTTAAAGCCGGACGCGCAACGTATTGTTCGGCGGGTCATCCTCCGACCATGGTCATCAGGCCAGAGTCGATGCCGCTGGGTGGCGGCGAGGCCCGTGGGGGAGAGGTTGAGCTGCTTGGATGCCAATCGGGCGTAATCGGTGCCTTTGAGAGCATGGTGTACGAGACAGGCGTGTTTACGTTCGCCCCCGGCGACATGCTCTTCATGTATACGGATGGAACGATTGAGGCCCGCGACCGCACCGGAGCGTTCTTTGGCGAGCAGCGCTTGCGCGACCTTCTGCTTTCTGTTTCGGGGGAGGGCGTGTCGGGCATTTGCAGCAAGGTCTTGGGCGAGCTTGACCGATTTACCGAATCGGCGCTGGACGATGACATTGCATTGGTGTCCCTTGAGTTTTTACGGGGTCGTTCATAGACGACGCTGGGCGGGCTGAATCCGCACGGTTGGGGAAACGAATGCATCGAGTGGGCTTTTTTGGGGAACCATGGTCGTATGAATGAGTGGAATGACATAGCGGTTTTGACGCCACCAGGCGATATCGACATCGCCACGGTGCCTACGCTGCGCCGGCGGTTGGATGCTTTGATTGGCCGCGGCGTGCGCCGCGTCGTCATCAACTGTCAGGCTGTTAGCTTTATCGATTCGACGGGCTTGGCATTCCTGCTTACGCGCGCTCGTGAGCTCATGAGGCGAGAAGGCCTGCTTTCGCTCGTCAATGCATCAGGTGAAGTTGTTCGCTTTTTGGAGATTGCTCGTCTTGTCGATATCCTTCATGTCGCGGGGCCGGCACGGGAGTCTATTCCCGCCATTCCGGTGGGGGAGTTGCCGCGCTGGAGCAAGAGCGTCGAGGTCCGTCAGGGTATCGAGAATCTTCCGTACTACCGACATCGCATCGCCGAACTCCTTGAATCGCTTCCGTTACGCCGTGACGAGCGCTACGATGTCGCATTGGCGTCGGGGGAGGCGCTGGGCAATGTTTATGACCATGCGGGTGGTATCGGGTGCGTCCTGACGGTTCAGGCCTATGGCGATCGCGTTGTGGTTGAGGTGCTTGATCGAGGTGCCGGCTATTCTATCGATGAAACGAGCGAGCCGGTCGCATCCGAGGAACGCGGCCGCGGTATCAAGCTTATGCGTATGCTCGTCGATAACGTGGAGGTTGCTCGTCGTACGGACGGCGCCGGCACGCGCGTGCAGATGGTGAAGCTGTTTAGCGGAGCGCTGGAATCGTGTGCCTAGCCAATCGCTTTAGCGCGTTTAGCTACTAAGAACATGCGGCAGACAAGTTTTTTGAAAAAAGTACTTGCGTCTTTTGGACAACTCGCGTAAATTAATAACCCGCAAGCGGACATGGCTCAGTTGGTAGAGCACAACCTTGCCAAGGTTGGGGTCGCGGGTTCGAGCCCCGTTGTCCGCTCCATTGCATTTCCGGACCGTTTAGGCGGTCCTTTTTCGGCGAAGTGGCCAAGTGGTAAGGCAGAGGCCTGCAAAGCCTTTACCCCCGGTTCGAATCCGGGCTTCGCCTCCAGGCAACATCCGGGCGCTCCGGCGCCCGTTTTGTTTTACATATGCGGACATGGCTCAGTTGGTAGAGCACAACCTTGCCAAGGTTGGGGTCGCGGGTTCGAGCCCCGTTGTCCGCTCCAAACGCAGCAGCCCGACTACTACGGTAGCCGGGCTTTTTCGTACCCATCGCTTGGACTCGAACCCGAGAGGGGGCGATCGTTTTGGGGCGTGGCTGTGGCGTTGTTTGTCGCGAATGTCCGCTTTGGGCGTATCATCGTGGGCATCTCGCATAACCTCGTTGCAAGGGAGATACGCCCCATGGCTACAGAAAAGTCTTCTTCGCGCTCATGGATGTCCGATGCCGCGATCTATCAGATCTACCCGCGCTCGTTTAAGGATTCGACTGGTTCGGGTCTGGGCGATATCGCGGGCATTACCCAGCAGATGGACTATCTTGAGCGGCTGGGTATCGAGGCCATCTGGCTGAGCCCGTTTTACCCATCGCCTCTTGTCGATGGCGGCTATGATGTGGCGGACTACTGCGATGTCGACCCGCGTCTCGGCTCGCTTGACGACTTCGATGACATGATCGCTGCGGCTCACGCGCGCGGCATCAAGGTCATCGTCGACATCGTGCCTAACCATTCATCCAACCAGCACCCCTGGTTCAAAGCCGCTCTTGCCGCCGGCTCCGGATCGCCCGAGCGCGCCCGTTATATCTTCCGCGCTGGTCGCGGCGAGCACGGCGAGCTGCCTCCCACCAATTGGAATGCCAACTTTGGCGGCCCCGCCTGGACGCGTGTTGCGGACGGTCAGTGGTATCTGCACATGTTTACGCCCGAGCAGCCGGACTTTGACTGGTCGTGCCCCGAGGTTCATGCGTTCTTTTGCGACGTCCTGGCGTTTTGGAGCGATCGAGGCGTCGATGGCTTTCGCATTGATGTGGCGCACGGTCTTGCCAAGGATCTCGACCGCGATGACCTCGACCGGTGGCATCTCGCCGGGGGCGATGACATGGTTGACGACGGCACTCATCCGCTGTGGGACCGCAACGAGGTCCACGAGATCTATCGCGAGTGGCGCCGCGTGTTCGACTGCTATGATCCGCCGCGCAGCGCCGTTGCCGAGGCGTGGGTGCTGCCCGAGCGTCAGTATCTCTACGCGCGTCCCAGCGAGCTTGGCCAGACATTTAACTTTGAGTTCGCCAAGGCCGCTTGGACCTATGATGACATGCGCACTGCAATCGAGGAGGGCTTGAAGGCAGCTATCGAATCCGATTCCGCCTCGACCTGGGTACTCTCCAACCACGACGTGCCGCGCGTGGCGACGCGCTATGCCCTGCCGCAGATCAAGGCGACGCGCTACCACCAGATTGCGCTCGACTGGCTTTTACGCGACGGGTCGTCTTATGACGAGGACCGTGAACTCGGTGAGCGCCGCGCGCGGGCGGCCCTTTTGCTTGAACTGGCGCTTCCGGGCTCGGCATACGTGTATCAGGGTGAGGAGCTCGGTCTTTTTGAGGTGGCTGACATCCCGTGGGCCGCACTCGAAGATCCTGCTGCGACCAATACGCACGGACCGAAGCGCGAGAAGGGGCGCGACGGCTGTCGTGTGCCCCTGCCGTGGGTGGCGGCGGACGATCCCGCGCAGGGCGGATCGTTTGGGTTTTCACCGGCGGACGCCGATGCGGCGCCCCATCTGCCGCAGCCTGCATGGTTTTCCGATTACGCTGCCGATAGGGAAGAAGCGGACCCGACATCGATGCTTGCGCTCTATCGTGACGCCCTTTGGCTGCGGCGCAAGCTGCGCGGGTGCGCCAACGATCTTGCGTGGCTCGATCTTGACGGGCGCGCCGGCCTTGCGGATGGTGCCGAGGGCGCTGAGGGCGGCGTCATCGCCTATCGCCGCGACAACGGCTGGGCGTGTGTGACGAACTTCGGTGCAGCGCCCGTGGAGCTGCCTGCGGGCAGGGTCCTGCTCGCCTCATCACCGCTTGCAGACGGTAAGCTCGCGCAGGACAGCTCTGCCTGGATCATGCTCGCTGAGTTGTAGGGGTCTCTTGCGGCGAGCTTGCGTTTGCCTGCGCCTTCCGCGGCGGCTGATGTCTTCGCGAGGTTCGCGAGGGCGTCGCAAAACTTTTCAAAAAAAGTTCTTGCATAGGATGCGGGTATCACGTAAGATTAATCCTCGTAAGCGGACATGGCTCAGTTGGTAGAGCACAACCTTGCCAAGGTTGGGGTCGCGGGTTCGAGCCCCGTTGTCCGCTCCATTTGGGCGTTTAGCTCAGGGGGAGAGCGCTTCCCTGACACGGAAGAGGTCAGAAGTTCAAATCTTCTAACGCCCACCAAATGTTCGCAGCCCAGAGGCTATGTCCTCTGGGCTGTTTTGTTTTGGTCGCCAAATGTGTCGCCAAATTTCGAGTTTTTTGATCTTCTGGGATGCTTCTCAGTAGTTATCCGAGAAAACTCTCATCTTCTCTGTTTGCATACACATATCTTCCAAGGATTCGTGCCGCGGTTGCATGAGGTTCGGCAAGGCACGACCGCAACATGTTGGTCAAGCATAATCTTTTGGATTCTTTTGGCGCGAGCGGCTTGGTTTTGGTAGGATTTGTCAGCGGCTTGACTAAGGGGGTTTTATAACTGCCATGCAGGTAGCCGTGTTGGTAACGTTTTACCGACTTGCCAAGAGCCCCTCATAATTAATGCGTCTGCAAAATGACCAATTGCTTTGACCTGCTGAAACACTATATGTTGTGTTTGACCTAAAAAAAGAATACAGGATATAGATGCGTCTTTGTCGTATGATAGATGGCGGACAGAGAACGAGGACCTTATTCGCCCCATTTGGACACGCCTTTGAGCCGCTTGATCGGCCGCGAGGATTGTCCGCATGAGGACCTATGGTTTATCGAGAACACAGATTGCGCGACGGCGCCGCAAGACAGGGGTAAGCCCTGCCGGGCATCGTTTGGCTCTGAAGCGCAATGAGACTACGACGCGAAAGAGGCAAGAGGATGAAGATCATCAAGCGCAGCGGCACCGAGGTTGTCTTTGACATCGATAAGATCGTCAATGCCATCCGCGCCGCAAACTTGGAGGTCGAGGAGAGCTCTCGTCTAACCGACCGCCAGGTGGTTTACGCGGCACAAAACGTCGCCGAGGCATGCGAGAACGCGGGCCACACCGTTTCGGTCGAGGAGATCCAGGATTTGGTCGAGGACGAGATCATGCGTCTCGACTGCTACGAGGTCGCCCGCCACTACATCATCTATCGCTATGTTCAGAGCCTGAAGCGCCAGAAGAACACGACCGACGACAAGATTCTGTCGCTGATCGAGTGCAATAACGAAGAGGTCAAGCAGGAGAACTCTAACAAGAACCCGACCGTCAATTCCGTCCAGCGCGACTACATGGCCGGCGAGATCTCTAAGGACCTGACCCAGCGCGTGCTGCTGCCCCAGGAGATCGTGGATGCCCACAATGAGGGTCTGATCCACTTCCACGATTCCGACTACTTTGCCCAGCACATGCATAACTGCGACCTGGTGAACCTGGAGGACATGCTCCAGAACGGCACCGTTATCTCGGGTACGCTGATCGAGAAGCCGCATAGCTTCTCGACTGCCTGCAATATCGCGACGCAGATTATCGCCCAGGTTGCTTCCTCCCAGTACGGCGGCCAGTCCATCTCGCTGACCCATCTTGCTCCCTTTGTTGAGGTGAGCCGTCAAAAGATTCGCGGCGAGGTCGCTCGCGAGCTTGAGGAGCTCGGCGTCTCTGCGTCTGCAGAGAAGGTCCGTGAGGTCGTTGAGGACCGCCTGCGCGATGAGATCCGTCGCGGCGTCCAGACGATTCAGTATCAGGTCGTGACCCTTATGACCACGAATGGCCAGGCGCCGTTCGTGACGGTCTTTATGTATCTCAATGAGGCCCGTACGCCTCAGGAGAAGCACGACCTTGCCATGATCGTGGAGGAGACGCTTCGTCAGCGCTATGAGGGCGTTAAGAACGAAGCCGGCGTGTGGATCACCCCGGCGTTCCCCAAGCTTATCTATGTACTCGAGGACGATAACGTTCACGAGAATTCCCCGTACTTCTACCTGACCCAGCTGGCTGCCAAGTGTACCGCCAAGCGCATGGTGCCCGACTACATCTCCGAGAAGAAGATGCGCGAGCTCAAGCTGTCGAAGGGCGAGACCGCCGGCAACGGCGATTGCTACACCTGCATGGGTTGTCGTAGTTTCCTGACGCCCGACCGCTCGGGCAACGGCTTTAACAATGTCGCCAACGCGCTGAACTATGACCCGACCAAACCTAAGTACTATGGCCGCTTTAACCAGGGTGTTGTGACCATCAACCTGCCCGATGTCGCGCTGAGCTCGCATCAGGACATGGACAAGTTCTGGAAGATCTTCGACGAGCGCCTTGAGCTGTGCCACCGCGCCCTGCTGTGCCGTCATGAGCGCCTGATGGGCACGCTTTCGGATGCCGCGCCGATTCTTTGGCAGTACGGCGCCCTGGCGCGTCTGAAGAAGGGCGAGACGATCGACAAGCTGCTCGTGGGCGGATACTCCACCATCAGCCTGGGGTATGCCGGCCTGTATGAATGCGTCAAGTATATGACGGGTCACAGCCACACCGAGAAGGAGGGCACGCCGTTTGCCATGGCCGTCATGCAGCGCATGAACGACAAGTGCGCCGAGTGGAAGGCCGAAAGCGATATCGACTTCTCGCTGTATGGCACCCCGCTTGAGTCGACGACCTACAAGTTCGCCAAGTGCCTGCAGCGTCGTTTTGGCATTATTCCGGGTGTGACGGACAAGGGCTACATTACCAACAGCTATCACGTCCACGTGTCCGAGGAGATTGATGCTTTCGACAAGCTTAAGTTTGAGGGCATGTTTCAGCAGCTTTCGCCGGGCGGTGCTATCTCCTACGTTGAGGTTCCCAACATGCAGGACAACCTCAAGGCTGTCATTCGCGTGATGCAGTACATCTACGACAACATCATGTACGCCGAGCTCAACACCAAGAGCGACTACTGCCAGGTGTGCGGCTACGATGGCGAGATCAAGATTGTTGAGGACGATGGCAAGCTGGTGTGGGAGTGCCCCAGCTGCGGCAACCGCGACCAGGAGAAGATGAACGTCGCTCGTCGTACGTGCGGCTACATCGGTACCCAGTTCTGGAACCAGGGCCGAACCGAGGAGATCCGCGACCGCGTGCTGCATCTCTAATAACCATCCCAGGCTGCCCCGTAGCGAGGCCCCGGACCTTTACTCGCTATTTCGGACAGTCCTGGCTCACGATGGAGGCGCCACTGGCGCCTCCTGTTCGTGCGGAACTCATATCGAGCAAAGGTCCGGGGCCTCGCTACGGGGCGGCCAAGTTGATGTAGCTGAGATGCGGCACGCAGCCTGCTCGCTCCTCGAAGTTCTTAGCGGAAATGAGTTGACTTGCAACAACGCTTTGCTTGCGATGGCGGTTGAGCCGCAACCCAGTTTTTATTAGACCTCGAACCTTATACTCGATGTTCGCTTCGTTCATTGAGTTACCCTTTGCATGAGGCCGGGACATATCGTCCCGCCCGCAGTTTCGCAGG
This sequence comes from uncultured Collinsella sp., assembly GCA_937966215.1. Classification (GTDB taxonomy): domain Bacteria; phylum Actinomycetota; class Coriobacteriia; order Coriobacteriales; family Coriobacteriaceae; genus Collinsella. Next base: position 295,956 of record CALCKK010000001.1, on the reverse strand, counting down.
CCGAAGGCCGAGAATGTTTGAGGACGGGATGATATGTCCCGGCCTCCCGGGAGAGTTACCTATGAACTACGCGAACATTAAGTATTTCGACATTGCTGATGGAGAAGGCGTCCGCACTTCTCTGTTTGTGAGCGGGTGCCGTCGTGGCTGCAAGAATTGCTTTAACTCCGTCGCGTGGGACTTTGCCGCGGGCGAGCCGTTTGATCGTGCCGTCGAGGACAAGATTATCGAGAGCCTCGATCATCCCTTTATTGACGGCCTGACGATTCTGGGCGGCGAGCCTATGGAGCCCGAGAATCAAGCAGGACTCGTTGATTTTGTCGAGCGTGTTCGCGCGGCCTATCCAGTGGGGTCGGGGAAGACTATTTGGTGCTTTACTGGCGACGTACTCGAGGAGCTTATGCCGGGCGGTCGTCATCATACCGAGGTGACGGACCGCATCCTTGCCTGCCTCGACATGTTGGTGGACGGCCCGTTTGTTCAGGACCTGTACGATATCACGCTGCGCTTTAGGGGCTCGAGCAACCAGCGCGTGATCGATATGAACGCTACGCGCGCCCGTGCTGAGCGCGAGGGCATTGCGCTTTGTGATGCGGTTGAACTTTGGCGTGATGATCCGGTCTATTCGACCCATACTATGTAGCTTGTGGTCGATGCCGGAGGGCGTGGTACCATAGCGCGAACGTGAAATCGGAAAAGTGAGGCCCAGATGATCGATCAGGAAAAAGTCGAGGCCGCCATTAAGCTGTTGCTTGAGGGCATAGGCGAGGACCCAACTCGCGAGGGCCTGCTGGAGACCCCGGCGCGCGTTGCCCGTATGTATGGTGAGATCGCCGGCGGTATGGACCAGAGTGCCGAGGAGCACCTGTCCAAAACCTTTGCCGTCGCTTCGAACGATTTGGTTATCGAGCGCGACATCACGTTCTACTCGCTGTGCGAGCACCATTTGCTGCCGTTTTATGGCAAGGCCGCCATTGGCTATATCCCTAACGGTCGGGTGGCTGGGCTTTCCAAACTCGCCCGCACGGTTGAGGTTTATGCCCGCCGTCTGCAGCTGCAGGAGCAGCTGTGTGCGCAGGTTGCCGACGCTCTCATGGATTATCTCGCTCCCCAGGGAGCGATTGTGCTCATGGAAGCCGAGCATATGTGCATGACCATGCGCGGCGTGCAAAAGCCCGGCACCAAGACCGTGACGCTCGCTCGCCGCGGCGTCTTTGAGACTGATCCCGCGCTCGAGGAGCGGTTCTTTAGGATGCTGGGCCGTTAGCATGAGGGTCGTCAACGACTTTACATCGAAGACCGATGAGGGGACGTCGCGTCGCGGCTTTATGGCTTCGGGCTTGGCTCCCTTTGGTGCCATGCCTCGCATTGATTACATTTGCGCCAACGGGCTGTTCCGGCGGCACCTGGGTAACATTGCACAGTTGGAATCGGGGCGCATCTTCTGCCGCCACGGTATTGACCATCTTCTCGATGTCGCTCGCATTATGTGGATCAAGAATCTCGAGGAACAGCTCGAATTTGACCGTGAGGTCATCTACGCCACGGCACTTCTTCACGATATCGGCAAAGATGAACAGTATGAATCGGGTATATCCCATGATGTTGCAAGCGAACGCGTCGCTGATGCGATTCTCGGCGGCATGCCCGATGATGTGGCGTTTGAGCCGGCCGATGCCGCAGCCATTAAGACGGCCATTCTGGGCCATCGAAAGCTGCGTGTGAACAGCCAACCGCTTGAGCGTCTGCTCTATGCAGCCGACAAAGCGTCGCGCGCCTGCTTTGCATGCCCCGCGCGCAATGCTTGCAACTGGAGCGATGATAAAAAGAACCTGTCGATTCGCGTGTAGTTAGTTTGCGCGGTCGGGGTTCTAAACGAAGGAGACGATCGCGATGAGCAACAAGAAACTGCCCGAGAATGCAACCAAGACTGAAGGTGCCGAGCTCGCCCGCCGTGGAAGGGGCGAAATATCCACCGCAACGGCGGTGCCCCACGTGAGTTATGACGATCTGCGCCATGCTGACCGCATTACTATCGACGGTCTCGAGGTCTTTGCCAACCACGGCGTGTATCCCGAAGAGAATGCGCTGGGCCAGAAGTTCATCGTGTCCTTGGTGCTCTATGCCGACCTGCGTGCAGCGGGGGAGCACGATAACCTGGACGCTTCGATTGACTACGGCTCGGTGTGCCACGATGTCGATGGCTATCTGCGCGAGCATACGTTTAAACTCATCGAGGCGGCAGCCGAGGGTGTGGCCCAGATGCTGCTGCGTCGTTACCCCTTGCTGCTTGGCGTGCGTGTTAAGCTCGATAAGCCTTGGGCTCCCGTCGGTCTTCCCCTGGCAAGCTGCGGCGTCGAGATCGAGCGCGTGCGCTAACCGGTTCTAATACGTCTCTATGGGCGGCTGCTTGAGCCGCTGCGATAGAGCTCTATTGTTGGGACAGTACGTGTCGAGCAGGGCGTGAAACCGCTGATTGTGGCTTGGCTCGAGCAGGTGGACGAGCTCGTGGGCGACAACCATGCCGAGACACTCGATGGGATAGGCGGCAAGTTCGCGTGCGATGCGAACGGCACCGGATTTGGGCGTGCATGAGCCCCAACGCGTTTTCATGCTACGTACGGAAACGCGGGAAACGGCGACACCCATTGCGATTTCGTACGCGCGTACCATATCGCGCAGCGCCGTGGTGACCTCGGATGCATAGAGTTGGTCGATGCGGGTCTGGAGCTCATCGGACGTCAGGCCGTCGAGGGTTGCGCGCCGCTTGGCCTGTGGGCGTTCGTTCGATTTGTCGGCACCTATAAAACTTGCGAAGGTGGCCTGCTTGGGCCGCGGTGCGGGTGACTTAAAGTTGTGATCGAGCGCATCTTGTACCGTGATGGGCTTGCCCCAAAGTGCAATGATGGACGAGGGGCTGAGCGGCTCTCGCGCCGTCGCCTGACGTTGCTCGCGCTGGGCAAGCCGGCTGATAATCCAGGCGCTGTTGCGCTTCACAAACGCTTCGATACGCTCGCGGCTGGCGCCGAGCGGTGCACTGGCGTGGACCTCACCGCTCGATGTGACGCGTAGGTTGAAGTTCTTGACGCGCTTTTTGGTAACGACGACGGGGATGGATGTGCCATTCGGTCGGGATACGGTAATCGTAAATTGCTGCGTCAAAAGCGGTCCTTCAGATTGGGGACGGGCCGGCATGTCGACCGTTCGGCATGCCGGCCCGCTCAAGGGATGTGAAATTAATAACGCTCAAAGAAGGCAAGCGCGTTGTCGCTGCAGAGCTTTTGCATCACGGTCTTGCCAAAATGCTTGGAAAGCATGTTCTGGAACTCGGGCATCTTGCTGGCATCGGAGAGGGAAGCGGGCACCGTGGCGCCGTCCCAGTCGCCGCCGAGCGCGATGACGTCCTCGCCGCCCAGGTCGAGCCAGTGCTCGATATGTGCCGCCAGCTGGTCGAAGGTGACGTCTGCGGCGGTCTTGTCGGTTGCGTCGTTGGAAAGGAACTCGCTGCAGTAGTTGAGGCCGACGATGCCACCCATGTCGCGGATGGTGCGGAACTGGTCGTCGGTAAGGTTGCGTTTGGCGCCGCAAACCGCACGGGAGTTGGAGTGGCTGGCGACGAAGGGGCGCGTGGCGTGGGCGACAACCTCGTCAAAGCACTCATCGTTGAGGTGGGAGACGTCGAGCACCATGCCGGCGTGCTCCATCTGCGTAAGCGCCTCGATGCCGGCGGCGGTGAGGCCGGCGTGGGTGTCGTGGCCGCTCGCGAGCGGTCCCTGCGCGTTCCAGCTGAGTGACGACATAAGCACGCCCAGGCTCTTGAGCACCTCGATCAGCGCGGGGTCCTCGGCAAAGAACGTGGCGTTTTCGATGGTGTGGATGCAAGCGACCTTGCCGTCCTTGAGCGCGGGGCGAATGTCTGCGGCGCTGCGCACGTTGACCATACGGTCGTGGTTGAGCATTGCCTGGCCGCTCATATGCGCCATGATCTGCGCCTGGAAGCGCGCGGCGTGGGCGGTGGGAATCTCGTCGGGGACAAACGTGGCGAAGCACTGTGCCCACGGCGTGTTGTCGATCTTTGCGAGCGAGATGGCACAGGCATTACCCTCGATGAGGTCGAAATCTTGCGGATGCGTTTCGTCGCCGGGGAAATAACCGTCGGTGCCGGCGGTAAAGCGCAGGTCGAGATCGAGCGTGGCCCAGCCGATGCGGTCGGCGGTGTCGCAGTGTAGGTCAAATACGGGATATGCCATGGTTCCTCCGGTTGCAGCGTTTCTTTGCAAACTGTCTTTGAATTGTATGACTAGGGTATAGTTAGCGCCATATGTTCATGGCGGCCCGCGTTGTGCGCCGCCCTTATCACGGAGGTTTCCATGTCCAACCAGGGCAAGAAGGTCAAGACTCATTATCGCGGCACGCTCGACGACGGCACGCAGTTCGATAGCTCCTACGATCGCGGCGAACCGCTGGAGTTCACCTGCGGCGCCGGTCAGATGATCAAGGGCTTCGACGCCGCCGTGGTCGACATGCAGGTGGGCGAGAAGAAGACCGTGCACATTCCTGCTGCCGATGCCTACGGCGAGCACAACCCCGAGATGGTCCTGACCTTCCCGGCCGAACAGGTTCCCAACATCGAGCAGATCGAGAAGGGCATGAAGCTCTTCCTGTCCACGCCGAGCGGTATGCCCGTCCCCGCCGTGGTCATCGACGTAACGCCCGAGGCCGTGACGCTCGACGCCAACCACGAGCTGGCCGGCAAGGACCTCAACTTTGATATCGAGCTCGTCGAGGTCGAGGGCTAGAGTATGCCTGAACGCTTGGTTTCGACGACATGCTTGGGAAATCTCAACGATCCGTCCTATGAACTCCTACTTCGCCGGGAGCTGGGCGGTGTCTTTGAAGTTGACGAGCTCCTGCTCGATTGGGACCAGGCTGATGCGCGCACGTTTGTGGGCGTGACGGAGCTGGGACGCACGATCGATGTTCGGCTGGATACTGCCGACGGCGGTCGTCTTGCCGATGGCGACGTGCTCGCCATTGACCGTTCGGGCATGGTGCCCGTGGCGGTTGTCGTGCACCTGCGCAGCGCCGAGGTCTATTTGGTCGAAGTCGACCGCATGGATCCGATTGCACTCGCGCATGCGTGCTGGGAGATCGGCAACATGCATGCGCCGCTCTTCCGGGGCGACTCGGACGAGCATACCGTGCGCATGTATACGCCGGTGCAGCCTGTTTTGGGCCGCATGCTTCGGGGTGTCGAGGGTGTTCGGCTCTCGGTGGTTACCCGTGAACTCGATGCGGACCGGCGCTTTGCGTCGAGTGCGGCGGAGGTCGTCGTGAGCATAGCTCCCGACTTTGCCATCGTAAAAAAGACGCGCGGCTAAGTGCGCGTATGCGCAAGACGGGCTTTGAGGGGTGACCGATCAAAGTCCGTCTTGCTGTTGATAAGAGGCTTTGGGGGAAAGCATATGGGTCTTGAGGGAATCAAGCTGATTGCATGCGATTTGGACGGCACGTTGCTGCATCCGGGGGAGCGCGAGCCGCGTTCCGAGGCCTTTGAACTTATCGATGAGCTGCATCGTCGCGGTATCGTGTTTATGCCGGCGAGCGGCCGTCAATATGCGAGCTTGCGCTACCTGTTTGCCCCGGTGGCCGATGAGCTCGCCTACGTATGCGAAAACGGAGCCCTGGTGATGAGCGAGGGGCGTGCCGTTGTCAAGCGTTCCATGGAGCGTTGCCTTGCTATGGATATCGCGAATGCCGTGGTTGCGTATCCCCATGCCGACGTGACCCTTTCGTGTGAGGGGCGCCTCTACACCATGAGCGGCAACGACGCGTTTGTTGAACACCTGCGTTATGAGGTCCACTGCGATGTGGCGGTGGTCGACCGTCCCGAGGACATCGACGAGGACGTCATTAAGATTGCCTTCCAGACGCCCGAGGCAGAGCAGCCGGCGGCGCTGGAGTATTTCGAGCGCCACTTTAGCGACTGTGTCGACGTGATGACGTCGGGAACCGAGTGGACGGACTTTATCGGCTTTGATTCGGGTAAGGGTTCCGCGCTTGCCGATTACGGTCGTGCCCTGGGAATTTCGCCCGATGAGATGATGGCGTTTGGCGATAACGAAAACGACCGCGACATGCTCAACGTAGTGGGCCATCCCTATCTAATGGAGAGCTGCAATCCCTCTATGCGTGGCATCAACGACCGCGTCCGTTACGTACGCACGGTCGAAGAGGAGCTGCGTCGCCTGCTCGCCGAGTAGATATTTGGGACATGCCTAGAAATGTACTGTTTGCTGTAGCGGATGGGCAAGTAGATTTGCAGGCATGTCCCAAAGGCTACTGGCAGTCGGGGCAGAGTCCCTCAAAGATGGTGTAGTGCGAGCTGACGCTCCATCCGATTTGCTCGGACGCCTTGGCGTCGAGCTGGGCATCGAAGGGGAGCGGTACGTCGATGACGCGGCTGCACGAGGTGCAGATGATATGCGCATGCGGCTCGATCGTGCGATCGAAGCGGCTGCCGCCTGGTGTCTTGATGGAGAGGATCTCTCCGGCATCGGCCAGGAGGTTGAGATTGCGGTAGACCGTGCCGCGGCTGATTTTGTCATCCTGTGCGCGCACGACGTTGTAGATTTCGTCGGCGGTGGGATGGTTGTAGCTTTGGCGCACGGCGTCAAGAACCAGCTTTCGCTGCCTGGTATTCCTTCTTTGCACCGCCATGCGCCTCGCCTCTTTTCTATCAACGGCCGTAGGTAAATGATACCGTATTTAGCACACAATACTAATAACGAGGAATGAAACTGTCTTCATTGGCAAGTGGGGCTTGGGCCTGGGCTTCTACGAGGTGAAAACGCGTTCCCATGCGCTCGTAGGAGGCATGAAGCGCCTCGAGATGAGATAGGATGTTTGCCGGAGCTCCCTGTATCTCCATCTCGACCGAGCCGTCTTCCATGTTGCGCACCCAGCCGGTGAGTGCGCGTGTCTGCGCGAGGTTGGTGTTGGTAAAGCGAAAACCAACGCCCTGGACTTGCCCCGCCCAGCGCAGGAAATAGCGCAGGGGAGTGTCTTGAGTGGCCTCGTCGCTTGCGAACACAGTAAGCCTGCGGCGCAACTCGAGCTCGATGTTTGATGGTTTTTGAGGCTCTCGACTGCCGCCGGTGACGCTGGAGAAGAACGCATCGAAGAAGCCCATCGCTAGGCCTGCTTGCCTGCGTCGGACGGGAAGGTAATGCCGGCCTGCTGGCGCACGGCATCCATGATGCGCAATGAGACGAGCGTGACATCGCGGTAGTGGCCAAGTTCGTGACGTCCCGCCGGGGTTTCCCAAATCTCTTCCTTAACGTTATCGATGCCGCCGATGGCGGTGATAAAGTCTGTGAGTTCGTATTCCATAGTGTTGCTCGATTTGGGCAGGTCGAGCACGCGGCCGTTGTCGCCCTGTTCGCGCGGTGCCTCGGTCGCCGAGCCGCGTACGACATCGCCGCGATAGTCGATGCGGACGTTGCGGGGCGTGGACAGATGGTCGATCTGGATAGTGCCACGCTCGCCTTCGATCTGCGAGGGTAGCAGGTCATTCGTTATTTTGGAGTGCGCGAGCTCGACGGAGATACGGCCACCGCCGTAGCTGGCGAGGATGGAACCGCAGCCGTCGATGGGGCCGTGCGTGAGCTGTCGCGTGGCGGGGTCGAGCAGAGTAGCCATGCTCGTAAGGCCGGAGGGCATGCCGAAAATCTCGACCATGGGCTCGACGGTGTAGACGCCAATGTCCATGAGGGAACCCGATGCCATATTGCAGTCGAAGATATTGGCGGCGCGTCCCGCGAGAATCTCGTTGTAGCGCGAGGAATATTTGCCAAAGCGCAATGAGGCGCGGCGGATGGGGGCGATCTCGCCCAGGGCGTCCTCGATGGCGTGGAAGGCGGGGTCGTGGAGGGGACGCATGGCCTCGAGGGCCACGACACCTGCTGCCTCGGCAGCGCGGAAGACTTCCAGCGCCTGCGCTTCGGTGGCGCAGAAGGGCTTCTCGACGATGACGTGCTTGCCACCGGCGATGCAGACAAGGGCCTGCTCGTAGTGAAGTGCGTTAGGGCTGCCGATGTAGACGGCGTCGACGTCGTCGGCGGACGCAAGCTCGTCAAGTGCGGTGAAGTTACGCTCGCCGCCGTGTTCGGCGGTAAAGGCGGCACCGCGATTGGCATCGCGTGAAAGCGTGCCCACAAACGCGGCTTGGTCGTTGGCGTTGACGACTTGGATAAAGTCGTCGGTGATCATGGATGTGCCGATGGTCGCGATGCGCAGCATACGTCCCCCTTGCGTTGTTTGGTCTACAGGATGAGTGTAGCGCGTGGGGATATAAAGCTGCGCGAAAACGCTATTACAGGTCGCTCTCGTTAAAGCCGGCGTCGATATCGAGGTTGCTGCCGTCGGCCGCCGTGGTGGCGAGCTCATCGCAGCGCTCGTTGAGCTCGTGACCGGCGTGACCCTTAACCCAGATGAAATCAACCTTGTGCTTGCTTTTGGCGGCGAGTAGGCGCTCCCACAGGTCGCGGTTCTTGACGGGCTGCTTGTTGGCGGTTTTCCATCCGCGCTTTTTCCAGCCGTCGATCCAGTGCTTGTTAAAGGCGTTGACGACGTACTGCGAATCGGAATGGACTTCGACGTCGCAGGGGCGGTTGAGCGCCTCGAGTGCCACGATAACGGCCATGAGCTCCATACGGTTGTTGGTGGTCTTAGCGTAGCCGCGTGAAAGCTCGGAGGTAAAGGTCTTGCCGGCGGGGTTGGTGTATTTGAGCACGGCGCCGTAGCCGCCGCGTCCCGGATTTGATCGGGCCGAGCCGTCGGTATAGATGATGACCTTCACGGACTTCCTTTCGTTGAGTGCGTTTCATGTGAGTGACCATTGTAGCGCCATGCCCGCCGGGGGCTAGCAATCTATGATTTCTGCCCCGTCTTCCGACAGTTAGTTGGCATGGATGATGCGGTTGAGCTCGTCGAGGTATTGCTGCAAGAGGGGAGAGGGCTTGCGCTCGTCGTGCATGATAAAGCCTACGCGCATCGTTGGGGCGTCTGCTAACGGGATCGATGCCATGCCCCATTGCATTTCATTGGAGAGGACACCGGTCGACAGGGTGTAACCGTTCGACGTGATAAGTAAGTTAGTAAGTGTTCCGCGGTCCGAGATTCGTATGTTGCGGTCGCAAGGGATATAGCTAAAAGGTTCCTCGGCGTAATAGAAGGAGTTTGAGGTTCCCTGCTCAAAGCTATAACGCGTATAGGGTGTGAGGTCGGCAAGGGACAGCTGCGGGCGGCGTGCGAGCGGGTGGCGCTCGCTTACGAAGACGTGGACCGTCGCGTCGAAGAGGGGATGGAAGCTCGCGCGCGCATCGGCAAAAGCCTTCTGCAGAGCGCGGGTGTTAAAGTCGTCCAGATAGAGGATGCCGATGTCGCTGCGAAACGCGCGGACGTCATCGATGATCTGCGATGTGGTGGTCTCACGCATGATGAACTCGAACTTGCTGTCGCGGCAGCGCTCGACGACGTTGACAAAGGCCTCGACCGAGAACGCGTAGTGTTGGGCCGAGATGGCAAGGCGCGCCTGGGGTGTACCGCCGTCCTCGTAGCGGGCCTCGAGCATATCTGCCTGCTCCACGACCTGGCGTGCATAACCTAAAAGTTCGGTACCGTCGTTGGTGAGCGTGACGCCGCGGCTGGAGCGCGTAAAGATCTCCAGATGGAGCTCCTGTTCCAGGCTTTTGACGGCATTGGAGATATTGGACTGTGCCGTATAGAGGCGCTGAGCTGCGGCGTTGATTGAACCGGACTCTGCCACGGCGATCAAAAAACGAAGCTGTTGGAGGGTCATCGGCTCCCGTCCTTTCGATAGCTATCTATAAAACAGATAACAGGTTAGCGCTTTTAAGTGATTGACCGAGGGAAACAATGCTCGTACTATTCAAAACACACAAAGGCGGTAGGTAATTAAGCCAACCACGGAACCGGGATGCGAAAGGAGGCCCGCATATGAATTGCTTACCAAGACGAATGCCGGGCTCCTGTTTGCGTCCGTCGGCGTGATCAGGAGACAGCGACTTACTTCTCTCTTTTTATTTACTTTCGTTCGATCAAGGAGATCATCATGAGCCAGTTCATCAACAACCCCGAGCACACCTTTGGTTTCGATACCCTGCAGCTGCACGTTGGCCAGGAGAGCGCCGATCCTGCATCCGACTCCCGTGCCGTGCCTATCTATCAAACCACGAGCTATGTGTTCCACAACTCCCAGCACGCCGCCGACCGCTTTGGTCTTGCCGACGCCGGTAACATCTACGGCCGTCTGACCAACTCCACCCAGGGCGTCTTCGAGGACCGTATCGCCGCGCTCGAGGGTGGCGTGGCCGGTCTTGCCGTCGCCTCCGGTGCCGCTGCCATCACCTATACCCTGCAGGCACTTGCCCAGGCTGGTGACCACGTGGTCGCCCAGAAGACCATCTACGGCGGTTCCTACAACCTGCTGGAGCATACGCTCTCACAGTTTGGCGTCGAGACCACGTTTGTCGACGCCCATAACCTGGACGAGGTCGAGGGTGCCATCAAGGACAACACCACGGTCATCTACCTCGAGACGCTCGGCAACCCCAACTCCGACATCCCCAACATCGACGCCATCTCCGAGATCGCCAAGAAGCACGGTCTGCCGGTTGTCGTCGACAACACCTTCGGCACCCCGTATCTGTTCCGTCCGCTGGAGCATGGTGCCAACATCGTCGTCCACTCCGCAACCAAGTTCATCGGCGGCCACGGCACCTCGCTGGGCGGTGTGATCGTCGACGGCGGTAACTTCGATTGGAAGGCGAGTGGCAAGTACGCCCAGATCGCCGAGCCCAATCCCTCCTACCACGGTGTTTCGTTTGCCGAGGCTGCCGGTCCCGCGGCCTTCGCAACCTATGTCCGCGCTATCCTGCTGCGTGACGAGGGCGCTTGCATTAGTCCGTTTAACGCCTGGATCTTGCTCCAGGGCACCGAGACGCTTTCGCTGCGCGTCGACCGCCATGTCGAGAACACCAAGAAGGTCGTTGAGTTCCTTGCCGGCGACAGCCACGTTGCCAAGGTGAACCACCCGAGCCTGCCTGAGCACCCCGATCACGAGCTCTATCAGAAGTACTTCCCCAACGGCGGCGCTTCGATCTTCACCTTTGAGATTAAGGGTGGCCAGGAGGCTGCCTGGAAGTTCATCGATCATCTGCAGGTGTTCTCGCTGCTCGCCAACGTGGCCGACGTCAAGTCGCTCGTCGTGCACCCGGCTACCACCACGCACTCCCAGCTCTCTGCCGAGGAGCTCGCCGAGCAGAACATCACGCCCTCCACGATCCGTCTTTCCATCGGTACCGAGAACGCCGAGGACATCATTTGGGATCTGAAGCAGGCCTTCGCCGTGCTGGACGAGTAAGGCGACTTGTGCAAGGACCCCTTGCGACTCGATAGGTATAACTGCATAAATGCCTGCTCAAGGCGCCTGCGCAAGCAATGGTTGCGCAGGCGTCTTTTTTGCATAGGAAGGGCGCTATTACAGGGTTTTTGGCATGCTTTATGCATTTGAGTTGTGGAAAACTCCTGTTGAGAGGATGTGAGTTTTACGCAATTGACGTGCGCCTTTTGAGAAAAACTGCAGGTCGCGATTTGCTCGAGGTACTATGCAGCGCGATCGAATCACACGCAGCTCAAACGCAGCAAAAACGCACTACGGAGGTTTCCAGCTACATGAGGATCGATTCACGAAAACCGAAAGCCGCTGCCCTTTCTGCCGCTCTGACCGTGGCACTTTTGGCAGGCGCCGGCGCAACTGATGCCCACGCGGCAACACTATCCGATACGGTTGGATCTACGCCGTCCGAGGCGACGCTGGTACAGCCCGTTGATTATCGCGGCGATGGTTATGGTTCCATGCAGGAGTGGAACGCCTCGATGGAGGCCAAGCGCGATTCCCTTGAGATGCGCGCTCAGATCATTATGAATATGTATGGCGACTATGCTACCGATGACGAGCGCGCTGTGCTGCAGGGTTGTATCGACGGTGCGGGTAGTCTGTTGACGATGGGGGAGGTCGACACGAAGTCGACCGAGCTCGATGAGCTGCGCACTGCGCTTGAGAATGCCAAGCGCGAAGCGCTCGAGGCCGCCGCAGCCGAGGCCGAGGCCGCCGAGGCCGTTCAGGCTTCGTATTACAACGCCGGCTCCGGCTTGTCTTACACGTCTGCTGCGTATTACGCGAACGGCTCGGGTCTGACGCGCTCGAGCGGCGTCAATAACTATAACGGCCGCCGCGAGACTTATTACAGCAGCAACGTGTTGTATCACCACCGCACGGGCGAATGGACGCAGGATTCCGAGGGCTTTTGGCGCGATTCCGATGGCTACTACGTCGTTGCCGCGGGCGATAAGGCCCAAGGCTCCACGTTTACCGGTTCCAAGGGCGAGTGCAAGGTCTATGACTCCGGCTGTGCTGCCGGAACCACCGACTACTATACCGGTTGGTAATCTGCCATAAGCCAATAGGACATGACGGGCGGGCGTCTTTACCGAGCCTTTGGGCAACGTAAGGGCGTCCGTTTTTTGTGCGTGCTTGAGTTAACAGAGCGCTTACCGTGGCCGTACGCCGCGCATATGGGCGCGGGGCACACTAAGTCACGAGAAACAAAGTCGTTCTCGTGGAGGAAGTGGTCTTGTGAACGCTCGAGATATCGCCGTTGCCGCCGTTGCATTGACGCTTGGCTGCCTTGGTCCTACGGCCGCGCTCGTCGCGGGTATGCAGGGCACGTGCGGAGCTGCTCCTATCGTTGTGGGGGCCCTGATTGCTGTCGCTGCGCTGGGAAGCGCCGGCGTCGTCCTTTGCCGTGATGATGAGGACGAGATCGTGGGGTCCTAAAGTTAGCCTCAACTCTGGTTTTACCGGAGTGTGTTGCGTGCTCCGGATAGCGGTATTTAGAAGAACAAACGCATGGGAACTCACGGCTTAAAGCCAAACCAGTGTGGGGTGTCGCACGAGAGCGTGTGGGTGAGGTTGACCCAGCGATAATCGGTGCTTTTGAGCTGGGATGCGAGGTTCCAAAGGTCGAGCGCGGGCATGGGTGGCTCCTTTCATCGGGCTTTTTGCTGATGTTAAAGCGGTGCCGTGACAGCTCGATTTCTGCTGCGTTACGATACGTTCTCGATTGCGATTCCACGATGTTTCGGCCGCGTGACCATTGTGTTTCGCCTTGCCGGGGCGCTGATGGCGAAGGGAGGGGCCGTGCAATACCGCGTTGACCCCAAAAGTGGTAACCGAATATCTGCTCTGGGTCTGGGCTGCATGAGGTTTCCCGGTTCGCCGGGACACCCCGATGCGAAGACAGCCGATGCCATCATTTCCCATGCGGTGGAGCAGGGGATTAATTATCTGGATACTGCGTATCTCTATCCCGGTAACGAGGCGTGCGTGGGCGCCTCACTTGAGCGCTTGGGGCTGCGCGACCGGGTGTTGCTGGCGACCAAGTTGCCGCACGCTTCGTGCAAGTGCGCTGAGGATTTCGACCGGTTCTTCGACGAGCAACTGCGTCGCCTGCGGACCGACCATATCGACTATTACCTTATGCACAACATCACTTCGCCCGCCCAGTGGGAGCGCGTGGTGGCGTTGGGCATCGAAGACTGGATTGCGCACCAAAAGGCTGCGGGGCGTATTCGCCAGATAGGTTTTTCGTATCACGGCAGTGCGGCGGACTTCCTCACGATGCTCGACGCGTATGACTGGGATTTTTGCCAGATTCAGTACAACTACGCTGGAGAGCGCTACCAAGCGGGAACGGCGGGACTTATAGCAGCCGCCGAGCGCGGGCTCGCGGTGTTTGTGATGGAACCGCTTTTGGGCGGACGCCTGGCGGGCAAGCTGCCTCCGCGGGCCCGCGCCGTGCTCGATGACGTACGCGATCCGTACCTGAAGACGCCGGCTGCTTGGGGCCTTTCGTGGGTGTGGAACCATCCTCAAGTCACGATGCTGCTTTCGGGCATGACCGATACCGCGCAGGTGGACGAGAACGCGGTGCTGGCCGATCGGGCCCTGCCGGATTCGATGACAGCCGCTCAGCTCGATACCATCGCATGCGTGCTGGCGGAGTTTGAAAAATCGAATCGCGTGCCCTGCACGGGATGCGGCTACTGCATGCCATGTCCCAAGGGTATTAACATTCCCGGCTGCTTTGCCGCTTACAACGCGAGCTATGCGCACAGCTGGTTTACGGGGCTGTCGCAATACTTTACGGCGAGCGCGGTGCGCACGAGCGAGCCCAAGCTCGTGAGCAATTGCGTCAAGTGCGGCAAATGTGCGCGTCACTGCCCGCAACACATCGATATCCCCGAGCGTCTCGACGACGCGCGCCGACGTTTCCAGCCTGGCCCCGTAACGGCCGCGCTTAAAGTCTTCAGCAAAACTCGCTCCTCATGACCCTTTTATATCTTGTAATGGAATAGTTCCTGTTTGCGGCAGAATAGGGCGATAGCAGGAACTATTTCGTCGCAACTGAAGGGGGCTGTCGTGGGCTATCGGGATTCATGTGATGATTTGCGTGAGGTTCGTTGGGGCGTTTTGGGCGCTGGGCACATTTCGCATCGATTTGCATCGTCGCTCAAGAAGGTCGACAGGGCACGGCTTGTGGCTGCCGCCGGTCGCACTCCTTCGCATGTTGAGGAGTTTTGCAGGGCGTTTTCGATCGATGCTGCGCACAGTTATGTCACGGCTGACGATGGCGGCGATGCGGCTTATGATGCGCTGATTGCCGACCCCGATGTCGACGCAATCTACTTGGCTCTTCCGCATGGTATGCATACGCGTTGGGCCTGTCGCGCGCTGCGCGCCGGAAAGGCCGTGCTGTGCGAAAAGCCGGCCGTTTTGAGTGAGGAAGAGGCTCTCTCGATTGCCTCCGCCTCTCGCGAGTGCGGCGTGCTGTTTATGGAGGCGATGAAGAATTGGTTTTGCCCGATGCGCACTCGCGTGGAGGACTTGCTTGCGTCGGGCGAGCTCGGCTGTATCGTCTCGATCGAAAGCGTGCAAAAACTCGATTATGGTGAGTCCCCTTCGAGTTATCTGCTCGATCCGTTGCAGGGCGGCTGTCTATATGACATGGGCTGCTATGCGGTCGGGTGGTTTGAGGATTTGCTTGCGGGTGCGTGCGATGTTTCGTCTCGTGAAGTTCGCTGGCGTGACGTATCGGGCGGCCGCGTGGATTGGGCCGATGAGATTCATATGAGTGTCGGCGGTATACCCATTCATATGGTGTGCGACGGCAAAGCAGCATATGAAAGCCGCTTAACGATTGCCTGCGAACGGGGTTCGTTGGAAATCGAGCGCCTCCATCGCCCCGAGCTCGCCCATGTGAAGTACTCCGACGGTCGAGTGCTCGAAATCGACGCCCCATTTGAGGTCGATGATTTTTACGGCGAAGCTTCGCATGCGACTCAGCTCATCCGGGCGGGGAAACTCGAGAGTCCCGTCATGCCCCTTGCCGCCACACAGCGCTGCGCGCAGATCATCGATGCGATTCGCTTGACGCTCTAGGCTGCGGTGCTGCTGCTCAAGGGGGCTCGGCGGACCGTGCCCCTGATGCCCCTTTTATATCTTGCGGTGGAATACGGTCTGTTTGCGCCAAAATAAGGCACCAATAGACCGTATTTCACCGCAACTGATGAGGGGGAGCTGGAGATGCTAACGATCGGGTGTCATCTTTCGACGACGAAGGGCTATCGGGCAATGGGGGAGACGGCGTTGTCCATTGGTGCCAATACCTTTGCGTTCTTTACGCGCAACCCGCGCGGTGGCAAGGCAAAAGACCTTGACATGGATGACGTGGCGGCCCTGCGCGAGCTTATGGCGCAAAACGACTTTGGACCGCTGGTGGCGCATGCCCCGTATACCTATAACCCCTGCTCCGCTAAGGAGCGAGCGCGCGAGTTTGCCTTGGAGGCTATGGCGGAAGATTTGCAGCGTCTGGAAGCACTGCCCGGCAACTACTACAACTTCCATCCCGGTGCGCATGTGGGACAGGGGGCAGACGCCGGCATTCAGATGATTGTCGACACGCTGTGCCAGGTGATGTTTGAGGGACAGCAGACGACGGTATTGCTCGAGACCATGGCGGGTAAGGGCACCGAGGTGGGCCGTAGCTTTGAAGAGCTGGCGTGCATTATCGAGGGCGTTGCCGCCAAGTGTCCAGAGCTGTCCGATAAGCTGGGCGTTTGTTTGGACACCTGCCATGTGAGCGATGCCGGCTACGACATCATCCATGATCTGGACGGCGTACTCGACGAGTTCGACCGCGTGGTGGGTATCGACCGTTTGCGTGCCGTGCACATCAACGATTCGAAGAACCCCTGTGGCGCCCATAAAGATCGTCACGAGTGCATCGGCAAGGGATATCTTGGCAGCGAGGAGTTTGGCGGCGGTATGCAGGTTATACAGAATATTGTATCGAATAGCCGCTTGCGCGCATTGCCATTCATTTTGGAGACACCGAACGAACTTGCAGGTTATGCGGCTGAAATCAAACTGTTAAGGTCGTTGCAGCAGTAATGACTGTCATAAAGTGGAGTGCTCCATTCACGTTATGGGTTTGTTTCAATCAGTTTTCTAATTGCGGATTCTTCCAAGCGGGTGCATAATAACCATCAGTTTTTGCAGGCCCCTGAATCACGTGGGGTCATTGGAAGGAGACTGATTATGAAGCTCAAGAAGCTTGGTGCATTTGCCGCCACGGGCGCCATGGCACTCGCCCTCGTACTGACGGGCTGCGGCTCGTCCAACGTCACCTCTGGTTCCGATGCCGGTTCCAGCAGCTCTGACAACGCGAAGGTCGAGAAGGTCGATGGCTCCAAGGAGTACGCGCTCGTCAAGGACGGTACGCTGACCGTCGGCACCTCTGCCGAGTACGCTCCGTTTGAGTACAAGGACGACAACGGCGACTACCAGGGCTTTGACCTTGAGCTCATCAAGGCTATCGGTGACAAGCTGGGTCTGGATGTCGAGTACGTCAACAACGACTTCGACACGCTCGTCCCCGGCGTTGCTTCGGGCGCCAAGTATGACGTTTCCATCGCGGCTATCACCGACACGCCCGAGCGTGAGAAGGAAGTCGCTTTCTCCGATTCCTACTACATGGATGATCAGGCTATCGTGACCAAGGTCGATAACACCGACATCACGGCCGACAACTACAGCGAGAAGCTCAACAACGCCGACGCTACCATCATCGTCCAGTCTGGATCGACCGCCGAGGCCTTTGCCCAGGAGAACTTCCCCAAGGCCAAGATCGTCCCCTACAAGGACGCCACCGAGTGCTTCAGCGCCCTGCAGTCCGATAAGGGCGATGCCGTAGTCACCAACCGCTCCGTTGCCAGCCAGCTGACCGCCGAGCAGTTCAACACCTGCCAGACCATCAAGCAGGTCAGCACCGGCGAGGAGTACGCCATCGCCATCAACCAGGGCAACACCAAGCTCAAGGACGACATCAACCAGGCCATCAAGGACCTGACCGACGACGGTACCGTTGACGCCCTCATGGCTAAGTACAACATCAAGTAAAATAGTCACTTGATTGCGCGCGGGCCCTTTCCGTTTTGCGGAGAGGGCCTTTGCGCTTTTCTTGACGGAGAGCGTTTCCGTCTCGTTTTGCCGGCAACTTCTACGATAGGAGCCACCTTGTCTCGACTGAACAAAGGAGCCGCGGAGCAGCGTTTTCCACTGCCCGCCTTGCTCAAAAAGCTAGCCTGCGTCATGGCCGTGGCGCTCGCGCTGGTGTGCGCGGGGGCATATGCGCCCACGACCGCCCAGGCGCTTGAGACCGCAAAGATCACCGCCCGACCCAACACCGGTTCGGGCAGCGCTGTGGTCGGCGGCACCGAGACGCGAATTACCTGGGAAGTTCAGGCCGATGCCGACGAGGAGCTGAGCGGTCTTTCGCTGACGTTTGTCGACGGCACGACGTTTGGTGCCGATGACACGCGATTGACGATGCTCTCGGGCGATGACCTCATGGACCGTACGCCCATGAAGCCTACGTGCAAGGTCGACGGCCAGACGCTCAAGATCGATTTTGGTGAGACGGCGCCCGCCGGCGGTTATTTCCGTGTCGAGGTCTACGGCGTGACCTTCCCCGTCGAGGGCGGCGACGAGGCCTTTAGCGGCACCTACACTTTGGCCGATGGTTCGACCAAGAAGATCTCCAAGATTCCGTCGGTGGAGATCAAGGGCGTGACGGCATTCGATAACTTCCTGGCCGACCTTAAGGAGCAGCCGTGGGTCGAGGCATGGAATTCCAACATGTTCCTGCGCCTGTTCCTGAACCCGGTCATTTTGGTCCAGAGCCTGCCGATCGTCTTCAAAGGCTTCCTCATGTCGCTCTCGATCGTGCTCGTGGCGTTTCCGCTGGCAATTCCCTTTGGTTTCGCCCTGTCGCTCATGCGCATCTCCAAGTCGCGCATCCTGCGTTGCCTTGCCGGTATCTATGTGAATATCATTCGCGGTACGCCGGCGTTCCTGCAGATCTACATCGCGTTCTTTGGCCTGCCGCTGGCCGGCGTCAAGGTTGACGACTATGTGCTGGGCGTCATCGTCATGGCCATGAACTCGTCCGCCTACCTGTGCGAGATCTTCCGTGCCGGTATTCAGTCGATCCCCAAGGGCCAGAACGAGGCTGCGCGCTCGCTGGGCATGAACGCCTTCCAGACACTGCTCTACGTTATGATTCCGCAGACGTTCCGCAATGTCCTGCCAACGTTGACCAGTGAGTTCATCCTGCTTTACAAGGATACGTCGCTGCTCGCGGCCGTGGGCGTGGTCGAGATCGTCATGAACGCCCGCACCATCGTGGCCACGACGGGCTCTATTACACCGTACGTGGTTGCCGCCCTGTTCTATCTGGTCATCACCCTGCCGCTCGCTCGCTTGGTGAGCGGCCTTGAGGCGAGGCTTTTGGGCACGGCCGAAACTAAGAAGAAGCGTCCCGCCAAGAGCGCCGGACAGGTCGTCGCGACGCCCGCCGATCACATCGCCGGTCTGTAAGGAGGTCCTATCATGAGCGAAACCAATAACTCGAACGAGGTCGTCGTCAGCATCAAGAACCTCCAGAAGGCCTTTGGCGATAACGTGGTCCTGCGCGATATCGATCTGGATGTGCACAAGGGCGAGGTCGTCGTAGTTCTGGGTCCCTCGGGCTCGGGTAAGTCGACGATGCTTCGCTGCATCAACCGTCTTGAGCATCCCACGAGTGGCTCGATTGTCGTTGAGGGTGTGGACGTGTGCGCCAAGGGCGTCGATCTTAACAAGGTGCGCACGCATCTGGGTATGGTGTTCCAGCAGTTCAATTTGTTCCCGCACCTCTCAGTCAAAAAGAACGTCATGCTCGCGCAGCAGAAGGTGCTCAAGCGCAGCAAGGAAGAGGCCGAGAAGATTGCCGTCGAGGAGCTGACCAAGGTCGGTCTTGCCGAGCGTATCGACTTTATGCCGAGCCAGCTCTCGGGCGGTCAGCAGCAGCGCGTTGCCATCGCCCGCGCCCTGTCGATGAACCCGCACGTCATGCTCTTTGACGAGGCCACCTCGGCGCTCGACCCCGAGCTCGTGCGCGACGTCCTGGGTGTCATGCGCGACCTGGCACGCGACGGCATGACCATGATCGTCGTGACGCACGAGATGGGCTTTGCCCGCGATGTCGCCGACCGCGTCGTCTTTATGGACGGCGGCGTCATTGTGGAAGAGGGTACGCCGAGCGAGGTCTTCGACCACCCCAAGAGCGAGCGCACCAAGGCGTTCTTGGGCAATATCTCGTAGCTGCTTTGCAAAGCTATCCTTACGGAAAGCGGGGGCTGGATTGATTCCAGCCTCCGCTTTTGTAGGGTGCAGTCGTGTTTTGAGATGGGCCCGATTCGATGAGGCGCGTGGCGCTGCTAGGCCAGCTCGGCTCCGAGGGCCTTGCAGGCCGCCTCGCCCTCATCGTCGGGCGCATCGTAGCAAATGACGGAGTCCACGACGTTGACGCCGGCCTCGTCGGCGTCGGCCTTCCAGTTGTCCATCCACTCGCCCTCGGCCCACGAATAGGAGCCAAAGAGGACGACCTTCTTGTCGCCGAGGGTCTCCTTGACCTCATCCCACATAGGCTGAAACTCGTCATACTCAAGCTCCTCGGAGCCCATGGCGGGGCAGCCGAAGGCGAAGGCATCATATTCGGCGGCCTTGTCGGCGGAGAAGTCGGCGCAGGAGATAGCCTCTGCCTCGGCTCCGGCTGACGTCGCGCCCTCGGCGACGAAGTTGGCCATGGCTTCGGTGTTACCCGTACCGCTCCAATAGACGACGGCAATCTTGCTCATGTTGAGTCCTTTCGGTTGTGCGGCACGCGGCCGCGGTTTATACGTTCTATCGGGTTGCCTGGGCAAGTTGTGCCAGGCTGTAGCCCTGCTGATAGACATAGGTGAGGTATTGCGTGCAGGCGCGATAGGAGTCGAAGGTCGTGAGCGCCTGCTCGACATTCGTGTAGACCTTCCAGGCGCCAAAGACCTTGTAGTTTTCGCCATGCTGGACGATAAACTGATGCACGTCTTCGTAGGGATAGCCCAAAAAGTAGCCAATTTCGTGGGGGAACTCGCAGGTGCAACCCTTATCGCAAGGCCTATCTTGGGCGAGTGCGCAAAGGCTGTCGCCATAAGCGCTTTCTGCGGCATTGCTGCTGGCCTGCGTGATACGCGCGGCGAGATGCACGAGGGATGAGAGCAGGTCGCGGATATCGTAGCCTTCGGCGGCGAGCGCGCTTGCGGCTCGGGGGTCGGATAGGTAGTGCATGAGGTCCGCGGGGCAGTATGCGTAGACGAGCGCCCCACAAGGTCGCCAGACCAAAACGCTCAAGTGGATGCCGAGCGGATCGAGCTCGTGATTGCACTGAGCGATAACGTTGAGCAGACGCGTTCGACGATCTTCGATTGCCGCGGTTGCGCTCGAGCCATCTTGACGGGCGTAGACGCCGGGATAGGTAAAGAGCGAAGCGGGCTTGATGCCCGCGAGCGTGGGGGAGCAGTTGCGCACGAGTGCCGCCTGAAACGTCGGGATATCAATGGTCCGAGTCACGTCGCTCCTTTCGAGTCCTCACTTGTTAACCTAGGAAAACTTATACACGAAAGTAAGCCTAGGTCAACTAAAAAGTAAGAAAAGGGAAACTAATTGATCGAACGGACATGGTTTTGGGTTAAGATGGGGACACCCCATGGGGGTATCTAGATAGGGCTACTTGAAAGGGGAACGCATGAGTGACTTGCTCAACCCTGCGAATCTCATCGTGCTGGCCGTCATTGCCGTCGGCATGTTTTTTGGACTGCGTCGCATTGCCGCTTCGACACACGGGAAGAGTTGTTGCAGCGATGGCGCGAGCGGTAAGAAGGCCAAGAAGGTAGTGGTTGCGGATACCGATCTGTCCCACTACCCCTATAGCGATGAGCTGCTCATCGGCGGTATGAGCTGCGATGGCTGCGCTCAGAATGTGGCCAATGCCCTCAATGCACTGGATGGCGTGTGGGCAACGGTGACGTATGCGGACCACACGGCACGCGTGCGCTCTAAGCAGCCGATCGATCGCGGTGTCCTCGAGACGGCCGTGAAGGACGCGGGTTACTACGTCATGACGCTGTAAGCGCCGCCTTGGATGCATTTCCTTGTCTAGGCTCGTCCGCGCAGTTTGATGTCTAGAATGTCATCGAAATCGATGGCGATGTCTTTGAGCTTGAGGAGCTTGAAGGCAGGGAGTGCCTCGTCGAGGATGCCGGTGCGGGAGCGATAGCCGTACGTATCGTAATAGGTCACGCGGAGCAGGTCTCCGCGCTTGAGGCCCTCGAGCTTTTTCGAAAGCTCGAGGGCTTTTTCTTCCGTGAGCTCACACTTGGGCTCGATGGTGATTTCTTGCTTACGTACGAGCTCGTAGTACCCCGTGAGGGCGGCGAAGGGCATAAACTGCGCGGCGCGTCCGGCGCGAACGGCGCCGTTGGCCGTGAGGTTGGGGTCGGCGGCGCGGCGTCTTCCCTCAGGGTCGGCCAGGCGTTCGAAGGCGGTGGGCGGGCGCATGGGTTGCTTTGGTTTAGGCACGGTGTCCTCCGACCTGATCGTTGCGTTCGCGTGCGGTGGCGCCGGCGGTAAAGCTCAGCCCCTTGACGAGCGCGTTTTTGCCGTATTTGCCCTTTACGGCCAGGACGGCACGGGCCAGCTCGCGCTCGCGCTCATCGGCCTCGACATCGCTAAATAGATCGATGGTGGCAAACTCCTCCGGCATGAGGTTGCCAAATCCCAGGTTGATGCGCTTGACCGGTCGTTTGGGATCGACCGTTTGTGCCCAAAGGTCATCGAAATAGCCCATGATCTTCTTAAACGAATTGGTGCGCTCGGGCAGCTTGCGCGAGGCGTTGGAGTGCGCAAAGAGGGCAGCATAGCCACCGCGCGGTTTGCCGCCGTGTTCGCCCACAAAGATGCCATCGATTGCCTGCGCCTCGCGCACCAGACGGCGCCGTTCGTCATCGCGCTGGACGGGCTTGGGTGCACGGGGCGCGAGCTCGGGACCGGCGGTTGCGGTGGGTTCGATACTCGACGTGCTCGAGCGCAGGTGTCCGCAGCCGTCTATATACTGCGCCGTGCCGCTGGCGTCGAGGCGGCGTATGTCGGCGCGCTCGCTTGCGTAGCCCACAAAGAGCGAGATGCTGTCGCAGACCACGTGCTTATCGACCAAGTCCAGTACGGCGGCATCGACCATTTCACGCAAGACGGTGTAGGCCTGCTCGTAGGCATAGCCCTTCGAGAGCACCTGCCCTGTGGTGGTCGAGGTCGCTTGCGGGCGATAGGCTTGGATATCGGCGATGGTTGTCGGCTCGCGCCCGAAGGCGTGGTCGATGAGATATTCGGCATTGACGCCGAGTTCGTCGTAGAGCAGGTTCTCGTCGAGTGCGGCGACGCCCATCAGGTCGTAGACGCCGTATTTCTCGAGACGGGCCGCCACGCCGGGGCCGATGCCCCAGATGTCGGTGATGGGGCGATGGGGCCAGATCTCCTTGCGAAAGGTCCCGTCGTCGAGTATGCCGATGCGGCTGGGTACGTGCTTGGCGGTAATGTCGAGCGCTACCTTGGCCTGGAATAGGTTGGGGCCGATGCCGACCGTCGCCGTGATGCCGGTGCGCGCCAAGACCTCGTCGCGCAGCGTGCAGGCGAACCCTTCCGCATCGGTGTGATAGAGGTCCAGATAGGGCGTCACGTCGATAAAGCATTCGTCGATGGAGTAGACGTGAATGTCTTGCGGACTCACGTATTCCAGATAGATGCCGTAGATTTTCGCCGACACCTCCATGTAGTGCTGCATGCGCGGTATGGCCTTGATGTAGCCGATGCCGTCGGGAATCTCGAACAGACGGCAGCGGTTGTGTATCCCGAGGTCTTTCATGGCCTGCGTGATGGCGAGGCAGATGGTCGTGCGTCCGCGCGATTCGTCGGCAACGACCAGGTTGGTGGTGAGCGGATCGAGCCCACGATCGACGCACTCGACGCTGGCATAAAACGTCTTGAGGTCGATGCAGATGTAGGTGTGCTGCTCGTGCTCCATCCGAGCCTCCCATCAAACACATGTTCTTATCGAATACCTGTTCGATAATACCTGCTCGACCGGACACCGTCAAAACCTGTCCCTATTTGGCAGGTATGGTCGTGCGGTTGCATCGGGTTTTTAACGCAGCCCTAAAGAGCGCGAAACAGCTCGGAAAAGCTCGCTTCGTAGCATGAGGCTAACGATTGATACCACCATAAAGCACGGAAGGGTTGTGGGGATAATGGTCAACTATGGGTTTGGTATGCCGACGCGCTTGGTTGCGGATGGGGATGTGGCTCGCTGGTGCGGGCGATTGGTTGCCCACTATGGCGGCACCAAGGCACTGGTCGTGCTGGGAGGCGACAAGCACACGCGTGATGAGCTCGTTTCGGCGGCGCTGGGCTCGCTCGATCGCGCCCTGCTCGAGCGCGTGCTTTTCCGCTGCGGCTCGGTTGAAGGCGACGGAGGAGACGAGCTGATCGACGAAGCCGTGGCCCTGGCGACCGACGAAGGCGTGGACTTTGTCTTGGCGATTGGCGATGCCGATACTGCCGGCTTTGCGCGCGAGCTCGCCCGTCGCATGGCGGCGTTCGATGTCGGCGAAGACGGTTTTGTCCCTTATGGATGTATCGTCTCGGAGGGCAAGGTGCCTGCCGTCGTGGGGGCCGGCGAGGTTCCCGTTTTTGCCATCATCGCGCCCGAACTGCTGGAGGGCATCGGGTCTCCTCTGCGTGAGTTGCTCGGTAGCGTCTGCGCTGCGGCCTAATATTTGGCATAAAGGGATAGGTTATTTTTGATTGGTAAAGCGTTTGACCTGCCAAATTAAACCTGTCCCTTTTTGGTCGGTTGCCGTTTGGGGGCCGATTGGCAACGCTCGCTGATTATAGTCTTGACCTGCGCTAGAATAGTGGCATCTGAATGTCCGGGCGCATGGAGGCGTGCGCCCGTATGCTGAGGAGGACTCTATGGCAACTGTTGCCGCACCTATCGATGCTACGTCGACTGCCGCTTGGAAGGCGCTCGAGGCCCATCAGGAGAAGCTCGAGGCCGAGGGTATCGACCTCAAGGCCTGGTTCGCCGCCGATGCCGAGCGCGTGAACAAGCTGAGCTTTGACGCCGGTGACCTGCACTTCGACCTGTCCAAGAACCTGGTGACTGATGAGACCGTCAAGCTGCTGTGCGATCTTGCCCGCGAGGTGAAGCTCGAGGAGCGCCGCGACGCCATGTTCTCCGGCGAGCACATCAACACCACCGAGGACCGCGCCGTCCTGCACACCGCGCTGCGCCGCCCGGCAAGCGAGAAGGGCCAGCTCATCGTCGACGGCCAGGACGTCGTCGCCGACGTGCACGAGGTTCTCGACCGCATGTATGCCTTCGCCGAGCGCGTGCGCTCCGGTGAGTGGAAGGGTGTTACCGGCAAAAAGATCGAGCACCTGGTGTCCATCGGCATCGGCGGCTCCGATCTGGGCCCGGTCATGGCCTACGAGGCCCTGCGTCCCTACGCCGACGCCGGTATTGACTGCCGCTACATCTCCAACATCGACCCCAACGATCAGGCAGAGAAGCTCAAGGGTCTCGATCCCGAGACCACGCTCGTGATCATCGTCTCTAAGACCTTCACCACGCTCGAGACCCTCACCAACGCTCGTGAGGTCAAGACCTGGATGCTCGAGCAGCTCAAGGCTCAGGGTGCCATCGACGGCTCCGATGAGCAGAACGCCGAGGCCGTGGCCAAGCACTTTGTCGCCGTTTCCACCGCACTCGAGAAGGTCGAGGCCTTCGGCATCGACCCCGCCAACGCTTTTGGTTTCTGGAACTGGGTCGGCGGCCGCTACTCTGTCGACTCCGCCGTGGGCCTGTCGCTGATCGTCGTGCTCGGCCCCGAGCGCTTCCAGCAGTTCCTTGAGGGCTTCCACGCCATCGACGAGTACTTCTGCAACACCCCGCTCGAGAACAACGCCGTCGCGCTGATGGGCCTGCTCAACGTCTGGTACGTCAACTTCTTCGGTTCCAAGAGCCACGCCGTGCTGCCGTACTGCCAGTATCTGCACCGCTTCCCGGCCTACCTGCAACAGCTCACCATGGAGTCCAACGGCAAGCACGTCCGCTGGGACGGCAGCGCTGTGACCTCCGATACCGGTGAGATCTTCTGGGGCGAGCCCGGTACCAACGGTCAGCACGCCTTCTACCAGCTGCTGCACCAGGGCACCGTGGTGGTCCCGGCCGACTTTATCGCTTTCGCCAACACTGCCAACCCCGCAACCGACAGCGGCCAGGACGTCCACGAGCTGTTCCTGGGCAACTTCCTGGCCCAGACCAAGGCGCTCGCCTTTGGTAAGACGGCCGACGAGGTTCGTGCCGAGGGCACGCCCGAGCAGATCGTCCCGGCGCGCTGCTTTGAGGGCAACCGTCCGACGACCTCGATCTTCGGCGACACGCTGACCCCGTTCGCACTCGGCGAGCTCATCGCCCTGTACGAGCACATCACGTTTGTCGAGGGCACGGTCTGGGGCATCGACTCCTACGACCAGTGGGGCGTCGAGCTGGGCAAGCAGCTTGCCAAGCAGATCACCCCGGCCTTCCACGACGACGCCGCCAAGGCCGAGCAGGACGCTTCGACCCAGGCGCTCATCGAGTTCTATCGCGCGCATCGCAAGTAGGATTCGCTGCGATAAGTAACGCATAGCTGACAAGGGCCCGTATTCGTTGGGATGCGGGCCCTTTGCTATTTGGATAGGATGGAATGTATCGGGAGGCGCCTCGACGGGCATCGCAATCGTCGAAGGTGCGCCGTTCATGTTTGGGACAATATGACATTTTTCCCGTTGCAAACAGCGCCGCCGTGGGTGTTCTGTATGATGACTCAGACAAGGTTGTTCAATGACAGGGAGACATATATGGCAATCAAAGCCATCGCAATGGATATCGACGGTACGCTCACCAACGACCAAAAGGTCATCAGCCCGCGTACGCGCGAGAAACTGCTCGCGGCGCAGGAGTCGGGCATTAAGCTCATCTTGGCTTCGGGTCGCCCCGCATGGGGGCTGCACGCCTTGGCGCAGGAGCTCGACCTTCAGAACCATGATGGTCTGCTAGTTGCCTTTAATGGCGCGCATGTGGTCGACGCTCAGACCGATGAGGTGCTGTTCGATCAGGCTATGCCTGCCGACGAATTGCATCGCCTGATTGATCACCTGCGCAATTTCGACGTGATTCCCATGATCTCGCTCGGTCGGGACCTGCACGTCGTGGACTCGTATCGCTGCATGATCACACTGCCGGACGGTTCGCAGAAGAATATCGTCAAGTATGAGCGCGATGCGTGCGACCTTAAGATCCGTGAGGTCGAGAGCTTGCATGAGGTCGTGGACGCTTATCCCGTGGACAAGTTGCTGACGGCGGGCGATCCAGCCTACCTGCAGGCGCATTACGAGGAGATGTATGCGCCCTTTAAGCAGACGCTTTCGGGCATGTTTACGGCCGACTGGTACTTTGAGTACACGGCGCCCGGTATCGACAAGGCCCGTGCGCTCGAGGGTGCCCTGCCCAAGCTCGGCATCGATGCCAGCGAGGTCGTTTCGTTTGGCGACGGCCAGAACGACAAGTCCATGATCGAGTGGGCGGGTACCGGTGTTGCCATGGGTAACGCCGTCGACGAGGTCAAAGCCGTGGCGCAGATGGTGACCGCCAATAACAACGAAGACGGTATCGCGGTGGCGCTGGATAAGCTGCTGGGCTAGAATCGCCGATAATGCATAGTTCGGGCGCCTGCTTACAGGCGCCCTTTTGTTAGGGAGGGTGCCGTGTCCGCATTTCCGTTCGACGCCGTTATCTTTGACATGGACGGCGTCATTGTCGATACCGAGTATTACTACCTGGGCGAGACCGCCGCGTTTGCCAAGGAGCTTGGGCTTAACCTAACCCAAGAGGAGCTGAACGGGCAGGTCGGTACCTCGCATCAGTTCTTTCTCCGCATGCTGGTCGATTGGTTTGAGCGTGCCGGTAAGGGGCATTTTACTGGCGAGGAGGCGTTGGCCCGTTGGGATGAGTGGGCGCATAAACGTCCGCGCGACTATCAGACTTTGATTAACCCAGGCGCCGTGGATACGATTCGAGAGCTGCCGCGCCGCGGCGTTCGCGTGGCGCTTGCCAGCTCGTCGCCCATGGATAGCATCGAGGAAGTACTCAATGCGTGCGGGCTGTCGGATGCCTTTGAGTATGTGGTGAGTGGCGAGCAGTTTAAGGAGAGCAAGCCCGAGCCCGACATCTACCTGCATGCGCTGGAGCTACTGGGGCTGCCCGCGAATCGCTGCTGCTGCGTTGAGGATTCGGTGCCTGGCATCACTGCCGGCAAGCGCGCCGGTCTGACGGTAATCGCCAAGCGCGAGGAGCGCTTTGGATTTAGCCAGGATGCCGCGGATAAGATTATCGATCAGCTGCCGGAGCTGCTCACGCTTTCTTAGGAGCGCGGTAGTTGCGCGTTTTTCGGGTCTGATGAGTAAATAGCCAACATTTTGGTGCGACACCTAGCATACTTTAAGCTAATGCGGGCTTAAGGGCTTGTTGAATGCCCTTAAGCCCGTTTTAGAATTAATTGTGCTGGGAGAGGGTATATGCCACCGACTGAAGGGCCGACTGACGGTAAAGCAGCGATACCGCTGTACCAACAGGTCATTGATATCATTAAAAACGAAATCAACTCCGGCGCCTACAAGGCAGGCGCGCGGATACCCAACGAATTCGAATTGGCTGAGAGCTATAAAGTTGGCCGCGTTACCGTGCGACGCGCTATTGAGGAGCTCGTCCAGCAGGGCTATCTAACGAAGCGACAGGGGAAAGGCACGTTTGTCAATGCCCCCAAGCTCAAGCGCAAGATTCGCCAGAAGGATGACGTTCAGAGTTTTTCGGACGCATGCCGCGTTAACGGAATGGAACCGGGGGCGTGTGTCATTTCGAGAAAGATACTGCCGGCGGATTCCACCGAAGCACAGTTCTTTGGTGTTCCCGTTGGAACTGACTTGATTTGCGTTGAGCGTGTGCGCACTGCCGATGGCGTCCCTGTCATGCTCGAGAACAACATATATGTTTACGAGGACAACGCCTATCTATCAACGGCACCTCTATCTAACCAATCCATTTTTGAGTTCGTGCGCAACCGGACGGGCCGCACGCCCGCGTTTACCGACCCGTGCACGCTCGAGATCGCCTGCGCGTCGCCCGAGGTCGCTCGACTGTTGGCAGTTCCCGTTGGCGAACCCTTGTTTTATATGGAAGCCTTCTTTTTCGATGAGCAGCGGCGGCCGTTTATCATCGGTCGTCAGCGAATCGTTGGGTCTCGCTACGTTTTTGACATCTAGGACATTGCGAATGGAAGCGCCCGGTGGATCATCTCACCGGGCGTTTCCATACCGTTCACGGCGCAAACGCAACCGTTCAACCGCGTTGCGGCAATCAGTTTGAAATTATCTTGATGAAGGAAAAAGCTGCTGGTAATCTATAGAACGTCATAGAACGTTTGCATTGTGCAAACGTTGAAGCGAGATGCGATGCAGTCTCGAGTTCTTTGGAGGTATCTATGTCAGATACGAAGGCGAAGAAGACAAACAGACGTTTTAAGTTCAAATTACCGCATGTCTATACGATCATGTTCTTGCTGATCGTTGTCTTTGCGGTCCTGACTTGGATCGTTCCCTCTGGTCAGTATCAGCGCAAGACGATTTCGACAGCGGCGGGCGAGCGTGAAGTCGCCGTTGCTGGAACCTATGAACAGGTCGATAAGAACTACACCGATTCCGAGACCGGTGAGACCATCAATCTGGGCCAGGATATCTTCGCGGTCCTGCAAGCGCCCACCAAGGGTATCCAAGAGGCTGCCGACGTCGTTGCGTTCGTCTTATTGATTGGCGGATCGTTCGCAATCATCACCAAGACCAACGCTTTGAATGCCGGCATGAGCCGTGTGATTAAAAAGCTCAAGAACAAGGACATCCTCATCATTCCCATCACGATGACGTTGCTGTCCATTTGCGGCACTACGTTTGGTATGTCTGAGGAAGCCCTGCCGTTCTATGCCATCTTCATTCCCATCATGATGGGTATCGGTTATGACTCGATGACGGCATTCATCATCTGCTTCCTTGGCCCTAACCTGGGATATTGTGCCTCGACCATCGACCCGTTTAATGTTTTGATCGCCCAAGGCATCATTGGCATCGAGGGCAATCCGCAACTGTGGCTGCGCGCCGTTTCTTGGGTCATCTTCACTGCCGTCGGTATCGCATGGGCCATGCGCTACGCCATGCGCGTCAAGAAAAACCCCGAGTCGTCCATTACGTATGAGGACGATAAGCTCAAGCGTATCGAGTTTTCCGTGACCGATGCCTCCATTGAGGAAGAGTTCACTATCCGTCAGAAGCTCGTGCTTATCGATTTTGCTTGCGGTATGGGCATTATCGTCTGGGGTCTTGTTACCCAGGGCTGGTACATGAATGAGATTTCCGCCGTGTTCCTTGGCATGGGCTTGCTTGCCGGTATCCTGGGCGGTCTTGACCAGCAGACGATCGCTGAGGAGTTCGTTAAGGGTCTCGCCGACTTTGCGTACGCTGCCATCGTTATCGGTATCGCTCGCGGTATTCTGGTCATCGCCGAGGGCGGCATGATCATCGACACCATCCTCCAGGCGCTCGCTACTGCGCTCGCCGGTGCACCCGCCGCCGTCTACACCACGTTTATGTATATCGTCCTTGGCCTGCTCTCTTTGCTGGTTCCCTCGAGTTCTGGCCTGGCGGCGCTCACCATGCCTGTTATGGGCCCCCTGACCGAGCTTATGGGCCTCAATCCCGAGGCAGCCGTTACCGCGCTCCAGTTTGCTAATCAGACCATCAACACCATCAGTCCCGTGGCGGGCATGACGGTCGCTGGCCTTGCCGTGGCTAAGATTTCGTTTGGCCAATGGTGGAAGACCATTTGGAAGTTCTTCATTTTCATGGTCGTCTTTGGCCTGATCGTAACGGCAATCTCTGGCATGCTTCCGATGTAGGTGGTTGTGATGTCTGATCGTTTGACGGTCCTGACGTCTAAGAGCGTCTTTACTGGTACGGGGGACCTGCCGTTTGAAGGTTTCGTAGCGGTCCGTGGCAATCGAATTGAGGCTGTTGGCACCAAGTGTGAGGTAGCTTCGTATTTGACCCAAGCGGACGAGGTAGTTGACCTGGGCGACCGCACCGTCATGCCTGGCCTGATCGATGTGCATACCTTCTATACGGGCTGGGCGCTGCGGACGTTGGGGTCTGATCTATCCGGCGTCGCCGATGCCAAAGAGGCCGTGTCGCTCTTGCGTGCATGGAAAGATGATCATCCGGATTGTGCGGCGGCTTTTGGCCACAACATGCCCGAAACGTTGGCATCGGATGCCGAGAACGCAAATACGGCAGCTGTGTTTGACGATTGTTTTGGCGATATCCCTGTCGTCTGCTTTACACCGGGTGCGGAGACCTGCGTTCTCAATGCTGCCGCCAGTGCGCGATACGGCTTTACACCCCAGGCGTGCTATGCCGAGAAGATCTGGCGCATGATGAGCGATTTCCTCGCGCTACCCGAGGTGCGCGCCGGGTATTCGGACTACATGAGCATGCTTAACGAGCGCGGCGTTACCGCCATCAAGGAGATGGCGTTTGATGACTACTACGGCTTTGCCGACGAAATGGCTCGCCGTGAGGAATCTGGTGAGCTGACGGTTCGTGTCTCTATGATGTCGCAGCCGGTGGGTGCCGGTGCAAATCTGGCATATGCCCGCGAGGCGCGAGAGCGCTTCCGGGGACCGTTCGTTCGTTTTTCTGGCTTCAACCGTATGACCGATCGCGGCGTATGGGCGGGGCTTGCCGAGATGATAGACCCCTATGAGGACACGGCCGATGCGGGAGCTGCCGGCAAGACGGTTGTCGAAGAGCCCGAGTGGGATCTGATTGAGAACGAGCTGCGTGCAATTGATGCTGACGGCTTCCGATATTCCTTGCATTGCCAGGGCGATGGCGCCGTTCGCCGCACCGTGGCGCTCTATGCCTCGCTGCCTCGAGACGAGCATGGACGGATGCTTCGCCGCCATGCGATTACCGATCTCGAGAACTCTGACCCGACCGATCTTGTCGAGTTTGGCAAGTTAGGTGGAATTTGCGAGGTCTATCCGCAGATTTTGACGCTGGACAGGCGCGAGGACTGCCTGTCGATGATGCGTCGACAAATTGGCGAGACGCGACTTTTGCATAGCTGGAATCGCCGCAGCATGGAAGATTCCGGATGCACAGTGTGCTGTGGCACGGATTTACCGCTGTTGATTCCGAGCTTGGGCGAGTCAATCTACAGTGCGTGCGGCGGATACTTCGACGACGGACTGCCCGTGAATGAGGTCAACGCGCTGACGCTTGTCGAGCTCTTGCGCGCTTGGACTGCCGGGGGCGCGTACGACCTGATGCGCGAAGACGAGCTGGGTACGCTCGAGGTCGGCAAGCTTGCCGATATTTGCGTGCTCGATCGGGATGTGTTTGACCTCGATTATCGCGACGCACGCGATCTTGCGGTTGATATGACGATGTCGGACGGACAAATCGTGTTCGATCGAAATAAGGAGGCATAAGATGTCTGAATCCAAGCCGACGCTGCGCCGCGAGCAGATTGCGGGCATGAATATCCACTACATCATGTGGTCGCTCGATTACTTCCTTGATGTGCAGCAGCGTTTGGGCTTTGAGTCCATTGAGCTGTGGTGTGCGGAGCCGCATGTGACGCTCGACCACACGGGCTACTTTGAGGCTGAGGTCCTGGCGAAAAAGGCTGCAGACCGTGGGCTTAGGTATCGTACTCTGTGCCCCGAGAATGTTGTCTATCCTTGGCAATACTGCGCACGCAAGCCGCTGCATGAACAGCGCAGCCTGGCGTACTTTAAGCACGGCATTGAGCTTGCCGAGGTACTTGGGTGCGACCGTATGTCCGTCAACTCGGGCTGGGGCGACTGGGACGAGGATCGCGAGGAAGCCTGGAGGCGCAGCCGCGAGCACTTGTCCATTCTGGCGGAGTATGCCGGCGAGCACGGTCTGGTGCTTACGATGGAAAGCCTGCGTCCCGAGGAGAGTAACCTTGTGACGACGGTTTCCGATGCGAAGCGCATGATTGACGAGGTCGCGAGCCCGTACTTACAGCCCATGGTTGATACAACCGCGATGGGCGTTGCAGGCGAGACGCTCGAGGACTGGTTTGCCGCCTTTGGTGATGGGGCAATTCACGAGATGCACTTTATCGACGGTGACCCGTATGGCCATCTGGTGTGGGGCGATGGCAAGCACGATATGGACGCCTTCGTCGCCACGCTCAACGCCCATGGTTTTGACGGCATGCTGGGCCAGGAAATCACGGACGGTCGTTACTACGATGACCCGGCGGCGGCAGATGCCAAGAACATGGCCGCATTCGAGAAATATCTGATTGACTAAAACAACTATCGGCCACGCAGCCAATCTCATTGATTGCGGACCAAACAAGAAAGGAACTGGATATGAACGCACACGATCTGATCAAAGAGGCAATTGCCGAGAAGGGCAAGTTCGACAGCGTCTACTGGATTGCTTGCGGTGGCTCCATGATCGATTTGATCCCGGCTCATGAGCTTCTGCAGCGCGAGGCAACCACCTTCACTTCGTATATCTATACCGCGCGTGAATTCGACATTATGCGTCCGCGTCGTCTGGGCGAGAAGTCCCTGGTCATCGCTTGTAGCCACAGTGGCAACACCCCCGAGGTCGTCGAGGGCTGCGAGATTGCCCTTGCTGCCGGCGCTACGGTGATCGCCCAGACCGACAACGCTGGATCTAAGATCGACTCCGGCAAGTGGACCACGTGGGTCTACCCGTGGGGCGAGGGTGTGCCGCAGGCCGAGGTCCCCGCTGGTATTTCGCTGTCGCTTGCGGCAGAGCTGCTCGATCAGCAGGAGGGCTACGCCGATCTTGCCGATATGTATGCCGGTATCGCCGAGATGGATAAGATTCTTCCCCCGGCACGCGAGAAGGTAAATGCCGAGCTGGGCGATCGCTTTGCCAAGCTTTGCCAGGAGCACGAGTTCTTCTATATTCTGGGCAGCGGTCCCAACTTTAGCCAGACCTACGGTTTCGCTATCTGCTCTCTTATGGAGATGCAGTGGCAGCACTGCAGCTACATCCACTCTGCCGAGTACTTCCATGGCCCCTTCGAGGCTACTCAGGATGGCGTTTTTTACTTCCTGCAGATGGGCTCCAGCGAGTGCCGTGCTATGGACGAGCGCGCCCTGGCGTTCCTTAAGACGCATACCGATACGCTGATGGTGCTCGATGCCAAGGAGTACGGTATGGAAGCCGTGCCGGCGAGCGTCCGTGCCTATCTGGACCCGGTGCTGTTCTATGCCATGAACTGCGAGCTGCGTGCTGCACGCGGCAAGGTGTTTGATCACGATCCCGATTTCCGTCGCTATATGGGTGTTGTCGAGTACTAGAAGGGACAAAGGCCATGGCATTTAACGTTAACGCGCTCGGATTTGGCGACAACGTCGTCGATCGCTACGAGCATATCCATACCATGTATCCTGGCGGCAATGCGGTGAACTTCGCCGTTTATGCCAAGAAATGCGGTGCCGCACGCTCCGCATACATGGGCATTTTTGGCAATGACGCCGCTGCCGAGCATGTCATTGCAAGCCTCGAGGACGAGGGTATCGAGCTTGACAAGTGCGAGCAGATGATTGGCGAGAACGGAGCGGCTCGCGTCACCGTCGTTGACGGTGACCGTGTCTTCCTTGGCTCCAACGAGGGCGGGATCCGTGGCGATGCGCGCTATGTCCTCGATCGCTTTGACCTTTCGTACATGAAGCAGTTCGATGTGGTTCATTCGGGCAACTATTGCTTTACCGAGCGCGAGCTGCCCAAGCTGAAGGCTGCGGGCGTCACGGTCTCTTTTGACTTTTCGGACGACTCCACCGACGAGTACTACGAGCAGATTGCGCCCTACGTCGATTTCGCTTTCTTTAGTGCGGCGGATGCCGCGAGTGAGGACGAGATTCGCGAGCGTCTGGCATGGGTGAAGGGCTTGGGTCCGCGTTTTGTGTCGGCTACGGCGGGCGCCGAGGGCTGCATTGCTTACGACGGCGAGCGTTATTACCGCCAGCTGGCTAAACCGGTAACGGACATGAAGGACACCATGGGGGCGGGCGACTCGTTCCTCACCTCGTTTTTGATGTGCTATCTCGATTCCGCCAAGCGTGGTGAAGATGGCGCCGAGGCCATCGAGCGTGCGCTCGACTTTGCTGCCGGGTTTGCCTCGACCGTGTGCGGCATGGAAGGTTCTTGGGGCCACGGAGCACCAATCGTCGAATAGCTTAAGAAAGCGTACGGCGGTCTGGCTATGAGGCTTTGGACGGCCGATGCAAAACAATAAGCGAAACGCGAAAAGGGGGCTCGCCATGTGGTGGGTCCCCTTTTGAACATTGGAGAAGACCATGGGTATTAAAGCGTGCGCGGCTGGTTTTTGCTGTGCGGACGTCTATCAAAACATCGGCGTGTTCTATCCGACTGGTAATGGCATTGACTGGGGTATCCATCTTGCACGAATGGGAGTTTCGGTATCCGCCGTGTCGGTTGTTGGCAAGGACGAGTACGGAGACAAGATGAGAGAGGCGCTGGCCGCTGAGGGGTTCGATATCTCACATCTGCGGGTGGAGGATGGCGACACCTCGGTGATGCTCATGGCATTGAAAGACGGCGTCGATCGCGTGCATCTCGAGGCAATCGATGGCGTAATGGAGACATATCGACCGAATGAAGATGACCGGGCGTTTATCCTAGAGCATGACATCATTCATACCGACCTGTTTGGCAATTGTTTGGACCTCCTGCCCGAATGGCATGATGCGGGCAAGACGGTGGTTATGGACTTCTCGGTGTTCAGCCAGGATCCCGAATATGCCTGCGAGGCTCATTTTCCTTACGTAGACTATGCGTTTATGTCGTTTGAAGAGGACACTCCGGAGCTGCGTGATTGGGTACGTCACGTACAGAAGTTGGGGCCGCGGGTGGCAGTTGCCACGCTTGGCGAGAAGGGAAGCATTGCCTTTGACGGCGAACGCTTCTATGAGTGCGGGATCGTACCGGCGGAGAAGGTCGTTAACACCGTGGGCGCCGGTGACTCGTATATCGCCGGGTTTACCAAGGGCGTGATTGATGGCCTTGATATTCCGGCGTGTATGAAGGCGGGCGCCGAGCTTTCGTCCCGCGTCATCGGCTCTTTTGAGCCGTACTAGGGTCAAATGCTTGGAAAGGAGTGCGAAATGGTTATCGACATGTTGGTCCAGCCCATGCTCTACGGCGAGATCTATACGCCGGGTGATGAGCCTGATGGATTCGGTTTTTGGTCACGAGAATTTGGTATGGGGCATATGGGCCCCATGGATTGGGATGAGCTTCAAGTCGAGATGGACGTCTGCGATGTGCAGAAGAGCGTGCTCATGCCGCTCGATGTAACCACGGCATGCGGAGGGCATTTTGGCACCAATGACCAGATTGCCATGCTGGTTGCCGCGCATCCCGATCGTCTGTGGGGATTTGCGAGCGTAGATCCGCAGGTGAGCGGTGCCGCAGACGAATTGGGGCGCGCCTTTACCGAGTTGGGGGCAAAGGGGCTTTGCCTGCATCCGGCAAAGCAGGGTTTTGCTCCCGATGATGCCGTGGCCGAGCCGCTTTACGAGCTGTGCGAGCGCTATAACAAGCCGGTGGTTTTCCATGCCGGTATGTCTTGGGAGCCGGGCGCAGAGCTCTCGCGCAGTAATCCGCTTGTATTTGAGCACACAATCGCAACGCATCCAAATGTGCGTTTTAGTTTGACCCACTTTGGCTGGCCCTGGGTGCGCGAGACCGTGGCGATGCTGCTCAAGTATCCCAACTGCTACACGGACACCTCTATCACTTACATCGATTCGCCCGAGGAGATGATGCAGCGTCTTTTCACGGTCGATATGGGGCCGCTGTGGTATGAGCGCGCGCTATCGCATCAAGTGATGTTCGCCAGCAATACGCCGCGCTTCCGTGCGTTCAAACTCAAACGGGCGCTCGATACCGTGTCCATGCGCGATGATGCGCGAGAAAGGCTCTACTGGGGTAATGCCCTGCGTTTTCTTGAAGGGGATGAGTGAACATGGTGACGCTCGAGACATTGAGCTATCTATCGACTGCTCCGGACCAGTTCATCGATATTACCGAAGACGTGCACGCTGCCATTGAACGCAGCTCGGTGACGAATGGCTTGGCAGCGATTATTTTGTCGCATACGACCTGTGGAATCGTGGTAAACGAGGGGCTGCCCTGCGTGGAGACGGATCTTATGGAGACACTTGATCGCATCGCCCCGCTAGATGCCCCCTATGCGCATGCACACTTCCTGCCGAGCTATGGAGCCACCGGCAACAACTCCTGTGGGCATATCAAGAGCATGATTTGTGGAAACAGCTGCTTCTTTCCCGTCCAAGATGGCCACATCGTGTGTGGAGGTGCCCAGAACATCTATCTTGCGGAGTTTGACGGTCCGCAGAAGCGAAAAGTGTACGTCGAGGTGCTGGGGGAGTAACGTCCCTGCAATAACCCTATGAAGGAGCACGCTATGTCGTTTCTAACCTCGATGTTCAAGACCGAAAAGCCGGTTATCGGAATGCTGCACCTGCGTCCTCTGCCGGGCGATCCACTGTATTACCCGGGCGGAAGCGTGTCGCAGGTCGTGGAAGCCGCCAAGCGCGATCTCGAAGCGTTGCAACGGGGCGGTGTCGATGGCATTTTGATTACCAATGAGCTCTCGATGCCCTATGAGCAGCACGTTTCTCCCTCAACCCTTGCATCGATGGGCTATGTAATCGGGGTTCTGTCCCATGATTTGTCGACCCCTTGGGGAGCTGAAGCTATTTACGATGGTGATGCCACAATCGAGCTGTGCGCTGCCGTCGATGCGCAGTTCACGCGCTGCAATTTTTGCGGTGCCTGGGCCGGTGATCTCGGGCTGATTAACCGAGATTTCGCTCACACCATGCGTCGCAAGACGGCGCTGCGCCTGGACGACCTCAAGCTTTTTCACTTCATCACGAGCGAGGGGGAGGTTTATCTCAACGACCGCACGACTGCGGACATTGCCGATTCACTTCTCTTTAATTGCCTACCGGATGCGATGGTCATCGGCGGTTCGGCTGCCGGTCGTGGTGCTTCGGGCGAGCTTGCCGATGAGGTCCGCGAGCGTGTTGGCGAAGTGCCTGTGGTATGTGGCACCGGTTGTCGCGAAAATACCGTGGCTGACGTATTTGCTCACTACGATGGCGCGTTTGTCGGCACCTGCTTAAAGCGCGACGGAAAGCTGGATGCCCCGGTTGATGTTGAGTGGGTAGTTCGTTTTATGGCTGCCGCTCGTACGGCGCGAGGGGAGTAGGCACCTATGGCGTTCTATCTGGGTATTGATATTGGGACAAGCGCCTCTAAAGGCGTTTTAATCGATGATCGATGCAATATCGTTTGCCAGGCCTCTTGTGGACACGAGACGGACAACCCGCGTGATGGATGGTACCAGCATGATGCGGAGGCAGTTTGGTGGGGAGATTTTTGCCGCTTGTCGCGCGAGCTGGTGGTGCGATCGGGGGTTAATGCGGC
This sequence comes from uncultured Collinsella sp., assembly GCA_937966215.1. Taxonomy (GTDB): domain Bacteria; phylum Actinomycetota; class Coriobacteriia; order Coriobacteriales; family Coriobacteriaceae; genus Collinsella. The sequence continues at coordinate 257,636 of CALCKK010000001.1, read as the reverse complement.
GCAGATTGGATGCGTGGGCCTTTCCGCATTGGGTTGCGACTGCGTACCGGTCGATACCGAGTGCAACGCGCTGGCACCCGCGATTTTATATGGAGTCGATGCACGTTCGAAGCCGCAGATTGACGAGCTTCTTTCCGAATATGGGCCAGATCGCGCACGCGAGCTTTTCGGGCACGATCCCTGTTCGTCAGATATTGCTCCAAAGATCTTGTGGTTTAAGGAGAATATGCCCGAGGTGCACGAACGTGCCGCGAAGTTCCTGACGGCGTCATCGTTTCTGTGCGCGAAGTTGACGGGGCGTTTTACGGTGGACCGTTATTTGGCGGAGGATTTTCTTCCCCTATACGATCGCTACACTTGGAAGGTTGATGCTCGGGAATGTGCTCGTTTCTGCCGGCCTGACCAGATGGCGGAGGTAATGTCGGCTACCGATATTGCCGGGGTGATTACGCAGCGTGCGGCTGAGGCGACGGGGCTCGTGGCAGGGACACCTGTCTTGGTGGGAACGGGCGACTCTGGTGCCGAGGCCATTTCGACGGGTGTATTCCGTCCCGGCGATATGATGGTTCAGTTGGGGAGCACGGCGTATTTCATCTACTTAGCTGATCATATGGTCGATGATGCTCGCCTGTGGCCAGGGACGTTTATCATTCCCGGAACTTACGGGATCTGCGCGGGGACCAATACAGCGGGTGCACTCACATCGTGGCTGCGCCAAGAGCTGTATCGCGACGCCGTAGAGGCCGAGGGCCACGGTGGCCCCGATGCATATTCGGTTATGGCGCATGATGCCGCCGATGTGGCGCCGGGTGCCGATGGGCTCCTGTGTCTGCCGTACTTTGCGGGGGAGCGTACTCCGCTCAACGATCCCGAGGCGCGTGGCGTCTTCTTTGGCCTGACCGGAAGGCATACGCGAGCCCATATGGTTCGCGCCGCCTTGGAAGGCGTCGCGTATACCGTTGCATCCCATGTCGACATTATCGAGCGAGAGCATGGACTGCCAATTGGGCGCATTATGCTTGTCGGAGGTGGAACCAAGAATCCAATTTGGATGCAAGCTATCGCCGACGTATGCGGGCGCGAGGTCTCGGTTGCCAAGGTTACGGTGGGCGCATGCTTCGGTGATGCCATTATGGCAGCTCTCGCAGGTGGCGCCTATACATCATGGGATGAACTCGCCCGAGTCCTTGGCGTTGCGCAAACAATCGTGCCCGATATGACTGCCCACGAGCTATATGCGTCGCGTCGTCATATCTTTGACGAATTGTATACACGCAACCGTGATCTCATGCACGAATTGGTGTAATGCCGCCGAACTGTACCGCCTTCCAATAAGGACTGCGTTGTGCGATTCGCATGTCCCTTGGCATTTTTGCCCACAGGGGTTAGCGAAGGTCAAAAACAGAGCGCGCATTTGCTAAAACTGCCGATTCGATGTGCTTTATGTCACATTTTTTGAGCGAGGCGATGCGTTCTGAGGTCCTTGTGAGCGATCTGATGAGCGATTGCGCGCTTGTTTCTGTGTTTGGCTCGGCCGGCGCATCGGTCTCGAGCAGTAGACGGTCGAGTGGAATCTGTCGTGTGTATTCGCGTCCTCGTTTAGATGCGAGCATGCGTTCGTTGACGGAAAAATAGCAGCCCGCATTACGCGCGCGGACGAGTTCGTCCGAAGTGCCGCTAAACCAGTGGAAGATGATAACGGGGGAGTCGGAGTTTGGGATGAGTAGTCCATGCGATTCGAGGACGTCCAGTACGGTTCCCGCCGAACGAACGGCGTGAATTGATATTACGCGCCCGGTAAGAGGATGCTGCACGAGCGCATCGCAGAGCCGGTCAAATGTCTGTATTTGTAGCGGTTCGCTTCCGGCAAAGCGCGCGGAAAAGTCGAGTCCTACCTCGCCGATATAGCGCTCTTGGTCAGCGACTTCGCAAAGCAGATTGACTTCGGCAGGACCACATCGTCCGTCGGCGAGCCACCAGGGATGGAGGCCGATGCCGGCAAAAATATTTGAACGGCTGCAGGCGCGCTTCTTGGCGCGTGCAAAGTCGTGCGGATCGACGCCGCAGTCAAATAGAACCAGGCCCAGCGCCGTTGCCTCATCGGCAACGGCGTCCGGGTGAGCCATTAAATCGAGATGACAGTGCACATCAAACAGCTGCAGCTTCATCGTGGCGCACCCTGCTAGTCCAAGCGCTGGCCATCGGCGCGCACGCGCTCGCACCCGCGCCCGCTAATCTGGCGGATAACCTCGCCGGCAATCATCTGACCCATGATGGGCGGCATAAAGCTGGCGGTTCCCAGCTCGGTGCGCTCGTGGATGTTGGAAGGATCGCGGGGCTGTGTCTTAACCGATTCCTCGCAGCTAAACAGTACGTGTAGGCTCTTGATTCCGCGCTTCTTACATTCTTTGCGCATAATGCGGCTCATGGGGTCACGTACCGTATCGAAGATGTCGGCAAAGCGGAGGCACTCGGGATGGAGCTTGTTGGCCCCGCCCATGGAACTAACCAAACGAATGCCGTGGTCCTGAGCATATTTGGCAATGGTGAGCTTGGCCGAGATGGTGTCGATGGCGTCGACGACGTAGTCGAGCTTGCCGCCCGTCTGCTCCAAAACGCTCGCGAAGAAATCATCGATGTTGTCGCTCAGCAGGTATTCGGTACGCTTGATGACGGTGGCGGCAGGATTGATATCGTGGATCATGGCTTCCATCACGTCAACCTTGCGCTTGCCGACGGTGCTATGAAAGGCGATGGCCTGGCGATTGATATTGCTGGGCGCGATGATGTCCTTGTCCAGAATGACGAAATGACCAATGCCGCCACGGGCAAGTGCCTCGCAGCAGTTAGAGCCCACACCTCCGCAGCCGAGTACCAGCACCGTGGCATCGGCGAGCTTGTCGAGTGCCTCGCGGCCCATGATGATTTCGAGCTTGGTGTCGCGTGTCTCGACGAGTGCAGCAGTTTCGGTCATAGACATCCTCCGATGGGGAAGCGAATCGTGTTTTAGCTATCGCCATTATAGGTATTATCGCGATTCCATTTGAGCCCTAGGGGCTTGTTGAAATGAGGCAGTGATTCGCATAAGATGAAGCAGATGGCACCCGTTGCAGCGGGTTGGCCAACTCCCAAACACGTTTGTAGCGTGAGAAGTGGCCGTCTTCGCATTACGCGGAGGCGGCTATTTTTTTGAGTACAAGATTAGACAGTTAGACAAATATCTAAATATCGAGTATAGTGTGCGCGTCATGAGAGATGATGAGAGGAGGTCTTATGCCGGGAGAGGGTTTTAAGGCGCTTGCCGATCCAACGCGACGGCGCATTTTGGAGTTGCTGCGCGAGGGCAATTGCACGGCGGGGGAGCTCGCCGAGCATTTCGACATAAGCAAACCGTCGCTCAGCCATCATCTGGCAACGCTTAAAAACGCCGGGCTGGTGACCGATGAGCGCCATGGCCAAAACATCGTTTACAGCTTAAATACCACCGTCATGCAGGACTTGATTGGCTGGTTTATGGGCTTTACAAACACTGAAGGTGATAAGGATGAATAACGAAAACAAGGGCATTCACGCCACGGGGGTATCGTCGCGCGTGTGGATTGCACTGGTCGCTCTGTGCGTTGCCAATGTCGCAGCGCATCTGATAGTGATGCCGAGCCTGCCGGCGCAGATTCCCACGCACTGGGGCGCGAATGGCGCCGTCGACGGTTGGGGCCCTAGCTGGATGGCCTCCGCGCTCGGCGTGTTGCCTCTGGCACTTCTCGCGATGTTCTACGTCGTGCCACGCATTGACCCCAAGGGCGAGGCGTATCGGACCTCGGGTAAGTTCTATCAGGGCTTCGTAATCGCCTTCACGCTGCTCATGTGTGCCATAAGCTGGCTGGGGGAGCTAACGGTGTGGGGCATCGTGCCGGTGGTAGGAACGGTCAATTTGCTGGTATCAGGCGCTATCGGCTTGCTCTTTATTGGTATGGGCAACTACTTACCGCGCGTAAAGCAGAACTACACGCTCGGTATCAAGACGCCCTGGGCGCTTGCCGATCCCGAGAACTGGCGCCGTACGCAGCGTTTTGGCGGTGCCTGCTTTATGGTGCTGGGCGTTGGCCTGATTGTGATGGGCGTGGCGGGTAGCGTGCTTTCGAGTGAAGTCGTCGCCGCGGTGATTACGGTTCTGGCGTTTGGTTCAGCTGGAGCTGCCTACGTCTATTCGTATCTGCTGTGGCGCAAATCGCAGCGAGCCGCTCGTTAAGGTTGCGGAAAACTAGCGTACGCAGTTCATAGTATGTTCCGGGGGATTTTTCCCAGGTAGTATTAAGGGGTGTGGGCAACCATGCCCCTTTTTCGTTTAGTTTCAGAGCTGGTTTCCTCATTTCGTTTCCACTAAAGCGAATCAAGAATAGGGAAACAGAAGGTAGAAAGGATAAAACAGGCAAATGGCGGAGTTTATCTACCAGATGTATCAGGCTCGTAAGGCCCATGGCGACAAGGTAATCCTTGACGACGTGACCCTGAGCTTCTACCCCGGTGCCAAGATCGGCGTCGTGGGCCCCAACGGCATGGGTAAGTCGACCCTGCTCAAGATCATGGCCGGTATCGAGGAAGTCTCCAACGGCGATGCCAGACTTACCCCCGGCTACACCGTGGGCATCCTGCAGCAGGAGCCGCCGCTCGATGACGACAAGACCGTCATCGAGAACGTGCGCATGGCGTTTGGCGATATGATCGCCAAGGTCGATCGCTTCAATAAGATCGGCGAGGAGATGTGCGACCCGGATTGCGACATGGACGCCCTTATGGCCGAGATGGGCAAGCTCCAGGACGAGATCGATGCCGCCGACGGCTGGGATATCGATTCCAAGCTCGGCCAGGCCATGGACGCCCTGCAGTTGCCCGATTCTGACATGCCGGTTAACGTGCTTTCCGGCGGCGAGCGCCGCCGTGTGGCCCTGTGCAAGCTGCTGCTCGAGGCTCCCGACCTGCTGCTGCTTGACGAGCCCACGAATCACCTGGACGCCGAGTCGATCCTGTGGCTCGAGCACTTCCTGCACAACTACCAGGGCGCGGTGCTTGCCGTCACGCACGATCGCTACTTCCTGGACAACGTTGCCGAGTGGATCTGCGAGGTCGACCGCGGCCACCTTTATCCCTACAAGGGCAACTACTCCACGTATCTGGAGACCAAGGCCGCCCGTATCGAGGCACAGGGCAACCGCGACGCCAAGCTCGCCAAGCGCATGGAGGCCGAGCTCGAGTGGGTACGCAGCTCGCCCAAGGCCCGTCAGGCCAAGAACAAGGCCCGTCTGGCCCGCTACGAGGAGATGGAGGCCGAGGCCCGCGCTAGCCAGAAGCTCGACTGGACTGACATTCGCATCCCTGTCGGCCCGCGTCTGGGCAATAAGGTGCTCGAGGCCCATCACCTGCACAAGGAGTTCGACGGTCGCGTGCTCATCGATGACCTTTCGTTCACCCTGCCGCGCAACGGCATCGTGGGCGTCATCGGCCCCAACGGTGTCGGTAAGACCACGCTGTTCAAGACGATTGTGGGTCTGGAGCCGCTGACTTCGGGCGAGCTCGAGGTGGGCGAGACCGTCAAGATTTCTTACGTCGACCAGAACCGTTCCGGCATCGACCCCGATAAGAACCTATGGGAGGTCGTCTCGGACGGCCTGGACCACATGATGGTCGGCGAGACCGAGGTTCCGAGCCGCGCGTACGTGGCGAGCTTTGGCTTTAAGGGCCAGGACCAGCAGAAGCGCGCCGGCGTGCTCTCCGGTGGCGAGCGCAACCGTCTGAACTTGGCGCTCACGCTCAAGCAGGGCGGCAACCTGCTGCTTCTCGACGAGCCCACGAACGACCTCGACGTCGAGACGCTGTCCTCGCTCGAGGCGGCGCTGCTCGAGTTCCCGGGCTGCTCGGTGGTCATTAGCCACGACCGTATGTTCCTGGACCGCGTCGCCACGCACATTCTGGCGTGGGAGGGCACTGACGAGAACCCGGGCAACTGGTATTGGTTCGAGGGCAACTTCGAGGCCTATCAGGCCAACCGCATCGAGCGCCTGGGCGAGGACGCAGCCCAGCCGCATCGTATTCACCGCAAGCTGACGCGCGACTAGTTTTGTTACGCGGTTTTTCCAAACCGCGTAACGAGTTGACGCTGCAAACGCCCCTAAGCGGCAATCTGACGTTCAATCGTCGGTCGCGTACCGAAGTACGCTTCCCTCCTCTTTCACGTCACCTTGCTCGCTTAGGGGCGTTTTCGCTGACTTTTGCTCAACCTGAGAGAATAAAAACGCGGTGAACGTTTTTGTGACGTTCGCCGCGTTTTGCTATTCGTTGGATTCTTCAACCTTGTCGATGGTCCAGGTGGCTCCGAGACCGCCGGTGGTGTTGCGGCGGATGCGCACGGTGACTTCGTGGCGCTCGCCGGCCTGCGTGTAGCGCAGGGGGAAGCTTGCGCGGTTTCGCGCGGCCTCGATGGTACCGCGCTCGCGGGCGATCCAGTAGTACTCGCCGACGATGCCGAGCGTGTCGGCGCCGTAGGGGAGATAGGTCGACAACTGGTGCAGAAGCGGGCCGGGGCAGAAGACCTCGGTTGCGAAATCGACGGGGAAGTCCTTGGGGATGGCGGGCGCTGCAGGTGCGGGGGCTGGGGCCGCTGCGGGTAGCGAAGCCGGTGCGGATGCGGGTATTTGGTCGCAAGCGGCGGCGGGCATGGATTCGATGACGGGTGCGGGCTCCGGCGTTACTTTCGGCTTGATCTCGGAATCTGCGGGCTTCACGGTGACGGGTGCGTCTGCAACTGCGGTTTCAACCTCAACCTGCGTCGCGTTCTCATTCTCGACGCTCGACTTTGCCTCGATGGGCGTGGATGCCATGGTGGTGATGCCAGCGTTGGCGTTCTCGGGGTCATAGACGACCGTAAGCGAGATGGCAGGCTGCGGCGTCTCGGGTTCCGGCGTCGACTCGGTAGCGTCTTGATCGGCGGACTCGTCGGGTTGATTGTCCTCGGCCTCGTCGCCAAAGACATCGCTGTTTTGGAACGCAGGCGTCTCGGATTGGTCAGCGGCTTCTTCGGTTGTCGACTTGGGAGCCTCGTTGAGCTCCGCAGCGGCTTCCTGTTCTGACATGACTTCGGGATCGGTCATGGCGGCGATTTCGGTTTCGGCTTCTGCTGCCACCTCAATAGCGACTTCGATCTCTGTCTCGGGCTCGGGCTCCGGCACAGCTTCAACCGCGGCTTCTGGTTCGGGACGCTTAACGTGCTTGGGGCGTACAGCCTTGAGGTCCTTCTCGCCGCGCTTTTTCTTTTTATAGGACTGCTTGGCTCCCTTGGCAGCCTTGGGCTTGTCCTCGCCCTTGGCAAGTGCGGCATCCCATGCCTCGTTGGCGATGACCGTGGCATACAGGCGACCGCCCTTAAAGACAGTCAGCTTAATGCAGTCGTCGAGTTCCTCGAGCAACTCGCGCGTGGACTCGAAGCCCAGGTCATAAGCAGTCATGTCGCCAACGGCGAGAGCCTCTTCGACCTGCGTCATAAACGTTTGCTTGCCACACCCAATCGCATCGCGCAGCAGGCGATACAGATAGATGTGGTTGCCCAGCGAAAGCATGGGCCTAACTATTGTCTTGCTCATGGCAAATCTCCTCTTTACACATGTAAAGCATCTTACCATCGCATGGCGCTCGCCATGACGGCGCCCAAGGCAAACGGGCGCGAACCGCTGTCGATTCGCGCCCGTTGTACAGGTTGCCTATCTGGGGATGCAGTGCCTAGTTGCCCGATGTCGTGCCTTGGCTTGAACTGTCAGATGCCGTGCCGGACGCGGTTCCGCTCGAGCTGTTGGTGTTGCTGTTGTCGGTAGATCCCGTACTCGGTGTATTGCCATTCGCCTGGTCGCCCGTGCTCGGTTGAGAGCCGTCAGTCGTTTGGCTTGAGTCAGTCGTGCCGGATTGCGTGCCGCTGTTGTTCGCAGAGGAATCGACGCCCTGCGATTGGTTTTGGGTGTTCGAGGACGAATTGGCAGAGGTAGAACTGTCTTGCGTATCGTCCGTCTGTGCCTGCTGATCTTGCGACTGGGTGTTGCCATTTGCATCGCTCTCGGTCGTGCGCGACGACAGGATTGGCTCGGGACGCTCGCCCAGACCCTCACCGGCAGTGGTGATAAGGATGGCGCCGGCGCAGGCGATGACCGCGACGATGGCGATAGCGATCGAGAAGACGATGACCTTCTTTTGCGTCTGGCTGCGCTCAGCCGCCGCCTTGGCGCGCAGGCTGTTGGGAGCGACGCGCGCCGTGGTCGCGCGTCCCGCAACCTGGCGCATCTCCTGCGTGGTTGCGGCGCCACCTAGGTGCTCCTCGACATTGGGCTCAACGGGCTCGTAGGCGCCGGTAGGGTAGTCGACAGCGGCATGCGTGCCCTTGATTGCTTCGGCGCTGGCGGAGATAAAGTGGCGATAGACCTGCGAGGACACAACAGTGATGACTGAGCTCACGGCGGCACCAATCACCGAGCCGGCAATGCCGATCTTTGAAGCAAGCGCCACGCTCGTGGCGGCAGCTGCGGCGCCGGCGATGATCTGGGGAATGGAAATGTCGTCGAAAAGGCCCTTTTTGGGCGCAATGGCCATGGTCTGTCCGATGGAATGGTTCTCGTGCACGCCGTTGTTGAGCGATGCCGGTGTCATGACGCGCGTGCGCGGCGCGTCAGTGTACTTGGTTGTCATACGGGGTCCTCCCGGTGTAAATCTGCTTCGTTTTGTGTAGCCATCAGGGTACCCACCAGATGTGAATCGTACGTGACATTTAACAGATACCATCAACTCATCAAGGGGGCTTGCTGTCTTTGGTGCAATAGCTTGATGCTAAACTGGATTTACGATTGCGAGGTGGTTTACGTGATGTACCCGTATATGACGTTCGAAGACGGTACCGGGGTCATTCATTCTGACCTGATTGCGGATGGCGATATCGAAAAGGTTATCGTGCATTTTGAACGACCGACGGCAGAGGGCTTCGACTCCGCTCGTTGTGAGTTACCTTCTTACAATTGGACTATGTGGGAAGGGCGTTTCACCGACGAGGAGAAGCGAGGATTTGAGACTTTTCTGAGCAATAACGCCCATCTACTGTATCGCTACGCCGCAAACGGAGGAGCTAAAGTTGCCTAGCCTTTTTCTTATTGGCGGCTATAGGGTCTTCTTTTGGTCCAACGAAGCGGGCGAGCCAATCCATGTCCATGTTTGCAAGGGAGCGCCTTCAGATAACTCGGCCATAATCTGGCTGACTCGCAGGGGAGGTTGCATTGTCGCTAATAACAAAGCGAAGATTCCCCGGAGCACGCTTGACGACCTCTGTGAAATTATCGCCGCTCAGCATGAATTGATTTGCTCTAAATGGAAGGCATTTTTCCTTGTGGACGAGATCTCGTTCTACTGCTAAACGCCATTCTGACTTCTCTTTTCAATTTTTATCATGAGTCTGCCCCACCAGCGCTGATTGAACTTGACAGTACAATGGAGGCGGACTTTATCGCCGCCGCTCGTTGCGGCTAAACGGATGTGTTGGAGCTCGCATGAACGATTTTCTAAACGGTCAAGTTAAGAACGATGGCTTTTTGCGTGTGGCGGCGGCGTCGCCGCAGATTCGCGTTGCCGATGTCGAGGGCAATGCCGAGGTTGTGCTGGCGGCTGTTCGCGATGCTGCCGAGTGTGGCGTTCGTGCGTTGGTGTTGCCCGAGCTTAATCTGACTGGCTATACCGCAGCCGATCTGTTCCATAACCGCACATTACTGCATGCCTGCGAGACCGCACTGGCACATATTCTCGATGAAACTCGCGAGCTGCCGATTGTCTTTACCGTCGGCCTTCCCGTTGCGGTGGCCGAAAACATCTACAACTGCGCGGCCGTGTGCTGTGCGGGCGAGCTTTTGGGCCTTACGGCTAAGAAGTATCTGCCCAACTATGGCGAGTTCTACGAGCGCCGCTGGTTTGCCCCGGCGCCTGCCGATCCCGTGTGGGTTGAATTTGCCGGTCAGGGTCCGGTGCCGCTTGGCTCGGGGCTTGTCTACCGCTGCTGTGATGAGGGCGCCGAGGACCTGGTGCTGGGCGTTGAGGTCTGTGAGGACCTGTGGGTGCCGGCGCCCCCTTCGACCGAGATGGCGCTTGCCGGTGCGACGGTGATTCTCAACCCGTCGGCTTCTGACGAAATCATCGGTAAGGCAGATTACCGCCGCAGCCTTATCTCTAACCAAAGCGCGCGCCTGTACTGTGCCTATGCCTACGCGGATGCGAGTGAGGGCGAGTCCACGACCGACATGGTCTTTGCGGGCGAGAACCTCGTCTACGAAAACGGCTCGAAGCTCGCCGCGACCAAACTGCTTACCTGCGATATGGCCATCGTCGACGTTGACCTTGACCGTCTGGTTGCCGAGCGCCGTCGCTCGACGACGTGGACGCGCGCGGACGATGCGCCGGAGGCCACGACCGTTGAGTTTTCGTTTGAGGGCGTGTTGGCCGAAGAGCCTGTCCTGCGCGATGCACTCGGCATCGACCGTGTCTTCCCCCGCGCACCCTTTGTTCCGGCCGACCATGGTGACCTGGCCGAGCGTTGCGAGACCATCCTCGACCTGCAGACCGCGGGCCTCAAGACCCGTCTTGCCCATACGGGTACCAAGGCGGCTGTCATCGGTCTTTCAGGCGGTCTGGACTCCACGCTGGCGCTGCTTGTGACCGTGCGTGCCTTCGATGCGCTGGGGCTGCCGCGCACGGGTATCACGGCGGTTTCCATGCCTGGCTTTGGCACGACGCATCGCACTAAGTCGAATGCCGAGTCGCTCGCTCGCGACCTGGGCGTGAGCTTCCGCGAGGTTTCGATCCACGCGGCTGTGGAGCAGCACTTCAAGGACATTGAGCACGATCCGACCGTGCAGGACGTGACCTACGAGAACAGCCAGGCCCGCGAGCGTATGCAGATTCTGATGGATCTGGCCAACCAGGCTGGCGGTTTTGTCATCGGCACGGGCGACCTGTCGGAGCTGGCGCTCGGCTGGGCTACCTATAACGGCGACCACATGAGCATGTACGCCGTCAACGCGAGCGTGCCCAAGACGCTTGTGCGCCATCTGGTGCGCTATGCGGCCGATGTCTTTGGCGGGCGTATTGCCGAGGTCTTGCTCGATATCCTCGATACGCCGGTGTCCCCCGAGCTCCTGCCGCCCACGGGCGACGGCGAGATTGCGCAGAAGACTGAGGACCTGGTGGGCCCGTACGAGCTGCACGACTACTTCCTCTACTACCTGCTGCGTTTTGGCTTTGAGCCGGGCAAGATCTACCGCATGGCGCTCAAGAGCTTCGAGGGCGTCTACGACGTCAAGACCATTCACACGTGGCTACGCACGTTCTACCGTCGCTTCTTTGCCCAGCAGTTTAAGCGCAGCTGCCTGCCCGATGGCCCCAAGGTGGGCTCGGTCACGCTCAGCCCGCGCGGCGATTGGCGCATGCCGAGTGACGCCAGCTCGCGCCTGTGGCTCGCCCAGATTGACGCGCTCAATCCGATGGACTAAGGTTGCCAAATTGAACCAAAACAGCGGGTGCAAGCGTTACACTTTTGCAATCTGATGGCCCGTATCGCGCGGCGCTCTTGTCGGAGCGCCGCGTTTTTCATATCGAAAGGTGGCACCATGCAGGCATCGCAGCGTCTCGACCGCTTTGGCGCGGAGGTCTTCGCCTCGCTCAACAACAAACTGCTTGCGCTGAAGGCTCAGGGCAAGACCATTTACAACATGAGCGTGGGCACGCCCGACTTTAAGCCGTACGACCACGTGGTCGAGGCGCTCACGCAAGCGGCCCAGGACCCCGAGATGTGGAAGTATGCCCTGCGCGACCTGCCCGAACTCAAGCAAGCCGTGTGCGATTACTATGAGCGCCGCTTTGGCGTTTCGGGCATTACGCCGTCTATGGTGCAGTCGTGCAACGGCACGCAGGAGGGCGTGGGCCATTTGGGCCTGGCCCTGCTCGATCCGGGTGACACCATTTTGGTTCCCGATCCGTGCTACCCGGTCTTTGAGGCGGGCGCCAAGATTGCCGATGCCAAGCTCGAGTACTATCCGTTGGTCGCCGAGCATAATTACCTGCCCTATGTGGCGGGCATCGATCCCGAGGTGGCCGATCGTGCCAAGTATATGATCGTGTCGTTGCCCGCCAACCCGGTCGGCTCGGTGGGCACGCCCGAGGTCTACGAGGAGATCATCGCTTTCGCCCGCGAGCACGACCTGCTCATCGTCCATGACAACGCGTACTCCGACATCGTGTTCGACGGCGAGCCGGGCGGAAGCTTCTTGCAGTATCCTGGTGCGCTTGAGGTGGGCGTGGAGTTCTTCTCGCTTTCCAAGTCGTTTAACGTTACCGGTGCGCGTATCGGCTTTTTGGTCGGCCGCGAGGACGTGGTCTCTGCCTTTGCCAAGCTGCGCGGCCAGATCGACTTTGGTATGTTCTTCCCGATCCAGAAGGCTGCTATCGCCTGCCTGAACGGTCCGCGCGATGAGGTCGAGGCGCAGCGTCTGAAGTACCAGGAGCGCCGCGATGCCCTGTGCGACGGTCTTGAGGGCTTGGGCTGGGAGCGTCCCAACGCGCATGGCTCTATGTTTGTGTGGGCCAAGCTTCCCGGTGGTCGCACCGATTCCATGGCGTTTTGCGAGGAGCTTATGGAGAAGGCCGGCGTTGTGGTGACGCCGGGCGCGAGCTTTGGTCCTTCGGGTGAGGGGCATGTGCGCATGGCGCTGGTCCTGCCGCCCGATCAGATCGCTTTGGCTGTCGAGGCCATTCGCGAGGCGGGCCTGTATTAGAAAGCTATTCCGCTCGTCAATAGCTCGAAACCGATTTCGTGCAGTTATTTTACGAATCCTGCAAACAATTTCGGTAAACGGTCGATTTTTGGCTGCGAATAGGAGCATAATCAAAGTCCCGATTGGATGTATTGGGATTACGGCAAGCCGCTCGGGTCGTTCCCGGGCGGCTTGTTTGTGGAGAGAGATGGGAGTTTCTAATGGTTAACGAGAAGAAGGTTGCTATTGTCGGCTGCGGTTTCGTTGGTTCGTCTTCGGCGTTCGCGCTGATGCAGAGTGGTCTGTTCTCCGAGATGGTCCTCATCGACGTGGACAAGAACCGCGCCGAGGGTGAGGCCCTGGATATCGCGCACGGCATGACGTTTGCCGAGCCGATGAAGATCTACGCCGGCGATTATTCCGATGTCGCCGACGCCGCCATGATCGTCGTCACCGCTGGCGCTGCCCAGAAGCCCGGTGAGACTCGCCTGGACCTGGTCAACAAGAACGTCAACATCTTTAAGTCCATCATTCCCGAAATTAAGAAGTCTGGCTTCGACGGCATTCTGCTCATTGTCTCCAACCCGGTCGATGTTCTGACCTATGCCGCCATCAAGATGTCCGGCCTGCCCGAGGGCCATGTCATCGGCTCCGGCACCGTGCTCGACACTGGCCGTCTGCAGCAGATGCTTGGTGCCCACGTCGAGGTTGACCCGCGCGATGTCCAGGCCTATGTCATGGGTGAGCACGGCGACTCTGAGTTTGTCGCTTGGTCCAGCGCCCAGGTTGCCGGCGTGCCGCTGAACACTTTCTGCGAGCTTCACGGTCATCTGGAGCATGAGGCTGCCGAGAAGCGCATCGCCGAGGACGTCAAGAACTCCGCCTACACCATCATCGAGAAGAAGCACGCCACCTACTATGGCGTCGCCATGGCCGTCAAGCGCATCTGCACCGCCGTCATGCGCGATGAGCAGACCGTTCTGCCCGTCTCCTCGCTCATGGTGGGCGAGTATGGCCTGTCCGATCTGGCCATCTCCATGCCGACCGTCGTCGGCCGCGATGGCGTTGTCTGCCGCGTCCCCGTGCCGCTGAACGATGACGAGCAGCATGAGCTCACCGCCTCCGCAAAGGCCCTCAAGGACATCATCGACAGCGTCGACTTCTCCTGCTAAATCAAGCTCGCTAGAGCGAAAAGCTACAATGAAGGCGTCCGAGCCCACACGGCCCGGGCGCCTTTTTGGTGCAAAGTAACCTGACCCCAATGCAGCATAGTTGATGGGAGGGCCATGTCGGATTCGCCTAATTTTTTGACCTATGCCCAGACGGCGTTTTATCCGTTTGAGGAGCAGCCGTTCTGTGCGGTGGATAGCCTGGTCTTTGCGTGGTTGTCCTATTTGCGTTTGCCGGGTGATATGGCGGAGCTGACGAACTGGCAGGGCCTAGACGTACGCGAGTTGCTGCGTGCCGAGTGCTACCGGGACATGATTGGTGACTTGTGGGACCCAGAGGGGAGCAGGGCCTTGTTGGAGGCCGTGGCAGCAAGCCCTCGTTACCGTGGCGTGCGCGTTTGCGGCTATCGTGCCGTGAGCGATGCGGTGGCGACAGAGCAGTTTGCAGCCATGGCGTTCCGGTTTCCGGCGGGGTTTAGTTATCTTTCCTTCCGGGGGACCGACAGCACGATTGTGGGCTGGAAAGAGGACTTTAACATGGCGTTCCGGTGTCCTGTGCCGGCCCAGGAATCCGCGGCGCGTTATGTGGACGAGGCGGCGGATGCGATTGACGGGCCGCTTTTGTGCGGAGGTCATTCCAAGGGCGGAAACCTTGCGGTGTACGGTGCGGCGATGCGCTCCGATGTCGCCCGTGGGCGAATCGAACGGGCGTATTCCCATGATGGTCCGGGCTTCGTCGAGGAGTTTCTGAACGGCGATGCCTTTGCCGATCTTTCCGGTCGAATCGATAAGACGCTGCCTCGGTCGTCGATCTTTGGCATGATGTTCGAGACGCAGGAGGACTATGCCATCGTTGAGAGCACCGAGTTCAGCCTGCTGCAGCACAATCCCTTTAGCTGGGTGGTTGATGGTCGCGACTTCGTGTACTGTGAGCGCCTGTCCGCCGGTGCTCGATACGTTGATGATTCCATTCGCGAGATGCTGCTTGCAGTGGGGCCTAGCGAGCGCGAGCGTTTTGTAGATGCGTTGTTCTCCGTGTTTGAGGCTACGGGTGCTGAGCGGTTTGCGGATATCGCTGGGAATCTGCGCGAGAGCCTGCCCGTGATGCTCCAGGCTGCGCAAGGCTTTGACAAGGATACGCGACGCTTTGTCTCGCAGACTATCGTTGCGATTCTTAAGTGTGCGCTTCTGCCCAAACGTCCCGAGTTCAGCGTGCCTTCTAGTGGTAAGAGCCTGGCAGAACAGCTCGAGGTATGGCAGTCCGAGCTCCTGCGCTAGCCATTGGTGCAAAGCAACCTGTCCCCGATGCACCAATCTTCGATGCGCCTGGGGCGGGCTCGACCGCTATACTGGTTCGTGCTCAATTCAATCTAGAACGGAATGCCGTATATGAAAATCAATCATGCGATTCTGCATATCCTGGACTTTGACTCTGCCGTCAACGTTATGAGCCAGCGCGAGCTCGATATCGAGAGCCGTACCGTGCGCAACTTCGTGACCACGCATCTGCGCCGCGCACGTACCTCGGCCGACAATAAACGCGCCGCGTTTGCCGAGAACTCTGCGTTTGGCGGCGAGCTCAAGGGCTATTTCTTTGGCGAGCGCGAGTTCGTGGACCTGTCGCAGCAGATTGCGGAGTTCATCTCTTCCGAGCTCACCAAGGCCGAGAAAGCCGAGTCCACCGACGTGCTCGTGGCTGATTTCGATGACGATGAGGATGCCCGCTGGTTTGCCGTCATGCTCCTGGGTTCCAAGCAGGCCTTTATGCACGAGGTGGGCCGCGAGGAGGGGGAGGTGCGCAACGATATCGCGCGCCATTACGCTATCCTGCCGAATCCCTCGCAGAAGGTGCCGAGCTATGCCATTGTGCGCGCGAGCACCATGGAGATTGGCTACGTAGACAAGAAGCGCAAGATTGCCGGCGAAGACCGCATGCTCATTCCCGACGGTCTGCTGCAGTGCGATACGGGCGTGTCGGGCAAGGAGGTCATCGACACCGTGACGCGCGTGGTCGAGGAAGTCGCCGAGGAGCACGGTGCCAATACGGCCGTAGCGCTCGCTAAGGTTAAGGCTGCCGTTGCCGAGAAGGTTGAGGATGACGAGGAGCTGCCGCCCTGGGATATCGTCGATGAGGTCTTTGAGGACGAGCCGGTCATCAAGGAGAGCGTACGCGCGGCGCTGACCGAAGAGAAGGTGCCCGAGCGTGTGCCCGTGGAGCGCAAGCAGGTCGAGCGTGCGGCCGTGCGCAACCACAAGATTCGTACCGATACGGGCATCGAGATCAGCTTTCCGGCCGAGATGGGCTCGAACTCCGAGTACATCGAGTTCGTCAACGAGCCCAACGGCCTCATTTCCATCGAGCTCAAAAACATCGGCAGCATCGAGAATAGATAAACTGCGCTTGGACGCTGCAGAAAAACAAAGGTCGAAACCCTTCGGGACTTCGGCCTTTTTGCTTGGAGCTGAATTGAGTTGCAGACTGAGCATACGTCAGCGAAAACGCCCCTAGGCGAGCAAGGTGACGTGAAAGAGGAGGGAAGCGTACTTCGGTACGCGACCGACGATTGAACGTCAGATTGCCGCTTAGGGGCGTTTGCAGCGTCGAGCCGTTACGCGGTTTGGTAAAACCGCGTAACTTCTACAGCCGGCGTAAGCCTTCCTCGAGTCCGGTCTTGCTGTCGGTCTTCTCGTCGCGCATCTTGATGACGCGGGCGGGGACGCCGGCCACGACGGCACCAGCGGGGACGTCCTCGACGCACACGGCGCCGGCGGCAACGACAGCGCCCTTGCCTACGTGCACGCCTTCCAGGACCACGGCGTTGGCGCCGATCATGACATCGTCCTCGATGATGACGGGCGTGGCGCTTGCGGGTTCAACGACGCCTGCCAACACGGTTCCAGCGCCGATGTGGCAGTTCTTGCCCACTGTGGCGCGGCCGCCCAGCACGGCGCCCATGTCGATCATGGAGCCCTCACCGATGACGGAGCCGATATTGATGATGGCACCCATCATGATGACGGCGCGATCGCCGATCTCGACGCGGTCACGGATGATCGCGCCCGGCTCGATGCGGGCGTTGATGCCCTTAAGGTCGAGCATGGGCACGGCGGAGTTGCGGCAATCGTTCTCCACATCGTAGTAATCGATGGAATCGGCATTGGCATCAAGGATGGCTTTGAGCTCATCCCAGTCACCAAAGACGGTCTTGCCACGACGACCGCCGTAGACGTGCGCATTGCCCCACTGGACCTTCATGCCGGGCTTCTCGCGCACGTACAGTTTGACGGGCGTCTTTTTGGGCGCTGTGGCGATGTAGTTGATAATCTCCTGGGCATCCATCTCGGCTGCATTGCTCATTTGCTGTCTCTCCTTTGGGTGGATCCGGTTGATACCTGGTTAGGCAAACATGACCTGGTCGAACGTATAGAAGCCGTGCTCGCGGGTGACGAGCTTCTGCGCGGCTGCCAGGGCGCCGTTGACGAAGATCTGACGGCTTGTGGCGCGATGCGTGAGCGTGACTTCTTCGTCCTGGCCAAAGAAACTCACTTCGTGCACGCCGGCGACAGTGCCACCGCGCAGCGAGTGCATGCCGATCTCCTTGGGGTCGCGCGCTCCGCACATGCCCTCGCGGCCATAGACGGGGTGGTAGCCTGCCTTGGGCTCGGCCTCGACTACGGCGTCGAGCAGCAGCTTTGCAGTGCCGCTGGGGGCATCGACCTTTTGGTTATGGTGCGTCTCGACGATTTCGCAGTCAAAGCCGGGCAGCTCGCGTGTGGCCTGTGCTACCAGATGACGCAGGGCTGCGATACCGATGGAGTAATTGCCGGAGTGCATGACGCGGGCGTTCTGACCCAGCTCGCGCAGGCGATCCATCTGCTCGGGTGTGTAGCCTGTAGTGCCCGAGACCAACGCCGCGCCCGTGCACTCGACATAGGCGACGACGGCATCGAAGGTCACGACGTTCGAGAAGTCGATGATGACGTCGGCTGCCGGGGCGCTCTCGAGCTCGGACAAGTCGAAGCCGATGTGGGCCACGATATCAAAAACGGGCTGCCCGGCGGCGTCGACAATGCCTTCGGCGGTAGTGCGGATGAGCGAGCCCATGCGGCCCGTTCCCATTATGACGGTCTTAATCAAGCAGACCAGCTCCCTTCAGAGCATCGGTAAGTGCGGCTCGCGTGTCGTTGGCCATGGGGCACAGCGGCATGCGGTAGTTTGCCTCGATCATACCCATCTGGGCGAGCGCTTCCTTAACTGGGATGGGGTTGACCTCGCTAAAGAGGGCATTGATGAGCGGCTGGCCGGCAATCTGGATATCGCGGGCGCGCGCTACGTCGCCGTCCAGATAGGCGCGGCACATGTCGTGCACGAGCTGCGGCTGAACATCGGCCCACACACTGATGGTGCCCGAGGCGCCCAGGCTCATGAGCGGCACGGTGAGGGCGTCCTCGCCCGAGTACATGCGGAAGTCATCGGACAGCAGGTGGGCGATCTTGGCCGCGTAGGCGACGTTGCCCGAGGCTTCTTTAATACCCATGATGTTGGGGTGCGCGGCCAAGCGCTCTACGTTGCGCTCGCTGATGCCGCAGCCGCAGCGGCCGGGGATGTTGTACAGGATGCAGGGGATATCTACGGCATCGGCAACGGTCTTAAAGTGCTGGTAGATGCCCTCCTCGTTGGACTTGTTGTAGTAGGGGGTAATGAGCAGCAGGCCGTCGGCGCCCAGGCCCTGATAGGTGAGCGACTTGGTGAGCATGGTCTGCGTGGAGTTGGAGCCCGAGCCGGCGATGACGGGGACACGGCCTGCAACCTGCTTGACCACCGCGGCGACAACGGAGTTGTCCTCATCGTCAGTCATCGTGGCGCTCTCGCCGGTGGTGCCCAGGGTGAGGATGGCGTCGGTACCGTTTTGCAGGTGGAAATCGATAAGGCGCTCGAGCGCGTCAAAGTCGACGCTTCCGTCCTTTTTAAACGGCGTGACGAGGGCGACGATCGAACCCTCGAGGTTGCGGATATCCATGTTCTTCTCCTTCGCTTCCGCGATCTGGATGCGTTTGTTCCACTGAGCGGCGACGGCCAGACGCTCGTCCTGGGCGCGACGGCGGGCACTTTCGGCGCGCGACTTGGCCAGCAGCTCTCGGCCGCTAGGCAGCACGTCGAGCGTGGCAAAGTAATCGCCCGGGCGCTCAGCACGGCGGATGAGGTCGGCCGAGCCATCGGGGCGCAGCAGCACCTCGGCGGAGCGCAGACGGCCGTTGTAGTTGTAGCCCATGGAGTAGCCATGCGCGCCGGTATCGTGGATCACGAGCAGGTCGCCCATGTCGATATGCGGCAACTCGCGATCAATGGCGAACTTGTCATTGTTCTCACACAGATTGCCCGTGATGTCATAGGTGTCCGTAACGGGTGCTGCGGTCTTGTCGGCGCCACCCGGCTGTCCCATCACCGTAATGTGGTGGTAAGCGCCATACATGGCAGGACGGATCAGATCGACGGCGCTTGCGTCCACGCCGATATAGTCCTTGTAGATCTGCTTTTCGTGGATGGCCTTGGTCACCAGGCAGCCGTAGGGGCCCATCATAAAGCGACCCATCTCGGTGCAAATCGCCACATCGCCCATGCCGGCGGGAACCAAGATCTCGTCGTAGGCCGCGTGTACGCCCTCGCCGATGGCACGGATGTCGTTAGCCTGCTGCTCGGGCAGGTAGGGGATACCCACACCGCCGGACAGATTGATAAAGGCGACATGTGCGCCCGTTTCACGCTCCAGGCGCACGGCAAGCTCAAAGAGGATGCGCGCAAGCTTGGGGTAGTAGTCGTTGGTGACGGTGTTGCTGGCAAGGAATGCGTGGATGCCAAAGTCCTCGGCGCCCTTGGCCTTGAGCATGCGGAAGGCCTCGAAGAGCTGCTCGGTGGTCATGCCGTATTTGGAGTCGCCGGGGTTATCCATGATGCCGTTGGAGAGCTGGAATAGGCCGCCCGGATTAAAGCGGCAGCTGACCGTCTTGGGGATGGGTCCCGCAACGCGCTCAAAGAACTCGATGTGGCTGATGTCGTCAAAGTTGACGATGGCACCCAGCTTGTCGGCGAGCTCAAAGTCCGCCGCCGGTGTGTCGTTGGACGAGAACATGATGTCGTGTCCGGTGATGCCCAGCGAGCGGGCGATCATGAGCTCGGTATAGCTCGAGCAATCGCAGCCGCAGCCGTATTCGTTGAGAATGGAGATGAGTGCCGGGTTGGGGTTGGCCTTGACGGCAAAGTATTCCTTAAAGCCCGGGTTCCATGCAAAGGCGTCGCGCACTTCTTGCATGTTGCGGCGGATGCCCGCCTCGTCGTATAGATGAAACGGCGTGGGGAACTGCTCGACGATATGCTCGAGCGTCTCCTTGTCCACAAACGGCTGCTTGGCCGCATATGCCTCGTTGGGAGTCAATGACATGTCCCGTAAACCTCGCTATCCAGACGGCGCTACCTGCGCATCGAATCCGCATAGCGTGGACCCAATGTCCGGATAGCGCTCCCGCATTGCTGCAGACAGTCCTGCGGGTGTTTCCCGCAGGCCCACCAGGCTGTTCGTGCCCGAAAAACCCAGTTCGGCGGGTTTCGCCTCCCCGCGGGGTCAAAGCCTGCCGGCTCGCCCGCGGCTCTTCGTGCCCGCGCCTCTATCAAGTGGTAACGACCCTACCACGTTGCACTTTACCAAACAAGAGTATTCGTATATAACGTTTAAAAAATGCAGGGATATGCTGGAAATAAGGGTGTAGCAATCTTGCGGCACAATAGATAGCAGCCGACGCGCACCTACGAAAGGAACCAATATGGCCGAGCTCCAAGAACTCCGTCGCTACCGCCGCGACTTGCACAGGATCCCGGAGCTCGACTTCGATCTTCCGCAGACGATCGCCTATATCGAGGGCGTGTTGGCACCGCTCACCTGCGATGTGACCCATCCGTGCCCCGGCTGCGTCTGCGCTTTCTTCGACGCTGGCGTTGGCGCCGCGCATGCCACGGCGATTCGCGCCGATATGGATGCGCTGCCCATTGCCGAGGCAACGGGGGCAGCGTTCGCTTCGACCCATCCCGGCAAGATGCATGCTTGCGGGCACGATGGACACATGGCCATGGCGCTTTCGGCGGCAACCTTTGTCGACCGTACGATCCGTGAGCAGCCGGGCGCCATTAAGCGCAATGTGCTCTTTGTGTTTCAGCCGGCCGAGGAGACGACTGGTGGTGCCAAGACGGTGTGCGAGAGCGGCGTGTTCGAGCGCTACGGGGTGGATCGCATCTTCGGCTTCCACGTGTGGCCCGATCTGCCCGCCGGCACGTTGGCGAGCTGCTCCGGTCCGTTGCTGGCGCGTTCGAGTGAGACACACATTCATATCCATGGCACGAGCATCCATATCGCTAAGACCTATGGCGTTCCGGTCGAGGAGTCGCACGATGCGGCGCTGGCGGCTGCCAAGTTCTTGGTTTCCGAGCGCGAGCTCATGGACGAGTTGGGTGTCGACGAGCCCTGCATTGGTAAGTTCGGCCTGCTGCAGGCCGGCACCGTCTGCAATGCGGTGGCGGGGGAGGCCCATGTTGCCGGCAGCCTACGTGTGTTTACGGACGACATGTTCGACCGCGCGCGCGAGGGCGTGCGCCGCGTGCTGGACGATGCCTGCGTCGCAACGGGCTGCACATATGACCTCGATTTTGCCGAGGGCTATCCGCCGGTCGATAACGATCCCGAGCTGTTCGCCCACATTGCGCCTGTCTTGTCCGAGCTGCAACTCGTGGATGAGCCTTTGCTGATTGCCGAGGACTTCGCTTTCTATCAGCGCCATCTGCCAGGCGTGTTCTTCCTCCTGGGTACGGGCGTGCCGGAGGGACAAGATAATCCGATCGATTCGGATGGCTGTCCCGCCTATGCCACGAGCGCCCTTCACACTGATACCATGCTCTTTGACGAGGAAATCCTACTCAAAGGCCTCGATGTCTACAAACGATTGCTTTTGCTTGACTAAGGCGTGAAGGACTATTTGTTCTAGAAAATACGAACAAACGTACGATATAATAGAGATGTAAGTCTATAGAAACGTTTGACGTTACTAACGTAAGGCGATACTATGATTGCATCGTATAAAGATGAGGATACCGAACGCTTTGCCATGGGTGTGCGGGTCAGGAAGTTCGTGCCCTTTGAGCGTGTTGCGTTGAGGAAGATTCGCCAACTGCAGGTTTGTGCATCGCTTGATGATCTTCGCGTTCCACCAGGCAACCGCCTAGAAGCTTTGAAGGGCGATCGTGCCGGTCAATATAGCATCCGTGTTAACGAGCGCTATCGGGTCTGTTTTGAGTGGAGACAGGAGATGGCTTGGAATGTCGAAATCGTCGATTATCACAAGTGATGAGGCTTCGGCCAATTTGCTGTCGCCGGTGACTCCCGGTGAGCTTCTCAAAGAGGAGTTTCTTGTTCCCATGGGCATTTCTCAATATCGCCTTGCGAAAGAGACCGGGATTCCGGCTCAGCGTATCGGGCAGATTGTCCTGGGAAAACGTCGCGTGACGGCCGACACTGACCTCCGTCTTTGCCGTTATTTTGGCCTGACGGATGGTTATTGGCTGCGCGCTCAGGTGGCGTTTGACCTTGAGGCCGAGAAAAGGCGGATCGAACCAGAACTCGATAAGATCGTTCCTGTTCAGCAGGCCATCGCACTGTAGTGCTCATAGATGATGGGGATGGCGATGAGGCGACGTCGGCAATCTGCCGTATATAGTCCGGGTGGATGCGGGTGCGGTTTGCTGCTGCTTCCGGTCATCGCTGTGAGCATTGGCGTGATGTTTGTGCTTGCTGGGCTGGCTGCAGCAGCGCTTGTGCTGTTGATTGCGGCCATTGGCGTGACGATTTGGCTCTGCCGCAATCGCGAGCAACGCCGTGCCGACAGTAAAACCAATGTCGGATGGATTGCCTTTTTGGTTATCGCCTACCTGCTGAGCATCAGCTATTTGGCCTTCTTTATCCTGTTGGTTGTGAGCACCTTTACCGGGGAATCCGTCACGGTGGGTTGATCACTGCTGGCAGACGGTCGCGCAAAGTGCGTTTGCTCGGCGTTTGGATAACTGCATTGGCCGTTTACCGCAACCTTAGCTCTCAGCTAATGAATTCAAGTTCAATCCTTCCTACGATGTGCTGTGTGCCGGCACGGTAGCCGGATCGTAGGAAGGATGAATAATGGCAAAAGAGGGAAAGAAGCCGATCGGCAAGATTGTCCTAGGCATCATCGTGGTGCTGGTTATTGTCGGTGCCGTGGGCTCTATGGGCGGCAACTCAACCGATTCGTCTGCGAGCGATTCGGCAAAACCTGCCGAGACGGCACAGCAGGCTGAGGAGCAAAAAGAACCGCAAGAACCGTATACCATTGCTGACGAGGCTGAAGACACTTCCAATCAGTTTACCTATAAGATCACGGGCACGCTGACCAATAACACGGACAAGGAAAAGAGCTACATTCAG
This sequence comes from uncultured Collinsella sp., assembly GCA_937966215.1. Classification (GTDB taxonomy): domain Bacteria; phylum Actinomycetota; class Coriobacteriia; order Coriobacteriales; family Coriobacteriaceae; genus Collinsella. The sequence goes on along the minus strand of CALCKK010000001.1, from coordinate 234,149 downwards.
ATTGAATATGTTCTGTATGATGCCGATGGCAACCAGGTTGGAACGGCTCTTGCAAACACCAATCATCTGAAGGCGGGCGGCTCCTGGAAGTTCGAGGCGCTGGGTACGGTGTCTCCCGACCAGGTTGCTAGCTGGGAGCGTTCGGACGTAAGCGGTTTCTAGCATGTTGCATGCACTGGGGGAGGTGAGGTCGCATGCCCGATAAAAAGCTGACGGACGAGTTGCTCAATGAGCTCCTCGACGCGCCAAACATCGATGGCTATATCAAAGAACACGACTTTGTCGCCCCGTCGCTTTCGGACTACCTTAAGCAGCTGCTGCAGGAAAAGGGCTTAGAGCGCTCGCGCGTTGTGCGCATGGCCGACCTCAACGAGACCTTTGGTTATCAGATTTTTACCGGTGCGCGCCATCCAAGCCGTAATAAGGTGCTGCAGATTGCCTTTGCGATGGCGTTGACGCTCAAGGAGACCAACCGCGCTCTGACAGCTGCCGGGGTAAGCGTCCTCAACTGTAAGGACCGTCGCGATGCGATTGTCATCTTTTGTATCGATCGCGGCTGCAGCCTGCAAAAGGTCAACGAGGAGCTGTATCGCTTTGGCGAGGAAACGGTGAGTTAGTGACCGATGGCTGAGCCGGCGGTGTCATCAGTACAACCATGCAAACGAACGGGGTGCGGACACCATGGGGCGTCCGCACCCTGCGTTATGATGGACGCTATGGATACTCAGAGCCCAACATATTCCGATGGCGAGCTGACTGCTTCACTTGTCGATCATTTGGCGTCGCTCGACCGCGATGACAGCTATCGTGTGGAACGCGTGCTCAAGCTCTCGGATGTCGAATCGACCGAACTCGTCTATTTTGAGGGCTCTGGTGGCGGGTCTCTCGGTCCCTTTGTCCGCAAGCGCATCGATGCTTCGGCGCAGATTGGCGGAGCATATGAGCGCCTGTTTGCGGCCCAGCGCGCCGGTCGTCGTTTTGAGCACTTGCCCCGAATCGTCGATTGCCACCGTGTGGGCGACGAGCTTGACGTGGTGATGGAGTATGTCGAAGGTGAGACGCTCGAGGCGTTGGTGAGACGCTTGGGGGCGACGCCCGATTATGCCCGCGGGCTGTATCCCGTCCTGTGTGAAGCGGTGGGCGAGCTGCATGCTGGTTTTGCAGCTGCGGGGGAGCCGGGTGTACCGGTAATCCACCGCGACCTTAAACCCTCGAACATCATCGTATCGGGCGTGAGGTATACGGCCGATGCCGGCATGACCTTCTCGTCGCTGGTGATTATTGACCTGGGAATCGCGCGCGTTTGGCGCGATGGCGCCGACGCCGACACCGTCAAGTTTGGCACGCGTTCCTATGCGCCGCCCGAGCAGTTTGGGTTTGGGCAGACGAGCGTCCGCAGCGATATTTACGCGCTTGGCGCACTGCTGTTCTTTTGCCTGACGGGGGCTGATCCCAAACCGGGGCGGGACATACGTGAGCAATGCGAGGCGCATGGCATTCCCGTTCCGCTGGCGGATGTGATTTGCATGGCGATGGCGCTCGATCCGGCTAAGCGCTTTGCGAGTGCAAAGGCACTGGGGCATGCTGCGCGTGCGGCGTATGAGCTATGTCTCCCTGCACCGTCGTCCGTGACCTTTTCTGCTGCCAGTGTGCCCCGGGTCGCGGTGTCACAAGTGCAGCGGGTACAGCAGCCGGTTGCCCTCACGCTTCCATCTTCTGCAAACCGGCGTTCGATCGTCTCTCCCGTGACGTCCAAATGCGCGCGTCTACTCTCGCGTATCCCCGAGCCCGTGGGGCGCATATGGAATGGGTGCGTCTATGCGACTACATTGTTGCTGCTGATGGGCAGCCATTTTGCGGTATTTACGCCGACGGGTGAAAACCGAAACTATCCAACGTGGTTTTTGGCACTTGAATATTTCTTTATGGTCGATGGCCTGGTGCTGCTCATTACATTCGGAATGCTCGACCGGCGTAGGCTTCGACGTCGTTTTCCCGTGCTCGATCGGTATCGGGGGAGTGCTTTTGTCGAACTATGGTTCAAGGCGCTCGGGTTTATGTTTGCCGTCATGTGCGTCGTCGTTGTTATCGGCAACGCGACCGGTGTCGTTTCCTAGATATATGAAAAAGGGCCCCGTTTGGGGCCCTTTGCAGTTGAGGCTTGCGAGCCTAAATGCGGTTCATCTGGGAAGCAACCTTGTTGTACCAGTCCTGCCAGGTGGGCGGGCAGTACTTTTTGGCGGCTGCCGGGGTAAGCGTGGAGCCGTAATTGCGACCAAGATAGGCAACGTGCGCTGCGATGCCCTCGCCCCAGCTGCCAAAGCTGCGCCAACCGCCGCCGACGGCACTCCAGCCCCAGGCGTTGTAGGAATTAGCGCAATAGAGGCCCTTGCTGCTCTCGATGCAGGCGATGGCGGGGGACCAGCGAGGGTCGACACCGGTGTTCCAGGCTGCCACGGCAAAGTTATAACCCTGGCCTGCCAGGGGGGAGCCGGCGAGGTAGTTGTCGATACGGCTGGTCCACTCGTTGATAAACGAGTCGTAATCGGAGTTGCCGGTATTGGCGTTGTTCAGCGTGGTATCGATGGTGGTGTTGGCGTTATTGGCCTGGCTGTTGGAGTTGTTGCCGCTCACGCCCTCGCCCGAGAGCTTCTCGGCGGCAGCGGCCTTGTCGGCCTCGAGCTTTGCCAGCTCGGCGGCGTTCTCCTGCTCGGCCTTTGCCTGAGCTTCGCTGCGGAGCTGCTGGGCCTGTGCCAGTGCCTCCTCGGCGGTTTTCTGCTCGGCCTCAAGCTGGGACTTGGCCTGCTCGAGCTCAGTCTTGTTCTGCTCGAGCTCGGTTTGCATCTTGTTGAGCTCTTCGATCTCGTCGACGCTCGAGCTCGTGATTTGGTTGGTGTACTTGCAGGTGGTAATGAACTCGCCCAGGCTCTGTGCGTTGACCAGGAAGCTCACGATGGGGTTGGTGCCCTTCTGGTATTTATACAGATCGCGCATGGCGGAGCTCGCCTTGGCCTGCTGATCGGGAAGCTCGGCTTCGATTTGCTCGATGCTGGCCTCGTTGGTGTCGATTTGCTTCTGAAGGTCCTCGAGCTTGGTGCGGGCCTCGTTGTAGGCGCCCGTGGCGGCTTCGATCTTCTGCTGGGCGGCGGAAAGCTGATCCTGCGTTGCCTGCGAGGCGGCATATGCCGCGACGGGGGAGAGCATCGGCGTGGCCGTCAGTGCAACGGCGAGCGCGGCGCTCGTGATGATACGAGCCGGCTTCGACGCGATGAGCGCTGCGGTGCGATGGTTCGAATGCTGCATCCAGTCCCTCTGCAATCAATCGTAGGTTATGGTTCGAACGGTATTCTACTACTGCTTTCGACCTCAACTTGAACCTTAAAGGTTCTAAAGGGTCAAGTTGAAGTTGAGGCTTTGGCTTTGACCTGCGGTTATATCGAATTGTTGAGAAACCATAGAGTTCAACTTTAACGTTACGGGGGCCTGTTTGCGGACGGGCTTTCGGTCGTGAAAGCTATCTCAATGTGGGGTTTTGCAACTACAAGGTCCCATTTCGGTGAGTGCGGCCTTTATGCTGGATAATTGCGCTGATTGCCATAGATACGGTGGAGCTTTAGGAGGAGGCGGCCCGGCACGTTAAAATAAATAGGTTGCATAAAGACCGCCCATCGTGGGCAGTTGATGATAGGAAGTTTCCATGGCATTGCAGTTTACAGAGCGTGAGTTTATCCCCGTGCTGCTCGGCGGCGACATCAACGCCTATTCGGTGGCACGCGCCTTCTACGAGGAGTATCAGGTCAAGAGTCTGGTCTTTGGCAAGTACCAGACCGGCCCCGCATATCGCAGCCAGATTATCGACTACACGCCCAACGTGAATATCGACACCATGCCGGTCATGATCGAGACCGTCAACGGCGTCGCCCAGGCCAATCCCGGTAAGACGATCGTGCTGATGGGTTGCGGTGATAACTATGTCGCCCTGGTCGCACAGGCCCAGGATGCTGGCAAACTGGCGGACAATATCGTTGCGCCCTATGCGCCTTACAGCATGCTCGAGCAGTGCCAGAAGAAGGAAATCTTCTACGAGCTGTGCGAGAAGCACGGTGTGCCCTATCCGCACACGTTTACCTTTACCATGGCGATGCTCAACGCCCAGGGCGAAGCTCTCGCCGAGGTGCTCGACCAGATTGACTTCCCCTTCCCGATAATTCTGAAGCCGTCTGACGGCATTATGTGGTGGGAGCACGAGTTCGAGGGCCAAAAGAAGGCCTACGAGATTGCCGATCGCGCCGAGCTTGAGCAGGTCATTCGCGATGTGTACGCGAGCGGCTACACCGACGACCTGATCTTGCAGGATCGCGTGCCCGGCAATGATGAGTACATGCGCGTGCTTACCAGCTATTCCGACCGCAACGGCAAGGTGCGCATGATGTGCCTGGGCCACGTGCTGCTCGAAGAGCACCAGCCTCACGGCGTTGGCAACCACGCATGCATTATCACCGAGCCCAATGACGAGCTCATGGGCGGCGTGCGCAAGCTGCTCGAGGACCTCAAGTTTACGGGCTTTTCCAATTTTGACGTTAAGTACGACGAGCGCGACGGCTCGTTTAAGTTCTTCGACTTCAACACCCGTCAGGGCCGCAGCAACTACTACGTCACCAACAGCGGCTTTAACGTTGCCAAGTACGTGGTGGACGAGTACGTGTACAACCGCCCGTTTGAGCCCGAGTTTGTGACGGCGCAAGACGAGGCGCTGTGGATGGTCGTTCCCATGGGCGTGGTCGACAAGTACGTCAAAGATCCTGAGCTGCGCGCCAAGGTGCATCGCTTGGTCAAGGAGGGCAAGGCCGCCGATCCTTCGTTTATGAAGGGCGACTTTGTCTTTAACCGCTGGCTGCGCATGTGGCACACCAAACTGCGTCACTTTAAGCTATTCAAGACGTATTACAAATAGGATGAACGTCGCGCCCGCCCGGTTTGTATCGGGCGGGCGCGGGTATGATACGCGCAATTTTGCGAGCGTCACCAAGGAGGCGGCGATGGAAAAACTGGGAGTTATCGGCGGTATGGGCGCCGAGGCCACGTCGTATTACTACGACCAGGTGGTGCGTCACACGGCGGCTACCTGCGATCAGGAGCATATCGACATGGTGGTGCTCTCTAAGTCGACCATGCCCGACCGCACGCTGGCCATTAAGACCGGCGATCACACCGAGTTGCTGGCGACCATGAAGGAATGTGCGCAGGCACTCGAGGGGTTGGGCTGCGCGCACATCGCGATTCCCTGCAACACGTCGCACTACTTCTATGACCAGATCCAGTCGTTTACCAAGGTGCCGATTATTCATATGCCGCGCGAGTCGGTGCGTTATGCCTTGGCGGGTGCGGTGATGGGGGAGTGTGAGTTCGATCCCAATCTGAGTATGCCCGCCGAGCCGGTGCGCAAGATCGGCATCATGGGTACCGATGGCACCGTGGGCGCCGGCGTCTACGGGCGCGAGTGCGAGGCCGCGGGCGTTGAGGTCGTCTATCCCAGCGAGAAGCGTCAGGCCGACGTGATGTCGCTTATCTACGACGACGTGAAGGCGGGACGCGAGCCCGATATGGATAAGTTCGATCGCGTGATGTGGGAGTTCGCCCGCAGTGGCTGCGACCGTGTCATTTTGGCTTGCACGGAGCTCTCAGTGCTGCAAAAGTATCGCGAGATGCCCGAGATCACCCTCGACGCCATGGACGTGTTGGTGCGCGAATCCATCATCCGCAGCGGCGCGCCCTATCGCTTGTAACCCTCGACCTACCAAAAAGGGACAGGTTTATTTTGGCAGGTTTTATCTGGGAAAACAGCAAGGCCCCGGCTCGTCTGGTGCGAGCCGGGGCCTTTTTGCGTTTGTCGGTTGCCGTTGGCGATGGGCTAGAACAGGAAGCCGAGGACGATGAGCGCGACACTGGCAGTAAGCACGGCAATGTCCAAGCCCTTGATGGGATAGCGCTTGTACGAGCTTGCGCGCGTGCGCAGATAGAAGCCGCGCTGTTCTGCCGCCAAGGCTGTGGCATCGGTCTTGCCCACGCTCGAGATAAGTAGCGGCACGCACAGCGGCAGCATGAGCTTGAGCTTCTTGATGGGGTTTTTGGTGTCATATTCGACGCCGCGCGCGGTCTGCGCCTCCATGATGGCGTTCATCTCTTGGCCAAACACCGGCACAAAGCGTAGCGCCGTGGTAAAAGTGAAGGCGTAACGATACGGAACGTGCAGCACCTCGACGCAGGCGTTGGCAAGGTCGTTGAGCTTGGTCACCATGAGCATCAGGATAAGCGGCAGCGCTACACCCAGCAGGCGCAGACAGGCCTTCGAGCCGGTGATGAGGCCTTCGTCGGTGACGAAGCTCCACACCACGTTGCCATCGCGCATAAAGGCCAGCTGCAGCACCAGCATGATGAGCGCGAGCGGAATCAACAGCTTAAGCAGGGAGAGCAGGCGGTCGACAACGCCGGCGTAGGCTCCCAGCGCGAGCGTGAGTGCCAAAAAGCCCAACAGTGCCACATAGGTGTCGGACAAGAAGATGCCGATGATGATGGCAGCGGCGAGGCCCAGTTTGATGACGGGGTTCAGGCGATGCAGCAGCGTGTCGCCCGGCATGTAGTCGATGACGTTAACCACGGCGGACCATCTCCTCGGTAATGCGAACGATATCGGTGACCTCACTCACCTGCGCAAAGGCAGGCGAGACGGTGGATGCCAGGCGCCGCGAGAGCTCAATGACCTGAGGCGGCTCAACGTAGGCGCGTTGCATGAGTTCGATGTTCGAGAACAGCTCGTGCGAGCGACCGCGCTCGAGGATACGGCCGTTTGCCATCACCACGATGCGCTCGGCAAAGTCGGAAACGACTTCCATGTCGTGACAGACCATGATGACGGCACAGCCGCGCTCGGCCATGGTGCGCACCGTTTCCATGACGGTCATGCATTCGCGGTAGTCCAGGCCGCTCGTGGGCTCGTCGAGTACTACGATTTTGGGCTCGACCACCACGACGGAGGCCAGCGCCACCATTTGGCGTTGACCGCGCGAAAGCGAGAAAGGCGCCTCGTCGGCGGGCAGGCCAAAGCGGTCGATGACAAGCTGGGCGCGGCGTAGGGCCTCGGCTCGGTCAATGCCGGCAAGCTCCAAGCCAAAGGCGACCTCGTCGAGCACAGTGTCCTTGCAAATCTGGCGGTCGGGGTTCTGGAAAAGCGTCGCCACTTCGCGTGCGATACGGCTCGTGGGAACCGATGCCGTGTCCAAGCCCGTAACGCGCACGCTGCCCGATGCGGGCCTAAGCAGACCCGTGAGCAGCTTGGTGAGCGTGGTCTTGCCGGCACCGTTTTGGCCGACAATGCCCACGAGCTCGCCGGGGTAGAGCGTCAGGTTGAGGTCGTTGACGGCGGCGCCACCATTGGGGTAGGAAAACTCGACATGGTCAAAAGTGAGCACGGGCTCGGCGTCTTTGGCATGCGGGCGCAGCGACGGTGCGTGCGGGGACCCCGCGGGTGCTTGGGCGTCGTTGTATACGCGTGCGGGGTCGACGATGCCCGTGATTAGTTGCTCGGCCTCATCGACATTCAGGCAGGGGGTACCGCTTGCCAGGCCATCGGCCTCAAGGCTGTTGAAGATGCGCGTGACGCGCGGACAGTCGACGCCGATCGTGCGCAGCTCATCGGTATGCGCGAAAACCTCGTGCGGCTCGCCCTGCAGCGCGATTTCGCCCTGGTTGAGCACCAACACTCGGTTGCAGTACTCCGAAAGCAGGGCTACCTTTTGCTCGACAACGACGATGGTGATGCCGAGTGTCCGATTTGCCTCGCGCAGGGTTTCGAAGACCAGGGTGGAGCTGGCGGGATCGAGTGCCGCCGTGGGCTCGTCGAGCACGAGCACACGCGGACGCATGGCGAGGATCGCGGCGATGGCCGCCTTTTGCTTTTGGCCGCCCGAGAGCGTGGCGATCTCGCGGTCGCGCAGGTCGGCGATACCCACGGTCTCGAGGGTTTCGGTGACGCGCTGCTCGATCTGGTCGTGCGGCACGCCAAAGTTCTCGAGGCCAAAGAGCATCTCGTCCTCAACCACGGAGGCGACCATCTGCGTGTCGATGTCTTGCAGCACGCTGCCGACGATTTGCGATATGTCGGTGAGCGAGACCTCGCAGGTGTCGTTGCCGTCAACTAGCACGGAGCCAAAAAAGGTACCGGTGTAGTGGTGCGGCACGGCGCCCGACAGGCAGGCGGCAAGCGTTGACTTGCCAGCGCCCGAGGGCCCGATGATGCCGATGAAATCGCCCTGGCACACGTCGAGCGAGATGTGGCTTAGTGCGGGCTCGGGCGTGTTGCCGTATGAGAACGAGACGTCATCGACGTTGATGATCGTTTCCATGGATACCTTTCATAGTCATCGGGGACGTTCTTGCATGACGAGTCGTTTAAGAACGTCCCCAAGAGCTAGTCGTTTGGGACAGTCTTAGCCAGATGGGGTGGCTCGTAAAGCCGAGCAGGTTAGTTAAGCTTAAGTGCTTTCTGGATGGGCAGGTAGAGGGCGCCGACCAGGATAGCGTTAAACACGGCGGTCATGGCGACGACGGGCAGCATGGCGGCGGCGAGCTCGCCCACCACGCCGAGCATGGCCATCTTGATGACCATGAAGATGACGCCCGAGACAAAAGTGGTCACGAACGTTGCGACGATGGCGACGACAGGCTTAACCTGGCCGCCCTTGGCGGCGGCGTTGACAATGACGGCCATGAGCATGGCGGCAATACCCTCGGCGGCAAAATCGACAAACGGCGAGGTGGTGGTGATTTGGATCACGGCGGCCGAGATGAGGCCGATGACGAGCGCCTGGCCAATGTTGGGACGAACGACCAGGATGGTGAGGCAGAAGGCCGAGATGATGAACTCGGGGCTGATCATACCGCCCGAGATGCCCGAGATAGCCTTGCCGACGGTGAAGTTGAGGATGAAGCCGGCGGCAAGCAGGATGGCGAGCAGGACAAGGGCGCGGATATCGAGTTTGCCGCGATCGGCGGTCTGGACGGTGCGGGGCTGGGCGGTGGCGGTGGTGTTCTGAGACATGGTGAAAATCCTTTCGAAAAGGGGAGTGCAATAAAAAGCGGAGGCGCGTGATGCGAATACGGTCGGGCTCGAGATAGAAAAAGGCCCCCGGTCGAAACCGGAGGCCTTTCAATCACCTAGAGCGCAAAAACAGGCGTGAGGGACTCACCGTCGACCGATCGTATTCGCATCACGCCACCACCAGTTGTTGAGAGACATCATCGTGTTCTTCATGTTGGTGGCTCCTTTCGTGATGCCGTGGTGCGGTAGCACCCGATTGCTGTTGCGCTGCACTATAACACAGTGAAGTGTGCGCAGGGAAATCTTTTTTGAAAAGATTTCGGCGGTGTTTCCCCCTGTTAAAAAGAGCGGGCGGGGCAGCTTGTGCTGTCCCGCCCGTACCCTGGGAAGTGTTACTTCCTGCGCGGAGTGTTACTCCTTGTTGCGGCGATAGAGGGCATAGCCGCCAGCGGAGATGACGACGACGCCGGCAGCGGCGAACGCAGCCACCATGCGGCCATCAAAACGGTCGCCGGTGGTGGGCAGGTTGCCCTTGGTGTTCGTCTTGTTGGTGGTCACCGTGGTCGTGGTGCTCGGCTTGGCAGGCTTGTCGGGGGTACCGGGCTTCTCGGGAGTGCCGGGCTGCTCGGGCTTCTCGGGAGTGCCGGGCTGCTCGGGAGTGCCAGGCTGATCCGGGGTGACCGGATCGGTGGCAAGAGCATCCTCGGCGTAGGTGATGGACACCTTGAGGCCGTTGGTCTCAGTGTTCAGATCGCTCGGGGTGAAGGGCGTGCTGAAATCCTCAGCCTTCAGATAAGCGCGCATCTCCTGGAGAAGGGCCTTGCACTTGACGTAGGTGTTCTCAGTGGCAGCCTTGCCGGCCTTGTTTGCCAGGGCGGTGCGGCCCTCAGTGGTGGTCTCGGCCTGCATAGCAGCATCGACCTTAAGGTTCTGTTCGATGAGCTCGTTCTGGAGTGCATCGAGGTAGGAGCGGACGCTGATACCAAGGGTATCGGGATTCTCAAAGCAGAGGGAGCTGATGTCCATGAGGACGTAGTTGATGGAGTTCTCGGGCTCCTCGTTGTTCACGATGTCCGTCTCTTTGCAGTGGTCGAAGGAGACGGTCTGGTCGCTGAAATACGGGCTAACCTCGGTGAGCAGCGCGGAGTAGAAGGGGATGGCGACGGAGTACGCGGCGCGGGAGAGCATTTCCCACTGGATTGTTGCAACCTGGGGATCAAGACCGTTGCGAACCTGGAAGACGTGAATCTCGGTGTTGCGCTCGGTGCCGATGGCATAGGCACCGTCAGTGTTGGCGTTAAGGCCCGGGGTATTCTCGCCACGGTTACCGAGAGAGCGAATCATCTCAAAGGTAGTCCAGTCTGTCTTTCCGGGCTGGAAGAACAGCGGTTGCATCTCGTGGACCAAGGCGCCGGTCGTGGCGCGAGCCTCTTCGCGCTCGTCCTTAACGATCTCGTAGTCGGTGCCCTCCTGGAGCTCGTTGCCAAAGTAGTTACGGCCCTGGACGTAGCGGGTCCACTGGTGCATACCGGAATTCTGAATGGTCTCGCCATAGGTTGCGGCGACGTCGAACTTGCCGTCGGTGTACTCGGCAAAGCCCTTCTCCTTAGGCATGGACTCGATGCCCTCGGAGTGCAGGCAGTTCTCGGGGTCGTTGAGGTCGACATCGTAGTTGAGGTTGCCGATGTTGGGGTTGATCGAGGCGACGTCGTCGGCGAGCTTCATGCCGATCCACTGGTGACCGGAAAGCGCGGCAAACAGCCAGGTCTCGTTGTTGTCGGCGATGATGATCTGGTCGTTGGAGCAGACGCCCTGCTCGTCAATCAGGCTGCCGAGGAGCTCGACGCCCTCGCGGGCCGTGGCGCTCTCGCCCAGGATGACGCTGGCGTAGTTGTACTCGCCGATGCCGGTGTTAGTCAGGGGGTCTGCTGTCTCGGCATCTGCATTCATACTGGTGCTTAGCGTGGCGGAGCAGGACACGCCCTTCTCGTTGATGCCTGCTTCAGAGTAGGCATCCCAGCGCTCGTCCCACTGGGAGGGATGGTCGCGTACATAGGTGTAGCGATACGTGGTCTTGGTCGAGGTGTACATGAACGAAGATTCGTCCGAGCTGTACGTATGTCCCGGGCCGTGAGAGGGCTCAATGCCAAAGTGCTTAAGATAGCGCGGGCCATAGTCCTCGGAACGGCCGTAGTACGTGTTGCCGTCGGCCGTAAGGTTTTTGCCCATGTAGACCTGCGTGCAAGCGAGTGCAGAGGTCGGCATGGACATGATGGTTGCAGCTCCAAATGCAAGGCCTATACCAAGCTTCTTGAGCGCGTTGACGGGATGAGTTTTACTCATGTTCCCTCCCAGCGTGCGAAAGCCCTCTGTCTCCAGAGGGCTTCAGCCAATAAATACACTCCCCAAGCGTAACGAATTCGAAACAATATACATTTATGAAAGATTTTTACTCGATAAGCGTAGTGAAAAATGCGATGAACGGTTAATTGTACTCATTTACTAAGTAATTCAATCTGCATATCGCCAGCAAATGATGTAGCTAAGTAAAGTGTCGCAAAAAATGATGGACCCCTCGCCGCCACGTTGTGTCATGCCGATGAGGGGTCTGGGTTTGCGCGTGCTGTGAAAGAGCGGCGGCTACTTCTTCCGGCGGTGAATCACGTTGATTGCGTAGCCGACGAGCATGGCCAGAACGATGACGATAAAGCCAAGGATGGGGTTGTCGTTCACGGGGTCCTCCTATTTTCCGAGCGGGGAGAATTCGTCGACGATGAGGTCGAGGCATTGCGGAAGTGCGCGGGCACCAAAGACACCCGAGTTGCTGGAGATGATCTCGCCATCGAACTGCATGCCCAGCGACGGCGTGCAGGTGATTTTGGCTTCTTTGGTCTGGATGATCTTGAACTGCGGACGGCCGAGCACCTTGCCGGCGGGGTCGAGCGCGGCGGTGATCACGGTGGGCAGGAGCTGGACGGTTTTTACGGGCTCGATGACCGCGATGTCGACCATGCCGTCGTTCATGCGGCAGTTGGGGAACAGATTGATGTCGTTTTGGATGACCGAGGTATTGCCCGCCATGCAGCAGATGCCGTCGAGCTCCTCGACAATGCCGTCATGCTCAATGGTAAAGTGCGCCACCGTGGGGTTGGGCGTGGCGAGCGCGGAGAGGAAGTAGGCGATCTCGCCGATGTCGTTTTTGGTGGGGGCGGCCTTCATCATGATCTCGGCGTCAAAGCCCGAGCCTGCGATGATGATAAAGCCATGGCGCTTTTCGTTGCCGTTCTCGTCGAGCCAAAAGAGCTCGCCCATGTCCACTTTGACCGTGCGGCCGGCGCGACATGCCTTGGCGAGCGCCGCTGCCTCGGGGGCATTGCCGATATTGTTAAAGAACAGGCAGGCCGTGCCGGAGGGGAAAACGAGCGTGGGGACGCCGCAGCCGCGCATCTGGTCGAGCACGTTGGAGACGGTGCCGTCGCCGCCCGAGACGACCACGCGGTCGAACTCGCGAACGTCTGCCACGGCGTCCTCGGGCTCCATGCCATCGCCGATAAAGCGCATCACGACTTCGTCGCCGCCCTGTGCAAGGGCGTGCGTGAATGCGTAGATTTCATCTGAGCTGGGGCCCGATGCCGGGTTGTGGATGATAAGGCAGCGCATACTTACGTTCCCGTTCTGTGACTAACCGAGTATAGTTGTAGGGCAATGCCGATATCCTACCCGTGTTTTTCGGGCCTAACCTTATTCGATGGGTTGATATGTACATTTCCACACATCAGGCTCTGGTCGACTTTTGCCAGCGCGCCCGCGAGTTCGACGCGATCGCCGTCGACACCGAGTTTTTGCGCGAGCGCACGTTTCATCCGCGCCTGTGCCTGGTCCAGATCGCCACCCCCGCCGAGAGCGTCGCAATTGATCCCTTGGTGATTGATGACCTGTCGCCGCTTGCCGAGCTTATGGCCGACGAGGGCGTGGTCAAGGTATTCCATGCCTGCTCCCAGGACATGGAAGTTATGCTCCATACCGTGGGGGCACTGCCGCGACCGATTTTTGACACGCAGGTGGCCGCCGCCTTTTTGGGCGAGCGCCAGCAGATTTCGTATGGTGCGCTCGTGCAGGCGTTCTGCGGTGTTTCGCTGCCCAAGACCGAGTCGCTGACCGATTGGTCGCGCCGCCCGCTGAGCGATAAGCAGATCGAGTACGCGATCGATGACGTCAAGTACCTGATCGTTGCCTATACCGAGATGATGAGCCGTCTGCGCGAGCTGGGTCGCGTGGATTGGGTGCTCGATGAGCTGCGTCCTCTGGCCGACGAATCGCACTACCGCGCCGACCGCCATGAGGCATTCCGCAAGGTCAAGCGCATCAACTCGTGTAGCCGCCACCAGCTGGGCATTGCGCGCGAGCTTGCCGCCTGGCGCGAGGACCGGGCTGAGCGGCGCAACATCCCGCGCAAGTGGGTTATGTCTGACGATACGCTGCTGGCCCTGGTTAAGCGCAATCCCGTGCGTGTTGAGGAGTTCCGCAGCATCCGCGGCACCGACCAGCTGGGGGAACGCGACGTGGACGGCGCGCTGATGGCCATCAAGCGCGGCGCGAGCTGCCCGCACGATCGCCTGCCGCTCATGGTGCGCGGGCATCGCCAGATTTCGCCGGAGCTGGAGAGCGTGACCGACCTTATGTATGCGCTTATCCGCCTGGTTGCCGAGCGCTCGGGCGTGGCGACCTCGGTCATTGCCTCGCGCGATGACCTGGCCGACTATATCGAGCATCCCGAACAGAGTCCCCTGCGCGAGGGCTGGCGTTTTGAGCTTGTGGGTTCGCGTCTGGACGATCTGCTTTCCGGCAACATGGGTCTTACGGTCAAAGATGGCAAAATTGAATTGCTATAAGGAAGCCTAGCCGCTTGAGTGGGTAGAATGCCTCCAACGTGTAACTTGATTCGGAGGAGTTCGTATGCCCTACTACTATGGATACGGCTTTGGCATCGACCCGCTGTATCTGCTGGTTGTCCTTGTTTGTACGGTGCTTGGCCTTGCTGCGCAGAGCTATATCAACTCGGCGTACGGGACTTGGTCCAAGGTGCGCTCGGACGGCGACACGGGGGCCGCGGTCGCACGTCGCATGCTTGACGCTAACGGCTGCAATGCCGTGGGTATCAAGGGTGTCGCCGGTGAGCTCACCGACCATTACAACCCGCAGGATAACAACCTGTATCTCTCGGACGCCAACCGTTCGGGCGGTTCGGTCGCAAGCGTTGCCGTTGCCTGTCACGAGGCGGGTCACGCCGCTCAGCGTCAAAGTGGTTACGCCATGATGAAGGTACGCACCGCCCTCGTGCCGGTCGTCAACTTTACCCAGAACACCTGGACCATCGTGTTGCTCTTGGGCCTGTTTATGAACATTGCCGGGCTCACGACCCTCGCGTTGATCTTCTTCTCGTTTAGCGTTCTGTTCCAGCTCGTTACGTTACCGGTCGAGATTGATGCCAGCCGCCGCGCCGTGGCGTACATCGAGCAGTCGGGCATGAGCTCCAAGCAGGTCAACGGTGCCAAAAAGGTACTGACGGCAGCCGCGCTTACCTATGTGGCTGCGGCGCTCACGTCGATTATCCAGCTGCTCTACCTTATGGCTCGCTACAACAGAAACTCCGATCGATAACAAATTGCACTGACAGGCGCCGTGGGGATTTTTGTGTCCCCGCGGCGCTGTACTATGTGTTGGACTTGAATTTGCGCAGGGCCGGAGCCGTTGCGCACGATAACGAAAGGAGGCTGCGTGGCAGGTTGGGATCTAGTCGGCAATGCCGTTTCCGCCGAGTTCGACGGTTCGGACGAGCAGGAGCGCAAGGAGCTCAGCGTGAGCCAGGCGGTGGAAATCGCCGCCGGTGCGCTCGATGCCATTCCGCAGCTGAGCGTTTTGGGCGAGGTCACGGGTTTCCGCGGTCCTAATGCCCGAAGCGGCCACTGCTACTTCCAGATCAAGGACGACTCGGCCGCCGTCGACTGCATCATTTGGAAGGGTGCCTATCTCAAACGCACCTTCGATTTGCGTGACGGCATGCAGGTGAGCTTTAAGGGCAGCTTCAATCTTTACAAGCCCACGGGTCGCATGAGCTTTGTCGCCCGCTCGTTTTCGCTGGCGGGGGAGGGCCTGCTGCGTCAACAAGTGGCGCAACTGGCCGAAAAGCTACGCCGCGAAGGCCTGATGGACGAGGCGCGCAAGCGTCGCATTCCGGTGTTTTGCTCGCGCGTGGCAGTTGTCACGTCGCTTTCGGGTGCCGTGATCGACGACGTCAAGCGCACGCTGCGCCGTCGCAACCCGCTTGTCGAGCTCGTCTGCGTGGGGGCCAAGGTGCAAGGCGAAGGGGCGCCCGCAGAGCTCATCGAGGGCCTGCGTCGAGCCGCTTCCATTACGCCGGCGCCCGATTGCATCTTGCTGGTGCGCGGCGGCGGCTCCTTCGAGGACCTCATGACCTTTAATGACGAGGAGCTTGCCCGTGCGGTGGCGGCCTGTCCCGTACCCGTAGTGACTGGTATTGGTCACGAGCCCGATACCTCGATCTGCGATATGGTGAGCGACCGTCGCGCCTCCACGCCCACGGCTGCGGCCGAATCGGTAGCACCGGCTATGACGGAGCTGGCCGATGTGCTCGAGGCGCGTCACCAGCGCTTGGGCGCCGCGATGGCATCGATGATCGGATCGAATCAGGTCGATTTGGAGATGCTCGATCAGCGCGGCCGCCGTGCTTGGGATACCTATACTGCTCGCTTGGGCGATGCGCTCGATGCGGCTGCATGCCGTCCGTGTCTCAATGACCCGACGTTTATGGTCGAGCGTCGCGAATCAGAGCTTGCCTTAACTGCCGACCGCCTGTCGGGTGCCATAGCACGCTCGGTCGGGGCATTCCGCTCCAACTTTGAGCGCCTGCCCGAGCGTTTGGTTGCAAGCACTTCGGGGCTCGATGGCAAGCGCCATGCGCTCACGCTTGCGAGTTCCCGCCTGGAGCATCAGGGGCGCACGATGCTCGGCAAACCCGCGTCCGACTTGTGCCGAGCTGCCGCATCGCTCGATGCCCTGTCGCCGCTCAAGGTGCTTGCCCGCGGCTACTCCATCGCCTACAGCGAAGACGGCGTGGCTACGAGCGCCAAGACCTTTAAGCCCGGCGACGTCATCCGCGTGCGCATGGCAGACGGCAACGTGGCGGCAACGGTCGATACGGTCGAGTAGGCCGCGTTTCATAGTGATAAACCTTTAGGAAAGGAAACAGATATGGCAGAGAAGACCCCGGTGGAGCAGCTTACGTACAAGCAGGCCTCGCAGGAGCTGGAACTCATTATCCGCAGCCTGGAGTCGGGCGATATGGAGCTTGAGGAGTCGCTCGAGAGCTATACCCGCGGCGTCGAGCTCCTTAAGAGCCTGCGCACCCGCTTGTCCGATGCCGAGCAGAAGGTCTCGGTGCTCCTTAAGGACGTTGACGGCAACGACGTGCTCGCCGACGGCGAGGCCGCCAACACCGACGACAACCTTTCGTTCTAACCATCCCGACCAAATATAATTACCTTGGTCTGTGAGAAAGGAACAACCATGTGTGATTGCATCTTCTGCAAAATTGCCAACCACGATATCCCCTCGACCGTTGTCTTTGAGGACGACCAGGTCATCGCGTTCGACGACCTTAACCCCCAGGCGCCGGTCCACACGCTCGTGATCCCCAAGAAGCACTACAGCAACATCGCCGACAACGTGCCTGCCGAGACCATGGGCGCCATGGCTCACGCCATCCAGGAGGTCGCCAAGGCCAAGGGTCTGGAGGACGGTTTCCGCGTCATTTCCAACAAGGGTGTCAACGCCGGCCAGACCGTCATGCACTTCCACATGCACGTCCTCGGCGGCAAAAACCTGGGCGAGAACCTGCTCTGAGGGCGTTTCTTCCGTACGATAAGGCGGAAGTTTGGGTACCGATAACTCATATATCAACGCAATAAACCCGAGCGCGAGGGCGTTTGGGTTTATTATTGATGCGTATGTAACCTGGCGGCGCCACACCGCCTGTTAGTAGGGAGACACATGAACGTTCTGGTCGTCAACGCAGGATCTTCGACCCTTAAGTATCAGGTCATCGATACCAAGTCCCACAAGGTGTCCGCAAAGGGCTCCTGCGAGCGCGTCTGCTTTACCGGCGGTACCTTCACCCACGCTGCCAACGGCTCCAAGAAGGTGACCGAGAACATTGAGTTCCCCGACCACAAGGTCGCCATCGAGGTCGTCCTGAAGGACCTCGAGGCCAACGGCATCAAGATCGAGGGCATCGGCCACCGCATCGTTCAGGGCGGCTGGTACTTTGGCGACTCCTCCCTCGTCGACGAGGACGTTCTCGCCAAGATCCGTGAGGTTGCCCCGCTCGCTCCGCTGCACAACAACCCCGAGGCCAACGTTATCGAGTACTGCCTGGAGCAGTATCCCGACCTGCCCAACGTCACGGTCTACGACACCGCTTTCCACTTCAACATGCCCGAGGTCGCCAAGACCTACGCGCTGCCCAAGGACGTCTGCGACAAGCTGCACATCCGTAAGTACGGCGCCCACGGCACCAGCTACCGCTACATCTCCAAGAAGGTCGCCGAGATGACCAACGGCGAGGCCCGCAAGGTCGTCGTGTGCCACATTGGCTCCGGCGCTTCTCTGTGCGCCATCGAGGACGGCAAGTGCATGGACACCACCATGGGCCTGACCCCGCTCGACGGCGTCATGATGGGCACCCGCTGTGGCTCCATCGACCCGGCCACCGTGTGCTACCTGCAGCGCGAGGGCGGCTACACCTTCGACGAGGTCGACGAGATGATGAACAAGAAGTCCGGCCTCATGGCCGTGACTGGCGGCAAGACCAACGACTGCCGCAACGTCGAGGAGCTTGCCGCCGCCGGCGACCCCGAGGCTCAGCTCGCCTTCGACATGTTTGTCTACAAGATTGCCGCCAAGGCCGCCGAGATGGCCACCTCCATGTGCGGCATGGACACCCTGGTCTTTACTGCTGGCATCGGCGAGCACGCTCCGGCCGTCCGCGCCGGCGTTGCCGACCGTCTTGCTTTTATGGGCGTCAAGATGGATCATGCGCGCAACGCCCTGCGTGGCGACGGTGCTTGGTGTCTGTCTGCCAAGGATTCCAAGGTCGAGATTTTTGTCATCCCCACGGACGAGGAGTTCATGATCGCTTCCGACGTCGAGCGCATCGTCAGCGGCAAGTAATTGATGCAAGGGGAGGGGACTGGATGGCCCTGTGCCGTTCAGTCCCCTTTTATGCTCTTTGGGCGAAGAGTTTAATAGATATTTATTGAACTCTGATAACTTCTTATTAAGGGGACGGCCGCCTTATAGGTTTGCCGACCGTACTGTAATCACGAAGGAGTCTCATGAACGTACTTGTTGTCAACGCCGGTAGCTCAAGCCTTAAATATCAGCTTTTGGATACTGATACCCGAGAGGTTTTCGCCAAGGGCAACTGCGAGCGTATCGGCTCGGAGATGGGCACCTTTGGCCACTCCGAGAACGGTGGTGCCAAGCTGACCGAGGAGATTCCTTTTCCCGATCATCGCTGCGCCATTGCGCGCGTGCTCGAGGAGCTCGAGAAGACCGACTTTACGATCGATGGCATCGGCCACCGTATCGTTCAGGGTGGCTGGCACTTCGATGATTCCGCGGTCGTCGACGATGAGGTCATGGCTAAGATTCTTGAGGTGGCACCGCTCGCCCCGCTGCACAATTACGGCGAGGCCGCGGCAATCGAATATTGCCGCGAGAAGTATCCGGAGCTGCCCAACGTGGCCGTCTTCGACACCTCGTTCCACATGACCATGCCCGAGGTCGCCTACACCTACGCGCTGCCCAAGGACGTGTGCGACAAGTACCACGTGCGCAAGTACGGTGCCCACGGCACGAGTCACCGCTATGAGTGGATGATGGCCAAGGAGATCCTGGGCTCGCGCTGCCACCGCCTGCTCTCGTGCCATTTGGGCAACGGCGCCTCGCTTGCCGCCATCGAGGACGGTGTATGCCGCGATACCACGATGGGCCTCACGCCGCTCGACGGCCTGATGATGGGCACCCGTTGTGGTTCCATTGACCCGGCTACCGTGTGCTACCTGCAGCGCGAGGGCGGCTACAGCTACCAGGAAGTCGATGACATGATGAACAAGCAGTCTGGTCTGCTTGCCATCTCGGGCATCTCCAACGACGCCCGTGACATCCGTACGCGCGCCTCCGAGGGCGACGAGCGCTGCCTGCTCGCCTTCGATATGTTCGCCTACAAGGCCATGCAGCAGGCCGGCTCCATGATCGCTTCCATGGCGGGCGTCGACACCATTACCTTTACCGCCGGCATCGGCGAGAATGACTGGTCGATCCGCAAGGCCTTCTGCGACTGCTTCGAGTGGCTGGGCGTGCGCATCGACAACAACAAGAACCGCGAGGCCGTGGGCAACGGTCCGCAGGTCATCAGCGCCGCCGGTTCCGCCGTCACGGTCATGGTCATCCCCACCGACGAGGAATACATGATCGCCCACGACGTCGAGCGCCTGACCAGCAACAACTAGCGCGATAATTTGCATTTGAACGAAAGGCCTCCAGAGCAACAGCTCAGGAGGCCTTTTTGCTGACAGGTAACCGCGGCCATATTCTGCCTTCCAAGTCCAAAGTGACCACATCCGCAAAGCTTGCGCGCCCAGCAGCGTCACCCATCCATTCAGATTCTCAGCCCCAGCTCGTGGCCAAGCCGCCGTCCACCCCAGATTCCCTGACTGCTACGTGACGGCAGGGACCCTACAGGGTAAAGCTCTGAAAACATTCCGCAGGACGCAAAGAGGCTCCGCAGCGCGAAGCGCGATGCGGAGCCTCTTTGCATGTCCGAGGACGTTTTCAGAGCTTTACCCTGTAGGGTCCCGAGGGGATACGTCCGCTACTCAGCCATCTGAGCCTGGACGGCGGTGATGGCCACGACACCCACGATGTCGTCGGCAGAGCAGCCGCGCGAAAGGTCGTTAACCGGCTTGGCGATGCCCTGCAGGATGGGGCCGTAAGCGTCGGCGCCGGCGAAGCGCTGGACCAGCTTGTAGCCGATGTTGCCGGCCTCGAGATCGGGGAACACAAGCACGTTGGCCTTGCCGGCAACGGAGGAGCCGGGGGCCTTGAGCTGGGCGACGGTGGGAACGATGGCGGCGTCGAGCTGCAGGTCGCCATCGATGGCGAGCTCGGGAGCCTTCTCCTTGCAGAACTTAACGGCCTCCTGGACCTTCTTGGCGACCTCGCCGCCGGCGGAGCCCATGGTGGAGTAGGAGAGCATGGCCACGTGCGGCTCGACGCTGCCCATAAAGGTGGACCAGGAGTGAGCGGAGGCGATGGCGATCTCGGATAGCTCGTCGGAGGACGGGTTGATGTTGAGGCCGCAGTCGGCGAAGATCAGCGTACCGTCGGTGCCGAACTGCGGGGTGTCGGTGCACATCACGAAGAAGGCCGAGACCAGCTTGGTACCCGGGGCGGTCTTAAGGATCTGCAGCGCGGGGCGCAGGGTGTCGGCGGTGGAGTGGCAGGCGCCGGAGACCAGGCCGTCGGCGTCACCCATCTTGACCATCATGGTGCCAAAGTAGGTGGCGTCCATCACCTGGGCGCGAGCCTGCTCGATGGTGACGCCCTTCTTGGCGCGGAGCTCGGCAAACTTCTGCGCGTACTCCTCGTGCTTCTCGGCATTGCGCGGATCGATGACGGTGGCGCCGGGAACGTTGATCTCGTCGGGGTTGCCCAGGATGACGATTTTTGCCAGGCCCTCCTCGATGATCTTGGTGGCCGCGACGATGGTGCGCGGATCCTCGCCCTCGGGCAGGACGATCGTCTTAAGGTCGGCCTTGGCGGCAGACTTCATACGGTTAAGGAAATCGCTCATGTTACTCCTTACAAGCGTTTCACTAAGCTCCAGGCGCCCGGCTGTTCACGAATAAACCCGCTGCTAGCGGGTTTACCTTTCAAATTTGTACGCCGCGGTGCTTGAGCTTTCCTTGTGTGGCAAGCTCATTATAGGACGCATTAGCGCTATAATCGCTCTGATAAATATGTCTCGAAGAATGTTCGAGAAAAGCCCAGCTAACGAGCCCGTGGCTTTTGACAAGGAGTATCGATGCAGATTACCTCAGGCCTGCCTGAAGGCTTTAACGCCGGCGCGTACGACATGATTGTCGTCGGTGCTGGATATGCCGGTGCCGTTTGCGCCCGCCGTCTTGCCGAGACCATCGGCTATCGTGTTGCCGTTTTGGAGCGCCGTAGCCACATTGCGGGCAATGCCTATGATTGCACTGACGAGGCCGGAATCCTGGTCCACGAGTACGGTCCGCATATCTATCACACCTTTAACGAGCGCGTGCACAATTTCCTGTCGCGCTTTACCAAGTGGACGGATTATCAGCACAAGGTGCTCGCCAACATCAACGGCACCCTTATGCCCGTGCCTTTTAACCATGCGAGTCTCAAGCTCGCCTTTGGTGACGAGCGCGGCGAGGAGCTGTATCAGAAGCTCGTGGAGACCTTTGGCAAGGATGTCAAGGTGCCCATCATGGAGCTGCGTAAGAAGAACGACCCGGATCTTGCCGAGGTCGCCGATTACGTCTACGAGAACGTCTTTTTGCATTACACCATGAAGCAGTGGGGCCAGACGCCCGATCAGATCGACCCCTCGATCACCGGCCGCGTTCCCATCTTTGTGGGCGATGATGACCGCTACTTCCCGCAGGCTCCCTTCCAGGGTATGCCGCAGGACGGCTACACGGCGCTGTTCGAGCATATGCTCGACCACGACCTGATCGACGTGTTCTGCGACGTGGACGCCCGCGATCTCTTTGAGATCGACGAGACCACCGTCAAGATCGGTGGCAAGGTCTACGGCGGCGAGATCGTTTATACCGGTCCGCTCGATGAGCTGTTCAACCTCGACCTGGGCGCTCTTCCGTACCGTACGCTCGACATGAAGTTCGAGACGCTCGATATGGATCAGTTCCAGCCCGTGGGCACCGTCAACTACACCACGAGCGAGGACTACACCCGCATTACCGAGTTCAAGAACATGACTGGTCAGGTCCTGCCCGGCAAGACCACCATCATGAAGGAGTACTCCAAGGCCTATACGCCCGGCTCGGGCGAGACGCCGTATTACGCCATTCTTGAGCCCGAGAACCGTGAGCTCTATGAGCGCTATCTTGAGCGCGTCCAGAACCTGACAAACTTCCACCCGGTGGGTCGTCTGGCCGAGTATCGTTACTACGATATGGATGCCGTGACCAATTCCGCCCTCGATCTTTCGGATGAGATTATCGCCTGCCATGCATAAAGTCATAACATTCGGTATTCCCTCGTATAACGCCGCCAAGGACATGGACCATTGCATCACCTCCATCTTGGAGGGGAGCAATTACGCCACCGATATCGAGATTATCGTGGTGGACGACGGCTCCAAGGATGAGACGGCCGCCAAGGCCGACGAGTGGGAGGCCCGTTATCCTGGAATCATCCGCGCGGTGCACCAGGAGAATGGCGGCCACGGTATTGCCGTCCTTTCGGGTCTGCGCGAGGCGCAGGGCACCTACTACAAGGTCGTCGACTCGGACGACTGGCTTGACGGCGCTGCCCTTTCGACCATGCTGTCGATTCTGCGCGGCTTTGAAGAGCGCGACCAGCGCGTTGACCTGTTTATCTCGAACTACGTGTACGAGAAGGTTTACGAGGGCACGCATACCGCTATTGGCTACAAGTTTGCCCTGCCGCGCAAAAAGATTTTCTCTTGGGACCAGATCGGACACTTCCGTCCCGATCAGAACCTGCTTATGCACAGCCTGTGCTATCGCACCGACGTACTGCGCGAGTCCAATCTGCCTATGCCGGCACACACGTTCTACGTGGATAATATCTACGCATACGTGCCGCTGCCGCGCTGCAAGACCATGTACTACGCCGACATCGACCTCTATCGCTACTTTATCGGTCGCGAGGGCCAGAGCGTCAATGAGGCCACGATGGTCAAGCGCCTGGGTCAGCAGTTCCGCGTAACGCGCATCATGATGGAATCGTTCCACCTGTACAGCGATGTCGAGTCGTCGCGTTTGCGTTCGTACATGATGGGCTACTTCACCATGATGATGGCGATTTGCTCGGTGCTCACCAAGCTTTCCGAGGAAGATTGTGCCGATGAGCGCCTGAAGACGCTGTGGAAGGACCTGAAGGAGTACGACGAGCGCATGTATCGTCGCGCTCGCTACGGCGTGGTCGGATTCTTTACCAACCTGCATGGACGGGCCGGAGACAAAACCACACTCGGCCTATACCGTCTTGCCTCAAAGATCTTCAAATTCAACTAGTACAGAAACGCTCGGGTAACGGGGACCCCTGGTCCTTAACTTGCTACTTCGGACAGTCCTGCGCAAGACGGAGGCGCCACTGGCGCCTCCTTTGCGTGCGGAACTCGTATCAAGTTAAGGACCAGGGGTCCTCTGCTATGTCTCGCTTTATGTCAGACAGCTGAATTTGAAGATCTTGGACGCGCGGTACACAGGGGCCTGGGCTGAAAAAGATCTGGTTGAGTAGGTTGCCCGGTGGAGCTTGGTTATGTTTGTCGCGAGTTCCGCACGAGCCGAAGAGCACTTAATGTGCTCTTCGTGCGAGCCAGGACTGTAGAGCAGCAAACATAACCAAGCCCCACCGGGCAACCGGTCAGGTTAGGCTACTTTGCGGCACCGGGGATGCCGTGGGAGGTTTTGGCGGTTTTGGCTCCGTTTACGATGGCGGTCTGTAGGGCCCTTACGGCGAGCATGCCCAGTAGGTCTAGGGGAACGGTGGCGCTTGTCTGAGCGTCTAGCTTGCCGCTGGCGAGGGTGTAGATGGTGTCGCCGTCGTTCGTGGTGTGCGTGGGACGGATGGCGTGTGCATAGGCGTCTGCGGCCATCTGGGAGACCTTGGTGGCCTGAGCCTTGGTGAGCTCAACGTTGGTGACGATGCAGCTGATGGTGGTGTTGGTGCGGTCGAGCGGCATCTGCATGGATCCGGCGGCGGCAAAGGCTGCGAGCTCCATGTCGACGATCTGGTCGCTATCTGCTGCGGCGCGCATACCAGCGACCCATTCGCCGGTGAAGGGGTCGACGACATTGCCGCAGGCGTTGACCGAGACCACGGCACCCACCTTAACAGGGCCGAGTGCCACGGCGGCAGCGCCCAGGCCGGCCTTCATGCAGGTGGCGGGGCCCATGAGCTTGCCCACGGTGGCACCGGTGCCGGCACCTACATTGCCCTGCTCGAGCGTGGTGGGGGTGTTGTCGAGCGCCTCGCGCACGGCGGAGATGCCAGCCTCAATGTTGGGGCGTACGGCGGGGTCGCCAAAGGCGAGGTCGAAGATGCAGCTGGAGCACACGATGGGCACCTGCGTGGGGCCGACGGGAAGGCCGATGCCGCGGCTCTCGAGCTCGCGGGCGACGCCGCTTGCGGCCTCCAGGCCAAAGGCCGATCCACCCGAAAGGCAGACGGCGTGGACCTTGTCCACAGTGTTCTCGGGACGCAGTAGGTCGGTCTCGCGCGATGCCGGGGCACCGCCGCGAACGTCAACACCGCCGGTGGCGCCCTCGGTTGCCACGATTACGGTGCAACCGGTGCCGGCCTCCTCGTCCGTGTAGTTGCCAAAGCAAAAGCCATCGACATCGCAAACGTCAATGGCCTCAAGCAGTGTATCCATGTTTTACTCCTATCGGTTTTCCGCCGGGCCTTATGCCCGGTCGGGATCCGTACGGTACGCCGAAATTGTAGGCGCTGGGGGATACCCAGCGCCAGATGCAATTACGATAGTTTTTGAATCGCACGCGCGACGCGAGCGATGGGCAGGCCCACCACGTTGTAGAAGTCGCCCGAAATATCATGCACGAGCATGCGCCCGCCGACGCCCTGGATGCCGTAGGCGCCGGCTTTGTCCATGGGCTCGCCCGAGGCGACGTAGCGCTCAATCTGCTCGTCGGTGAGCTCATAGAACGTCACGTCGGTCACATCGACAAACGACAGGCTCTCGGCGGCGTGCGGGGCTGTGGCGTCTCCGGCTCTAACGATGCAGACGCCGGTTGCGACCTGATGCGTGCGCCCGGAGAGCTCGTGGAGCATGGTACGGGCTTCGTCCTCGTTTGCCGGCTTACCCAAAATCTTGCCATCGAAGGTGACGATGGTGTCGGCCGCGATGGTCAGCTCTCTGGGATCGGCGTGCTCGGCGGCAACGGCGGCAGCCTTAGCGCGAGCCAAGCGCTCGACAAGCGTAAGCGGGGCCTCGTCATCAAAAGGAGTCTCGTCGATGTCAGCGGGAATGACGCGGATGTCGTAGCCCGCTTCGCGCATCAACTCGATGCGGCGCGGTGATTGCGAAGCCAAAATCATAGCTGAATGCCCTCGGCAACCTTCTCGACAGCCTTGTCGCCGGCGAGCGTACGCAGCAGCTCAAGCGCAAAGGGGAGCGACTGGGCCATGCCGCTGGCGGTGATGATGTTGCCGTCGTGTGTGACCTTGTCGCCGGTATAGGCACCCTCGGGGAAGCTCTTCTCAAAGCCGGGGAAGCACGTGGCGTGGCGTCCCTCGAGCAGGTCAAGCTCGCCCAGGATAAACGGGGCGGCGCAGATGGCGGCAACATGCTTGGTCGCGGCGAACTCGCAGACTACGTCGCAGACGCGCTGATCGGCGCGCAGGTTGGTGGCGCCGGGCAGACCGCCGGGCAGCACGACGCAGTCGTACTCGTCAAAGTCGTTCTCGTCAAAGAGCGCGTCGCAAGTTACGGGAATCTGCAGCGAGCTTACGACCTCGCGGGTGGGCATGATCGAGACGAGCGTGGCGCGCACGCCGCCGCGACGCATGACATCGACCATGGTCAGGCATTCAATCGTTTCAAAGCCATCGGCGGCAAGAACGGCAACGCTGGGCATGAGAGTTCCTTTCGTAAGGCGGCATACAATTAGCCGTCTTATACCCCGAAGACCTCCGCTTGCCACGCTCGATTTCCCATTGTTTAAAATAGCCCCGTCCGAATTAGTTACCCCCACCCATCCTCAACAATCTCAATCTGTAACATCCATCGACCAAAACTAGCCCCAACTGTTACAGATAGAGACAGTCCCCAACAGCGCTGCCCCGTTCGGGGAAACGACCGCCACAGGTGCGGCGGGCAGAGACTCACTTTTTTCTCGGCTTTTCTTGACGGCTTCTCTTCTGTTGTAGTATCTTGTCTCCGTCTAAAAACGCGTGGACTTTTCTGGGCGCTAGCCACCTTTTTGCCACGCAACCGAGCAGTCGGTTGCGTGGCTTTTTTCGTCTTGGCAGCAGGTATCACATGCACCGCCAGAAGACCGCACGAGCCCACCTTCCGACTGCCGGGAACAGACGCACGGATGTGCGTCTGCAAGACAGCAGACGGAAGGGAGCCTAATGGCAGGAACAAACACAATCAAGCAACAGGCCGCCGGGGCAGGAGCCGCGGGCGCGGGACAGGTCAAGGCGGCGCTCCAGGTCTTTGCGGGCGGCGCCTGCTACGGCGCGATGGCCACGACCTACAAGCTCGCCTACGCCGCGGGCTTCACCTCGGCACAGGTGGTGGCGAGCCAGGCGTGGTTCGGCTGCCTCTTCTTCGCCCTCGCCACGCTCGCAGGGCACGCACTCGGGCACCGCTGGCAGCGCGTGGGCTGGAAGCTCGCCCTCAAGCTCATGGGCCTGGGAGCCCTCACCTGCCTCACCTCAATCCTCTACTGCTACGCCATGAGCGTGCTGCCCGCCCCGGTGGCGCTCACGCTCCTCTTCCAGTTCACGTGGCTGGGGCTCGTGTGGCAGACCGTCATGACGCGCCGCCCGCCAAGGCTCCTCCAAGTGGCCTCCGCCCTGGTCATCGTCTTCGGGACGGTGTTCGCCAGCGGCGTCTACAAGGCCGGCATCACCGGGTACGACCCCGTGGCCCTACTCTGCGCGCTGGGGGCGGCCGTGTCTTGCTCCCTCTTTGTCACCCTCTCCGGCAGGGTCGAGGCCCCCTGCTCGTCCGAGCAGCGCGGCGTCATCGTGTGCGCGGGCTCCGTGGCCATGTCGCTCACGGTGTGCCCGGACTACGTCGTCTCGGGCGTCCTCGCCCAGGGCATCCTGCCCTTTGCCGTCATCGCCGGCTTCTTTGGCATGCTCTGCCCGGTCCTGCTCTTCGGCATGGGCTCTCCGCACCTGCCCGCGGGCCTCTCCACTGTCATGGCCGCCGCGGAACTCCCCGCCGGCCTGCTCATCGCCATGATCGTCCTCGGCGAGCCGCTCGGCGTCGTCGAGTGGCTGGGCGTCGCCATCATCCTCGCCGGCGTATGCCTGGCACAGGTCCCCTCCCTGGTCGAAGGCCGGGAGGCACATCGCGCCGCCGCGGGACAAGCCGTCAGCTAGTCACCCCTTCACAGGCGGCCCGCGCGCATCAGGGAAAGGGCCACGGGCCCGGCGCGTGAGGTCGCAAGGACGTTATAAAGCGTCCCCCGCAGAGGTGGGGGCGCCAGAAAGAAGGAGGCACTATGCCATTTCCAAAAGGGTTCCTTTGGGGAGGAGCCACCGCCGCCAACCAATGCGAGGGAGGTTATGACGAGGGCGGCCGCGGCCTTGCCAACGTCGACGTCATCCCACACGGGTCGGAGCGCAACGACGTAAGTCGCGGTCTGAGGCGCATGCTCGACTTTGAGCCCGGGTACTACTACCCGGCCCAGACGGGAATCGACTTCTACCACCACTACCGCGAGGACATAGCCCTCTTCGCGGAGATGGGCTTTAAGGTCTTTCGTCTCTCCATCGCCTGGAGCCGCATCTTCCCCAATGGCGACGAGGAAGAGCCCAACGAGGCCGGGCTCGCCTTCTACGAGGACGTGTTCCGCTGCTGCCGCGAGCACGGGATCGAGCCCCTCGTGACCATCACGCACTTCGACTGCCCCATCCACCTCGTCAAGAAGTACGGCGCCTGGCGAAACCGCGCCCTCATCGAGCTCTACAAGCGGCTCGTGAAGGTGCTCTTCAACCGCTACCGCGGCCTCGTGCATTGGTGGATCACGTTCAACGAGATGAACATGATCTTGCACCGTCCCTTCATGGGTGCCGGCATCGTCCTCGAGCCCGGGGAGAATGCCCGCGAGGCCGAGTACCGCGCCGCGCACAACGAGCTCGTGGCGAGCGCCTGGGCCACCAAGATCGCCCACGAGGTCGACCCGGAGAACAAGGTTGGCTGCATGCTCGCCGCGGGAAGCTACTACCCCTACTCCTGTCGTCCCGAGGACGTCCGTGCAGCGCAGGTCAAGAACCAGGAGGACCTCTTCTTCGTGGACGTGCAGGCACGCGGGCACTACCCCGGCTACGCGCTCAAGATGCTCGAGCGCGAGGGCATCGACGTGGGCATGACCGCCGAGGACGAGCGCATCCTTGCGGAGAACACCGTCGACTTCATCTCGTTTAGCTACTACTCCTCGCGCTGTACCGCGGGCGACCCCGATTCCGTGGGCGGCGTCGCCGAGGGCAACGCCTTCGCCGGCGTAGAGAACCCCTACGTGCGCACGAGCGACTGGGGCTGGGTCATCGACCCGCTGGGGTTCCGCATCACGATCAACGACCTCTGGGACCGCTACCAGAAGCCGCTCTTTGTGGTGGAGAACGGCCTCGGCGCCTATGACGAGGTGCTTCCCGACGGCACGATCGAGGATGACTACCGCATCGCCTACCTGCGCGAGCACATCGAGGCCATGCGCGACGCTATCGAGCAGGACGGCGTCGAGATGCTCGGCTACACCACCTGGGGGCCGATCGACCTCGTGAGCGCGGGCTCCGGCGAGATGGAGAAGCGCTACGGCTTCATCTACGTGGACCGCGACAACCTGGGCAACGGCACGCTCGAGCGCAGGCGCAAGAAGAGCTTCTACTGGTATCAGCAGGCCATCGCCACCAACGGAGGCGACCTGGGCTAACCTCCCGGGCAATATCACTAAGGAGAAAATAATGGCAGAAAAATACGACGACCTGGCCAGATCCATACTCGAGAACGTAGGCGGCGCCGAGAACGTCGCCAGCGTCGCGCACTGCATCACGCGCGTGCGCTTTAAACTCAAGGACGAGTCCCGCGCCAACACGGCCAAGATCGAGGCCCTCAAGGGCGTCATCCAGGTCATCCAGGCCAACGGCCAGTACCAGGTGGTCGTGGGCAACATCGTCGAGGACGTCTACGACGCGGTCCTGGAGGCCGGCAACTTCTCGGGCGGCGCAAGCGCCGACGACGAGCCCCAGGGCGATAAGACCGTTGCCTCCGTCATCATCGACCTCATCTCTGGCATCTTCCAGCCCATCCTGGGACCGCTTGCCGCCGCAGGCATCATGAAGGGACTGCTTGCCCTCATCACCTACTTCGTCCCGGCCTTTGCAAACGACGGCCTCTACACGCTGCTCTACACCGTGGCTGACGGCTTCTTCTACTTCCTTCCCGTCGCCCTGGCGTTCAGTGCCGCTCGCAAGTTCCGCATGAACGAGTTCACCGGCGTGGCAATCGGCGTGGCGCTCCTCTACCCGACGATGGTCGCCCTGACCTCGGGCGAGGCGCTCGGCAGCATCGACCTCGGCGTGGCCGGCACGTTCTCGTGGTACGCCACCGCCCTCGGGCTCCCCATCATCATGCCCGTGTCCGGCTACGTGAGCTCGGTGATCCCCATCCTTCTCATGGTGTGGTTCGGCTCTATCCTTGAGCGCTGGCTCAAGAGCTGGATGCCGGCTGCGCTCAAGATGTTCCTTGTCCCGCTCGCCACGATGACGGTCTCCATCGTCTTGGGCTACCTCATCATCGGCCCGGTGGCCACCCTCATCACCAACCTGCTGAGCGCGGCGTTCTCGTTCATCTTCCAGCTCCCCGTGGTTGGTTCCGTCCTGGGCAGCGCCCTAGTCGGCGGACTGTGGATGTGCCTCGTCATCTTCGGCTTCCACTGGAGCCTCATCCCCATCTCCATCATGAACCTGAACACCCTCGGCCACGATAGCGTGCTCGCCGCCACCATCGGCCACGGGTTCGCACTCGGAGCGGTCATCTTTGCCATGTACCTCAGAAACAAGGACGAGCGCTTCCGCGGCATCGCCCTTCCCGCGATGATCTCCGCCTTCTTCTTCGGCGTCACCGAGCCGGGCATCTACGGCATCGCCCTCCCCAACAAGCGCGCGTTCGTCGTGGCATGCCTGAGCTCCGCCGTGGGCGGCGCTATCGTGGGAATGACTGGCGCTCTCATGTACATCTCGGGCGGCCTCGGCGTCTTCAACCTGCTCAACTTCATCGACGGGACCCCTGGTGGCGCCGGGATCTCCCACATGATCTTCGCGATCATCGCCTCGCTCATCTCCGCCGTCCTGGCCTTTGTTATCGAGTTCGTCACCTACCGACCCAACGACGAGGAGGAAGGCGCCCACTAGCTTGCGCCCTCCTCAATCAGCTCTATGTAATTGAGGAGCAGTTGAGGTGGGTGAGGGCCGAGGGCGATCAAGGTGGCCGCCCTCGGCCCGGGACAACCTGCCAGAAAGCGTTTAGCTTTCTCGGGCGGCGCTGAAATGAACTGCGCCCCGAAACTTAGGCGGGTCAATTAGCGGCCTATGCCGCACATGGGGACTGATTCCGGAACTCCTCCGGGGTCAGTCCCTTTTGCTTAACCTGCCTCCTCTTGTTCCAGTGAACGGTGTAGGCGTGGAGGTCCCGCTTGAACTCCTCGAAGCTCCGCCACGTCCGGTTCCTGTAGAACTCGTCCTTCAGGCGCCCGGGCAGCAGCTCCGTCGCAAGAGCTCGCCCTCGCGCGCCGCCGGCCCCGGCCGGGTCCGGGCGCCCTTCGACCTTCGGTGCGCCCGTATCCCCTGTCGCAAAACTCTGCTGCAAGAGTCCTCAGCGTGGCGTCGTGTCCGACTTTCCCGTCCATAAAGAAGCCCCCCATTTCTAATGTCCAAGAAATGAGGGGGCGGTTCAATTTCGGGACGGGGATTAAATAATCATTCAGAACAAATTTTTTATCCCCGTCCCAGAAAAATCATCGGGCGTGGTCTTGGGCAAACGGTCTAGTTACGCTTGAGGTGGACGACGGTTTCGCAGTGGAAGGTTTGCGGGAACAGGTCGACCGGTGTGATCTTGACGGGGGAGAAGGTGCCTTCCTCGACAAAGCGCTTAAGGTCGCGCGCCAGGGTGGCAGGGTCGCAGCTCACATAGGCCACGTCGCGTGCGCTCGTGCTGGCGATGAGGTCGATGGCCTCGGGTGCCAAGCCTGCGCGCGGCGGATCGACCACCAGGACATCGGCGTCCTGGTCGGGGAACTCGCGTACCGCGTCGCCGCCGATGACGTCGACGTTGTCGAGCTTGTTGATCTCGAGGTTGCGACGCAGGTCGCGCACGGCCGGACCGTAGGCCTCGACGGCGGCAACAAAGTCGCAGCGGCGAGCGAGTGGTAGGGTAAAGGTGCCAGCACCGCAGTACAGGTCCACGGCTAGCTCGTCTTCCCGCGGGTCGAGGGCGTCCATAACGAGCTCAATCAAAATCTCGGCGCCCTTGGTATTGACCTGGAAAAACGACGGGGCCGATAAGCGCATCTGGCCTTCGGCGATATTCTCGGTCCACGAGCCCTCGCCGGCGAGCATCTCGACTTTGGAGACACGGCGGGCTTTCTTTTCGCCCTTGCTCATCACACGCACGATGCTCGTGGGATGAGCGGCGTCCGCCAGCACGCGTGAAACCTGCGAGCGCGGGAAGGAACCCGTGGGCGTCCAGAGTGCGACCTCGAGTGCCTTGGTGCGACGCGAAGCACGAATGCCGACGCGCTCGAGGCCCAGGTCGTGGCTGCCGCTTAGATAGTTGAGCGCGCCGACGACTGATTTGAGCGCCTTGGGAAAACGCTTATCGAACAGCGGGCACGCATCGACGGTCACTATTTTGCTGGGGTCGACACCGTGCATGCCAAGGCGCACGCGACCGTTGACGACGGTCGGTTCGAGCTCGATTTTATTGCGGTAGCCCCAGTCGTCCTTGGTATGGCGGATGGGCTGTACCAACTCATCGACCTGCTCGGGAGCGAACTTGCCGATGCGCTCGAGCGTGGAGCGCAGGTTTTGCTCCTTGGCGGCGAGCTGTGCCGTGCGTGAGAGATTGCCCCACGAGCAGCCGCCGCAGATGCCAACGAAGGGGCAGGGAGGCTGGATGCGATCGGGGCTTGGCTCCAGAATCTCGGTGGTGCGGGCGCGCATGAACGACTTGCCGTCCTGTACGACCTCGGCCTCGACGGTGTCGCCTGCCACGGCGCCCTGCACAAAGACGGCCTTGCCGTTGTCGGCGTGCGCCAGCCCGTCGGCGCCGTAGGTCATTGATTCTATAGTGAGCTTCATATCCCTGCCTGTCATTCGCGTTGTTGTCCGCACCATGGTAGCAGGGAAAAGCGCCCCACATCCGAGGCTTTCCTCAAATGCGGGGCGCTTCTACAAACTGCTTCTACAAACGACTATTTCGTTTTGCCGGTAATGAGTGTCTTAAGACCCAGGCCGATCAGGCCCAGGCCCATGCGCACGCGACCGGGGCGATGGCGCTCGATGGCCTTGGTCTTGCCGGCGGGCTTCTTGCGACGGGCACTCGTCTCGGGTGCGGGCTTGGTGACCTGCGGCTCGGGCTGAGGTGCAGGTGCAGGCTCGGGCTCAATGACGGTCGCCTGGACCTCTTGGACCTTGGGTGCTACCGGCTGCGGCTCGGGCTCGGGGGCGGGTTTTGCCTCAATGACGGGCTCGGGCGCGGCCTCGGCGTTGTGATAGGCACGCTCCAGCAGGGCTTCCTGTGAGTTGAAGGGCTTCTCACCCTCTGCGCGCTCCACGGGGACCCAGGTGCCGTCGCTCGTGAGGCTGCGGGCCTTCACGTTGTCGCGCAGCTGCATACTCATGTATTCGTGCACCAGGGCGCGGCAGGTGGGGTCGAGCACGGGGAAGGCGATTTCCACGCGGTGCTCGGTGTTGCGCGTCATCATGTCGGCCGAGCTCAGATAGATCATGTCCGAGTCCACGCCAAAGGCGTAAACGCGCGCATGCTCCAAAAAGCGTCCGACGATAGAACGGACATGCACGTTCTCGGTCTTGCCCGGAACGCCGGGCTTGAGGCATGAGATGCCGCGGATGATCATGTCCACGCGGACTCCTGCACACGATGCCTCGGCGATCTTGTCGATGACCTCGCGGTCGGTGAGCGAGTTGAGCTTAAAGAACACACGGGCGGGCTCGCCAGCGAGGGCGCGCTGGATCTCGCGATCCAGGCCGCGCATGATGAGCGGCTTGAGGCCCACGGGCGCCACGCCCAGGAAGCGGTAATCGCCGCGCAGGTTGCCCAGCGACAGGTTGCGGAAGAACAAGTTGGCGTCCTCGCCGATGCCGGGGTGGGCGGTCATGAGCATAAAGTCGCTGTAGAGCTTGGCCGTCTTCTCGTTAAAGTTGCCGGTGCCCAACAGCGTCAGGCGTGTAAGCGCCATGCCCTCGCGATAGGTGAGCTGGCAGATCTTGGAGTGGCACTTAAAGCCCTCGGAGCCGTAGATGACGGTGCAGCCGGCCTCTTCCAGGCGCTCGGCCCACTCGATGTTGTTCTGCTCGTCAAAGCGCGCGCGGAGCTCCATGAGCACCGTGACCTCTTTGCCGTTCTCGGCGGCATCGATCAGTGACTCGCACAGGCGGCTCTGCTTGGCCACGCGGTAGAGCGTGATGCGCAGTGAGATGCACTCGGGGTCGTAGGCGGCCTCGTGCACCAGATCCAGGAAGGGGTTCATGGCCTCATAGGGATAAAAGAGCAGCTTGTCGTGCTGAAGTACCTGCTCGCGGATGGAGCGGGTCATATCGATGGTGGGGTTGGGCTGCGGCTTAAACGGTGTAAAGAGCAGCTCGTTGCGCAGGTGCTCGGGAATCTTGCCCTCAATGCCAAAGACGTAGCCTAGGTCGAGCGGGATATCGCAGGTAAAGACAGAGCGGTGCGAAAGCTCGAGCGCCTTGCGGATGGTCTTGAGCGTCGCCTTCTCGAGCGACCCCGAGACCGCGAGCACCACCGGCTGCAGGCGCAAGCGTTTCTTGAGGATGCGCTTCATGTGCTGACGGTAATCCTCTTCCTCCTCGACGCCCTCGCCGTCCGGGTCGATGTCGGCGTTGCGGGTGACGCGGATGAGCGCGCGGTCGAGCGGCTTATAGGAGCCAAAGCAGCTGTCCAGGCAGGCGAGGATGACGTCCTCGAGCAAGATGTAGGAGTAGGTGCCGGTGGGCGAGGGGATCTCGACCACGCGGTTCATCGAGGTGGGAATCTCGATAAGGCCCAGCAGACTCTCCTCGTCGGTGACGCCGTCCAGGCCGCAGGCCAGGTAGAGTGCGCCGTTGCGCAGGTTGGGGAAGGGGTGGCGCGGGTCAATCACCAGCGGTGAGATGACCGGCGACACGTAGGCCTGGAAGTAACGGGTTACAAAGGTGCGCTCCTCGGGCGTAAGCGAATCGATGCGGGCGCGGTGAACGCCCAGGGTGTCGAGCTTGCCCTCGATGCTCTTAAAGATGGACTCCCATCGGGTAAGGAGCCCGGGCATTTCGGCCATGACAGCATCGACTTGTTCGGAGGCGGTCATATTGCTCTTGTTGTCGACAGGCTGTTTTTTGAGCTCTGCCAGATCGGACAGGCCGCCCACGCGCACCATGAGAAACTCATCGAGGTTAGACTCGAAAATCGACACGAACTTTAGCCGCTCGAACAGCGGAACGGTCTCGTCGAAGGCTTCGTCAAGCACACGGTTGTCAAAGCGCAGCCAGCTGAGCTCTCGGTTCTGCGTGTACGAGAAGTCGCGCGGCGGCTTACGCAGCTTTGCAGCGGCTTGCTTTTTTTCGATTTTGCTCGGCATATGCATCTGTCCGTTCAGTCCCCGTGGGGGACGGTTGCCTAACACTATTCACTATTGTCTCAATTTAGTCGGCCTATGGCACGGACGTATCGCGTGAACGGTATCTTTACCTACTTCTTACGCTGACAAGCCATAGAGCTGACGCCCTTCGCGTTGTGAAAAACGGTCTATATCCTCACTCAACTGGTGAGTATGTGTGAATAAGAATGATAGGTAGCTGAATATCATCGAATACAGACAGAAACACGAACAAGCGTCATTTATATACATAAAACCGTTTTAGATATGCAATTCTTAATCGAAAGATTGGAGTTGTAATTGCGATTGATTTTTAAGAAAAAAGAGCATTTACCTTAGAAAAGCTACTTTAGAACGCCGAAGTGCATTATGGGAGAATCATATTCGATATACCGTTCATCGAACTTTGTTGACCGTTCGGGGGCGAGGTGGAATTGCGGTTGGAATTTGGATATAACTAGAGCTGTCAGCAAGCAGCACCCGTTACGGAAGGGTGCTGAGAGATTCGGCCGAAAGGCCCGAAAGAAAGGTAGG
Source organism: uncultured Collinsella sp. (assembly GCA_937966215.1). Taxonomy (GTDB): domain Bacteria; phylum Actinomycetota; class Coriobacteriia; order Coriobacteriales; family Coriobacteriaceae; genus Collinsella. Next base: position 198,548 of record CALCKK010000001.1, on the reverse strand, counting down.
AGGCCATGACGAAAGGTCTGCACGTGCCTTCCGAGATCGGCAAGCTCAGGAAGGTCTGCCTGCACCGTCCCGGCGACGAGCTCCTCAACCTGCCGCCCGACGAGCTCGAGCGACTCCTGTTCGACGACGTCCCGTTCCTGGAGGTCGCGCAGCAGGAGCACGACACCTTCGCCCAGATCCTTAAGGACCAGGGCGTGGAGGTGCTCTACCTCGAGAACCTCGTCGCGGAGGTGTTCGACCAGGTCCCCGGCGCCCGCGCCGAGTTCACCGACCAGTACATCGCCGAGGCAGGCATCCGCGGCCAGCACATGCCGCAGATCGTCCGCGAGAAGCTGGACTCCATCGAGGACAACCTCGAGTTCGTCAAGAAGACCATGGCCGGCATGACCAAGGCCGAGATCGACATGCCCCTCACGGCGTCCACGACCCTCGACTCCCTGGTCAACTCCGAGTCCGAGTCCGACCTGATCATCGACCCGATGCCCAACCTCTACTTCACCCGCGACCCGTTCGCGGTCGTCGGCGAGGGCGTCAACCTCAACCGCATGTACTCGGTCACCCGCAACCGCGAGACCCTGTACGGCAAGTACGTCTTCAAGTACCACCCCGACTACAAGGACGTCTCCCTGTACTTCCGCCGCGACTGCCAGTTCCACACCGAGGGCGGCGACGTGCTGAACATCAACGAGAAGACCCTCGCCGTCGGCATCTCCCAGCGCACCCAGGCGGCCGCCATCGACGTCATGGCCCAGAACATCTTCTGGAACTCCGACTCCAAGGTCGAGCGCATCCTGGCCTTCGACATCCCCGTCTCGCGCGCCTTCATGCACCTCGACACGGTCTTCACCCAGATCGACGTCGATAAGTTCACGATCCACCCCGCCATCATGGGCACCCTGCGCGTCTACGAGCTGACCGCCGGCAAGAACCCGGGCGACGTGAACATCCGCCTGATCGAGGACACCCTCGAGCACGTCCTGGAGGACGCCACCGGCGTCGACCAGGTCAAGCTGATCCCCTGCGGCGGCGGCGACCCGATCGCGGCCTCCCGCGAGCAGTGGAACGACGGCTCCAACACCCTGTGCGTCGAGCCCGGCAAGATCTGCGTCTACGCCCGCAACACCGTCACCAACGACGTGCTGTACAAGGAGGGCCTGGACCTTCTCGTCGTGCCCTCCGCCGAGCTCTCCCGCGGCCGCGGCGGCCCGCGCTGCATGAGCATGCCCTTCTGGCGTGAGGACCTCTAAGGTCTTCTAGGACCCGTATAGGTCTTAATACATACATCTAGCTGACGTTAGATGTCTCCCATTGGGGCGGTGCGGGTTTTCGCGCCGCCCCAATCTTGTATGAGGAACGTCAACACGGTTGGATGACTGCTTTTGTAAGGAGCTTGGCCATGGACATTAAGACGATTGGCGTTGAGGAATGGCTCAACGTTTGGGAGAAGAGCGCCACGTGGGACATCGCCCAGTCGACGATCTCGTCGCTCACCATGGGCGAGCTGCGCGCGCTCGATGAGCAGGACGGTGCCACGTTCTACGAGCGCCTGGACCGCGAGAAGATGAACTACGGCTGGATCGAGGGCTCTCCGGAGTTTAAGGCCGAGGTTGCCAAGCTGTATCGTCGCGAGGTCAATCCCGATCACATTCTGCAGACCAATGGCTGCACGGGCGCTAACCTCAACGCCATCATGGCCGTGGTCGAGCCCGGCGACCATGTCATCGCCGAGTGGCCCACCTACGCGCCGCTCTACGAGATTCCGCGTACGCTCGGTGCCGAGGTCGAGTATTGGGAGCTTCGCGAGGAGCTTGGCTGGAAGCCCGATATCGAGGAGCTTAAACGCTTGGTGCGTCCCAATACCAAGCTCATCTGCATCAACAACGCATCGAACCCCATCGGTACGGTGCTCGATGCCGATATGCTCGGCCAGATTGCCGAGATCGCCCGTTCGGCTGGCGCCTATGTGCTGTGCGACGAGGTGTACCTGCCGCTTGAGAACACCAAGGCCTTTATGTCGATGGCCGACATGTACGAGAAGGCCATTGTCACCAACTCGGTGTCCAAGACCTATTCGACGCCTGCGGCCCGCGTGGGCTGGGTCGTGGCCGACGAAGAGGTGTCCAACCGCATCCGCACCTACCGCGACTACACCATGATCTGCGGCGGCGTGTTCAACGATGCCCTGGCGACATACGTGCTCGAGCACAAGGACAAGATTCTCGAGCGCAATCGCAAGATCGTGTTTGGCAACCGCGATATCGCGCAGGCTTGGATCGATACGCAGCATCGCGTTTCCTGGACGGCCCCGCAGGGAATATCCACCTCGTTTATCCAGCTGGATATTCCCGAGGATGACGAGGAATTCTGTAAGCGCCTGTTGGCCGAGAGGGGAGTGCTGCTGGTCCCCGGTAGCCGCTTTGAGCTTCCCTGCGGCGCACGCCTGGGCTACTGCGCGAGCGAAGACGTTCTTCGCGAGGGCCTGAGGCTTTTGGGCGAGGCACTGGCGGAGTTCGATCGCTAGGGTTCCGACGATCTTCGAGGGCCTTATCCAAATTGGCCGAAGATAATCGAAAACGAACCCGTTTCCCTAGGGGAAGCGGGTTCGTTTTTCTATACCGAGAAGTCAAGTTGTTACAAATGGGGCCGTAAAGCGAGCCGGTATCCGCTGGGCCTTATACTGAGCTTCCGGTGAACGGTATCAAGCGTCTGGTAAACGGTAATTTATTTATCAGAAATGAATAGGACAAACTTTTTTCTGAATAAAAATGAAAATGGTTGGGACGCGGCATGAATCGCTAATTCTATTCATAGCTATATTAGAAATATGCAATTTGAGGGTGGTTTAATAAAGTTAAGTTCCATTTGCTATTTGGATTGAAAACGCGTTTTAGCACGTAAATTAACTTTATTAAATCAAAGTGTGCCATGCGTGAAGTATATGTGTATGCCGTTCACCCCTCATATAAAACCGTTCGGGGGCGAGGTGGAAGTATGGACTGATTTTGGATATAAATATGTCGTCAGCAATAACGCCTCACACAGAGGGGCGCTAACGAATCGGCCCTGACAGGGGCCCGAAAGAAAGGTAGGAGGCCATGACGAAAGGTCTGCACGTGCCTTCCGAGATCGGCAAGCTCAGGAAGGTCTGCCTGCACCGTCCCGGCGACGAGCTCCTCAACCTGCCGCCCGACGAGCTCGAGCGACTCCTGTTCGACGACGTCCCGTTCCTGGAGGTCGCGCAGCAGGAGCACGACACCTTCGCCCAGATCCTTAAGGACCAGGGCGTGGAGGTGCTCTACCTCGAGAACCTCGTCGCGGAGGTGTTCGACCAGGTCCCCGGCGCCCGCGCCGAGTTCACCGACCAGTACATCGCCGAGGCAGGCATCCGCGGCCAGCACATGCCGCAGATCGTCCGCGAGAAGCTGGACTCCATCGAGGACAACCTCGAGTTCGTCAAGAAGACCATGGCCGGCATGACCAAGGCCGAGATCGACATGCCCCTCACGGCGTCCACGACCCTCGACTCCCTGGTCAACTCCGAGTCCGAGTCCGACCTGATCATCGACCCGATGCCCAACCTCTACTTCACCCGCGACCCGTTCGCGGTCGTCGGCGAGGGCGTCAACCTCAACCGCATGTACTCGGTCACCCGCAACCGCGAGACCCTGTACGGCAAGTACGTCTTCAAGTACCACCCCGACTACAAGGACGTCTCCCTGTACTTCCGCCGCGACTGCCAGTTCCACACCGAGGGCGGCGACGTGCTGAACATCAACGAGAAGACCCTCGCCGTCGGCATCTCCCAGCGCACCCAGGCGGCCGCCATCGACGTCATGGCCCAGAACATCTTCTGGAACTCCGACTCCAAGGTCGAGCGCATCCTGGCCTTCGACATCCCCGTCTCGCGCGCCTTCATGCACCTCGACACGGTCTTCACCCAGATCGACGTCGATAAGTTCACGATCCACCCCGCCATCATGGGCACCCTGCGCGTCTACGAGCTGACCGCCGGCAAGAACCCGGGCGACGTGAACATCCGCCTGATCGAGGACACCCTCGAGCACGTCCTGGAGGACGCCACCGGCGTCGACCAGGTCAAGCTGATCCCCTGCGGCGGCGGCGACCCGATCGCGGCCTCCCGCGAGCAGTGGAACGACGGCTCCAACACCCTGTGCGTCGAGCCCGGCAAGATCTGCGTCTACGCCCGCAACACCGTCACCAACGACGTGCTGTACAAGGAGGGCCTGGACCTTCTCGTCGTGCCCTCCGCCGAGCTCTCCCGCGGCCGCGGCGGCCCGCGCTGCATGAGCATGCCCTTCTGGCGCGAGGACCTCTAAGTCTTTCCGTTTCCGGTGCGGTCCCCCTACAACCGCACCGGCTTCGCCCGTTAAACGGGCAACACTAATACTTACGTAATTCATTTCTTCGAAAGGAATCGAACCATGGGTGTTAACCTCTCCGGCCGTAGCTTCCTCAAGCTCCTCGACCTCACCACCGAGGAGATCGAGTACCTGCTCAAGCTCTCCAAGAACTTCAAGGACATGAAGCGCGCTGGCGTTCCGCACCGCTATCTCGAGGGCAAGAACATCGTTCTGCTCTTCCAGAAGACCTCCACTCGTACCCGCTGCGCCTTCGAGGTCGGCGGCATGGATCTGGGCATGGGCGTCACCTACCTCGATCCGGGTTCGTCGCAGATGGGCAAGAAGGAGTCCATCGAGGATACCGCCCGCGTTCTCGGCCGCATGTATGATGGCATCGAGTTCCGTGGCTTTGCCCAGGACGACGTCGAGGAGCTCGCTGCTAAGTCCGGCGTGCCTGTGTGGAACGGCCTGACCACCGAGTGGCACCCCACCCAGATGCTCGCCGACATCCTGACCGTCCAGGAGAACTTCAACTACGACATCAAGGGCAAGACCCTCGTCTTCATGGGCGACTGCAAGAACAACGTCGCTCGCTCCCTCATGGTCGTCTGCTCCAAGCTCGGCATGAACTTCGTGGCCTGCGGCCCCGAGGAGTGCATGCCCGCTGACGACGTCATCGAGGCCTGCAAGCCCATCGCTGAGGCTAACGGCTGCACCATCAAGCTGACCACCGACGTCAAGGACGGCGTCACCGGTGCCGACGTTCTCTACACCGACGTGTGGGTCTCCATGGGCGAGCCCGACGAGGTCTGGGCCGAGCGCATCGCTCAGCTCACTCCGTATCGCGTTACCTCCGAGGTCATGGCTATGGCCAACCCGGGTGCCATCTTCCTGCACTGCCTGCCCAGCTTCCACGACACCAACACCACGATTGGCGCCGAGAAGTGCGAGCAGTTCGGCATCACCGAGCAGGAGGTCACCGACGAGGTCTTCGAGAGCCCCGCTTCCAAGGTCTTCGACGAGGCCGAGAACCGCATGCACACCATCAAGGCTGTCATGTACGCTACGCTCAAGTAAGAGCATCTAGCATCTCGCTCGGGGTGCATTGCTGCGCACCCCGAGCGCTTTTGTCTGGTAAAAATCTCGCACTGAGCGACATGCACGGCACGGAAGAGCCGCTTAGGGCGAGATCAGTAAATGATTTATGAAGGGGGGATGAGAACTATGACTGAGACCGCTAAGAAAAAGCGCGGTATGCCTTCATCGTTCACCATTCTTCTTGCTCTGCTGGCAATCGTCGCGGTTGTTACCGTTATCGTCTCCGGTACGTCCGGTGGCGCGGTTACCGCTGCCCGCTTGAGCGATTTCTGCACCGCCCCGGTCAAGGGCTTCGCTGACGCTCTGCCCGTCTGCCTCTTCGTTATGATCCTCGGCGGCTTCCTCGGCATGATGACCGAGACCGGCGCCCTGGACAACGGCATTGCTGTTCTGGTGCAGAAGCTTAAGGGCAATGAGATCATGCTCATTCCCGTGCTGATGTTCATCTTCTCCCTCGGTGGTACCACCTATGGTATGTGCGAGGAGACCGTTCCCTTCTACGCCCTGCTCGCCGCCACCATGATGGCTGCTGGCTTCGACCCCATGGTCGGCGCTGCCACCGTCCTGCTCGGCGCTGGCTGCGGCTGCCTCGGCTCCACGGTTAACCCGTTTGCCGTCGGTGCTGCCGTTGACGCTCTGACTGGCGTTGGCATTGAGGTCAACCAGTCCATCATCATCGGCCTCGGTGCCGTCCTGTGGATTGTTACCACTGTTATGTCCATCCTCTTCGTCATGAGCTATGCCAAGAAGGTCAAGGCTGACAAGGGTTCCACCATCCTTTCGATGCAGGAGCTCAAGGACGCCGAAGAGGCTCACGGCAAGGCTGCTTCCGAGGTTCACAAGGAGGTCAAGCTCACCGGTCGTCAGAAGGGTGTTCTGATCGCCTTTGCCTTCACCTTCGTCGTCATGATCGTCGGCTTCATCCCGCTGGCCGACCTTAACGAGGGCGTCGCCAACTTCTTCGATGCTGGCGCTGTCTATGACGCTGACGGTAACGCCATCGTTCAGGGCTGGTCTGCCCTGATCACCGGCCTGCCCATTGGTCAGTGGTACTTCGACGAGGCTTCCACCTGGTTCTTCCTCATGGCTGTCCTGATCGGTATTATCGGCGGCCTGTCCGAGAAGCAGATCGTCAACACCTTCATCACCGGCGCTGCCGACATGATGTCCGTTGTCCTCGTCATCGCCCTCGCCCGTGGTATCTCCGTCCTCATGGCTAGCACCGGCCTCGACGTCTACGTCCTCGACGCTGCCGCCAATGCTCTGGCTGGCCTGTCCGGCGTGATCTTCGCTCCCATGAGCTTCCTGGTCTACTTCGGCCTGTCCTTCCTGATCCCCTCGACCTCCGGTATGGCTACTGTCTCCATGCCCATCATGGGACCGCTGGCTGTTAAGCTCGGCTTCTCGCCCGAGGTCATGGTCATGATCTTCTCCGCCGCCATCGGCGTCGTGAACCTGTTCACCCCGACCTCCGGCGCCATCATGGGCGGTCTTGCTCTGGCCAAGATCGAGTGGACGACCTGGCTCAAGTTTGCTCTTAAGCTCATCGTCGCTCTCTCCGTCGTCTGCGCCATCATCCTGACCGTCGCTTGCGTGATGCTCTAAGTACCCCTTGGGTACCCCACGGAAACCATGACGATCCTGTAAAGGATCACCTGGTCATCGTCTGTCCGGTGGGGTAACCCCACCGGTAGACTCCTACCTTTAGCCTCCTCCCGTTCCGTGCGCGGGAGGGGGCGCTCTTATGTTGCGCGGTTCTACGAACCGCGCAACCAGTCGACGCTGCGCGCCGTCCAGAACGACAATTTGTCATTCAAAAGGCAAGGCATGACCAAAAGGTCTATGCCTTGCCTTTTTCATGCCAACTTGTACGTTCTGGACGGCGCTCGCTGTCCGTCCTCTGCCTGCGGCGCTTTCCATTGTTGGTGCAGGGGCGCTTTGCCTACTCTGGCGGGCTTTCGCTGGCTTATGCTTAACCTGCGACGTTTTCATTGTTGGTGCTGAGTGCCTTGTTTCCCGTTCCAAATGAGCCACCCCGGGTCCCCGGCGGTTGCGGTGGGCGTGTTTGGTTGGTGCCTGTTGATGGCCTGGGCATCGGGGAGGGCAGGCTCCGTTATAATCGCGTAGGAACTTAATTTACGAAACGGGACGGGAGCCATACATGCGCCAGGGTTTCGACAACGCGAAGTATATCGAGCTGCAGGCCGCTCATATTAAGGAGCGCATCTCGCAGTTTGGTGGCAAGCTCTATTTGGAGTTTGGCGGTAAGCTGTTCGATGACTATCATGCGAGCCGAGTGCTGCCGGGTTTTGAACCGGACAGCAAGTTCCGCATGCTCAAGAGCATCGCCGACGATGTCGAGGTTATCATCGCGATCAACGCGAACCACATCGAGAAAAACAAGGCTCGTGGTGACCTTGGCATTACCTATGACGAGGATGTGCTGCGCCTGGTTGACCTGTTCCGCGGCAACGGCTTTGCCGTCGCGGCTGTGGTTATCACCCAGTACGCCGGCCAGCCTGCTGCCGATGTGTTCCGCAACCGCTTGAACGCGCTCGGTATTCCCGCCAAGCTGCACTATCCCATCGAGGGGTATCCGCACGATGTCGATCTGATCGTGTCCGACGATGGCTACGGCAAGAACGAGTTTGTCGAGACCACGCGTCCGCTCGTTGTCGTGACGGCACCCGGCCCCGGCTCGGGCAAGCTCGCCACTTGCCTCTCGCAGCTGTATCACGAGCATAAGCACGGTACCGCCGCCGGCTATGCCAAGTTTGAGACCTTCCCGGTCTGGAATCTTCCTCTGACGCATCCGGTCAATATTGCCTACGAGGCCGCCACGGCTGACCTCGACGACGCCAATATCATCGATTCGTTCCACCTTGAGGCCTACAACAAGACCACGGTCAACTACAACCGTGACGTCGAGGCCTTCCCGGTAGTCCGTGCCCTGATGGAAAAGATCCTGGGCAAGAGCCCCTACCAGAGCCCTACGGACATGGGCGTCAATATGGTCGGCTTTGCCATCACCGATGACGATGCCTGCCGCGACGCTTCCAAGATGGAGATCGTCCGCCGCTACTTTACCGCGGTCGAAAATGTGCGCCGTACCGGCGTGGGCGATGAGCAAGTCGACCGTCTCAAGATTATTATGAAGAAAGCCGGCATCGATAAGAACTACTCACCGGCGCGCTCGGCGGCCCTCACCAGGGAGCAGCTGACGGGTGGTCCCGTGGGTGCCATGGTCATGCCCGATGGCTCCGTGGTGACCGGTAAGACCTCCACGCGCCTGGGCGCCGCAAGTTCGCTCATTATGAACGCCCTCAAGCATGTCTCGGGCGTCGACCTTGAGCTCGAGGTCATTAGCGATGAGGCGATCGAGCCCATCAGCAAGCTCAAGACGCATTTCCTGGGAAGTAAAAACCCGCGCCTCCACACCGACGAGACGCTTATGGCGCTGTCGATCACCTCGGCCACGAGTGAGACGGCCGCTCGCGTCCTTTTGGGCCTGGAGCAGTTGCGCGGTTGCGATGCCTTCTTTAGCGTGATCATCTCGCCGACGGACGAGACGGTACTGCGCAAACTGGGTATCAACGTGTGCTGCGAGCCCAAGTTTGAGCGCCGCGGTTTCTTCCATCGCTAAGTTTGAAGCACCGCGGTAATTGCATTGCATTTTGGCCGTATCGGGTTAGCGCCCGGTACGGTTTTTTGATCAATAAAGCGCCTATTTCGGCGAAAAATAGCCGTTTACCTGCCTAGAAACAATTTGAGCGGTATACAATAACCATAACTGTTTCATCCTTAGCGGGATGCCGCATGATGGATATTACCTGCCATCGTGAGGTGTGTCGGTCGCGCACGGCGCGTTAGATGCTCGTGCTCGGTTTGAGGAGGCTGCTATGGCGGGCAAGGGTCGTGCGAGTGTCAACGATATGAAGCGTGTCGAGGTGCTGGTGTTGATGGAGATCGCCCAGCAAACCGAAGACAATGGCGGGCCGTATGGTTTCTCGCGCAAAACGCTTGCCGAGCGCGTGGGGGTTTCGCCGTATCGTGCCCGCGCCGCAATCGATCGCTTGGATTCCGAAGGCATGATTGATGTCGTCTCGCGTTATAGCGACGACGGCGGTCAGCTTGCAAATGGCATTTGCCTCACCGAACGTGGCGAGTGGTATCTTGAGGGCGTCCGTACCGGCATGCTCGTTCAGGAAATGCTTGAGGACGAGGTTGCTGATCGATAGCAGCATGTAACCCTTGCCATAGCGACGCCGCCTGGGCAACCGGGCGGCGTTTTGTTTCAAGATTGAGAAATGCGATTGCGCGTAAGAATAATTGCGTGCGGCGCGCGTCGCGAGTATTACAATGAAGACCCGTAAGATGTGTATGGACAACTTCTACGGGAAGCGCAGGTAACTCAATATGACCAAGCATGTGTTTGTGACCGGCGGCGTGGTTTCGTCTCTGGGCAAGGGTATTACCGCGGCCTCGCTGGGCCGTCTGCTCAAGTCGCGCGGCTACAAGGTAACGATGCAAAAGGCCGACCCGTATCTGAACGTCGACCCCGGCACCATGAGCCCGTTCCAGCATGGTGAGGTCTTTGTGACCGAGGACGGCTACGAGTCCGATCTGGACCTGGGCCACTACGAGCGCTTTATTGACGAGAACCTGACCCGTGATTCCAACTTTACGACTGGTGCCATCTATAAGAGCCTGATCGCCCGTGAGCGTCGCGGTGACTTTTTGGGCGGCACCGTGCAGGTGATTCCGCACGTCACGAACGCCATTAAGGATAAGTTCCGTCGTATTGAGGAGCAGACCGGCTCCGACGTGGTCATCACTGAGTTGGGCGGCACCATCGGCGACATCGAGTCGCAGCCGTTTGTCGAGGCCATTCGCCAGTATCGCAAGGAGGCCGGCCCCGAGAACGTCTGCTACATCCACGTGTCGCTCGTTCCCTATATCGCCGCCGCCCACGAGGTCAAGACCAAGCCGACGCAGCACTCCGTTAAGGAGCTCCGCAGCTTTGGTATCCAGCCCGATATTATCGTTCTGCGCTCTGATCACCATATCGACGATGCCATCCGCGGCAAGATCGCAAGCTTCTGCGACGTCGACACCGACTGTGTCTTTACCAACGAGGACTGCGCGAGCATCTACGATGTTCCGCAGCTGCTTGCCGAGCAGGACTTTGACCTGCGCATTTGCGAGCGCCTGGGTCTGGACCCGCGTGAGCGCGACATGAGCGAGTGGAACGAGTTCCTGCGCAAGCAGAATCACGCCAACCATCACGCCGACAAGGTGAAGATCGCCGTCGTGGGCAAGTATACGCAGCTGCCCGATGCCTACCTGTCGGTTATCGAGGCCCTGCACCACGCGGGTGTGTTCTACGATCGCCACGTTGACGTGCAGCTGGTCGATGGCGAGAGCCTCGACGAGCAGAACGTCTCCGAGGTCCTGGGCGACGCCTCGGGCATCCTGGTCCCCGGCGGCTTTGGCAAGCGCGCTCTGGAGGGCAAGATCCTCGCGGCCGAGTTCGCCCGTGAGCACAAGATTCCGTATCTGGGCATTTGCCTGGGTATGCAAGTGGCCGTGTGCGAGTTCGCCCGCAACGTCGTCGGCCTTGCCGGCGCCAGCTCTTCCGAGTTCGATCCGGATGGCCCGTATAGTGTCATCGACCTGATGAGCTCGCAGGAGGACGTGACCGAGAAGGGCGGCACCATGCGTCTGGGTGCCTATCCGTGCAAGCTTGCTGCCGATTCCCTCGCGCGCGAGGCCTATGGCGAGGAGCTCGTCTACGAGCGTCACCGTCACCGTTTTGAGTTCAACAACGCCTTCCGTGACCAGCTCGAGGACGCCGGTCTGGTTATCTCGGGTCTTTCGCCCGACGAGCGTCTGGTCGAGATGGTCGAGCTGCCGCGCGACGTACATCCGTGGTATGTGGCCACCCAGGCTCATCCCGAGTTCAAGAGCCGTCCGACCAACCCGCAGCCGCTGTTCCGCGAGTTCGTGCGCGCCTCGATCGGCCAGCACGAGGGTGTCGACCGTCTGCAGGTGACGCCCAAGAACCTCGCTACGGACTAAGGGTGCCGGCCAACCAAGAACATACCGAAGCTACTCCCTCGTCGCTTGCTGTGGTGGCGGGGGAGTATCTCGATTACCTTGCGGTCGAACGGGGCTTGGCGCGCAATACGATTGCGGCCTACCGTCGTGACCTGACGACGTACTGCGCCTATCTGGAGCGGGCTGACATTACGTCTTTTGAAGATGTGAGCCGTCAGGTCGTGGAGGGCTTTGTTGCCGATCGCCGCGACGGAGGCTATTCCGACGCCTCGGTGGAGCGCGCGCTTGCTGCCGTGAAGGGTCTGCATGCCTTTTTGGTGCGCGATGGGGCCGTGGCCCAAAACCCGACGGCGGCGTTGCACCTGCCCAAAAAGGCAGATCGCCTGCCGGAATACCTTTCGGTGGAGGATGTCTCGGCACTGCTCGATCAAGACTTTCCCGAGGGCGAGATGGGACTGCGCGATCATGCCATCTTGGAAGTGCTTTACGGTTGCGGCTTGCGCGTGAGTGAGCTGGTTGGGCTCGATGTGGGCGATATCCATATCGATGACGGGTTTGTCCTGGTGCGCGGTAAGGGCTCCAAGGAGCGTCTGGCCCCGTTGGTGGGAAGCGCGGCGCGTGCCCTGACACACTATATAGGTGACGGGCGCACTCTCCTGGCCGCCCATGCTCACGGGACGGAGACCTCTGCGGTCTTTTTAAATAAGAACGGACGTCGCCTGTCGCGCCAGGCCGTGCATGCGATATGCGAGCGGTATGGGTGCCAGGTGGGGCTGGTGGGGCTCCACCCCCACACCCTGCGCCACTCCTTTGCCACCCACATGCTCGCGGGCGGTGCCGACCTGCGTGTGCTGCAGGAGATTTTGGGCCATGCCGATATTTCGACCACGCAGGTCTACACGCATGTCGACCGCACGCAACTGACCGAGGTCTATCTGGCGGCGCATCCGCTGGCACATCGCTAGCACCTCGCTGACCTGCATATTTATACATATTAAGGGGGACGGGCCCCAGATTGCCGAGACGCACTTTTGCGCACATGGGCAATCTGGGGCCCGTCCCATTTTTCGCTAAACACCGACGCGGTGGTGGGCCGTGTGTGCCGTGGGTGGGGGAGTTTGGGGGCGATATGAACGGCATGTAAAGGGACGTAAAAATCGCCTCAAGGTCAACTTGAAGGTTGAGGTTGAAAGGCGGGGTGCTACAGGTGGCATCCCGCCTTTGCTGTAAACACAACATATTGTGTTTTCGAACATATGCTCGGGGGTGTTTTACAACATATTGGGGGTGGAGTGGTGGGTTGGGGTGGGGGAAGAGGTGGGGAAAGGTGTTGAAAAATGGGGTGGTTCCCCATATTATTAATGACGTCGACAGGCGGGGTGGTTCCCCGCGTACGTGCCATCTGAGTAACCGAGGGGAGGGCGCACATGGGAATGACGGGTGCATACGAGCGCAATCTCGATGCAAAAGGTCGTCTATCCCTGCCTGCACCCCTTCGTGAGGAGCTTGGAGAGCACGTTCGCGTGTTTAAAGCCCTGGATGTCGATGCTCTGTACGTGTTCTCTGCCGAGGCCTTCGATAAGTGGGTCGAAGGACTCTTCGCGGGTCGTGAGGGCCACGAGGGTTTTAACCCGCGCGACATCAACGACCAGAAGCTCATGAGGGCGATCAACAAGCGCACCACGTCGATGGATGTGGACAGCGCGGGTCGTATCGGTCTTTCTGAGTCTCTCCGCAAGCAGGCGAACCTCGACCGCGAGGTCACGGTTGTGGGCAACTACGACCACCTTGAGGTTTGGGACCGCGCTACGGCCGATGAGGACGATGATGACGAGGCCCTGCTGGACCTCTTCTTCTCGTAAGGGCAAGGCACGAGTAACGGATGGAGCGTGGGATCTTGACACAAGAATATCGGCATGAACCTGTCATGCTCGGCGAAGTGCTTGAGTCGCTGCAGCTAAAGAGCGGCTCCGTCGTCTGCGACTGCACCCTTGGCGGTGCCGGCCATTCGGTAAAGATGGCCGCGCAGGTGGGGGAGACCGGCCTTTTGCTCGGCGTCGATCAGGATGACATGGCCCTCGAGGCCGCTGGCGCCCGTCTGGACCGCGAGGTTCCCGGCGTACCGCACCAGCTGCTGAAGGGCAACTTCGGCGACTTGGACGAGCTGCTTTGCTCGGCCGAGGTGCCCGGGGTCGATGGCTTCCTTTTCGACTTGGGCGTTTCGTCGCCGCAACTCGATATCCCTGGCAGGGGCTTTTCGTACAACGAGGACGCCCCATTGGACATGCGGATGGATCCGGGTAACAACACCTTAAACGCAGCTGAGGTCATCAACACCTATAACGAACACGACCTCGCCCGGATTCTACGCGTCTACGGCGAAGAGAAGTTCGCCTCGCAGATCGCACGTGAGATCGTGCGCCGCCGCGAGCATGAACCGATCGAAACCACCGGTCAGTTTGTCGAGATCATCAAGGCTGGTATCCCCGCTGCCGCCCGTCGGCATGGCGGACACCCAGCCAAGAAAAGTTTCCAGGCCATTCGCATCGAGGTCAATCACGAACTCGATGTGCTCGAGCGAGGGCTTGACGCTGCCACAAGGTGGCTCAACCCGGGCGGACGCATCTGCGTCATCTCGTATCACTCGCTCGAGGACCGTATCGTAAAGAACCACTTTAAGGAGATGAGCCAGGGGTGCACGTGTCCGCCGGAGATTCCGGTGTGCGTGTGCGGCAACGTGCCGATACTCAAGGTCATCACCCGCAAACCCCTGGTTGCCCAACCCGATGAGGTTGCGCGCAACCCTCGGGCGAGATCAGCCAAGATCCGCGTGGCGCAGCGTCTGTAGACGCGACCGCGCGATATTGGACCTCCCGCTCGTACCACAAACGAAGCTTAAACACACTACCAACGTACTCGGGATGGGAGGCGGCATATCATGGGCTACAACACCTCAAACGCAGCACTCGCCTATGATATGAACGCCATGCCCGCCTATCGTGAGGCACCGCAGGCTCCCGCTGCTCCCCGCGAGCAGCGCACGCCGCGCTTTGATGTCTACACGGGCGCGGGCCGTCAGGCAAACCAGGCGGTAAGCCCGGTTTTCATGAGCGTTCTTAAAACGTTTTGCATCATTGCGGCTATCTTCATGACGATTGGCGTCGCCCGCGTGGCGCTCGCCGGCGTTACGGCCCAGGTGCTCAACAGCAACGCCGCGCTTACCAGCACGCTCGAGAAGGCGACCGATGAGAGCTCCGACCTGGAGGTCATGCATTCGGTCTATGGTGCCGACACGCGCATTCGCGACCTTGCGGGCGCTTATGGCATGGTGGAGCCCAGCGAGAGCGTTACACTTGATTTTTCGCAGGATGCAGCCGCGGGCGCTAGCTCGACCGCGACCGCTCAGTAACAAGACGGTAGCTGAGTATGACAAATGACTATCGCCGCGGCTCCGACCGGGGTCGCGGTTCTGGACGTCCCTCATCGCGGGGACGTTCTGGTTATCAAGGAACGGGTCGGCCATCTTACAACGCGAGGCCGTCCTATGGCAACGACCCTGCGTCGCGTCTCCGTGGCTCGAGTGGCCCTCAAATGCATAACACCAGATCGCGCAAGGGCTCGTCGACCGAATGGCTCACGGGCACGCCGCTGCCCCGTCGCAAAGCCGTCATGGGCTTCATCGGGTTTGGCTTGGGTTTGGGTGTCCTTCGCCTTGCCGACTATCAAATCGTGGAAGCCGATAAGTTGCGCGACCGTGCCGATGCGCGTCGCTTGCTCGCGCAGACGCTGTATGCCAAGCGCGGTACCATCTACGACCGTAACGGCAACGTGCTGACGTCGTCGGTCGAATGCCGCAACATCGCCGTGAATCCTCAGCTTATCGAGGACGTTGACAAGACGGTATCGGCACTGGTCAAAGCTACGGGCATCGATAAAAAAACCTGTCGCGATCTCGTTATGTCCGATGGTACCTGGGTGTATATCAAGCGTCAGGTGGACGAGGACGATGCCGCGGCGCTGGAGAAGAAGAACCTGCCAGGTGTGCTCTTTGAGCAGGCCATGAAGCGCGTGTACCCCTACGGCAACCTGGCATCGCAGGTGCTTGGCGTGGTAAACGTGGACAACGACGGTCTGACGGGCCTGGAAAAACAGTACAACAAGCTTTTGACTGGAACCAACGGTTCGCTGGTGCGCGAGCGGGCGAGGGACGGTAGCTATATCGCGGGCGGCGCCTATAAGAAGGTTGCCGCGGTGGACGGCGTGGACATCGTGACGACGCTCGATGTCAATATCCAGCGTGCCGCCGAGGACGCCCTGGCCGAGGCGGTCGAAAAGACCAAGGCCAAGAATGGCTCGGCCCTGGTCACCGATCCCACGACGGGCGAGATTCTGGCGGCATGCTCGTATCCGACATATGACCAGACCGATCTGGAAAACGCCAAGACCGAGGACATGAACTTGCGCCTGGTTACCGATGCCTATGAGCCCGGCTCGGTCTTTAAGACGCTCGTGGCCGGTTCCGGCTTCGACTTGGGTACCGTGCGTTCGAGCACGTCGTTTGAGGTGCCAGCGAGCATTAAGGTTGGCGACGACACCGTTACCGACGCCGATAAGCGCGACTACACCATGACCATGGACGTGCGCGAGATGATGCGCCGTTCGTCCAATGTGGGCTTTGTCCTGGTGGGACGCAAGATCGGTGCCGATGATTTTGCCACCTATGTGGACAAGTGGGGTATCGGTCATAGCTCCGGTGTCGATTTTCCGGGTGAGAGTCTGGGCATCGTCAAGGAGCGCGACCAGTACGACGGCGCCACGCTGGGCTCGATGAGCTTTGGCCAGGCGCTGTCCGTCTCGCCGATTGAGGTCGCACGTGCCGTGGGCGGCATCGCGAACGGCGGCGTGATGATGACTCCGCACTTCTATAAGTCCAGCAAGGGCGATGAGAAGGACTGGGGCGAAGGCGAGCGTGCGATTTCGGAGGACGCTGCCGCCCAGGTGACATCGTGCATGCAGACGGTCGTGTCCGAAGGCACGGGCGTTGGCGGTGCGGTCGATGGCTATGACGTGGCGGGCAAGACCGGTACGGCCGAGCGTGCTGACGAGAACGGCGGTTACCTCAAGGAGAACTACATGTCGTCCTTTATGGGCTTTGCACCGGCACAATCGCCCAAGGTGCTGTGCTATATCACACTCGATGGAACGCCGAGCGGCTCGGATGCCGCCGCGGTGCCATTCCAGTCCATTATGGCCAACGCGCTCGACGTGCTGGGTATCCCGCGCACGAAGTAGGGGGTTACAATCTTGAGCGTAGTCTGCCGTTTGATCTGAAGGGTGTTCACATGCCCTGCACCACGCGCGCATGGCACTGGGATACAATACGCCGATAGCATTATTAGGTTTACAGGGGAGCTGCAATGATAGAGATCGCCGTCAACAACCTCGCGGCCTCAACGGGGGCCCGAACCGTGACGGAAGAAGCCGATCGGGTATGCCGCGGGTGCGTTATCGACTCGCGTCAGGTCGA
This sequence comes from uncultured Collinsella sp., assembly GCA_937966215.1. Taxonomy (GTDB): domain Bacteria; phylum Actinomycetota; class Coriobacteriia; order Coriobacteriales; family Coriobacteriaceae; genus Collinsella. The sequence continues at coordinate 181,505 of CALCKK010000001.1, read as the reverse complement.
GGAGGGGACGATCTTTGTCGCCTTCCCCGGCGAAAAGGTCGACGGCAATGATTTTGCCTCCCGTGCCATCGAGTCGGGTGCCGGTGCCGTCGTGATGACGCGCGAGCCCGATGCCGAGCTGGTTTCGCTGGCGCAGGACAAGGGATGCGCCATCTTGCTGACCGACGACCCCGAGGAGTTCTTGCTGCGCCTGGCGCATGTATATCGCTTGGAGCTTGGCTGCCTGGTCGTCGGCATTACCGGTTCGATTGGCAAGACGACGACCAAGGACGTGCTCGCCGCCGTGCTCGCCAAGCGTTATCGCGTCTGGGCCACGAAGGGCAATTTCAACAACTTGATCGGCATGCCGCTCACGGTGCTTTCCGCTCCGGCCGATACCGAGGTCCTGGTGCTCGAGATGGGCATGAACCATTTCCATGAGATTGAGCGCCTGTCCCAGTCTGCCAACCCCAATCTTGCCATTGTGAGCAAGATTGGAACCTCCCACATCGGTATCCTGGGCAGCCGCGAGAATATCGCCCGCGCCAAGTCTGAGATTGTCCAGGGCATGTGCGCCGCCGGCGACTTCTCGCCGTTGCTGGTTTTGGGCGGCGAGGACGACTTTACGCCGTTCATTCGCGATACGTTCGCCCAGCCTGCGGGTATTGACGTGATACTGGCCGGTGTCTCGGACGACGACGAGGTCCGCGCACGCGACATTCGCGTCGACGACGAGGGCCATCCGGTCTTTACGCTCGACTTTGGTCAGGGCGACACGGTCGATACCATGCTGGCCATTCCCGGCGTGCAGTCCGTGCCCAATGCCGTCAAGGCCGCCGCGGTCGCCTATCGTCTGGGCGTGACGCCCGAGCAGATCGATGCTGCCTTTAGGGGCCTTACGATCACCGGCCACCGTCAGGAGATCAAGCGCGCCAAGAGCGGAGCACGCATCATCGACGACTCCTATAACGCCAGCGCCGAGTCTATGGCTGCCGGCCTCGATTTGCTGTGCTCGCTTATCTGTGACGGTTCGCGCATGGCGATCTTGGGCGAGATGGGCGAGATGGGCGACGAGGCTCCCCGCATGCATGAGCTCGTGGGCGCCTATGCCGCCGCCAAGAAGCTCGACATGCTCGCGTGCGTCGGCGGCGAGCTAGCTCAGCTCATGGCCGATGCCGCACGTATGATGGGTATGGATGAGGACCGCATCCAGGTGTTCTCCGATTATCAGCAGGTGCTCGACCGCATGGGCGGCGCGCTTGAAAATCATGATGTTGTACTGGTCAAGGGTTCCCGTTTTGTTGAGCTCGACCGCTTTGTGGAAGGTGTGTGCTAGCCCATGTTCGGCAATCCCTCGTATCCTACGTATCAGGCCTTTTTGGGACTTGGCATCGCTGCCGCCATTGCGTTGCTGCTTATGCCGTGGTGGATCAAGCTGCTGAAGGTCGAGGGTATCGGCCAACAGGTCCGAGCCGACGGCCCCAAGCGTCATTTGATTAAACAGGGTACGCCCACCATGGGCGGCGTCATCATCCTTGTCGCGATCTCGCTGACCTGCCTGCTGATGGGCAAGCTCACTACCGAGCTCGTGCTCGTGCTGCTTGCCACGCTGGCCACCGGCGTTCTGGGCCTCATCGACGACCTGACCTCCGTCACGCATGGTCGCTCGCTCGGTCTGACGCCTCACGCCAAGATGATCGGTCTGACCATCATCTGCGTTACTTTTACCGTGCTCGCCGTCAATTGGTGCGGCGTCGCCCCCGAGATTCGTTTTCCCGGCGGCCTGACGATTGACCTCGGTGTTCTTTCGACCACCATCTGCGGCCTTTCGTTCCCGTGGCTCTACATTGTATTTTGCTGGCTGATGATCGCTGGTCTTTCCAATGCCGTGAACCTGACTGATGGTCTGGACGGTCTTGCCGGCGGCACTTCCATGATCGCCATGCTCGCCATGGCCGCCATGGCGTTTTTGCACGGTGACGTGAACCTGTCCATCTTCTGCACGGCGTGCGCCGGTGCCTGCCTGGGCTTTTTGTGGTTCAACTGCTACCCGGCGAGCATCTTTATGGGCGATACCGGCTCGCTTGCCCTGGGTGCCGCTTTTGCCTGCACCTCCATCATGACCAACACCGAAGTCGTTTCCCTCATCATCGGCGGTCTGTTTATCGTCGAGACCCTGTCGGTCATGATCCAGGTTGTCTATTTCCACTTTACGCACAAGCGCGTCTTCCTTATGGCGCCCATTCATCATCATTTCGAAAAGAAGGGCTGGGCCGAGACCAAGGTCGTCATCCGTTTTTGGATTATCGCCGCGGCCTTTGGTGCCGTTGGCCTCGCCCTGTTCTTCCAGTTGGGATAGTGGTCTTTCATGCCTCTTGCTGATGTCTTTAGCCTGCTTGTTTTGGGGCAGGGTAAATCCGGTCTCGATGTCGCCCGTTGGGCGTTGGCTCACCCCGAGCGCGTGAGCGCCACGACCGTGTATGGCGGCGGTACCTCCGAGCCCAATGACGCCACACGTGCGCTCGAGGCGCAGGGCGCGTCGTTTGTCTACGGCACCGAGCAGGTCGAGGGTGCCTATGACGTGTGCGTGACATGCCCGGGAATCTCGGAGTTCTCGGCTTTCTTTAAGGCCGGGCGTGAGCATGCCGCTCAGATTATGGGCGAGCCCGAGTTTGCCTATCGCCTGTCTCCCCAAAATTGGATCGCCATCACGGGCACCAACGGCAAGACAACTACCACGTCGCTGACCGATTATCTGCTCAAGGCCGCCGGTGAAGCCAGCGTGGCCGTCGGCAATATCGGTGAGCCGCCGGTGAACGAGATCGACGGCCGCGCACACAATGAGTGGTTTGTGGCCGAGCTGTCGAGTTATCAGATTGCTACGACCGCTGAGCTTCATCCTCGCGTGGCGGTGCTGCTCAACATCACGCCCGATCACCTGGGCTGGCACAAGAGCCACAAGAACTATGCGCTTGCCAAGATCAAGTTGTTCGAGAATATGGTCGACGACGACCTCGTGGTTATCGACGTTGAGGATGCCGGCATCCATGAGTTCGATGAGTACATCTATACGCCGGGTCGCCGCATCTGCAAGGTCGCTTTTGACGAGCCCGAGGGTGCAGACGCCGCCTTTGTGCGCGACGGCAAGATGGTCGTGCGCCTGAAGGGCGTCGAGACTCAGCTTGTCGCCACGTCCGAGCTCAAGATCTCGGGCCATCACAATGTCATCAATGCCCTGTGTGCCGCCACGGCTGCTCTGGCCGTCGGTGCCGATCCCGAGGGCGTTTGCCGCGGTTTGGCATCGTTCCAGCCACTCGAGCACCGCGTGGAACCCTGCGGCGAGATCGATGGCGTGCGCTACGTCAACGATTCCAAGGCAACGAACACCGATGCGGTCGAAAAGGCCCTGACGGCGTTTCCGGACGACGATGTGATTTTGCTGCTTGGCGGCCACGATAAGGGTACGCCGCTTGCGGACTTTGCCCGCGTCGTTATGGACAACGTGCGCTCGGTCGTTTGCTTTGGCGATGCGCGCGAGCGCTTTACCGCCGCTATGGACGAGGCCGATGTCGATGGTGACGTGGATATCGCCCAGGCCGATGATCTGCGCGATGCCGTTGACGTTGCCCGCTCGCTCTCGAGCCGCGGCGACGTAATCCTGCTTTCGCCCGCTTGCTCTTCGTTCGACGAGTTCTCGGGCTACGAGGAGCGCGGTCGCGTGTTTAAGGACTACGTGGCCCAGCTTGCCGCAGCAGCGAAATCGCAAACGGAATAGGGGTTGCCGGTGAGAGAGGAGAGCCCCCGAAGTGATATGAGGAGGCCCGACTCGGACCGTGCTTCCTCGCTGCGTAGCACGCCGCGTTCCGGACGCGGCGGGCAGACGTTCAGTGAGCGCTATATTGCCGGCGTCCCCGCCCGCATCATGCGCCCCCGTTTGATATTTATGGCTTGCCTGTTTAGCTTGGTTTGCTTTGGCTTGCTGATGGTGTACTCGGCATCTTCGGTCGAGGCGCTGCACGAGAATGGCTCGGCGACGTTTTTCCTGGGTCGACAGGCCGCGTTTGCCGTGGTTGGTGTTCTGGCGCTGATTGCCATCGTGCGCGTTTTGCCGGACAGCTGGTTTGGGGAGGATGTGCTTAGGATCTTCCTTATCGGCATGATAGGGCTACTGTTTCTGGTGTTCTTGGTGGGCAGCGGCAGCCGTGGCGCCACGCGCTGGCTCAACATCGCCGGTATTCAGTTCCAGCCTTCCGAGTTTTTAAAGCCATTTGCCATTGCGTATTCGGCCATCATGCTTGATCGCTTCTTTTCGCCCGGTGGCAACATCAACGAATTCCTTCGCAAGATGGGCATCTACCTGGGTATTTCGCTCTTTCTGATCTTTATCCAGCCCGATTTCGGTACTGTCCTGATCATCCTGTTGACCCTCATGTGCATGGCGTTGTTTGCGGGTCTCGACCCCAGATTTATCATCGGCGTGCTAATCTTCGGCATTCTCGTGATCGTGATTGCACTTGTCGCAGAGCCGTACCGTATGGTGCGTATTCAGGTTGCCTTGAACCCTTGGGCTGACGAGTATGGTGACGGCTATCAGGCCACGCTTGCCATCATGGCCTTTGCCTCGGGCGGTCTGTTCGGCCGTGGCATCGGCAACTCAACCATGAAGTACTCGTATCTGCCCGAGGCGCACAATGACTACATCCTGGCCATCATTGGCGAGGAAGTCGGCTTTGTCGGAACCGTGCTGTTCTTCTTGGTGTTTGCGATGCTGATCTACTCGGCGTTTCGCATTGCCGAGCAGGCGACCGATCGTCGGGGCGCGCTTATGGCGTCTGGCTCCGCGGTTATTCTCGCGGTGCAGTTTTTGATTAACGCGCTGGGCATCCTCAACGTGTTTCCCATGACGGGCAAACCGTTGCCGTTTATTAGCTACGGCGGTTCGTCGATTATTGTGTCGCTTATGCTTGCCGGGTTGATCCTGCGCGTTTCGTACGAGAGCGCCCGCCGCGATGAGTATGACCGCCGCCGTGAGAGCTTTGCCGTTATGGACGAGAGCACCGCCGGCGTGGCCCATGTGCGCGGTGAACGACCTTCGCGTAGCGGCTTTACCGTTCTGGATGGTTCTGCATCCGAGCCGGCAGCTCGTCCACGCTCGCGAACGGCTCCGCAAGGTCGTCCGCAGCGCCCCAGCCCTCGCAACGCGGGCGGCGGATATAATCGAATCGATTTGAACTCGGACCCGTCGGCGCGTCTGCGCACCGACGACCAGGGACCGCGTGTACGAAGGGACTACCATGACCGATAAGATGACCGTTGCTATTGCAGCCGGCGGCACGGCAGGACACATCAACCCCGCGCTCGCCTTGGCCGAAGAACTGCGTGACCGTGGCCACCACGTTGTGTTCGTGGGCCAGTCGCGCAAGCTCGAGGGTCGTTTGGTCCCCGAGGCTGGGTTTGATTTTGTACCCATTACGGTCACGGGCTTCGACCGCTCCCGTCCTTGGACGGCGCTGACCTCCCTGTGGCGTGTCAATAAGGCCAAGCGTGCGCTCGCCAATCATTTCTCAAAGGTCGGCAAGCCCGATGCCGCCATCGGTTTTGGTGCCTATGTCGAGGTTCCGCTGCTTGGGTGGTGCAAGGGCGCAGGCGTTCCGTATCTGCTGCATGAGCAGAACTCTGTTCCGGGCCTGGCCAACAAGATGATGAACTCCCACGCCGCCCGCGTGTGCATCTCGGTGCCGGCAGCGCGTTCGGTCTTTGAGCGCGAAGGTGACCCTGACCACGTGCTCATGACCGGCAACCCCGTACGTCGCTCGGTGATCGAGGGCGATCGCGCTCGTGGCCGCAAGGCACTTGGCGTTCCCGAGGACGCTACGCTGCTGCTCGTCTTTGGCGGTTCACTTGGCGCCCAGCACCTCAACGAGCGCGTGACTTCGCTCAAAAACGAACTGCTTTCGCGCAAGAACCTCTATGTGTTGCATTCGACGGGTGCCGACGGCTTTGAGGAGACCGAGCACGCTTTGGCGCTGACGCCCGAGGAGGCGAAGCGTTACCGCGTCCAGCCTTACATCGACAACATGGGCGATATGCTGGCTGCTGCCGATTTGGTGCTCTCGCGTTCGGGTGCATCGAGCGTGGCCGAGATCGCTGCGCTCGCCGTGCCCTCGGTGCTCGTGCCGTATCCGCATGCGACGGCCGACCACCAAACCACCAATGCTCGTTATCTGGTCGACGCCGGGGCCGGCGTGCTCTGCGCCGATGCCGATATCGACGGTTCTGCCTTTGCCGATGAGCTGCTGCACCTGGTCGATGACGCGGCGGCGCGCGACGCCATGCGTCAGGCGGCGCGTGGTCTGGCTCAGGATAGAGCCGCCGCTCTTCTGGCGGATGCGGTAGAGGGTTTGCGTTAGTTAGACGGGATATCTTCGGTCGCCCTCGCGCTGATGCGGTAGGTGCGGTACAGTTAACGGGTTACAGGCAGTGTTTACGCAAGGAGTACACGAGCACATGGCTGATTCCCAGACTGCAACCTCCGCGCCCGAGTTTAAGAGCGCCCACTTTATCGGTATCGGCGGCGCCGGCATGAGCGGCATCGCCCTCGTTCTGCACGAGCGCGGTTATGCCGTTACCGGCTCCGACCTTAAGACGTCACGTTATATCCGCCAGCTTACCCGCGCTGGTGTGAAGGTGCATGTGGGCCATGAGGCCGCCACGATCGACGAGGTTAAGCCCGACGTGGTTGTTGTCTCCACCGCTATTCCGGAATCCAACCCTGAACTCGTGCGCGCTCGCGAGCTTGGTATTCCCGTGTGGCCCCGTGCCAAGATGCTCTCTGCTTTGGGCCACGGCTACACCACCGTCGCTGTTGCCGGCACGCATGGCAAGACCACCACGTCTTCGATGTGTGCCACCATGCTCGACCGCATGGGTCTGGATCCGAGCTTCCTGATCGGTGGCATCGTCGAGGGCTATGACACGAACGGCAAGAACGGCTCGGGCGACTACTTTGTCGCCGAGGCCGACGAGTCCGACAGCTCCTTCCTGTTCCTGAACCCCAACGTAGTCATTGTGACCAACGTCGAGGCCGACCACCTCGATCACTACTCGGGTATCGAGGAGATCGAGGCAACTTTCGCCAAATTCATGAGCCTGGTGGGCGAGGACGGCACCGTCATCGTCTGCGGTGAGGACCCGCATCTGGTCGAGCTCGCCAAGTCGACGGGCCGTCATGTGCTTTCCTACGGCTTTGCCGAGAGCAACGACATCGTCTGCATGCACCCGGATGTCAAGGGCATCCAGAGTGACTTTATCGTTCGCTTTGAGGACGGCACTGAGCGCGCTGTGGAGATCAAGAGCAATCCCGGTCGCCACAACATGCTCAACGCCACGGCGGTGCTCACCGTCGCCCATGTCCTGGGCCTTGACATCGACGCCGCCGCCAAGGCGCTCTCGAGCTTTGAGGGCGTCCGCCGTCGCTTTACCCACGTGGGCGATATCGATGGCATCACCGTGGTCGATGATTACGGCCATCACCCCACCGAGATCAAGGCTACGCTTGCTGCCGCTTCGTCGCTGGGCTACAAGCACGTCGACGTCGTGTTCCAGCCGCACCGCTATTCGCGCCTGCAGGCCCTGTGCGACGACTTTGCCGATGCATTTGCCAATGCCGATAAACTGCTGCTGATTGATGTGTTCTCGGCTGGCGAGATGCCCATTCCGGGTGTCACCTCTAAGATGCTCGCCGATACCGTGCGCGCCAAGCATCCTGGCAAGGAGGTCGTGTACTGCTCCAGCCGTCTTGAGCTCAATCAGGAGCTCGAGCAGATGGTGGGCGAGGGCGACCTGCTGCTCACCATGGGTGCCGGCGACGTTACGACCGTCGGTCCCGAGTTCATTGAGTATCTGACTGCCAAGAAAGACGCTTAAGTCTAATGGGTCTGTTTAACGCCGTCATGGCGCTCTCGGGCATGATCGACACGGATGTGATCGAGGACGAGCGCCTTGCGCGTCATACGAGCTATCGTATCGGCGGCAAGGCCGACCTCTTTGTGACGTGCCATAGCTATCATGCCCTCCGCCGCGCCGTGGCGGTGCTCGATCGCGAGCAGGTGCCGTGGGTCATCATCGGCAAGGGCTCCAATCTGCTGGTTGCCGATGGCGGTTATCGCGGTGCCGTCATTTCGCTCGGACGTGAGTTCCAGCGCACGGTTGTTGCCGATGACGGTTGTACGCTGACGGTCGGTGCGGGCGTGATGTTTGCGCGCCTGGTCAACGATGCCCTGTCGCGTAGCCTCTCGGGCCTTGAGTTTGCCGTTGGCATTCCTGGTTCGGTCGGCGGTGCGATATCTATGAATGCCGGCACGCGGACCGAGTGGATTGGCTCGCTGGTTGAGGATGTCGTAACGTTTGACCCGGCATCCGGTATCAAGCATTATGCGGGGTCCGAGATCTCTTGGGGCTACCGCGAATGTAGCCTTCCCCGCAATGAGATCATCCTCGAGTGCGTGCTCAAGCTTAAACCGGCGCCCAAGGCCGACATTCGTGAGCGCATGGAGCGGTACCTTACAAGGCGCAAGCGTACGCAGCCCATGGGTCGCGCATCCTGCGGGTCTGTCTTTCGCAACCCGCCCGATGCGAGTGTGGGCAAGCTTATCGAGGATTGTGGATTAAAGGGTTTTTCGATTGGCGGCGCGGAAGTTTCGCCCGTTCACGCTAATTTTATCGTTAATAACGGAACTGCCTCGGCCGATGACGTTGCCGCGGTTATCAGACATGTGCACGGAAAGGTGAGGGAGGCGTATGGCATCGAGCTCAGACCGGAAGTTAAATTCCTCGGCTTCTAGAGCATCGAAACCCACCTTCCGCCGCGCCGGAGGGCGTTCCGGCGCGCCTGCCAAACCTCAACGCAATACCGTCGCGCACTCTAAGTCTGTCGGGCATGCTCGACAGACCAGTCGTCCGGTCGTCGGCTCGCAGCTCGGTAATCGTCCGGCCGCAAAAAAGTCCTCGCGTCCCTCGGTGACGTCAAAGCCTGTTATGGGCGCCAAGCCTGCCCGTCCCATGGCAGCTCCCAAGCCCTCGACGGGAACTAAAGCGGCGTGTCCAGGTCTCACGCTGGGCGCATCGAAACCGCGCTCGCTGACATCGGTGCCGGCTACCGCCAAGAAGCCTTCGAGTAAAAAAGGTTTCAACCCGTTATCTTCACTTGGAGCGATGGCAAATAAAACATCAGATGCCGCTTCTGTCGTTACAGGCAAAGGCAAAATCGTGGGCGGCGTTCTGGCCGTCTTGGCCGTGCTCGTCGTCGTTGCCATTGTGGTGATCAACTCTGGACTGTTTACTGCCACTGATATTCAGATTCAAGGCAGCGAGCATGTGACGAAGCACGATGCTATCCAGCTGATCGACTTGCCCGAGGGAACGTCGCTTTTTAACGTCGATCCCGACCAGATTACCGAGGATCTCAAGCAGAACCCGTGGGTTTCGGGCGTGGATGTCCAGCGCCAGTTTCCCCATACGCTTATCATCACGCCGACGGAGCGTAAAGTTATCGCCATTGCGTATATCAGCTCCGACGACCTTGCCTGGGCTATCGGAGACGATGACACCTGGATCGCCCCGCTGTCGACGTCGGTCGAAGTGGACGACCAGGGCAACGTCATCACGACAGGGCAGGGCTCAAATACCTTGACCGGAATCGATGCCGCGCTGGCGCTCGCCAAGCATTATGGCGCGGTGTTATTGACTGATGTCTCGGCGGATGTCGCTCCGGTTTCCGGCCAGGCGGTGAACTCCAAAGCCGTTAAGGCCGGCCTGGATTATGTGCGTGGTTTTTCGAGCGAGTTCTTGGGACAAGTCAAGGATATTTCCACGCCTTCGGTCGAAGCTATCTCGGCAAACCTCAATAACGGCATTGAGGTGTCGCTGGGCGATTCGGACGATATCGCCAAGAAGGAACGCGTAGTCACCAAGTTGCTTTCGCAGGTAGAGGGCGTAACGTATATCAATGTGCGCTCTCCGGGCAACTACACATTTAGGAATGCTCCGACCTCGTAGCGCTGGTTGATGCTTTGTTGAGGGGCCATACCACGCCGTTTATCTGGTTTGTTTGGTTTTCACGGTCAATTATTTGACTGATACGTTCATAATGTGCAAACATAATACGGTTTACCTTTGCATTTACTTTCAACCTGAAGGTTAATGTGCGCAGGGGTCGACCCATGCTATGGCTATAACCTTTGTTCGGAGGACCGACATGCACGAGACAGAGATCAACAACTACCTTGCCGTCATTAAGGTGGTCGGCGTCGGCGGCGGCGGTACCAACGCGGTCAATCGAATGATCGAAGAGGGCATCCGCGGCGTCGAGTTTGTTGCCATCAACACCGATGCTCAGGCACTCGCGATCTCTGATGCCGATATCAAGGTGCACATCGGCACCGACCTTACCCGCGGCCTGGGCGCCGGCGCCAATCCCGAGGTTGGCCGCAAGGCTGCCGATGAGTCCCGCGACGACATCGCCGAGGCGCTCGCTGGCGCCGACATGGTGTTTATCACCTGCGGCGAGGGCGGCGGCACCGGTACCGGCGCCGCACCCATCGTTGCCGATATCGCGATGAACGAGGTCGGCGCACTGACCGTCGCCGTCGTGACCAAGCCCTTCACCTTCGAGGGCCGCAAGCGTAAGAAGAGCGCCGAGGAGGGCATCAAGACCCTCTCCGATTGCGTCGACACCATGATCGTCATTCCTAACGATAAGCTGCTCGACATCGCCGAGAAGAAGACCACCATGCTCGAGGCCTTCGCGATTGCCGATGGCGTCCTTTCCCAGGGCACCCAGGGCATCACCGACCTCATCACCGTCCCCGGTATCATCAACCTGGACTTCGCCGATGTTAAGACCATCATGAAGCAGGCCGGTACTGCCATGATGGGTATCGGTACCTCTTCTGGGGATACTCGTGCCGTCGACGCTGCCCAGCAGGCCATCTCCAGCCCGCTGCTCGAGAGCTCCATCGATGGTGCCACGCGCGTGCTGCTCTCCATCGCCGGTTCCAAGGACCTGGGCATCCAGGAGATCAGCGACGCCGCCGACGTTGTCGCCAACGCTGTCGACCCCGAGGCCAACATCATCTTCGGTACCGTTGTCGACGAGTCCCTGGGCGATCAGGTGCGTATCACCGTCATCGCTACGGGCTTCTCCGACTCCAACGTCAACCGTCAGGATGAGCTCTTTGCTGCTCAGCAGTCTCAGAGCAAGGCCGCTGCCTCCGCTGAGCCGCAGCGCACCGCTCCGGCTGCCAGCCCGGCTCAGGCCGCTCCGACCCGCAACGTCGGTGGTACCGAGCTGCCCAACTTTGGCAACGACCAGTTCGAGCTTCCCGACTTCCTGAAGCGCGGTAGCTTCTAGTTCGTTTTTCTCAACGACCTGCACGGGGTGTGTCCATTTGGATGCACCCCGTTTTGTTTCTCGTTTGTAAACGAAAGCCTCCAATCTCCTTACGTTCCCTTTACGTTTGGTCCCTACCGCTGCGGGTATCCTTTTAAGGAAGTATGACAGCCGTATAAACGCGGACTGCGCGGCGACGCCGCGGTACTTGTGTTATTAGGAGGCTTTAGTATGGCAGCACGTGCGGACAACGTTTCGCGTGTCGACCATGATGGAGTTACGTTGGTGGAGGGCGCGACATCCGATGTCCGCTTTGCCTTTACCGAGCGCACCGGTGGCGTTTCTGAAGATGCGTACTCCTCGCTCAACCTGGGCTCGCATGTAGGCGATGACCCCTTTGCTGTTCAAGAAAATCGTCGTCGAGTGCTCGAAGCTATGGGCGCCACTGAGTGCGAGCATAATCTGCTCGTGCCCAATCAGGTACATGGTGACCATATCGTTACGGTGACTTCGAGCGGCGCCGACGATCTTGAGGCTGTTCGCGAGCAGATTGCCGAGGGCTGCGATGCCATCGTCTGTACGGCCCATGACGTGCCCGTGCTGCTCTGCTTTGCCGACTGCGTTCCCGTGGTGCTGGTGGCCCCCGGCGGATTTGCCGTGGTGCACTCCGGTTGGAAGGGCACGATTGCACGTATTTCTGCCAAGGCGTGCCAGGCGCTTTGCGATGCTGCCGGCTGCGATGCGAGCGACGTTTCCGCCTATATCGGCCCCCATATCTTGGCTGACGAATATGAGGTATCCCGGGAACTCATGGATCGCTTTGCCGTCGAGTTCTCTTGCATCGATGCGAGTGCCTCTCGCATGCTCGATCTTTCCGCTGCCATTTGTGAGGCGCTGGTAGATGCCGGTGTGGACGCGGATAATATCGTGGATACCCAGCTTTCGACTGTGCGTCAGAACGACCGCTTTTATTCCTACCGTAACGAGGACGGCACCTGTGGGCGCCATGCTGCGATCGGCGTGATGCTATGAGAAAGATCGTATCGGTCCTGAGCGCCGCTGTGCTTACGCTTACGCTGTGCGCCTGTTCTTCGGGATCTTCTACCTCTTCCATTACCGTGGCCGGCTCCACGACCTGCCTTCCTATCGCCGAAATTGCGGCAGAGGGCTTTAAGGAGGAGACCGGCATCGACGTGCTCGTTTCCGGTTTGGGCTCTTCCGCTGGCATCGAAGCCGTCAGCGCTGGCACGGCTGATATCGCCAGCTCCTCCCGTGGACTCAATGCCGACGAACAAGATCTGGGCCTGACTCCCATCGTCATTGCCCACGACGGTATCGCGGTCATCGTGAACGACGACAACCCCATCGATAACCTCTCGACCGAGCAGCTCCGCGATATCTACGCCGGCAAGATTACCAATTGGAAAGAGGTCGGTGGCGAGGACCTGAAGATTCAGGTCATCAACCGAGACGAGGCGTCTGGCACGCGTGAGGCCTTCCGCACCATCGTGATGGACGGCACGCCGTTCGATCGCCGCTCGGCCGTTCTTTCGGGTACGGGCCAGGTGCGAGACGTGGTATCTCGTTCGCGCGGTGCCATCGGCTACATTTCGCTGGGCTTCGTCGATAGCCTCAACGCCAAGACCTCGGTCAAGGCCGTCTCGGTCAATCATGTTGAGGCGTCCGAGAAGACGGTCGCGAGCGGCGGCTATCCCATCTCACGCGACCTTTACTTCTTTGTGAAGGGTGCGCCTTCGCAACAGGCGCAGGATTACATCGACTACGTGACGTCCGAAAAGATGGACAAGCAGATTCGCGAGGCGGGCTTTATCCCCGTCACCAACGACGAGAAGGGGAGTGAGTAGCATGGAAGCACAGGAAAACTCCCAGACTGAGCGGAATGTTCAGACGCCCAAGAAGCGCGAGCTGGCGCTCGTATCGCGCAGTACCTATATCAAGGAGAAGGCGCTGCAGTGGATCTTCTTTGCCTGCGCGTTCTTGGCGGTCGTTACCGTCATCCTGATTTTTGTCTTTACCACGTACTCGGCGCTGCCCGTCTTTACCGACATCGGTCTGGCGGACTTCTTTAGCTTTACGTGGGCGCCCTCTGAGGGTCACTACGGCATCGTGTCGCTGCTTGCCGGCTCGGGTCTGGTGACCGTCGGTGCGCTCGCCATGGGTGTGCCCCTAGGCGTGGGCACGGCCGTGTATCTGGTCGAGATCGCCAGCAAGCGCGTGCGCAAGCTCATCAGCCCTGCCGTTGACCTGTTGGCCGGCATCCCTTCTATCATCTATGGCTTCTTTGGCATGATCATCATCCGTCCATTTATCGCGCAGCTGACCGGTGGTCTTGGTTTTGGTGCGCTGACGGCGTGGTTCGTGCTTGCCATCATGATCGTCCCTACCATCACCACGCTCACCATCGATGCCCTCAATTCCATTCCCATGGGCATTCGCGAGGCATCGTATGCCATGGGCGCCACCAAGTGGCAGACCATCTATAAGGTCGTGTTACCTGCCGCCAAGCTGGGTATCGTGGATGCCATCGTGCTGGGTATGGGCCGTGCCATCGGCGAGACCATGGCCGTGCTCATGGTCGTGGGTAACGCCCCGGTTATTCCCGACAGCATTGCGAGTCCCATCTCGACGCTCACGAGCCAGATTGCGCTCGACATGAGCTATTCCTCGGGTCTGCATCGCTCGGCGCTGTTCGGCATGGGCGTGGTCCTGTTTATCATTTCCGCCACGCTGGTGGGCATCGTCCGTCTGATTTCCAAGAAGAAGAGGGGGTAGGCTATGTCCGATTCCGTTGACACGACGGTCGATACGACCTCGTCGCGCGAGCGCATCAAGCGTGCCCTTTCCCACGGCAAGAAGGGCCGCATCAACAAGGACCTGTCCAACAAGATCATGCTTGGCGTGTTCCGTGCCGCGGCATACATCACCACGCTAGTGCTGGTCGCTATCATCGCCTACGTGGTCATCAACGGCCTGCCTCATATCTCGCTCGACTTTATCTTCGGTTGGCCCCAGGGCGTCAACGCCGAGGGCGGTATTTGGCCCACGATCGTCTCGACCGTCTATGTGACGGCGCTCGCCATGCTTATCTGCACGCCGATCGCTGTGCTGGCAGCCGTCTATCTGGCCGAGTACGCCAAGCAGGGCAAGATCGTCGAGCTCATTCGCTACGCTGCTGACGCTTTGGCCTCGGTGCCCTCCATCGTTATGGGCCTGTTTGGCTACGCCTTGTTTGTCGAGGCTATGGGTCTGGGCCTTTCGATGGTCTCGGCCGCTCTGGCGCTCGCGCTCTTGATGCTTCCCATCGTCATGCGCACCACCGAAGAGGCCATTCGCGCCGTTCCGCGCTATATCCGTTGGGGCGCGTATGGCCTGGGCGCCACCAAGTGGCAGGTTGTCTCCAAGATCGTGCTTCCTTCTGCCTTTGGCCGTATTGCCACGGGCATTGTCCTTGCCATCGGCCGTGCCATTGGCGAGACCGCCGTGGTGCTCTACACCATGGGCCAGGCCATCAATCTACCTATCTCGCCGCTCGATTCCGGCCGCCCCATGACCGTTCACCTGTACCTGCTTGCCAACGACGGCATCAACATGAACGCAGCCTACGGCACCGCGCTCTTGCTGATGGTGATCATTCTGGCCTTCAACCTGTTTGCGCGCTTCCTGTCGCGCAAGCGTCGCTAGTTAAGGAGTCCCATGTCCGTTTATCAGTCCGCTCCCACGCTGGAGCAAGCGGCCATTACGGCCAAGGATTTCAACTTTTGGTACGGTGACTTTCATGCGCTGACGGGGCTCGACCTCAACATCGCCAAAAACGCCATCACCTCCTTCATTGGCCCTTCGGGCTGCGGTAAGTCGACGTTTTTGCGCTGCATCAACCGCATGAATGACCTGATCGAGGGTACGCGCGTCGAGGGCACCATGACGCTCGACGGCAACGATATCTATGCCGAGGGCGTCGACCCGGTCGACCTCCGTCGCCGCGTGGGCATGATTTTTCAGCAGCCCAACCCGTTTCCCAAATCCATCTACGAGAATGTCGCCTTTGGCCCTCGTCTGCAGGGCGTGACTAGCAAAAGCGACCTCGATGACATCGTGGAAGAATCGCTCAAGCGCGCCAACCTCTGGAAAGAGGTATCCAATCAGCTCAACAAGGATGGTTTGGCGCTCTCGGGCGGTCAGCAGCAGCGTCTGTGCATCGCGCGCGTGCTTGCGGTGCAACCCGATGTCCTCCTGATGGACGAGCCCTGCTCCGCCATCGACCCCACGTCCGTCTCTAAGGTCGAGGATTTGATGGCCGAGCTGGCGCCCGAGATGACGATCATCATCGTCACGCATTCAATGCAGCAGGCAGCTCGTATCAGCGACTACACCGCATTCTTCTTGCAGGAAGTTGCCGGTGAGCCTGCCACGCTCATCGAGTATGGTCAAACCGACGCGATCTTCACCAGCCCGGTGGACTCGCGGACGGAAGACTATATCACCGGCCGCTTTGGCTGATCGGTGCGACTAGTCCCAAGCCGATCGGACCTGGTCCGGTGCGTATTCACTGTGCGGGCGGCATGACCGCACCCAACTGATTGGAGTGAACCATGCGTAAACTGTTTTCCCGTCAGCTCATCGAGGCCCGCCACGAGATGCTGAGCATCTACGAGGCCGTCGATCTGGCCCTCCACGATGCCGTTAAGGCCTATGTGACCGACGACCGCAAGCTCGCCACCAAGACCAAGAAGCGCACGCTTTCGATTGACGCGCGCTGCGCCAACTTGGAGGCCGTGTGCTACAACCTGATCGCCACGCAGTCGCCGGTCGCCTCCGACTTCCGCTTGCTGCAGACGATTATCTACGTCGACTTTAACCTGCAGCGCATGACCGATAAGGTTCGCCAGATCTGCCGCGCCACGCGTCACATGGTCAAGGCCGACATCTCGCTGCCCCAGGAGCTCGTCGGTACGGTTGAGGCCGAGGCCGAAGCTGTTTACCAGGTGCTGGGCTCTTCGCTTTCTGCGCTCGTCACCAATGACATGTCCATCATCTGCAACTTGGCCGTCGAGGACGAGCCAGTGCACGCTGCCTACGAGAAGTTCTTCCGCACCTTTAACCGTATGGATACGGGCGACTTTATGGACGACGACAGCAACTATGACGACCTGCGCCGCGCCATCATGGTTTCGCGCTACCTCGATCGCATCGCTTCGATTTCCATCGATGCCGCTTGCCGTCTGACCTTCCTGTTGACTGGTCAGCGTATGAACGCCGGCGATATCGCCCGCACTGATGAGGACGAGCTCGAGAGCATGCGCGTGCCTTCGGGCGAGGGTGTTATCATGAGGCCCGCCGTCGACGCGCGCTACGTTGCCAAGGTGCCCGCCAACGAGGTCAGCGAGGGTCTTCGCTACCTGCTCGATCATCTTGAGGACGAGGACGATGGCGAGGACGACGAGGAGTAAGTAGCCCCGTTCGTCGAAAGATTGTAAATACCTAAGTGAGCGCGGCCTTGCACATGCGGGGCCGCGCTCTTGCGTTAGCATGGGACTACTTGTTTGGCTGTCAGCGGAGGCGATTAGCAATGGATAACTATTTGGATTTGATGCGCGCTCGCCGCGAGCAGATTCTGGAACGTTTTTATGCGGCGCTCGATCGCGCGGGCCGCCCCCACGACGCCGCGCGCCTCATTGCCGTGTCCAAGACCGTTGGTGTCGATGAGACTGTTGCTGCCATCCAGGCGGGGTATCGCCATTTTGCCGAGAACCGCCCGCAGGAGCTGGTTCGCAAGCTCACGGGTCTGGCGGAGCATCCGGAGCTGCCCGAGGTGCGCTTCGATATGATCGGCAACCTGCAGACCAATAAGATCAATGCGGTGCTGGGCTCAGCCGAGCTGATTCACTCGGTGGGTTCGCTGCATCTGGCGCAGGCGATCTCGAGCCGTGCTATCCGCAAGATTGAGGCAGGCGAGCTCGCCGGCCCCCAGCGTGTGCTCATTGAGGTCAATGTGAGTGGTGAGGAGTCGAAGGGAGGCTTTTCGCCCGATGAGATTCGCGCCGCCGCGGGTGAGCTTGCGGAGCTTGAGGGAATTTGCGTGCAGGGGCTTATGACTATGGCGCCCCGGGGGAATAAGGATGTGGCACGCCGCACCTTTGCGGGGCTTCGTGAGCTGAGGGATGAGCTGGAGGCGGCGCATCCCGATTTGAACCTGCCTGAGCTTTCCTGCGGCATGAGCGAGGACTTTGAGCCTGCCCTTGAGGAGGGCTCTACGCTCGTTCGCCTGGGCAGGGTAGTATTTAGCCCGGAGTTTGCAGTAAAATAAGGCTCTGAAGTGCGCACTGATTATCGGGGCGCCTGCACTAAACCGCGAGAGGACACAACCATGGGCTTCCTTGACGAGATTAAAAATAAGATGCACCTGGGCGGCCAGCAGGGTTACGACCAGGGTTATGGCCAGGACGACGACTACGGCTACGATGACGGCTATGACGATAGTTATCAGGGCAACGGCTACGGCGGTGCTTCGGGCGAGGGCTTCTACACCCAAGACGAGCCGAGCAACGGCCTGCTTGGTCAGACGCGCCGCGGTGAAGCTGAGTCGGTTGCCGTGTATACGCGCTCCGGTCAGCTGGTCGGCGATGACTCCCGCCATGCCACGACGTATAACCCGCCTTCGCGCTCGCAGGACAGTGTTGCGAGCGGTTATCGTCCTGGTGCCTATGACACGCCGTCGAGCTACGCCGAGAACACCCGCGCCCGTGCCGCCGCTGCACCCGCGCCTGCACCGAGCGATGCCTCGGCCTATGCGAGCAATATCATCAACGCCACGCCGCAACTGCCGGCCTATGTCCTGCGCCCCGAGAGCTATGACGACGTGGAGACCGTGGTGCGCCGCGTTCGCACCAAGCAGCCTGTCGCACTGATTTTTGTGGGCGTACGCACCGAAGTTGCCAAGCGCGTCTTGGACTTCTCTTACGGCTTTGCCTGCGGTCTGGGCGCCACGGTCAAGGAGGTAGGCGACCGCGTGTTCATGGTGCTGCCCGCCGGTTGCGAGGTCAAAGATTCCGATCTCAAGAAGCTTCGTGCCGACGGCTACCTTAAGTAAAGACAAGACGAGGAGATTCCCATCAACATCTACACTATCGTCCAGCTGGTCAACACGCTGTTCAACTTCTATTCCACGCTCATTGTCGTCTACTGCTTTATGACGTGGATTCCCATGAAGCAGGGTGGTTTACTTCAGGATATTGCTGCGGTGCTCGATAGCGTGTGCGGTCCGTGGCTCAACCTGTTCCGTCGTTTCATTCCGCCGATGGGCGGTATCGATTTTTCGCCGGTCGTTGCGATTATTGCGTTGCAGTTGGTGCAGAGGCTGGTTCTGCAGCTTCTTATAGGTATACTCGTATAGAACTGACTTTGTAACTTACGTCGGGCGTGTAGCGCCGAGGCGATGAAAAAGGAGACTTGTTATGGCTATTACCCCTGCAGACATCCAGGCTCAGACTTTCTCTGAGGCCAAGCGTGGCTACGATCCTGCCGAGGTCGACGTCTTCTTGGAGACGCTGTCCTCCGAGGTTGACGCTATGCTCGCTAAGATCGTCGACCTTAAGGGTCGTCTGACTGCTACCGAGCAGCAGCTTGCCGATGCACAGGCTCAGCTTGCCCAGGCTCAGGATGCCACCGCCCAGGCCGTTCCCGCCGCCCCCGTGGCTGCTCCCGCCCCTGACTTCTCCGCTCAGGAGCGCCAGATTTCCGCTGCCCTGATCGCTGCCCAGCAGACCGCTGAGACCATCGTCAACGATGCCAACGAGAACGCTGAGCGTATCCGCAACGAGGCTGACGCCAAGGCCCGCGAGGTTATCCGCCAGGCTCTGACCGAAAAGCAGGCCGAGCTCGAGGAAATCGATCGTCTCAAGGCTTCCCGTGAGGAGTTCAAGGCCGAGTATCTCAAGCTCATCCAGCACTTCATGGACGATGCCCAGAACTCCTTCCCGGCCGACCTCATGGCCTCCACGCCGGTCGGTTCTGCCGCTTCTCCTGCGGTGACTGTTCCCGCCGAGCCGCTGCCCGTCGCTGACCCGGTTGTCCCCGTGGCCGATCCCTTTGCCCCGATCGACAACTTTGCTGCCGACGACCTGGACTAACATTCGGCCTACAATTTAGTGCCTAGAAAGGACCCGCAGCTTGCGGGTCCTTTTTTATGACTGTGCCGGGGTGCGTAACATAAAAAACCGAGCCCTGCACATAGTGGCGCAGAACTCGGCGAACGGGTGAGCGGTCAAGGGTAGGTTTTAAGGCATGTCCCAAAAATCTACTTGAGGAGGAAGTCGGAGAGGGGAATGGTGCGGGCCTCGCGATGCTCGGGGTCTGCGATGTGGTCGGCGGGATAGCCACAGACGAGCATGTGATAGGGATAGACGCCCTTGGGCAGATTGAACTGCTCCTGTGCCACCTCAGGCTTAAAATGGCATACCCAGCACGTTCCCAGGCCCTGCTCGGTGGCCTCCATCATCATCTGGTCGCACACGATGGACGTATCGATTTCACTGGAATTCATCTGGTCATACGGGCGCACCCAAGCATCATCGGTAACGCTGCAAATAAGGAAGACAAGCGGAGCTCCAAAGATAGACCCATCACGAGCAAACCGAGGCTGACAAGCAGCAGCCTTCTCCAACAGCTCAGGCGTATCCAGCACCATCACACGGGCTGGATGATTATTACAAGCAGAAGGAGCAATACGCCCAGCCTCAACAATGGCATCCACTACCGACTGCTCAACAGGACGGTCCTCAAAAGAACGACAAGAATACCGACCACGAGCCAGATCCAAATAAGACATACAAGCCCTCCTAAAACTAAAAATCAAACAAACCAAAAGTAACCCAAAGAGTACCCAAAGCAGCAATCAGCCAAACGCTCATCAAGGGCCAAAGTGTCCGAACGGATACCAAAGGTCCCTTCAGCCAAACCCCCATCGCGCTAAATCTATCAGCCAAAGTTCCCAATGGTGGTGCATAAGGGAGCGGGCCCGGCCACTAATAACCTTTTGAACGACTCTGCTTGCAGCCGGAGTGAAAAAGGTTATTAGTGGCCGGGCCCGCGACCGGTGGGACATGTACCCCCAATTAACTGTTCTTCATGACAATCGAATCCACAACATCGGCCACATTCTCGCAGCAGTCGGCGCAGTACTCCAGGAAGGCGTAGACGTCACGCCAAGCGATGACCTCGAGCGGATCCTTGCCGTTAACGTGCAGGTTACGCATGGCGTTGATATAGAGCTCGTCGGCCTCGGACTCGATGGTGTTGATCTGGATGACGAGCTCGCGCAGCGTTTTGGACTTGCGGTAGTTAGGCAGCTCGACCATAAGGTCCTTCATGGCGCGGCAGGCGTCGGTCACCTTGTGGGCGATGACGATGGCGTCGGGATGGATGCTCTGGATGTTGGTGAAGTAGACGCGCTGCACGACGCCCTCGATACGGTCGAGCACGGTGTCGAGCGAGCAGCTCATCAGATCCAGGTCCTCGCGCTCAAGCGGGGTGATAAAGGCCGTGAGCAGGGCGTCCTCAAGCTCATGGTGCTTCTTGTCGGCCGCATGCTCGATCGCATGCATCTTGTCGAGCATATCGTGAATCTTTGCGGGATCGAAGTTCTCGAAAATCTTGGTAAGCAGCTCGGCGGCCTGGACGGCGAGGTCGGCGCAGGCGACGTAGTTGTCAAAGTAGAACGAATCGGGTTTCTTTGCCATGAGTGGGTCCTTTCGAGGCGAAGACGGGTGGGCGAGGTGTTACGGTCCGGATGGACGTTCGGTTTGACTAGATGAACATCATGAACAGCTTGGCCATGACAAAGCTGATGAGTCCACAGGCGGGGAAGGTGAAGAACCAGGTGAACATCATGTCCTTGACTACGCCGAAGTTGATGGCCGAAAGGCGCTTGACGGCGCCGACGCCCATGATGGCGCAGGTCTTGATGTGAGTGGAGGACACGGGGATGCCGGTGAGCGTGGCAAGCAGCAGGTTTGCGGCGCCCGCCAGGTCGGCGGAGAAGCCCTGGTACTTTTCGAGCTTGACCATGCTCTGGCCAACGGACTTGATGATGCGCTCGCCGCCCACGCTGGTGCCGATGCCCATGGTGGCCGAGCACAGCAGCATAATCCAGATGGGGATGCCGGCATCGCCGACGCTCGTCTGGCCGCTGGCAAAGGCCACGCCTAAAAAGAGCACGCCGATGAACTTCTGTCCATCCTGCGCGCCGTGCATAAAGCTCATGGCCGCAGCGCTTGCGATCTGAGCGTATTTAAAGAAGACATTGGCACGTCGCCTGTTGGCGGCGGCGAAAAGAATCGAGACGAGCTTGCACAGGACCCAGCCCATGACAAAGCCCAGGCCGATGGAGAGCGCCAGGCCGTAGATGACCTTCATCCACTCGTGGACGTTGACGCTGCTCGCACCGCCGAGGGCGATGGCGGCACCGGTCAGGCCGGCGATAAGGCTGTGGCTTTGCGAAGTGGGGATGCCAAAACGCGACGCTGTGGCGCCGTAGACGACGATGGAGAACAGCGCCGCGCACAGGCAGGCGAGCGCCATGGTGCTGTTTCCGCCAAAGTCGACAATATGGGAGATGGTGTTGGCGACGCTCGCGTTAAAGTGCGTCATGATGAGCACGCCAAGGAAGTTGAATGCGGCACTCATGAGGATGGCGGCGCGGGCGGGCATGCAACGCGTAGTGACGCAGGTCGCGATGGCGTTGGGTGCGTCGGTCCATCCATTGACGAAGATGGCGCCGAGCGCGAGGATCACGGTGACGGCAAGGACTGGGTTCGACACAAGTTGGCCGAGGAAGGTTGAGAACGTTACGTCCATATATGGGCTTTCTCGAAGTTTGCAGGCACGTTACAGAAACATGATAAATCGTATCACCTCCTGCGGGTTTCTTTACCGAGTTCTGATGGGAGCAGTGAATTTTTTGGCACTAAAAATGAATATTAGCCCTGTTGACCGCGGGTGTTCTTTTTGCTAACACACCATGAGGACACGTGCGCGCGCCCCAACACCCCAAAACCACAGTCTGTTCGCTTTACAATATGCAAACATGCGTTCGATAATAGGAGGCATGGAATATCGACAGACAGACGGCAAAACTCGGCGCGTGCACAAGCAGTATGTGGACGTCGTGACCCGCATCCTTGCGGGCGGACAAGTCGTGCCGGTCACCGTCTGCTGGGTCGACGGCCGTTGCTTTACGATCGACGAAATTATCTCGACCACCGGGTTTGGCCTGACGGTTCACGGCATTCGTACGGCAACCTATAAGGTACGTTTTGGCGGACATGCGACCGAGTTGTATCTGGAGGACCAAACGCGTGAGCGGGCGGATGGCTCGCAGACGCATGTGATGCGTTGGTGGGTATGGGCGTTTGACCGCACGCTTGAGGGCGAGCGCCGCAGGTAAGAGCGCACGGCATTCGGGTACAATGGCAGGGATCTTGTCACCTACGGCGCTGTCGTGGCGCTTTTTGAAAGGACGAAGTATGAACGATATCCAGGGCTATCAGAACGGCCCCGTCGAGACCGGCGCAAGCCGCGCCAAGGAGATGTCGCCGCGCGCGTACAATCTCGCCATGTCCGCCCTGATCTTCTTGGGCTTTTGCGCCATGGGTGCCGGCGCCTACTTTACGAGCACCATGTCGTTTGCGCGCATGATGATGAGCGGCGCCGCCCTACCGCTGGTCTTTGGCTCGTTTATTTTAACCATCGTCGGCATGGTCATGATGTCGGCTGCTGCGGGCAAGCAGTCCGTGGGCCTGTCCCTTGTGGGCTACGTAATCTTTGCGAGTACCTTTGGCCTGACCGCGTCGTTTGGCCTTGCCAACTACGACCTGCCTACCATCAACACTGCCTTTATCGCCACGGCCGCCATCACCTTTGTCTTTGGCGCCTTGGGCGTGACGTTCCCCAAGTTTTTCCAGCGCGTATATGGCATCGGCTTTGGCATTCTGCTCGCCACTATTCTGGTTGAGATCGTGCTGATGTTCATGGGCGTTTCGCAGTCCATCACCGACCTGATCGTGATCGTGGTGTTTGCCGGCTTCATCGGCTACGACACCTATGTGGCAACGACGGTGCCGCCCACGCTGCCCAACGCCGTGCTCATGGCATCCAGCCTGTTCGTGGACATCATCAACGTGTTCCTGCGCATCCTGAACATCCTCGGTCGTCGCGACTAGCGCGGGGGATTGCAGCGTTTCTTGTCGGACGCGGTAAAACGATGTGAAAGGCGGTCCTTCGGGGCCGTCTTTTTTGTACGCGGCGGGGTATCATGGATGGGAAAAGCCGATAGCGGCAGCGACAGGAAAGGTGGCCACGTATGGCAGACGTCGACAACAGGAACCGTAACCGCAGGTCCAACCGAGCGGGTCAGCCCAATCCCAAGCGCGAGGCCCGTGCCAAGGCCGCCGAGCGTCACGTGGCAACTGTGTCCGAAGCGTGCGCCAAGGATATCGAGCGTTCGCTCGCCGGTGTTCGCGAGTTTGACGGTATGCCTGCCGGCTTTGTCGCGGCGATGAAGGCCAAGGTTCAGAGTGCTGTGGCCGCCGAAGAGCAGGTCGCCGAGGACGTCGAGAACGCGGAGACTACCGAGGTCGAGGCGGCGCCCGAGACCGAGGCGGCGCCCGAGCCCGTCGAGGAGCCTGCCGAGGAAATCGCCGAAGCTGAGTCCGCGCCTGCTGAGGAGCCCGCTCCGGTCCTGCCCGAGGTCACTGTGCTTGATGCCTCCGCCACGCAGGCAATCCTCGATAACGGTCGCGGCTATGCGCAGTTCTGCGACATGGCCGTGCTCGCCTTTGCCTCGTTTACCAATCCGGGCGGTGGATATATTCAGGGTTATCTGGGCCAGGAGGCCACGCTGTGCGCCGATTCGTATCTGTACAACGTTCTCGATAGGCAGCGTAAGTGGTACGGCGAGAACCGTCGCCGCAACATCAACTGCGAGCTCTATCGTAACCGCGCCCTGGTGGTGCCTGCGGTGCGCTTCGACCGCAACCACGTGCATGCATACGCCGACGTGATCGTGGCCGCCGCGCCCAACGTTAGGCGCGCCCGCCAGGAGTATCGCGTGAGCGACGATGCTCTGCTGGATGCCCTGCGCGACCGCATTCGCTTTGTGCTCGCCATCTGCGATGAGCTTGGTCGCGAGAAGCTCGTGCTGGGTGCTTGGGGCTGCGACAACAACGGCTTTGATGCCGAGGCCGTGGCCGAGCTCTTCCGCAAGGAGCTCGCGTCGGGCGACTTCAAGGTCAAGCAGGTCTTCTTTGCCGTGCCCTCTACGCGCTGGGACGAGGACTTCGCCAAGTTCGAGCACGTGCTGGCAAACTTCCCCGAGCGCAACGAGGAGTCCTATGCTCAGGTTGCCGCCCGCACCGCAGCCGCCCGTGCCGCCGAGCAGGCTCAGGCCGCTGCCGAGGATGACGAGGATGACGACGACTGGCGCAAGTACCTGTAAACGGTGCGCGTGATGCGATATACCGAGCCGACGGGGGCTGCTCCCGTCGGCTTTTTATTGAGTGGGGAGCTTACGATGAAAAACGTTCTATGCTTTGGTGACAGCAACACCTATGGTTACGATCCGGCGGGCATGCGCGACGGTACCGCGGTGCGCTATGCGCAGGATGTGCGCTGGTGTGGCGTGGTCCAACGTGACTTAGGCGAGGGCTGGCATGTAATTGAAGAAGGCCTCAACGGCCGCACGACGGTACGCGACGACATGTGCCATCTGGACACTAACCTCAACGGTATTCGCGCGCTTCCGATGCTGCTCGAGGCCCATAAGCCGCTGGACGCCATTGTGATCATGCTGGGCACCAACGACTGTAAGACGGTCTTTAACGTGACAGCTTCCGATATCGCCCGTGGCGCCATGGCGCTGATTCGCGCCGTCCGCGCGTTTCCGTGGACCGACGCTGCGCCTTGCCCGCGCATCCTGCTGATGGCTCCTATCAAGATCAAGCCGCAGATCGCCGATGTGTATATGACCGACTTTGACGAGCATTCCGTTGAGGCATCTGAGCATTTTGGCGAGTACTATGCGCACGTGGCCGAGCAGTTTGGCTGCGACTTTTTGAATGCCGCCGAGTTTGCCGAGCCGGGCGATATCGACTATCTGCATATGATGCCCGAAAGCCACGAGAGCCTGGGTCACGCCGTGGCAGCCAAGCTCAAAGAGATGCTCGGTGAGTAGCACGGCCCCAAGCCACCGCAAAGGGGACAGGCACCTTTGTGGTGGTTTTGCCCGGGTAAACGAACGGATTGGCTGCCATATGGGCATGGACGAGCTCATCGACCTCTTTGCCGAGGGCGATGAGCTCGTCTCCAATACCGCTTTTGAGGATTTGGATCTTGCCTACGACGTGGCGAACGGCGCGACCTTCGATGGCGTTGTGTTCCGATCTTGCGAGTTCGATAGCGTTGACTGGAGCGGCTCGACGTTTCGCGACGTGGTGTTTCGCGGTTGCCGCTTTATCCGCTGCAACATGGAAGGCTGCTGGCTCAGCCGCTGCGACTTCGTTGACTGCTCGGCACCGGGACTCAACTTGCTCAAGGCGCGCCTGTCGAGCGTGTCGTTTGGATCGTGCGATTTGAGCTATGCGAACCTTTCGGAGGGACGCATTGGCCCTATGACAGCATGCGATACACGTCTGAGAGAGGCTGCGTTTCAGGGTGCCAAGCTGGGTCAGATACGCCTGGATGGCTGTGACCTGACGCGTGTTGATGTGTTCAAGACGTCGCTTTCCGGCGTTGATGTGTCGCGCTGTACATTTGCAGCGCCCGTTGTTTCGGGCGATTACCATGAGCTGCGTGGCCTGACGGTCAATGCCGAGCAGGCGCTGGCACTCTCGGGTTTGTTGGGAATTCAACTCGCCGACGACTAGACGCCCCGGCCCTTTGCTCGACCGCTATCTAAAATCAAACCGTCGCAACATCCGATGATTTTTCGCGTTTGCACGATTTTCATCGAATGTTGCGACGGTTTTTGGTGCAAGGTAGCCTGTCTCTTTTTGGCAGGTTACTGGCTATTTAGTACTGCCACATGTGGTTGACGGGGCCAGAGCCTTTGCCCATGTCAAAGCCGGCGGCGAGAGCGCCCGTTAGGTAGGCCTTGCCGGCGTTGACGGCGTCGGCAAGATCCATGCCCTGAGCCAGCGCGCAGGCGATGGCGGACGAAAGCGTGCAGCCGGTGCCGTGTGTGTTGTCGGTCTCGATGCGCTTGTGGCGGAACCACGTGGTGAGCGGATCGCCCAGATGGTTGCCCTCGTCATCGAGTGGCGCGGGTTCGGCCAATACATCGTTGGCCTCGTTGACAAGATGCCCACCCTTAACGAGGGATGCGCAGCCAAAGCGGCGGGCGAGGAGCATGGCAGCATTTTGCTGCGTGCGCTCGGAGTCGACCTCGTAGTCGAGCAGGGCCATGGCCTCGGGAATATTGGGCGTGATAACCGTCGCCAGCGGGAACAGGCGGCGGGTGAGCGCCTCGGCGGCATCTTCGGCAATCAGCCGTGCGCCCGAGGTGGCTACCATGACGGGGTCGACTACCACGTTTGTCGCGTTCCAGGCGCTCAGGCGGTCGGCGATAACCTCGATAATCTCGGCAGAGGAAACCATGCCGATCTTGACGGCGCTTGGGCGGATATCGTCAAATACGGCGTCGATCTGCGCAGCGACGATATCAGGGGAGATATTCTGCACGGCGGTGACACCGAGCGTGTTTTGTGCGGTGATGGCGGTGATGGCCGTCTCGGCATACAGACGGTGCGCCGTGATGGTCTTGATGTCGGCCTGAATGCCGGCGCCACCGCTGGAATCGGATCCTGCGATGGACAGGACGGCAGGTACCTTACTGCGATCCATGTTTGCTCCCTTGTTCGGTCGGAATCAAATGGGTCTTTAAGCCAGCATTATAAAGATGCCCGGGCCGACTCTATGTCGAACCCGGGCGGGCGATGCAATCTTTACGCAAATGTGAGCAAATGTTCACACGTCAACAATTGACGAACACCATGTTACCGATTGTGGCTCCGGTGACGAGTTAGTCCTCCATGCCGAGGTCGATCGTCGTGCCTTCGAACACCTTGTTAACGGTGCGGACGGCGCACATCTTGCCGCACATGGTGCAGGTGCCCTCGGTGGCGGCGGGGGATTCTTCGTAGCGTTTCTTGCCGGTGACCGGGTCGAGAGCACACTTCCACATGGCATCCCAGTCGAGCTTGCGGCGTGCCTGGCCCATCTTGTCGTCCATGTCGCGGGCGTGCGGCACCTTCTTGGCGATATCGGCGGCGTGCGCGGCAATCTTAGTGGCCATGAGGCCATCGAGCACGTCCTGGGCGTTGGGCAGGCACAGGTGCTCGGCCGGCGTCACGTAGCACAGGAAGTCGGCACCGGAGCTGGCGGAGATGGCGCCGCCGATGGCAGCGGTGATGTGGTCGTAACCCACGCCGATATCGGTCACCAGCGGCCCGAGCACATAGAACGGGGCATTGTGGCACAGGCGCTTCTGCAGTTTCATGTTGGCGGCGATCTCGTCGAGCGCCATGTGACCCGGGCCCTCGACCATGACCTGGACGCCGGCGGCCCAAGCGCGCTTGCACAGCTTGCCCAGCTCGATCATCTCAGCGGTCTCGGTGGCATCGTTGGAGTCGTAGAGGCAGCCCGGGCGGCAGGAGTCGCCGAGCGAAATCGTCACGTCGTACTCGTGGCAAATCTCGAGCAGCTCGTCAAAGTACTCGTAGAAGGGGTTTTCGTTGCCGGTGACCTCCATCCAGCCAAACAGTAGCGAGCCGCCGCGACTGACGATGTTCATCAGGCGGCCGGTCTCCTTAAAGGTCTTGGTGACCGACTTGTTGATGCCGCAGTGGATGGTCATAAAGTCCACGCCATCCTCGGCGTGCGCGCGCACGACCTCGAACAGGTCGTCCTTGGTCAGCTTGACCAGCGGCTTTTCCATGTAGCCGATGGCGTCGTACATGGGGACGGTGCCCACCATGAGCGGCGTCTCGTCGATGAGCTGCTGGCGGAACTGGCGCGTTTTGCCCGAGTTGGAAAGGTCCATGATGGCGTCGGCGCCAAAGTCCTCGGCGATCTTGACCTTCTTCCATTCCTCGGCGGCATCGGCCTTGTCGCCCGAGATGCCCAGGTTGACGTTGACCTTGGTGGACAGGCCCTCGCCGACACCAAAGGCGCGCATGCCCTTTTTGATGTGCACGATGTTGGCGGGAATGGCGATGCGGCCGTCGGCCACGCGCTCGCGGATGTACTCGGGGTCGCGATGCTCGCGCTCGGCGACCTCCTTCATCTGCGGTGTGATCTGCCCGGCGCGGGCGAAGTCGATTTGCGTGACGAGCTTGGGCTCGGTCTGTGTGCTCATTGGCACGGCTCCCTTCGTTGGCATTACCCATATCAGGTTTGCGGGTCAGGGCGGGCGCGCCCAGTCTCAGCCTGCCGTCTTGTCCTGCAAGCTCCCCGTTTATGTAATGGGCTCAAGTATAGCTCGAATGGGTACGATTGGCCTAACGAGCGTGCCTGTGGGGAGGCGTACATGGAAGACAAGCATCTATATCGAGAGACACAATGGGATGTATCGGCCGAGGAAAGCCGTGCGCACCATGGCCTTGTCGCGATTGGTTTTGCGGTGCTTGCCGTGTTGGTGATTGCCTTTTGTATTTGGACGTTCGGCGGTCGCGGCGGCGCTGCATGGGAGTTCGAGGCTGATGATAGCCTACCGATTATGACGGTGAGGAGTACTGGCGGTAATGCCAATACGCTCGCCGTTCCGGGCGATTATTGGTACCCGCGCGATGAGTTTGTGCAGTTGCAGCTGAGTGGTGGGTCTATTCCAGGTGAAGAAATCGAACGCGTGACGTTTGACGCGGCGCTCAAAACGCTCACGGTGAAGCTCAAAGATCAAGGAGATGTGCCCACGACTATGGATATCGCCCTGACGGAATGGCGTCTGGAGCCTCCGACGGGTGTTGCGGTGTCCGAGGTTGAGCACGTCAAGATTGTCTATCAGGACGGTTCGACAAACGGGATTGCAAAGGCCGATGGCTTGGCGGAGTAACGGAGTGTTTGGAAACGGCGGGCCTATTGTGCCTGCGCGTTCATGAAAACCAGGGTGTTTTTGTCTGAAAGCTCGGGGATGTGACGATAGCCGATGTTGAATGCGGTGAGCCCGCTTACATCCTCGAGCTTGTTTTCTGCCATCCAGCGCACCATGGAGCCGCGCGCCTTTTTGCTGGCGGTCGATCGCTGAACGGGCTTATCGTTGCGGACGTCTTCGCCAAAAAGGCAGGTGATAACCGTTGTATCCTGTGCAGCATGGGGCAGGACGGCTTTGGCGTATTCCACGCTGGCAAGGTTGACGATCGTAGCGTTGGAGCCCGCCGGAGCGATGACCCGTGCGAGTTTGTCGCCCCAAAACGCGTAGAGGTCTCGGGCATCGTCGACGGCAAGCTTCGCCCCCATTTCGAGCCGATAGGGCGACACGCCGTGGAAGGGGCGTGCGCATCCGTAAAGGCCCGAGAGGATCCACAGATGGTCTTGCAGCCATGCGAGCTGCGCGGAATCCATCACCTCGGGCGCCATGCTCTCGTATTGAATGCCGTGATAGGACATGACGGCAGGGGAGAGGTGACGGGCGAGTGCAGGATTGTCGAGATCGCCGTTTCCCAAGATGGGCCCGAACTCATGCAGGGTGTTGAGGCAAGGCCCCAGCAGTTTGTCACTCACGTTCCATAGCGCCTGCAGACCGCCGCTGCCTTCATTCCGCTCGATATCTAGCAGTGCGCGGTGGAGGCGAGCTGTCTCGTGCACAAAAGGTGGAATGCCCAGGACTTCAAAAGCATCCCTGGCCGCGCGCATTTGCTTGGCGGGCGAAATGATGACCTGCAGCATGGACTCTCCTCTGCCAAATAGGAAGTTGCGGTGGAATACGGTCTGTTTTGGCCGGTTATGGGCCAGTTTAGTCCGTATTTCACCGCAACTGATGAAGGGTTGGTTAGGCTCGCTCGATGAAGGCTTTGTAGCCGCGATAGGCCTCGTAGATATCGGCCTTGTTAGCGACCTCCCACAGGGCGTGCATGGACAGGACGGCAACGCCAGAGTCGATGACGTTCATGCCGTACTTAGCCATGATGTATGCGATGGTGCCGCCGCCGCCCGCGTTGACGCGACCGAGCTCGCAGGTCTGGAAGTCCACGCCGGCCTCGTCCATGATGTCGCGGATGAGGGCCACATACTCGGCGTCGGCGTCGTTAGAGCCGCCCTTGCCGCGGCTGCCCGTGTACTTGTTAAAGCACAGGCCGCGACCCATAAAGGCGGCGTTCTTGGTTTCGAACTTGCCGGCGTAGCCCGGGTCGAAGCCGGCGGACACGTCGGAGGAGAGCATGCGGCTGCGGGCGAGCGCGCGGCGCAGGGCCAGCGGGCTATCCTCGCCGGCGAGCGTCATGATCTCGGCGACGGTGTTCTCGAAGAAGCGGCTCGTCATGCCGGTGGCACCTACGGAACCGATCTCCTCCTTGTCGACGATGAGTGTGATGCTCGTGCGCTCCACGTTGGCGACGTTGATCTGGGCGAGCATGGACGGATAGGCGCAGACACGGTCGTCGTGGCCATAGCCCAGAATCATGGAGCGGTCGAGGCCCATGTCACGGGCGGGGCCGGCGGGCACGACCTCGATCTCGGCGGAGAGGAAGTCCTCCTCCTCGACGTCGTACTGCTCCTTGAGGATATCCAGGAACATCTGCTTGACGGGCTCCTTGGGAGCGTCCTTGTCGTCCTCGTCAAACTTGACGGGGCGGCCGCCCACGATCACGTCGAGGATCTCGGCGTCGACGGCGTCCTTGGCGGGCTTGGCCATCTGCTCGCTCGAGAGGTGGATCAGCAGGTCGGAGATGGTAAAGACCGGGTCGTCGGCCTTGTCACCGATGTTGATGTCGACGGTGGTGCCGTCCTTTTTGCAGATGACGCCCACGAGTGCGAGCGGGGAAGCGACCCAGTGGTAGCTCTTGACGCCGCCATAGTAGTGCGTGTCGAGATAAGCCATGTCGCCGGCCTCGAAGACGGGGTTCTGCTTGAGGTCCAGGCGCGGCGAGTCCACGTGGGCGCCCAGGATGTTAAAGCCCTGCTCGAGCGGGGCGGTGCCCAGGTTGACGAGCATGAGGTCCTTGCCGTGGTTGACGGCGTACACCTTGTCGCCGGACTTGAGCGCGCGGCCCTCGGCGATCACGGTCTCCAGATTGACGTAGCCCGCCTCCTCGGCCATCTTGATACCGGCCTTGACGCACAGGCGCTCGGTCTTGTTCTCACTCAAAAACTGCTTATAGCCGCGGCAAAGCTCCTCGAGCTCCTCGATCTGCTGTGGCGTGTACTTTTTCCATGCGCTGGGACGCTCCATGACGCAGGCTCCTTTCGGATCGATCGTGCTGGTTGATGTACCGTGAGCCATCGTATCACGCGCGGGCCCGCGGCGGCAGGGAAGCCTGATGTGCGGTGGCCGCGGGGCGGGGAGCGTGTAAACTGGTGTGAGCAAACCGTGCCCAGCCCAAAGCGAGGTATTCAATATGTCTGAAAAGCGCCGTACCTTTGCCGTCATCGACGGCAACTCGCTCATGCATCGCGCCTTCCACGCCGTGCCGCCGACCATGAACGCGCCGGACGGTCGCCCCACCAACGCGATCTTTGGTTTTCTGAACATGTTCCTCAAGATGATCGATGCCTTTAATCCCGACGGCGTTGTCGTGGCGTTTGACAAGGGCAAGCCGCGCGTGCGTATGGAGATGCTGCCGCAGTACAAGGCGCAGCGCCCGCCCATGGACCCCGACCTGCACGCGCAGTTCCCCATGATCAAGGAGCTGCTCGCCGCGCTCAACGTGCCCATTTTGCAGTCCGAGGGCTGGGAAGGCGACGATATCCTGGGAACCATGGCGCGCCTGGGCGAGGAGGCCGGCTGCGACATGCTGCTGGTGACCGGCGACCGCGACATGTATCAGCTCGTGACCGAGCACGTCAACGTGGTCTCGACTCGCAAGGGCCTGTCCGACGTGGCGATCATGACGCCCGAGAGCGTGGACGACCTGTATCACGGCATCACGCCGGCGCTCGTGCCCGATTTTTACGGTCTGAAGGGCGATACGTCGGACAACATTCCCGGCGTACCGGGCATCGGCCCCAAAAAGGCGAGTGCGCTCATCGCGCAGTACGGCAGCCTTGACGAGGTCATCGCGCATGCTGACGAGGTCAAGGGCAAGATGGGAGAAAACCTGCGCGCACACATCGACGACGCGCTGCTGAGCCGTAAGGTGGCGACCATCCGCACCGATGCGCCCGTTGAGCTCGATTTTGAGGCGACGTCCTTCCCGGCGTTTTCCGCCGATGAGGTTTCCGCGGCGCTGGGCACGCTTGGTATCACCGCCATGCAGAACCGTTTCTTGGCGCTGATCGGCGGCGAGGGCGGGGCAGCTGCCAGCACGTTTGAGATTCCCGCCGTTTTGCGCGCAGCCGCCGGCGATGCTGGCGCGCTTGGTGCCGTTGCGGCTGAGGTCTCCCGCGTGATTGATGCCGGCGAGTGGGTCGCCGCCGTGGTGGACGATGACAAGGAAGAGGGCGCGCTCTTTGGGCTGACGCGCACGCTGTGGTTGGCGACGTCCAAGGGCCTGTTTGCGCTCGAGGAGGGCGACAGCGGTGCGGCGGCTGAGGTTGAGGGCTTCAACTTCGCCCACGGCGTGATTGCCGGCGTGCTCGCGCGTCTGTTTATGGAAGGCCGTGTGGCGAGCCCGGATATGAAGGCGCTTCTGCATGAGCTTTCGCCCATCGATTCTTCTGAGCTCGAGCTCATGGATCCGCTGGCAGTCGATTCCACGCGCATCTTCGATACCGTTGTTGCCGCCTACCTGTTGGATTCCGACCGCTCCGAGTTTGACGAGGTGTATCTGGCCGATACGTATCTGCAGATGGCGCTGCCTGCGGCGCGCGGCGCAGAGGGTGCTGGCGAGGACGCTCCTGCGCCCGCCGCTCGCACGGCGGCCTTGACGCTGGCGCTGGTTGCACCGCTGCGTGACCGCATGGCCCGCGAGAACGCCGCCAACGTGTTCGATGGGATCGAGATGCCGCTCGTGCCGGTGCTTGCCAAGATGGAGCGCGCGGGCATGCTCGTGGACCCCGACCGCCTGCACAGTCTGTCCGAGGGCCTGGCGACCCAGATTGCCGATGTCGAGCGCAGCATTCGCGACCTGGCCGGCGACGAGACCTTTAACATCGGCAGCCCCATGCAACTCTCGCACGTGCTGTTTGATGTTATGGGACTTCCGACCAAGGGCCTCAAAAAGACCAAGCGCGGCTACTATTCGACCAACGCCAAGGTGCTGAGCGACCTTGCCCGCGACCACGAGATCGTGCGCCTGATTTTGGACTGGCGTGAGAAGTCCAAGATTAAGTCGACCTATCTGGACACGCTGGGCCCGCTGCGCCGTGGTGACGGGCGTGTGCACACCACGTACAACCAGACCATCACCGCGACGGGGCGTTTGTCTTCGAGCGACCCCAATCTGCAAAACATTCCGACGCGCTCGGAGCTGGGGCGTACCGTCAAGACGGCGTTCTCGGCGGGCGAGGGCAGCGTCTTTTTGGCGGTGGACTACTCGCAGATCGAGCTGCGCCTGCTCGCGCATCTTTCGGGTGACGAGCACCTGGTGCGCGCCTTCAACGAGGGCGAGGACTTCCATGCCGAGACGGCCGCGCGCGTATTTGGCGTGCCGGTGTCCGAGGTGACACCCGACCTGCGTAGCCGCGCCAAGGCCGTGAACTTTGGCATCGTGTACGGTCAGCAGGCCTATGGTCTGTCGCAGTCGCTGCACATCTCGATGGCCGAGGCGCGCGATATGATCGATCGCTACTACGAGGCCTACCCGGGTGTGCGCACGTTCCTCGACAATGTGGTGGCGCGAGCCAAGCAGACGGGCTATGCCGAGACCATGTATGGCCGCAGACGCCATATTCCCGAGCTCAAGGCCAAAAACCCGCAACTCCGCGGCTTTGGCGAGCGCACGGCCATGAACCACCCCATGCAGGGCACCGCGGCCGACATCATCAAGATCGCCATGGCCCGCGTGAGCCGCCGCCTGGAAGAAGAGGGTTTTGCCGCCCACATGATCTTGCAGGTACACGACGAACTGGACTTTGAGTGCCCCGTCAACGAAGTCGAGCGCCTAACCACCATGGTCCGCGACGTCATGGAACACGTAGTAGACCTCCGCGTACCGTTGATCGCCGAAGCCTCAACCGGAGTAACCTGGGCCGACGCCAAGTAAAGACGTGCCAACAGCCCCAAAGTAACCAAACAAGAAGGGAGCCCCTCATCAGCAAGGAGCTCCCTTCATCCAATTTAATTCAGCCAAAGTATCTAGACACTCAAGACGCCATCTTGGCGGCAGGTAGGTAAACCTAGGGCCTGGCCGGGCGGCACGGGTTAACTTTTCGTAGATTCCGCACGCAAAGAAAGCCACTTAATGTGGCTTTCGTCTTGCGCAGGACCTGACCGAGCGAAAAGTTAACCCGTGCCGCCCGGCCAGGTCCGACGAGCAACGTTAACGAGCCGCCAGGATGGCGTCGATGAGCGTCAGTACGCCCCCGTCGTTGTTGCTCGGAATGCGCCATTTGGCATGCGCGTTCATATGCTCCTCGGCATTGTCCACGATAAAGCTGTGACCGACGCGCTCAAGCATGGGGATGTCGTTGTACGTATCGCCCACGGCAGCGGCGTCGGCGATATCGATGCCCAGGCGCTCGCAGAGATGTGCTACGCCCGACCCCTTGTCGACGCCCAGATTCATAAAGTCGATCCACTCGCGGCCCGCATTGGTGACGTAGAGTTTGTCCGAGAACTCGGGGCTGTAGTCCTCGCGAAACGCTGGCTCGGCATCGTAGGCGGGGAAGAAGATCGAAATCTTGTTAGACTCGATGTCAATGCCCTCAAAGCTATCGACGTAGTTGATCGTGTTGTAGTAGACGCTGATCTCGTCGTGGTATTGATGATCGCGGGCAAGTACATAGAACTCGTCGAAGCAGCACAGGACGGGGACAGCGCGCGAATCCTCCGAGGCGCGGCTCAAGACCTGCTGATACAGCTCCACGTCAATATTGCTCTTATAGATATAGCTACCGCGATAGATCACGCACGCGCCGTTATCGGGGCAAAAAGCGATGCGGCTCTTGATGTCCTCAAACATCTCCTCGAGTTTGGGGGCGGGGCGTCCGCTGGCGGGGCAGAACACGATGCCAGCCTCGGCGAGCTTGTCCAGGCGCTCGTCGAGGCCCTGAGGCAGCACGCGCTCGTCGGTCAGTAACGTCTTGTCCATATCGACAGCGAGAATCTTAATGTTGCCGATGTTGGCGTCTGATTCGTAAGTCTGCATAAAACGCGCCTTTCGGTTTCCAGAATGTTTCGGGTGATTGACCCTCTACTTGATAGTCGGGCGTATTTTCGCAGGATTGGCGCATATTTGCATCATCATTCACAAAGTAATGAAAAAACTTTTCAGAAATTTGAATTTGTCGCTTGTACAGCAGGCACTTTAGCGTAATATAGCGACCATCGAAAACGGAGACGGAAAAACAACCGCTTACCGAGGAAAAGGTACCGTTTACGATATTAGAATTGCGCCCGGCGATAGGTGAAAGGAGAGGCAGATGCAGTTCGTAAAGATTATCACTACTGCAGACAATGCCATCCGACGCCAGCGCGCAATTTCCCGACGACGATAACAATCGTCTCTGTCCGCATGGGGCTAAATGCCCCAACAGAGTCATTTTGAGGTCGTTGGGTTTTAGCACGACATTGCTGCATGTTTCTAGGGCATGTATGTGCTGATTTTTGCTATTTAACCTGATATTGCACGGTTTTTGACCTCGAAATGACTTGCAACTGACCGATGTTCTAACTAGCTACCAAGGGCGAAAGGAAACAGCCATGAGCAAGGAAAAAGTCGTTCTCGCATATTCCGGTGGTCTTGATACATCCGTATGTGTCAAGTGGCTTCAGGACGAGAAGAATCTTGATGTCGTTTGCGTCTGCGGTAACGTGGGCCAGGAGGAGACCGGCCTGGATGCCAAGAAGCAGAAGGCGCTCGACCTGGGCGTTCTGGATTGTCAGGTGCTCGACTTGCGCGACGAGTTCTCCGATGAGTTCCTGACCAAGGCCATCGCGGCCAACTCCATGTACGAGAACAAGTACCCGCTGCTCTCCGCCCTGTCCCGCCCGCTGCTCGCCAAGAAGCTCGTCGAGGTTGCTCACGAGTTTGGCGCGACCTACGTCGCCCACGGCTGCACCGGCAAAGGTAACGACCAGGTCCGTTTTGAGGCTGCCGTCAAGGCGCTCGACCCCGAGCTCAAGGTTATCGCCCCGGTTCGCGAGTGGGATCTGAAGTGCCGTCCGGACGAGGTCGCCTACGCCCACGCCCACAACGTGCCGGTTCCCGAGGGTACCAACGACAACCCCTATTCCATCGACGACAACCTGTGGGGTCGCGCCATTGAGTGCGGCCACCTGGAGGATCCCTGGAACGAGCCGCTCGACGACGCCTGGGTTATGACCAAGAACCCCGAGGATACGCCCGACGCCCCGACCTACACCGAGATTGAGTTTGAGGCGGGCAAGCCCGTCGCCGTCGACGGCAAGAAGATGAAGCTCTCCGAGATCGTCATCGTCCTTAACAAGATTTCCGGCGACAATGGCTTTGGTCGCCTGGACCTGGTCGAGGATCGTCTGGTGGGCCTCAAGAGCCGCGAGTGCTATGAGGTCCCCGGCGCCCTGACGCTTATCACCGCCCACAAGGCGCTCGAGGACATTTGCGTTGAGGGCGACCTGCTCAAGGAGAAGATTAAGCTTGAGCAGGATTGGGCCACCGCCGTGTATAACGGCCAGTGGTACAGCCCGCTCAAAAACGCGCTCGATGCCTTTATGGCCGACACCCAGAAGTTCGTGACCGGCACCGTCCGTCTGAAGTTCTTTAAGGGCAACTGCCATGTCGTCGGCCGCAAGAGCCCCTTCAGCCTCTACGATTACGGCCTGGCCACCTACGACCGCGACACCACGTTTGATGAGAAGGCCAGCGCCGGCTTTATCGAGATCGATACGCTGTCGCTCAAGACGTGGGCTAAGGTCCAGGGTCCCAGCTCCGCTGCAGCCCAGGCCTAAGGCTTCTCTTCCTTGGTATCCGCGCGGCCCATCCGCGTGATACATAACGGGCGCACGGGGTCCCTACCTTTCGTTATGCTTGCTGACACTTCTTAACATCGGTGGCCCCTACGTTCCGCCCGCATATATGATGCCGCATCTGCGGCTGAGTCCGAGCCCCGCCGGGGTTGTCCGGCGGGGCTCTTTCTATCAATTTGGCGGCTCTGCGCCTATATATATCTGAGGAGTACCTACTATGTTTGACGCTATTGCACACTCTTTGCTTTCTCTTGCCCCCGAGCTCGATACCGCCAAGGTGGAGGAGGTCCCCATGAGCCTGAAGGCCTGGATTGACGCCTCGCAGGGTAACCTCAGGAGGGAATCCATGGGCGCCAAGTGCATGGTGCGTCACTTCTTCGCTATTTAGCTTGTCAGCCTCGCGCACGGTGGGGAATGTGTAAAACTAGCGGTTGATAAATCGCTTTAGCGATATGGCGCATTGCTTTGGGCGCTTGTTTTGGTATTTGGAGAAAGGGGACGGTTCCATGGCTCTTTGGGGCGGTCGTTTTGAGGCGGGCGTGGCCGAGGTCACGCAGGAGTTTGGCGCGTCGCTGCCGGTCGACAAACATCTCTATAAGCAGGATATCGCCGGCTCTAAGGCGCATGCCAAAATGCTGGCGGCCCAGGGCATCATCAGTGCCGAGGACGAGCAAGCGATTGCCAAGGGCCTGACTGGAATCGAACAGGATATCGATGCCGGCAACTTCACCTTCGACATCAACGACGAAGACATTCATATGTCCATCGAGAGCGAGCTGACGCGTCGCATCGGCGAGGCCGGTAAGCGCTTGCATACCGGACGTTCGCGCAACGACCAGGTGGCGACCGACACACGCCTGGGCGTCAAGGCGCTGGCCAAGGAGCTCATGGAGGCCAATCTTGAGCTGCGCCATGTGCTGGTGGATGCGGCTAAGAAGTACGACAAGGTGATTCTGCCGGGCTACACGCACATGCAGCACGCTCAGCCCGTGCTGCTGTCGCATCATCTGCTGGCGTATTCCTGGATGTTCGCGCGTGACTTTACGCGCCTGAAGGCCGCCTTTGATGCCGCCGACAACTGCCCGCTGGGTGCTGCCGCGCTTGCCGGTACGAGCTATCCGCTCGATCGTCAGATGACGGCTGCCGAGCTTGGCTTTGCGGGCGTGATTCCCAACTCGCTCGATGCGGTTTCCGACCGCGATTTCCTGCTCGATCTGCATTACGCCGGCTCCGTCATGGCCATGCACCTGTCGCGTCTTTCCGAGGAGATCGTGCTGTGGTCGAGCTCCGAATTTGGCTTTATCACGCTTTCCGACTCGTACTCCACCGGCTCGTCCATCATGCCGCAGAAGAAGAATCCCGACTTTGCCGAGCTTATCCGCGGCAAGAGCGGCCGTGTGTATGGCAACCTGGTGCAGCTGCTCGTGACCATGAAGGGCCTGCCGCTTGCTTATAACAAGGACTTGCAGGAGGACAAGGAGGGCGCGCTCGATACCGCCCATACGCTCATGCAGTGCCTGTCGGTTATGGCCGGTATGATTTCGACTTGGACCGTCAACGAGGATGCCATGGCGTGCGAGTGCGGCGTGGGACACCTTGCCGCCACCGATGTTGCCGATTACCTGGCTAAGCGTGGTCTGCCGTTCCGCGAGGCACATGCCGTGGTGGGCCATCTGGTCCTGATGTGTGAGAAGCGTAGCTGCAATCTTGAGGACCTGCCGTTTGAGGTGTTCCAGGAGGCAAGCCCGCTCTTTGAACGCGATATTACCGAGGCGCTCGACATCCCCTCAATTGTCGCCGCGCGTACGACCGAGGGCGGTACCGCCCCTGCCGCCGTTGCCGTACAGCTGGATCGTGCCGAGGCACAGCTCGTGGCCGACGAAGGCGTGTTTGGATCGCTGACCAAGGTCTTCGAGATGGGCCACGGGGCAAAGTAAGAGTCTGGCTAAAGCTGCTTGGCCATTTATTGATAAATCGTTTTTGCTTTTACGGGCGTCTGCTGATGTGGGCGTCCGTATTTTGTTGTAATGGGGGAGGGGCTTGTCGAGAACTTCTGTAGGACCTTTGGGCAGGTTGTGAAGGGGGTACGTTCACAGGCGGCAACCGACCGTCCGCTCGGTTCGGTGCGGTTGATGGGCAGTCGGATGGTACTCTAATCGGGCTTCGAAACAGAAGTGACACATATGGAACGCTTCAATTAATTGCAGCGCTTCAATAAACAGCTTTTTGTTTAACTGCAGCTAAAACTCTGTTACGATGCAGTCCAGGCGAGTGCCGGAATGGGACTTGGGCACGCGCGAACCTACTTGAAAGGCTACCTTATGGCTATCGAGAAGACCTTCATCATGATTAAGCCCGACGCCGTGCGCGATCGCAAGATCGGCGAGATCGTTGCTCGCATTGAGCGCAGCGGCCTTGTCATCGAGCGCATGGAGATGACTACGCTCGAGCGCGCTACCGTCGAGGAGCACTACGCTCATCTGGCCGACAAGCCCTTCTTTGGCGGTCTCTGCGACTTTATGACGAGCGGTCCGGTCGTCAAGATGGTCGTTTCCGGTCTCTCCGCTGTTTCCAAGATGCGCACCCTTATGGGCGCTACCAACCCGCTTGATGCTACGCCCGGCACCATTCGCGGCGACTTCGCTGTCGATGTCAACGCCAACGTGATCCACGGCTCCGACTGCCTGGAGAACGCCGAGATCGAGATCAAGCGCTTCTTTGGCTAAACCAGCTTTGACTCCTTAAAGCTGTTAGCGTGTGGCTTGGGCGCCGCGGAATTCCAACCGCGGCGCCCTTTTATTCCGGTAGATTTTTGGTAAACGCATAGAAAACTACTAAAGAGCCCCGTCCGGATGTTTCTTCCGGGCGGGGGCTGGCGCTAGCGTATGGCTTTGTAAGTCTTTAGGCCTCGTCGACAATCTTTAGTCCGCGGGTCTGGTCGATCTCGTTGAGGAGATTGACGCGACGCTCGTGGCGGCCGCCCTCAAACTCGGCGTCGAGCCATTCGTCGACAATCATCTTGGCGAGCTCGGAGCCCACGACGCGGGCGCCAAAGGCCAGCACGTTGGTGTTGTTGTGCATACGG
This sequence comes from uncultured Collinsella sp., assembly GCA_937966215.1. Classification (GTDB taxonomy): domain Bacteria; phylum Actinomycetota; class Coriobacteriia; order Coriobacteriales; family Coriobacteriaceae; genus Collinsella. The sequence continues at coordinate 140,786 of CALCKK010000001.1, read as the reverse complement.
GAGAGCTTGGCGCTGAAGGGCTCGGAGCACACGACGGCGCGTACGCCCTCGACCTTGTTGGCAGCCAGGCTAATCCCGACGCCGGTACCGCAGATCAAGATACCCAGGTCGACGTCACCGTTGGCCACGGCCTTGCCCACCTTGTAACCGGCGATGGGGTAGTCGAAGCTCTCGGAGGTGTCGGTGCCATAGTTCACGACCTCGCAGCCGCGCTCCTTCAGGTGCTCGGAAATGATGTTCTTGAGCTCGACGGCGGCGTGGTCGTTACCGATACCGATCTTCATGAGTGGTTCCTCTCTGGTCCGTGCGGCGGAATTGCTAAAGGTTTTACCGCGTTCGACTGCATGATAGCGCGACTTTTGTGTAAACGCTCGGGCGTTTTTTGGTCAAACGCTTAAGCATGCAACAAGACCTGCTTTTCATGAATGAATGCCGCCAGTTTGTGCTTGAGCGCCGTCCGCCGGAACCGTGGTTGCGGTTTTTGATGCATTGTTATCAAATAAAGGAGCTAATTTTTTTGAGAGACCAGCCCGTTATGCAAGCAGGAGATACCTATGCCTACCGATTCCCTTCGTGATGCCGCGTTTTGCGATGTTTTGAACCGCGAGCTTGTCTGTGCGCTCGGCTGCACCGAGCCTATTGCCGTTGCCTATGCAGCGGCGTTGGCGAGCCAGACGCTCGGTTGCGAACCCGATCATATGGACGTTGCCTGCTCGGGCAACATCATCAAGAACGTTAAGAGCGTGACCGTGCCCAACTCGGGCGGTATGCACGGTATTGAAGCTGCAGCCGTGCTGGGTGCCGTGGGCGGTGACGCCAAGAGCGCGCTTGAGGTGCTCGAGAGCGTTAACGATGAAGACCGCGCTCGTGTGGCCGAGCTCCTCGCCGACGCCGGCTACTGCGATGTGTCGCTTGTCGAGGGTGTGCCCAACCTCTACATCAAGGTGACTGCGACGGCCGGGGGCCATACCGCGGTCGTCGAGATTACCGATCACCACACTAATGTCACGTGCCATACGCTCGACGGTATTCCGGTATGCGGCAAGTCGGCGGGGGAGTGCGCCGCCTGCGCCGAGCGCGTGGTGGCCGAGCGTGCGGCAGATAACGCCGATACGCCCATGTCCATTGATTCCATCATCGACTTTATCGAGGACGGTGACATTGAGGGCGCCCGCGCTGCCGTTGAGCGTCAGATTGAGCTGAATGGCGCAATCAGTGCCGAGGGCCTTGCGCACGCTTGGGGCGCCGAGGTGGGTCGTACGCTGCTGGGTGCTCGTGCCGATGACGTCGCCTGCCGTGCCCGTGCCCGTGCGGCCGCCGGGTCCGACGCCCGCATGAACGGTTGCGCGCTGCCGGTCGCCATTGTGTGCGGCTCGGGCAATCAAGGCATTACCTGCGCATTGCCCGTCATGGAGTATGCCGAGTACCTGCGTTGCGACCACGAGCGTCTGGTACGCGCCGTGATGCTGTCCGATCTTATCGCCGTGCATATCAAGAGCTATATTGGTGCGCTTTCGGCGTTTTGCGGTGCTATTTGCGCCGCGTGCGGCGCCGGCGCTGCGATTACCTGGCTGTGCGGTGGCACGCGCGAGCAGATTGGCGCGACGGTCTCGAATACGCTCGGTAACGTGGGCGGCATCGTGTGCGACGGCGCCAAGGCGAGTTGTGCCGCCAAGATTTCGGCTGCCGTCGATGCGGCGATTCTGGGACATGACATGGCCATGCAGGGGCGTGGCTTCCGTGCCGGCGAGGGTTTGATCCAGGATACCGTCGAGCAGACGATTGCCAGCATGGGCTACGTGGGCCGTGTGGGTATGAAGGACACCGACGTCGAGATCCTCAACATCATGATCGGCAAAACCCAAGTGTGCTAGGACAGTTCGTCGGCTACTTGGTGTTCGTAGAAGGCTTCTACTACGGCGTTAAAGTCGCGGGCGAAGCCTTCCATGGTTCCGCGCCAGGTGACTCGGTTGGGCTTGCCCTGGCCTACATAGGCAGTCTGAATGCCGCAGGCGGGGTTAGGGAAGTCGCGTTTGGGATCGTTGCCCACCATAAGGACCTCGTGCGGTTCGAGCCCCATCACCTGAAGCTGCTCTAGATAGTAGGTGGCATCAGGCTTGCAGCGGGTGGCGTTTCCCATGTGCGTGACGAGCTCAAAGGGGGCGTCGGCCAGGTCGCCCCAACCCATGCGGCACTCGATGGCCCCCTGCGGAAAGCTGGGGTTGGTAAAGAGCGCGCAGCGCAGCCCTGCGTCCTGTACGGCCTGAAGCGCGGCGTGTGCGCCCGGCATGGCATGGGCGTTGATGAGTTCGTCATTCTTGTACGGAAGAACTTCGCGGTCGTAGTAGGTAAACGCCTCGTAGATAAGTGGGTCCGAGAGGCAAATGCCGCATCGGCGCTCGACCTCTTCTTGGTAAAACTCAAGATTGGTGCGATTGTCCGTGCTGCTGCGGCGATTGGCGTTGAGGTCGACCAGGATGGTGCCGAGGCGTGCCATCGTGCCACCGCGGCTGCGGCGCCCGATATCCGCGAGCATCGAAGAGACATCCTTAAAATAGCGAAGGATGAACGCGTTGAGGTTGATGCTAAGAAGCGTTTCGTCCATATCGAAAACGACTGCTTTGAGCACGCGGGCACCTTTCTCGAAAAATCGATCTAGAATCGTTGACTCCGGATACTTTACCCCAAAGCCGAATGCCTGGCTGGTTATCGTCAAGTTGCGGAGACGTGTGTTCATAAGATTACGAAAAAGTCTCCACACGAGTAAAAAATCGCAGTTCACGCTTGAAATCGAACTCATTTCCCCGTAACCTATACGAACGTGATTGCATAAGCGTCACATTAGTATCTGTCGGCTCCCGAGTGTTCCTAAACGTTGTGTGCTTGTCGCACCCTTCTGTAGGTCCTAGCAATCGGGGCCCCGTAGTTCGAAAGGGGTCCACCTTTGAGTGAGATTCAGAACTCGTCCATTTTCTCTCTTGACGATGTCAACGAGGAGGAGATGAACAACCTCATCGACGGTACGATTACCGACTTTGATGAGGGCGATCTCGTTAACGGCACTGTCGTTAAGATCGAGCATGACGAGGTGCTCGTTGACATCGGATTCAAGTCCGAGGGCGTTATCCCGGTCCGCGAGCTGTCCATCCGCAAGGACGCTAACCCTGCAGACATCGTTGCACTCGGTGATCCCATCGAGGCTCTGGTTCTCCAGAAGGAGGACAAGGACGGTCGTCTGGTCCTGTCCAAGAAGCGTGCCGAGTACGAGCGTGCTTGGAACCGCATCGAGGAGAAGTTCAACTCCGGCGAGAACGTCGAGGGCGAGGTTATCGAGGTTGTCAAGGGCGGCCTGATCCTCGACATCGGCCTGCGTGGCTTCCTGCCCGCTTCCCTCGTCGACCTCCGTCGCGTCAAGGACCTCACCTCCTACATGGGCACCCGCATCGAGGCCCGCGTCATCGAGATGGACCGCAACCGCAACAACGTTGTCCTCTCCCGTCGCGTCGTGCTTGAGGAGTCCCGTAAGGCCGAGCGCTCCGAGATCCTGTCCAAGCTCAAGTCTGGCATGCGTCTCCAGGGCACCGTTTCCTCCATCGTCGACTTCGGCGCCTTCGTCGACCTCGGCGGTATCGACGGCCTCATCCACATCTCCGAGCTCTCCTGGAACCACGTCAACCATCCTTCCGAGGTTGTCAAGGTCGGCCAGGAGGTCGAGGTCGAGGTTCTCGACGTCGATCTCAACCGCGAGCGCATCTCCCTGGGTCTCAAGCAGACCACCGAGGATCCGTGGCGCGCACTGGTCAAGAAGTACCCCGTCGGCGCTATCGTCGAGGGCACTGTGACCAAGCTTGTCCCGTTCGGCGCTTTCGTCGATCTGGGCGAGGGCATCGAGGGCCTGGTGCACATCTCCGAGATGGCCAACAAGCACGTCGATCAGCCTTCTCAGGTCACCCATGTGGGCGACAAGGTTCAGGTCAAGGTCATGGAGATCGACCTCGACCGTCGTCGTATCTCCCTGTCCATGAAGTCCGCTGCTGAGACTCTGGGCGTCGAGATCGAGGTTACCCCGCTGCCTTCCGAGAAGAAGGACGAGGAGACCGACGCCGAGTAAATCGGTTTGACGATCACTTGTTTTAAGGGATCCGTCCGTAATGGACGGGTCCCTTTTTGCATTTGCTGCTGATGCGCGCGATGCTGCTCGTGCGCAATGATGTCCGGGCTGTCCACAGGCTATTGGGTTGTCGGTGCATGAAAAATGCCGACATCCCGCCTCGGGGAGGAGGCGGGAACACACCGAGTAGACGGAGGGGTGCGGAGCGCGGTCGCGTCTCGACTGACGACGTTGCCCATCGACGACCCTATTGTACTGCATGGGCGCTTCTTGGTTTATCGTGTCGAACGCTTGTGTTGTGCCATTGCCTGCGGCAACGGTGTGCTACACTCTTGCACTGCTGAGTGGGCCAGACGGTCGCGCGATGTGCTGCTTGCGGCACGCGTGAGGAAAGTCCGGGCTCCAGAGGGCGGGATGCCGGCTAACGGCCGGGCGGAGTGATCCGACGGAAAGCGCCGCAGAAAAGAAGACTCCCACCTGCGCCGCAAGGCGTAAAGGGAAAAGCTGAAACGGTGGTGTAAGAGACCACCAGCGTCGTGGCAACACGGCGGCTTGGCAAGCCCCATCCGGAGCAAGCGCGAATAGGAACGCTATGGGCCGGCCCGGTCCGCGTTCGGGTAGCGTGCGTGGAGCTGCACGGTAACGTGCAGACAAGATAAATGACCGTTCACGACAGAACCCGGCTTATAGGCCCACTTGGCATTTTTGTTACCCTGACAATCGGTACGGCCTTTGCCGTATTATTGAAGCTGTTCGTTGCTGCGCTTTATTTTGTTGAGGGGCTTTGTTGGACAGCTATTTTACTCTGCAATCGAATATTGAGGCTTCGGGCGAGTTTGTGGACCGCAAGAGCCGGTTTATTGCCCAGCTGGTCCATATTGAGTCCGAGGACGAGGCGAATGCCTTTATCGAGATGGTTCGCAAACGTCATTACGACGCTCGACACAATGTTCCCGCGTGGATTTTGGTCGATGGACGCGAGCGCCAGAGCGACGATGGTGAGCCGAGCCGCACGAGCGGTATGCCGACGCTCGAGGTGTTGCGCGGTGCGGAGCTCAAAAATGTTTGCTGCGTAGTGACGCGCTATTTTGGCGGCACGCTGTTGGGGCCGGGCGGCCTGGTTCGCGCCTATACTGCGGCGACGCAAGCGGCGGTGGCCGCGGCTCAGGAGGCCGGGCAGATCGTCGAGATGACGAGTGTCGTGCCTGTTGACGTGCATGTGGCCTATCCGCAGTATGAGCAGGTGCTTCGCTTGGCCCAGGATTCCGGTGCCAAGGTTTCGGATACCGAGTACGCGGATGCCGTGACACTTCATTTGGTGTTTAAGGCGGGGGAGCAGGAGTCGTTTTGCGCTAAGATGCGCGAGCTTATGGCGGGGCGCGAGGAGATTGAGGTCAGCACTCCCGAATTTGCCGAGTTCTAACGGCGACGGCCGGCGTGCTTTTGGACGGATCCCAAGCACACCGACCGTCGTTTTATGTCGCTGCCGTTTACTCGGCGAGCTGCTTTAGTACATCACAGGCGATTTCGACGGCATCGTCGATGCAACCGGGACAGCTGCGGAGCGGACCCTTGTCCGATCCGATGCCCTTGAGCGTGCCGCAGACGGTCGTCGTGTTCTTCTCGCCAAAGCGCTTGGCAATCTCGCGCGACAGTTTGTAGGTCTGGCCCTTGGTCTTGGGGTTTTCCATGCCATCGCTCATTACAAAGCCCATGATGGCCACGGCGCCCGAGATGGCACCGCAAGTTTCGGTCATGCCGCCCATGCCGGCGCCAAAGCCCTCGGTGAGGGTAAAGGCGACCTGGGGGTCGAGCCCGACGGCGGGCGCGAGCGTGCAGGCGACGGCCTGCGCGCAGTTAAAGCCGCGGGCGTGGTATTCGGCAGCCTGAGCCTGGCAGGTGGCAGTGTTGAGCTGAGTGGTATCAATCTGCTTCATCGGTGTCTCCTTGATTGCGGTGTACCCGCCTATGGTACCCTTGCTGGCGCATTCGCTTATCGAGACCGCAGTGCATATCTCATTGTTTTTCGCCATCGAACACTTTCTTAAGATTTGGGACAAATAAACCTGATTAATTTGTCCCATAACCTATCGGCGGGATGGGTTGAGAGGGGTGCGGGGTAGCGGTATCGTAAACCGAATAAAACAAAACCCAAGTAAGGGAGTTGGATATGAGCGAGCAGACCATCGGAACTACATGTGTTCAGGGCGGCTATCATCCGGGCGATGCGGAGCCGCGCCAGGTGCCCATCTACCAGTCCACCACGTGGAAGTACGACACGTCCGAGCACATGGGCAAGCTGTTTGACCTGGAGGAGTCGGGCTACTTCTACAGCCGCCTGCAGAACCCCACGTGCGATCTGGTCGCTGCCAAGATCTGCGAGATGGAGGGTGGTACCGCGGCGATGCTCACGAGCTCGGGCATGGCTGCGAACTTCCTCGCGATCTTTAACGTTGCCGGTGCCGGCGATCACGTGGTCGCAAGCTCTGCCATCTACGGCGGTACCTACAACCTGCTCGCCCACACCATGGGTCGTATGGGCGTCACCTGCACCTTTGTTGCCCCCGACTGCACCGATGAGGAGCTCGAGGCCGCCTTTAAGCCCAATACCAAGCTCGTCTTTGGCGAGACGATTGCCAACCCCGCCCTTGCCGTGCTCGATATTGAGCGCTTTGCCAAGGCCGCGCATGACCACGGCGTGCCGCTGATGGTCGACAACACCTTCCCGACGCCCGTGATGTGCCGTCCCTTTGAGTGGGGCGCCGACATCGTCACGCACTCTACCACCAAGTACATGGATGGGCATGCGGCCTACCTGGGTGGCGTGATCGTCGACCACGGCCAGTTTGACTGGATGGCCCATGCAGACAAGTTCCCGGGTCTCACCACGCCCGACGAGAGCTATCACGGCGTGACCTATGCCGAGAAGTTCGGTCGCGAGGGTGCCTTCATTACCAAGGCAACCGCTCAGCTCATGCGCGACCTCGGCCCCATGCAGAACCCGCAGGCGGCCTTCTTCCTGAACAGCTCGCTCGAGAGCCTGCATGTACGCATGCCGCGTCATTGTGAGAACGGCCTGGCCGTTGCCAAGTTCCTGCAGAGTCATCCCAAGGTGCGCTTTGTGAGCTATCCGGGCCTGGAGGGCGATAAGTACTATGACCTGGCTCAGAAGTACATGCCCAACGGTACCTGCGGCGTCGTGAGCTTTGGCTTTAACGGTGGTCGCGCGGCGGCCGAGACCTTTATGAAGAGCCTTAAGCTCGCCCAGATCGCCACGCATGTGGCAGACGCCCGCACCTGCTGCCTGCATCCCGCTAACGCCACGCATCGCCAAATGAACGATGAGGAGCTCATCGCCTGCGGCATCTCCGCCGACATGGTGCGCCTGTCGTGCGGCCTCGAGGACACGGCCGATCTGATTGCCGACCTTGAGCAGGCGCTCGAGCAGTGCTAGGCTAGCGTTCGCACAAGTCGCCGATGCTGGCAGAAAGCTTCGGCGACCTTTAGTTCCGATTCCGTAGGCGGGACCCCAATCGCGACTGTTCGCAGGCGATTGGGGCCCCGTTTTTGCGTTGCACCACTCGAAAGGATGGATATGGAGAAAACTGCAGAGCAGCTGCGCCGCGAGCACATTGCCCTTGAGGGCGACACCCATGGCAAGAACAAGTGGGCGATTCTGTTTACCGTGCTCATCATGACGTTTATGGTGTGTCTGGATTCGACCGTCGTGACCGTGGCGCTGCCCGTGATACAAAAGGAGCTGGGTGTGGGCCTCGATCGCATTCAGCTGGTAAGCTCGGTGTATCTGCTTGCGACATGCGTGGCTATGCTGCCGTTTGGCCGCTTGGGCGACGTGCGCGGCAAGGTGGGCGTATTCCAGCTGGGCGTAATCGTTTTTACGGCCGGCTCGCTGCTTTGCGGCCTTTCGAGTTCGCTCGAAGTTCTTATTCTGGCACGCATTGTGCAGGGCGTCGGCTGCGCGGCGGCCATGGCTAACAACATGGGTATCATCACCGAGTCGTTTCCGGCGCGCGAGCGCGGTCGTGCCATGGGTATTCTCGCGACCTTCGTGGCCCTCGGCATGATGTGTGGCCCCGTGCTGGGCGGCATGCTGGTGGCAAGCTTTCCCTGGGAGAGCATCTTCCTCATCAACCTGCCCATTGGCGTCATCTCGTTTATCGTGGGGCTCTATACGCTGCCGCATGTTAAGCCGGAGGCTGGCGAGCGCCCCATGTCCCTGATCGAGGCTGCTCGTCGCTGCTTTGCAAATTCGGCCTTCACCATCAACCTCGCCTGCATGCTCATCGTGTTCGTTGGTATTGGCGCATCCGAGTTTATCCTGCCGTTCTATTTTCAGGACGCCCACGGCTTTGGTTCCGACATCTCTGGACTACTCTTTTTGGCGTTGCCGATGGTGAATGCCTTTATCGGCCCGCTTTCGGGTACGGTTTCGGACCGTGTTGGCTGCGAGGGCCCCACGGCGGTCGGCCTGGGTGTGTACGTGTGCGGTCTCTTTGCGGTGAGCACGCTCAACGAGCATTCCTCCATCCTTGTGATCGTGTGCTGCGTCGCATTTATGTCGCTCGGTACGTCGATTTTCCAAAGCCCTAACAACTCCCTGTATATGGGTTCGGCCCCGCGCGAGGCGCTCGGTTTTGCGGGCAGCTTGGGCAGTTTGGCGCGCTACGCTGGCATGGCATTCGGCATTACGGTGGCGTCGCATATCCTGTATGGGCAGATGAGCGTGGCGATGGGCGAGGCCGTAACCAGTTTCGTTGCAGGCCGTCCGGATGTATTCCTATTCGGTTTTCGCTCGGTGTTCTACGTGCTTATGGCTGTGGCCGCTGTGGGTTTTGCGCTCGCCATGGTGCGTTTGGTGAGGATGCGCGCCCGCCATTAGCGTGTTGGGAGGCTGCCTGCCACGTATTCGCGCCGTCCCAAAAAGACTGGTTTGTGGTGCGATGCGGCTTGTGTGACAGGCGGGGGTCGGTCCGTGGTAGACTATCGAACAACGTTTATTAATCGCGCGGTATCGTTGCCGCGAGAAGGGGTTGCGCCATGCAGGAGCTTGAGGATCGTATTCGCCATGACGGCATCGTAAAGGCCGGTAACGTCCTTAAGGTTGATGTCTTCCTCAACCACCAGTGCGACGTTGAGCTGTTCGACCACATGGGCGCCGAGTGGGCCCGTCTGTTCAAGAATGTTGAGATCAACAAGATCCTGACGATTGAGGCTTCGGGCATTGGTATGGCTTGCATTGCAGCCCAGCACTTTGGCGGCGTGCCGGTGGTCTTTGCCAAGAAGGCCCAGTCCATTAACCTCGACGGCGAGCAGTATGCCACGACCATCTACTCCTTTACCAAGCAGAAGGAGTACCCGGTCATCGTTGGCAAGCGTTTCTTGTCCGAGGGCGACAAGGTCCTGATCATCGACGACTTCTTGGCCAACGGCTGCGCGCTCGAGGGTCTTATCAAGATCTGCGAGGCTGCGGGTGCCGAGGTGTCCGGTATTGGCATTGCGGTGGAGAAGGGCTTCCAGGGCGGTGGCGATAAGCTCCGCGAGCGCGGCTTCCGCGTTGAAAGCCTAGCCCGTATCGCCGATATGGACTGCGATACCGGCGAGATCACCTTCGCCTAAGCGCGCAACACAAGCGATTGGTATGCGATGTGACAAAGGGACTTTCCCTTTGTCACATTTTTTGTATGAGGGGAGGTTTTGTATGAGGGGAGGTGTTGATATGGATGAGAACAAGATGGGATGGCGCGAGTATGCGCGCTATGCCGAGATGTCGGTCGAGAGGTTGGCACGCGACTGCGAGGTTCAGGTGTTTCGCGCGACAGGTCCGGGCGGACAGGGCGTGAACACGACGGACTCGGCGGTGCGTATGAAGCATGGGCCCACGGGGATTGTTGTGACGGCGCGCGAGAGCCGTAGTCAGTTTCAGAATCGCGCGAGCTGCCTGCGTAAGCTGCGCGCAGAGCTTGAGCGTCGTGGCCGTCCGCCGCGCCGTCGCGTCAAGACCAAAGTGCCCCAGCGATCGCGCCAGCGCAGGCTCAACGACAAGCACTTCAATGCGATTAAAAAGGCTAACCGTCGCAAGCCGGGCGGGGAGGAATGATCTTCTCAATAAGTTGCGGTGAAATAGGGACTGTTTCGCGGCTTTAACTGCATAAACAGTCCCTATTTCACCGCAACTTAGGTGGGGTTAGCGGGTTGGGTGCCAGACTTGGAGGGCGCCGGGTAGGATGTCGACTTCGATGCGCGAGGCGACGATGGGCTCGCCGTCGGCCTGGATGGGGTAGTCGGGCTCCTCAAAAGTTAGCTCGGCATGGCGGCAGCGGCGCATGCGAACCGGTGGCAACTTGGTATGGTGGCCGTCCTTGGCCGAAAGGAACATAGGCAGGGCTACCGCGCGAGGGACGGGGCCGCAGGCGTAGCAGACGTCGAGCATGCCGTCGCAGGGGTCGGCATCGGGGCAGATGCGATAGCCCGAGCCATAGGTAGGACCAAGCTGAATCGCCATGATGATCGCCCTCACGCGCTCGGCGGGCGCGCCGTCAAAGCTGACTGTCATGGGGTAGTTGCGATAGCGCAGGCCAAACTGCTCAAGTCCCGAAAGGGTGTAGAGCGGAGCACCCGTCAAGCCGGTCTTTTTGCGCAGCTCGGTGGTGCCAAGGCCGATGGCGGCATCAATACCGACGGAGAGAGTCTGGTCGTAATACTCGACGATCGCCTCGCCGTTGCCGCTTGCGGGGTTCCATGAGCGAATCCGCCCGATGTCCTGACGCTGCAGCTCACAGGTGAGTAGCGCGCCAAAATCCTTGCCGGAGAAATCTTCGATATCGAGCGTCTGGGCAAAATCGTTGCCGGAGCCCACGGGCAGGACGGCAAGAGCGGGGCGGGCGTCCTCCTTTTGCGTCATAAGCCCGTTGACGACTTCGTGGATCACGCCGTCGCCGCCGAGTGCGATAACGGTGCGATAGCCCTGAGCCTGTGCGGCAAGCTCCTTGGCGTGTCCCATGTGCTCGGTTAGCACCAGGTCAAACTGGGATGCGCGCGCGGTCATATCCAAAAAGCGTTGCAGGCGCTCGGCAACTTCGCGCGCCGCACCCGACTGGGCGGCTGGGTTGGCGATGATGAGCGTGCGACCAAAAGCAGTTGCGTGCATGGGGCGACTCCCGGCGTGTGACATGACGGTGCGGTCGCGCTCAGGTCGAATTGCCCCCGATTGTGGCTGCACGGCGATTATTACATCTACTCTATCAGGTCGTTGTGGCGCTCGATAGCATCCGCTACCGTACCGCCCTCATCCACAATAAGCGAGCGGCGCTTGGGTGAGATGATGCGCTGGGCGGGGTACACGCCGCGGTGTCCGCCGGTTAGGTAGCTGATAAAGGCCACGATGACAAAGAACCCGGCGGCCGTGCCGTGGAACAGGTCGATGGCCATCATGCAGGTGGTGATGGGCACGTTGAGGCCGGCGCAGAACACGCCGAGCATGCCGAGAGCCGCCAGAAAACTGGGGTCAAGCCCGGTAAGGCAACCGATCCAGCCACCGAGTGCCGCACCGATGCCAAACAGGGGCGTGACCTCGCCGCCTTGGAAGCCCGCGCCCAGGGTAAGCGCTGTGACGACCAACTTGATGGCTGCGTCCGCCAGGGTGGTGTTGCCTGCAAATCCGGCGCCGGAAAGCCACGTGGAAAGGCCGGCGTAGTTCCAGGCGTCGAGGAGGGCATAGGCGGCCAAAACCACGAGTGCGCCTATGAGTGCGCGGACGAGGTAATTGGTGATAAAGCGACTGTAGAGGCTTTTGACGGTTCGAACCGACCAGGCAAAGAGGCGTGCCGTCAGGCCGAAGATAATGGCGCTGATAACAACGATGACAACCGTCCGTGGTGTCATGTTGGGAACGCTGGCGATGACATTCGTCTCGTACTCGGTTCCCAAGGCAAGCGACGTAAAGTAGCCGGTAAACGAGGCGACCAGGCAGTAGATGCCCGCGGTGTAGTCGATCTTGCCGATAAAGCACATCTCCATGCCAAAGAAAGCTCCGGCAAGGGGCGAACCGAATACGGCGCCAAAGGCGGACGAGATGCCGGCGAGCATGAGGTCGTGGTGGTCATGCTTTTTGAGGTGGGCGAGGCTCGAGATGTTGCTGGCGATGGTGCCGCCAATCTGTACCGCGGCTCCCTCGCGACCGGCCGATCCGCCCGTTAGGTGCGTGAGCGTGGAGCAGACGAAGGTGAGGACGGCCATGCGCATATGGATGAGGCGTGTGCCCAGAGCGGAGTCGATGACCAGGTTGTTACCTCGTTTGGCGGCAAGGCCGTGGTTTTTGTACACCCATGCGGTGGCAACGCCCACAACGGGAAGCAAGGTGTAGACCCATGCATGGTGCTCGCGATAGTCGGTCGCGATATTCAGCGAGGCCAAAAACGCCCAAGCGGCAACGCCCATGGCGAGCGAGACGATGACGACGAGTGCGAGCAGCTTGGCGCTCGCGAGTAGGTTGCGGGCGTTGCGGCGCGTGTCGGCAGCCAAGAGATGCTCGGAGCGGGTGAGCTGTTGCCTGCCTGCCATGATGACGTCGTTAAGGGAGAAGAAGCCGCCGTCGTCGAGCGGCTGGGAATGATCCTGCGCCTCGTTAGCGCTTTCGGGTTTGTCGTTATGAGCCATACGTTCCTCTTTTGGGTTGCAACACGAGCATTATAAAACGCGGTAAACGCGACGAGCCGGTGGGTTGGTTTCCATTCTGTTTCGCGGCCTGCAACCGACAGGTGTATTTGCGGGTACAGGCCGAGTCACGGTCGTGCGTCGGGGGGATTATACTGAGACAAGCATAATGAATCGGCGCCCTTGTTGTGCGCCGTGGCATTAAGAGGTGCATATGGCAGAGAAACTCATACCGCTGGAGGATGCGCAATCGATTGTTTTGTCGCACGTTGCTCCGACGGATCTCATCGAGATTCCCGTGTGGCAGGCCGCCGGTCTTCCCTTGGCCGAGGATGCGGTGGCCGATATCGACATCTCGCCGTTTGCCAACAGCGCTATGGACGGATATGCCGTGCGCTCGGCGGACTTGGCGCAGGCGTCTGACGAGGCGCCGGTGACGCTCGACGTTATCGGACACGAGGCCGCGGGCCATGTGTTTGAGGACACAATCGGCGCGGGCGAGACGGTCCGCATCATGACGGGCGCGCCGGTACCCGAAGGTGCCGATGCCGTGGTGAAGTACGAGATCGTCGACGTACTCGATGGCGACGGCAACGAGGGCTCGCGCGTTCGCTTCTCGGCGCCTGCCAAGGTAGGGGAGAACGTTCGCTCTGCCGCCGAGGAGGCCCATGCCGGCGATGTCGTGATGCGCGCTGGCGAGGTCGTGGCTCCGGCGGGCGCCGGCTTGTTGGCGAGCGCCGGTTATGCGAGCGTGAAGGTGCATGCCGCGCCGCGTGTGGGCATTATCTCGCTGGGCACGGAGCTGGTCGCGCCGGGTGAGCTGCCGGCGCGCGGGCAGATTCGCGACTCCAATTCGTCGGCGTTGATGGCCGAAGCGCTCGATGCAGGAGCCGAGCCCGTGTTCTACGGCATTGCGCCCGATGATGAGCAGGCGATTGCCGAGCTGGTGCATCGTGCCGTGCAGGAGTGCGATTTTGTCATTACGAGCGGTGGCGCCTCGGCAGGCGACTACGACTACGTGACGGCGCTCGTCCGGCGCGAGGGTGAGGTGCTGTTCGATCGCATCTCGATGCGTCCGGGCAAGGCCATCACGTTTGGCTTGCTTGGGGGTAAGCCCTACCTGGGACTTTCAGGCAATCCGGCCGCGGCGTATGTAGGCTTTGAGATGCTTGCGCGTCCGGCGATTCGCAAGATGCGCGGCTTTGCCGAGGGCGTGCGTCCCGTGCAGCAGGCGACGCTCACGCACGGCGTGAAAAAGCGACAGCATCGCCGCTTCTTCGATCGCGCCACGGTTTTGCGCGACCCCGAGACCGGTGAGCTGTTGGTGACCGAGGCCAAGACACAGAATTCGGCGCTGCTCGGCACAATGCAGCGGGCTAACTGCCTGCTGCGTATTGACGAAGGACCGTGCGACCTCAAGGCGGGCGATGTCGTGGATGTCGTGCGAGTCGACCTGCCTGAGGGCACGGTGCTATAGGAGGAATGTTATGGAGCTAAAGATTTCGATCGTGACGTGCTCGGATACGCGCGACCTTGCCCAGGACGAGGCGGGTGCCGCACTCGAGGAGCTTATCGAGGCGCAGGGATGGACGGTCGCCTCACATGTGGTCGTGCGCGACGACGTCAGCGAAATCGGTGATGCCATTGTGGAAGCTGCCGATGAGTGCCACACCAATGTCGTGCTCACCTGCGGTGGCACGGGGCTTTCGATGCGCGATGTGACGCCCGAGGCGACGCGTGCCGTTTGCGAGCGCGATGTGCCGGGTATTGCAGAGGCAATCCGTGCGTACTCCATGACCAAGACGCGCCGCGCTATGCTCTCGCGCGCTATTTGCATGCAACGAGGTCATACACTTGTCGTAAACTTTCCAGGTTCTACGAAGGCCGCCCGCGAAAGCTGGGAGGCCATAGCGGACCAGCTGGAGCATGCGGCTCAGATGACAGCGGGCGGCGGACATACCAACTAAGCGGTTTACCTGCGGCGGAGCGACCTGAACGGCTGCTCCGCCTTTTATTTGCGCCCAAGGGGACGGCATTCTGTAGGCATGCTTGAAACTATATTTTCAGACGAGAATAATTTCTCATAATCATTATTCGCACCGAAGTATAATTTAATAACAGAATAAAGCCTGCGGTGGGGTACCCGGGCACAAGGTCCGAAAGGGTTGAACATGTTCGATATGGTTTCTCGCCGCGGATTCGTCTCACTCTCCGCTGTCGCCGCTGCCGGCCTTGGCCTTGCCGGCTGCTCCGGCAACAAGGAGCCTGAGTCGACCGGTTCCGATGCCGGTTCCGCCAAGATTTCGTCCAAGAAGGCTGTCGAGCTGCAGGTCTTTGCTGCCAACTCGCTCGAGAAGGCTTTGCCCGAGGTTCAGAAGCTCTACACCGAGCAGACCGGTACCACCTTTGCCGACACGCAGTTTAAGGCGTCCGGCGACCTTGTCGAGCAGATGCGCGCCGGCGCCACGGTCGACGTGCTCATCACAGCCTCCAAGGGCACCATGGACGACGCCGAGGCCGCCGAGCTCGTCGACGCCGACACGCGTGAGGATATGTTCGTCAACGATCTTGTGGTCATTCGCGCCGAGGGCTCCGACACCAAGGTCGAGGCCATCGCCGACATCGCGAGCCTGGACGGCAAGATCGCCATCGGCGACGCCAAGACCGTTCCTGCCGGCAAGTACGCCAATCAGGCACTGGCCTCCGCGGGCCTCTACACCGGTGCCGAGGGTGACGATGGCGAGTACGCACCCGAGATCGCCGACAAGGTCGCACTGGCCGACAAAGTTGGTACCGCCGCCGCCTATGTGTCTACGGGCGACTGCGTGGCCGGTTTTGTCTACAGCTCCGATATCTTCCGCTATGACGGCATCGAGGAGGCCTTCGTGTGCCCCGAGGATTCGCACAAGCCCATCGTGTACCCGGGCGCCGTTGCCGAGAGCTCCGAGCACGCCGACGAGGCCAAGGCATTTATCGACTTCTGTCTGACCAACAAGAAGGCTCAGAAGATTTGGGCTAAGTACGGCTTTGAGCTTTCCGAGTAGTGCGGCTTGGCGCGATAATTCCATCGTTTTGTGTCTCACTCCGTCCTTGTGTTCGCTTGGAGCTTTTCGTGCTTAATAGATTCCGCATGCTTGTCGTCTGTGCTTTGACCCTCGCGCTTTGCTGGGTGCCGGGACTTGCGTTTGCTGGGGACGCTGAGGACGGGGCCCAGGTTGCTGCGACCGCTCATGGGCTTTCCTATGGGATCGAGGGTTTTGAGCGGTTGGCCAAGGGGACCGCTCGTGCCATGGAGGGCCAGCCTGAGGGCTATCGGTTTCCCGTTGACGAGGACGTGGACCTTGTAGTGGCGCCCGCTGCCGATCGCGTTGTGGTGTGGATATCGCCCAAGGCAGTCGAGAAGTATGGTTTGGATCCGCAGGACAACGAGTGCGTATCGGGTCTCAAGGCTCTCGTCTGTGAGCTCGACAGCGCAAACTGCATGGGAGGTGCGCAGCTGGGGGACGTGGATCTTCCTTGGTATGTCACGGCGGAAACAACGTTTGATGCCGGCGGGTATACCTATGGCTTTGATGTGCGTGGTGCGGATGGGGACCGCTATGTGGTGATTGCGTCAGCCTCGGGTGATGCCAAGGGCGGCGCGCGTTGGCTTGATAGCGCTCAAATGGTAGAAGCATCGTCTGTCGTGTTGCGGGATGAGCAGGGGCCCTTGGCCTCTCTGGCCTCCTTTTTGGGCAACATCGACTATCGCCCGTTTTGGGTGTCTATCAAAACGAGCGGCCTTGCCCTGCTGATCTCCTTTGCGCTGGGCCTGTTTGCCGCATGGAAGACCATGGGTACGACGAGCCGCGTGAAAGGCCTACTCGACTCGGTCTTTACCATCCCGATGGTGCTGCCTCCCACGGTGTGTGGCTTTCTGCTCCTCATGCTGTTTGGCCGCTCAACCGGGGTTGGCCAGTGGCTTATTGCACACAGTATCTCGATCGTCTTTACGTGGCCCGCGGCGGTGATATCTGCCGTGGTGGTGTCGTTTCCCCTGGTCTACCGTACGGCACTCGGAGCCTTCGAGAGCCTTGACACGCAGATGCTCGATGCGGCGCGAACCCTGGGATGGTCCGAGCGTCGCATCTTTACCAAGCTTATGATGCCGCTTGGCTGGCCCTCGATTGCCGCCGGCACGGTGCTCGCCTTTGCCCGCGCGATGGGCGAGTTTGGTTGCACGCTGTTCTTTGCAGGCAACTATGCCGGCATTACGCAGACCATTCCCATTGCGATTTACTTTGAGTGGATGGGCGGTAACACGTCGGTGGCCCTCTTTTGGGTCGCCGTCGTGATCGTGTTTAGTTTCCTGGTCATCCTGTTTATCAATATGTACACCGCTCATTCGCAAAAGTATCGCGAGCGGGGCCTTTCCTGTGTGGAGCGCAAGCGGATCAAAGATCTTGCCGGACAGGGCGATTCGCTCGACCCGGCGGGCGGCGATGCCTTGCGTATCGATCGCGAGGCGCTGGCCGAGCTCATGCGCGATGATGCCGCTTTGCAGGGAGGTCGATAGGCCATGTCGCTCGTTCTGGATATCAAAAAGCGCTATCCCGGCTTTACCCTCGACATTCAGCTCGATGCCGGCGAGGAGCGTGTGGCGCTGCTCGGCGCCTCCGGATGCGGCAAGAGCTGCACCTTGCGCTGTATTGCCGGCGTGGAGACGCCCGACGAGGGCAAGATCGTCGTCAACGGCGTAACCTTCTTTGACTCGGTGGCGGGCATCAATCTGTCGCCCCAGGAGCGCAAGTGCGCCCTGATGTTTCAAAACTATCAGCTGTTCCCTAATATGACGGTGGCCGATAACGTGTGCGCCGGCGTTGAGGGTGCAGGCGACGCCGCGGCGCGTAGGCAACTTGCCGAGCGCTACCTGGGTATCTTTGGACTGGCCGATTTTGCCGACCGCTATCCCGCGCGTCTCTCGGGCGGCCAGCAGCAGCGTGTGGCGCTTGCTCGCATGGTGGCGGCACACCCGGGCATTTTTATGTTCGATGAGCCCATGAGTGCGCTCGACGCGTATCTCAAGAGCGCGCTTGAGCAGAACATGCTCGACCTGTTCGACGTCTGTAATCGTACCGTGCTCTACGTGAGCCACGATATTGACGAGGCATGCCGCCTGTGCGAGCGCATTTGCGTGATGCATAACGGACATGTGGAGGAGATCGGCTCCGTCGAGGACGTGGTCCGCCGGCCGCAAACCTTGGCTGCGCTGCGCCTGACGGGCTGCAAGAATACGAGCCGCGCGCGCAAGATCGGGCTTCAGGAAGTTGAGGCCCTGGACTGGGGCATGACCTTCAACGTGGGCCGTGAGGTTCCCGATAACGTGGCGTACCTGGGTATTCGTGCGAGCTACTTTCATGTGGACAACCGTGCCGAGCGGGGTCGCAACAGCTATGACCTGCACGTGGCCCGAGTGAGCGATTCGCGTTTTGAGCGCCTGGTGCTGCTGGACGTGCCGCGTGCCGATGCGCCGACGCGCCTGCAGTGGAAGGTCAACAAAGTGGGCATACCTGTCGACGAGCTGCCGCAAGCAGGCGAGACGCTGCGCATGCATTTTGATGCCAGCAGGATCCATTTGGTTTGTCGTTAATTCGGTGGGCGATGCGGGCGAGGAGGTAGTCCTCGACCGCTTTGTTTCCACTTTACCGCTCGCCGATTTCTATATAACAAAATCTTATCAATCTGATAATTATTTATCAGACAGCGAGGTGTTCGCATCCCGCAGCTGTCGTACGCGTGTCGGCGGTATTCGTCTGGACGACGACCGTTGATATAGTTGACCTCAACTTGTAAAGGAGGGTGCGCACATGCCGCAGACGACATACATTCGCCGCGTTGCCGCGCGTGCCCTATACATGGCTCGGAGTCGCATATGAGCAGGTATGTTCACGGCTCCGGGAGAGACGACGCACAACTAAATAACCGACCGCAAAGCAGGTTCCCTAAAATTCCGGGTTTGAGCACGGCCGGGCAATCGCCGTCCGTCGTGCATCGATACCGCTGTTATCCGTTTTTGGTTCGAGAGGGGAACCGTTATGGCTGAAGAATTTGATTTCCACCCGATGTGGGAGAGCCTCGGCATGAATCTTGCCGACCACGATATGCTGCTGGGCGCCGTGGGCCAGATGTACGGGGACATGTTCCTGTCGCAGAAGAACCGCCCCAAGTCCACGTCCTACTTGGACTTTGTGGCCACCAACATCCATAGCGGCCGCATTAAGGAGATGCTCGACAAAAAGGAGGCTGGCGAGGCCACCAAAATCGTGGGCTCGTTCTGCGTGTACGTGCCCGAGGAGATTGTGCTCGCCTGCGACGGTATTCCCGTGGGCCTGTGCTCGGGTGCCGATTGGGCAACCGATAAGGTCGAGGAGCATCTGCCGCGCAACACCTGCCCGCTTATCAAGAGCTTTGCCGGCTTTAAGCTGGGCGAGGTCTGCCCCTACATTGAGTCGAGTGACTTGGTGGTAGGCGAGAACACCTGCGATGGCAAGAAGAAGGCCTACGAGTTTTTTGCCACGCAAAAGAACATGTACGTCATGGATATTCCCAACGTACACGACGAGTCGACGCTCGTGACCTGGAAGGCCGAGGTCAAGAAGCTCGCCGCCAAGATCGAGGAAGAGTGCGGCGTCACGATTACGCCTGAGCGTCTGAAGGCCGCCATCCACGCCGTCAATGAGAAGCGTCGCGCCCTGCAGCGCCTCGCTGCCACGCGCGCTGCCGACCCTGCGCCCATCAGCGGTCTTGACAGCCTGCTGACCGTTCAGGCCGCCTTTATGGACGACACGCCACGTCTGACCGGAGCCATTAACGATATGGCGGCCGAGTGTGAGCAGCGTGTCGAGGCCGGAGAGGGCGTGGCGCCCAAGGGGACTAAGCGCATCCTGTACACCGGTACGCCCATGGCCGTGCCCAACTGGAAGCTGTTCAACCTCATCGAGAAAGCCGGTGGCATTGTGGTAGGCGAGGAGTCCTGCACGGGCTCGCGCTATTACAAGGACCTGGTCGACGAGTCCGGTGAGACGGTCGACGAGATGCTCGATGCCATCGCCGAGCGCTACTTTAAGATCAACTGCGCCGTCTTTACGCCCAACGACCAGCGTATGAAGGACATTGTCCAGATGGCCAAGGACCTGCATGCCGACGGCATCGTCGACGTGGCCCTGCAGTTCTGCACGCTCTATGAGATGGAGTCCTTCGCCGTGGAGAAGGCCGCCGAGGAGGCGGGCATTCCGTTCATGCACATCACGACCGACTACGCCGGCGAGGACGCAGGCCAATTGCAGACGCGCATCGAAGCTTTCTTGGAAACCATTTAGGGCTATACGTTCCGGCGGCTTCCCCAGGTACCCGATCTTGCCGTTCAAACCGTCGCTTGCGTACCAAAGTGCGCGGAGCTGCTCTTTCACGGCAACCTCGGGCGCCTGGGAAAGCCGTTTCCTTGGTTGGTTAAAAGGTTTAGGAGTTATATGTCGGAAAATATTGAGCAGCCGTTGCCCAGCACGTTTGAGGAGTTCAACGAGCAGCGCAAGGCCGCGTTTATTCGCGTCAAGGATTATAAACAGGCCGGCAATCGCCTGGTCGGCTTTTTGTGCAGCTATACGCCGCTCGAGATTATCGATGCCGCGGGGGCCGCAAGTGTCGCTCTGTGCGGTACGTCCGATGAGGTGATCCCCGAGGCCGAGAAGGTACTGCCCGCGAACCTCTGCCCGCTCATCAAGTCGACCTACGGCTTTGCCTACTCGCAAAAGTGCCCGTTTACGTACTTTAGCGACATGATCATCGGCGAGACCACCTGCGACGGCAAGAAGAAGATGTACGAGCTGCTGGGGGAGCTCAAGCGCACGCACATTCTGCACCTGCCGCAGGGTCGCGATCGCGCCTACGAGCGTGAAAGCTGGTACGAGGAGTGCCGCCTACTCAAGGAGGAGCTCGAGAACTTCTACGGCATCACGATTACCGACGATGACCTGCGCGCCGCCGTCCGTCGTCGCAACCGTTTGCGTGCGGCCCAGCTCGAGATGTTTGCGCTGCAGGCTAACCAGCCGGCGGCCATGAGCGGCGTCGACCTGATGAGCACCATGTTTGCCGGTACGTTCAGCTTTGATATCGAGGCCTATACGGATCAGCTGGAGCAAAAGGTTGCCAAGCTGCGCGAGGCCTACGACGCGGGCGAGCGCCCGGTTGCGGCGGATGCCAAGCGCATTCTGATCACCGGCTGCCCGGTGGGCGGCGTGATCAACAAGATAGGCCGTACTATCGAGTCCAATGGCGGCGTGGTCGTGTGCATGGACGACTGCTCGGGTGAGCGCACGGCGGCCATGATGATCGACCCCGATGCTCCCGATATCCTGCGCGCCATCGCCGACCGCTACCTGGATATCAACTGCTCGGTCATGACGCCCAACGACAGCCGCATGGGGAACACGCTTGCCATGTGCGAGAAGTATCATGTCGATGGCGTGGTAGAGAGCGTGCTACAGGCCTGCCACACCTTTAACGTGGAGAGTGCGCGCATGCAGGAAGCTGTCGAGGGTGCGGGCATTCCGTATATGAAGATCGAGACCGACTACAGCAACGGTGACATGGGCCAAATCGAGACGCGCATCGCCGCCTTTATCGAAACCCTCTGACGTCTGAGGCGCCCGACCTTCCGGCTCCAACCCTCCTCGCGTACCTTGAGTACGCTTCGTCGGGCTTGTCGCTCGGAATCTCGGGCACCTCAGACGCCAGAGGGCCGTTGTTGCAGCAGTGTCTGATCGTTTGATTTTCTTGCTGATTAGGAGAGAGCCATGATAGGGATCGGGATCGATATCGGGTCTACGGCGGCTAAGGCTGCTGTGGTCGACGGGGAGGGTTCGGTGGCGTGGACGTGCGTGCAGCCAACCGGGTTTTCCTCGGTCGATGCTTCCGAGCGGCTGCGCGAGGCACTGGCAGCGGCTGGCTATGGCGTGGCTGCCGACGACGTGCGCGTGATCGCGACTGGCTACGGCCGTGTTGCCGTGCCCTATGCGCACAAGGTCGTGACCGAGATTACCTGCCACGGCACCGGTGCCGTGCGTCTGTTTGGCGATCACGGCACGGTGATTGACGTGGGGGGCCAGGACACCAAGGTCATCCAGCTTAAAGGCGGCCGCGTGGCCAAGTTTGCCATGAACGACAAGTGCGCCGCCGGCACGGGGCGCTTTTTGGAGATCATGGCCGACCGCCTAGGCATTTCCCAGCAGCAGATGGCCGACCTGGCGCGTTCCGGCGAGCCCAGCAAGATCAGCAGCATGTGCACGGTGTTTGCCGAAAGTGAGGTTATCAGCCTGATCGGTCGCGGTGAGCCGCGCGAGAACATCGCACGTGGCGTGATCGACAGCGTGGTCTCGCGCGTGGCGACCATGGCCGGGCAGGCCGCGGGCGCCCCGTACTACCTGACCGGTGGCCTGTGCGAGAACGCCTTCGTGGTGGAGCGGTTGGGCGAGCTACTGGGGTCGCCGGTGACAACCTCGCCCCAGGCTCGCTTTGCCGGTGCCATCGGCGCGGCGATTCGCGCACAGGCGCTCAATTAATGCATCCGCCTTGGGCTCGCATTCATGCGTATACTGAGAGAAAATGATTGACCGATGAGAGGAGGTATCGATGCCTGACGATCAGATTAAGCTCACGTCTATGACGGCCGCGAGCGGTTGAGCCGCTAAGTTGGCTCCTGGAGCCCTCGCCCAGGTCCTGGGCGACTTGCCCAATGTGCATAACGACAACCTACTCGTGGGGTTCGATACCTCCGACGATGCGAGCGTCTTCCGCGTTGGCGATAACCTGGGTCTCGTGCAGTCCATCGACTTCTTCCCGCCGATGGTCGACGACCCGTTTCTGTTCGGCCAGATTGCCGCGGCAAACTCGCTGTCGGACATCTACGCCATGGGCGGGCGGCCGAGCCATGCCATGAACCTGCTCTGCATACCCAGTTGCCTGGGTGTTGAGGTTGCCGGCCAGATTCTGGCGGGCGGCGCCGACAAGTGCGTCGAGGCGGGCTGCTCTATCGCGGGCGGTCATACCATCAACGACGACGAGCCCAAGTACGGCTTGTCTGTGAGCGGCTTTGTCGCGCTCGACCGCATGCTCGCCAACAGCGGCGCGCGCGCTGGCGATGTCCTGCTGCTGACCAAGGCGATCGGCTCTGGCATCATCACCACGGCCATTAAGGGCGAGCTCATCGAGCAGGACGAGGCCGCAGCCATGTTCGACTCGATGCGCACCCTCAACGAGGCCCCGATTCGTCTGGCCGAGGGCCTCGAGCTTCACGGCTGCACCGATGTCACGGGCTTTGGCCTGATCGGGCACGCGTGCGAGATGGCCGAGGGCTCGGGCGTGCAGATTGAGCTTGTGTCGGGGGCGGTGCCGCTCTTTGACCAGGTGCTCGACATGGCGCGTCTGGGCATTATCCCCGCGGGCTCCTACCGCAACCAGGACTTTTTTGGCCCGCGTGTGGCTGCCGACGAGGACCTGGAGCCGGGCATGCTCGACGCGCTGTACGATCCGCAGACGTCTGGTGGCCTGCTTATCGCGGCGCCCGTGGCGGATGTGGATGAGCTTGCGCGTCGTTTACATGCCGAGGGGCGCGTTGCCGCCACAATCGGTCGCGCGTGCGAGCCGGTGCCGGGCGGTCCTGCTGTTCGCGTTGTGCATTAAGGAAAACCGTTTATGCGACCGCCTGCTGTTCTGGGCGGTCCCTTTTGAAAGGATGTAGCTATGTCTACCAAAATTGAAGTCAATGCCATGGGCGATGCCTGCCCGCTGCCCGTCGTCAAGACGCTTAAGGCGCTCAAACAGTTTGACGGCGAGGGTGCCGTGGTGACCTCGGTCGATAACGAGACCGCCGTCAAGAACATCTCCAAGATGGCGCAGGAGAAGGGCTGCACGGCCTCGGTCGAGAAGGTTTCTGACGCTGAGTGGCACGTGACCGTGGCGACCTCTGGTGCCATTGCCGTGGCCGATCCCGAGCAGGATGGCGCTGCCTTCTGTGGTGCCAGCACCGGCAAGGGCGAGCTCGTCATTTCCGTCTACACCGACTGCATGGGCCGCGGCGACGACGAGCTGGGCCACAAGCTCATGAAGGCCTTCATCTTTGCCGTGACGCAGCAGGAGGAGCTGCCCGCGACCATGCTGTTCTACAACGGCGGAGCCAAGCTCACCGTCGAGGGCTCGCCGGTACTCGACGACCTGAAGGGCCTGGCCGAGCAGGGCGTTGAGATCCTCACCTGTGGCACCTGCCTCGACCACTATGGCATTAAGGACCAGCTTGCCGTGGGCGAGGTCACGAACATGTATGTGATCGTGGAGAAGATGGAGCAGGCCGTGCGCGTCGTGCGCCCGTAGCGTATTGGTTGGAGTTGCCATGAGGGAGAAGCGCCCGGCGCTTGTCATCACGTTTCCCACCACGGCGGCCGCCATGGGCTGCGAGTCCCTGTGCGTTGAGCGTGGCCTTCCCGGGCGAACGATTCCCGTGCCCGGGGAGGTCGCTGCCGGCTGTGGTCTGGCGTGGAAAGCGTTGCCTGCCGATGAGGAGCTGCTGCGCGGCGAACTCGCCGCGGCGGGCGTTCCCACCGAGGGCTATACCGTGATTGATATGTGGGAGGTCGTGCGATGATCTACCTGGATAACGCGGCGACGACCATGCACAAGCCGCAGACGGTCATCGATGCCGTGACGCAGGCGATGTGCTCGCTCGGCAATGCCGGGCGCGGCGCCACGTCGGGTGCCCTCGATGCCGCTCGTACGATTCACGGTTGCCGTGCCAAGCTCGCGCGCTTGCTGGGCTGCCCGCGGGCTGATCATGTGTGCTTTACGTCCAACTCCACCGCGGCGCTCAACACCGCCATCAATGGCGTGGTGCGCCGCGGCGACCGCGTGGTCACGACGGTGCTCGAGCACAACTCCGTGTTGCGTCCGCTCAACCGCCTGGCGGCAGAGCAGGGCGTGACCGTTGAGCATGCGGGCTGCGACGCGAACGGTGCGCTCGACTACGAAGAGCTTGAGCGGCTGGTGACGCCGGGCACACGTGCCGTGGTGGTGGCGCACGCCTCCAATGTGACCGGCAACGCGGTCGACATTGCGCGCGTGGCCGCCATGGCCCATGCGGCCGGTGCGCTCGTGATCGTCGATGCCTCGCAGTCTGCCGGCACGGCGCATATTGATATGCAGGCCATGGGGCTCGACGTGGTGTGCTTTACCGGCCACAAGGGGCTCATGGGTCCGCAGGGGACCGGCGGCCTGGCCGTGGCGGAGGGCATTGACGTGGCCCCCTGGGCCATGGGCGGTACGGGCGTGCACAGCTTTGATCCGCTGCAGCCGCTTGAGTGGCCCACGCGCCTGGAGGCGGGCACGCTCAACGGCCACGGTGTCGCCGGCCTTTCTGTCGGCCTCGACTTTATCGAGGCCCAAGGTGGGGTCGAGGCGATTGCGGCGCATGAGCGAGCACTGGCGGATCGCTTTCTCGCTGGCGTGCGCGAAATCCCGGAGATCAAGCTCTACGGTGCCTTTGACCAGCCCGTGCGCTCGGCGATCGTTTCACTCAACGTGGGCGATATCGATTCGGCCGAGATTTCGGACGCGCTCATGCAAGGGTGGGGGATTGCGACGCGCCCCGGCGCCCACTGCGCTCCGCTCATGCACCGCGCGTTGGGGACCGAGCGCCAGGGTGTCGTTCGCTTCTCGTTTGGGTATTTCAACACGGACGAGGAAGTTGACGCCGCGATTGAAGCTTTGCGCGATTTAGCTTGCTAAAGCGTATATACTTGCGGGATGGGCCTTTTGCCCGTCCCGTTTTTGTTTCGACCCGAAAGGTGGTCCCATGGCCTCATCCGCGCCGCGCGGCCTGCGCTCCGACCATGTCGTTACCGTCGGTATCGCCCTGTTCTCGATGCTCTTTGGCGCCGGCAACCTTATTATTCCGCCGCTGCTGGCGCTGCAGGCAGGTTCTGCCACGCCGGTCGCCATGCTCGGCTTTCTCATTGCCGCCATCGGCCTGCCCGTCATGGGCTTTATCGCCGTGGCACTTGCCGGAACGGCGCGCGAGCTTGCCGGCCGTGTGCATCCCAAGTTCGGCGAGTTCTTTGTCGCGGCGGTGTATCTGGCTATCGGCCCGTGCCTGGCCATTCCGCGCACGAGCTCCACGGCCTTCGAGATGCTGGTGCCGCTGTTGCCCGAGGGCGTCTCGCTCGGCACGGCGCGCCTGGTGTTTGCCGTCGGCTTCTTTGTCGTCGCGTTTGCGCTCACGCTGCGCCCGGGCGTCATCACACGCGTGCTCGGCCGCATTACGGGCCCCGCGCTCATTGCGCTCATCGTGCTGGTCGTTGGTGCTGCCGTGATCTCGCCGCTGGGTCCCGCTGCCGCGCCGCAGGCCCCCTACGATGCTGGCGCTGCCGTGCAGGGCTTTCTGACTGGCTATCAGACCATGGACCTGCTCGCGTCGCTCGCCTTTGGCATCATCATCGCCGAGACCATCCACGAGTTGGGTGTTACCGATGACAAGCGCGTGGCCTTCGAGATTTCGCGTTCCGGTGTGATCGCCGGCGTACTCATGGCCATCATCTACTGCGGCTTGGGCCTTGCCGGTATGCAGCTCGGCACCGTGATGCCCGACGCTACCAACGGCGCCGCCATCCTCGCCCGTTCGGCCTCCATGCATTTTGGGCTTGCCGGCACGGTCGTGGTCTTTGCGATCTTTTTCCTCGCCTGCATGAACGTGTGCATCGGCCTCATCAGCTGCTGCTCGCGTTACTTCTGCGAGACGTATGTGGTCGAAGGGGGAGCGGAGGCCTCTGAGGAGGCCATGCGCCGCCCCTTTGCGGTTCTCGCCTTTGTGTTCGCAGCGTTTTCGTGCGTGCTCTCCAACGTGGGCCTCGACGTGATTCTTATGTTCTCGGTGCCCATGCTCAATGCCTTGTATCCCGTTGCCATTGTGCTGGTGCTTATGGGCCTGGTGCACGGTTTTTGCGACGCGCATCCGCAGGTATGGGTCTGGGTCGGCGGCGTCGTCGCGGTGCAGAGCGTGATCACCTCGGTCCGCGACGCGTTCTTTGCTGGCGCGTGGCTACCGTTCGATGCGCTGCCGCTGGCGGATATCGGTGCCGCGTGGGCGCCGGTCGCCGTGGTGGCGTTTGTGATAGGCCTGCTCCACAGCCGGTTTGTCGCACATTCGAGGAGCTAGAATATCGCCGCTTGCACAGGCGGGAAGTCTCCCCTATAATTTCCTTCGCTTTGGGACACGCAAGGTTTATGCCTTAGCTGCTCAACACCTTCGGGACGTGGCGCAGTTTGGTAGCGCGCCTGCTTTGGGAGCAGGATGTCGCAGGTTCAAATCCTGTCGTCCCGACCATATCTTGCGGGCGTAGTTCAATGGTAGAACCCCAGCCTTCCAAGCTGATGACGCGGGTTCGATTCCCGTCGCCCGCTCCATAAGAATTGTTTTAACGGCTTTGGTTTCCTTTGGGAATCAGAGCTGTTTTCGTTTACGCGCCGGGCGACGGGAATCGAACCCGTCAGGGTGCGGAGCTGAGAAAATGCGTGAGCATTTTCCAGCGCAGCACGCAAGGGCCGAAGGCCCGCAGCGAAACAAGGATTTGCGAAGCAAATCCTTGGACTTCCCGTCGCCCGCTCCAAGCTATATAATCGCAGGCCAATATGCTAATTTGGCTCGCGTTTATTTTTATACCGTCCGACCTCGCGGGGCAAATGAACCAAGAGCGTTTGTCCCACATCGTAAGAAAGTAGTGATTGCCATGGCACAGAGTAAGGCAGAATACCCCACCCCCGACTGCCTGGCGCCCGCCGCGATCGAGGCTAAGTCCGAGGCCGCCGGCGTTACCAAGGCCAACCTGCCGGTCTCGAAGGCCTTTTTGCTCGCCATGTTCGCCGGAGCGTTTATCGCCTTCGGCGGCCTGTTCTTCACGGTCTTTCTGAGCGATCCCACGCTTGGCTGGGGCGCCCAGCGCTTCGTGGGCGGTCTTGCTTTTTGCCTGGGACTGGTGCTCGTGCTCATTTGCGGCGCGGAGCTGTTTACCGGTAACTCGCTTATGGTATGCGCGCTTAAGAGCAAAAAGATTACGCTCGTCCAGATGTTCAAGGCTTGGGCTGTTGTGTGGATCGGCAACTTTGCTGGCGCCCTGTTCGTTGTCTTTTTGATTTACATGGCAGCTATTTATAAGCTCAACGGCGAGGCCGTCGCCAATGCCATGGTGAGCGTCGCCGCCGGTAAGGTTGCGATCGACGCCGTTACCATCTTCTTCCGCGGCATTTTGTGCAACATCTTTGTCTGCCTGGCCGTATGGATCGGCACTGCCGGCAAGACCGTGGTCGACAAGGTCGTGGGCATTTTGCTGCCCATCGCTGCCTTTGTGGCCTGCGGTTTTGAGCACTGCGTCGCCAACATGTACTTTTTGCCCATGGGTATTTTGATGCACTCCTGCGGCTATGGAGCCGATGTCGCTGGCGCCGATGCCCTCAACGCTGCCGGGTTGGCGCTCAACCTTACGGTCGCCACGCTGGGCAATATCGTGGGTGGCGCCCTGATCGTGGCGCTGGGCTACTGGTTTATCTACGCCAACAAAGAGTCCTAAAGGACCCAACCCATAACCGACCAAAAAGGGACAGGTTTATTTTGGCAGGTTTTGAGCGAGGCGCTGCGCCGTCTTGTCACGAGCTGCCATAATGGACCTGTCCCTTTTTGCATGTGCGTTGCCGCATTTTGCTGCTGACGACAAAGGGGGCCCGCTTTTTATTGAACATGTCGAAAGGCTTTCCATGAGCGACTGCGAATCCATGCCTGCCGAGGTGCGCGACCGCCTGCGCTCCATTCCCGCCGTTCACGAGCTGCTGGCCGAGTGGCCGGTCATGAAGGCTGCCGGCGATGCGGGCGACATGATTGTGCGCGAGGCGATTGATGCCGAGCTCGATGCCGAGCGCGAGGCGATTCGCTCTGGCGTCCCCGCTAGGAATAAGCGCGAGCTCGCCTTGGCCATCGAGCAGCGGTGCCACCGACTGTCGCTGCCGACCCTGCGCCCTGCCGTCAACGCGTCGGGCGTTGTGATTCACACCAATCTGGGCCGTGCTCCGCTTGCTCCCGCAGCGGTGCAGGCGGTGGCCGATGTCGCCCGCGGCTACAGCACGCTTGAGTATGACGTCGCGACCTGTGCCCGTGGGGGCCGCAAAGAGCATGCCGCGCGTCTGCTGCGCACGCTCACGGGGGCGCAGGACGCCCTGGTTGTCAACAACAACGCCGCGGCGGTGCTGCTGGTGCTTGCCGCGCATGCAAGCGGCAAAGAGGTCATCGTGAGCCGTGGCGAGCTTGTCGAGGTGGGCGGCAGCTTCCGCATTCCCGATATCATGGCGGCTTCGGGTGCCAAGCTTGTCGAGGTGGGCTCCACCAACCGCACGCATCTGGATGATTACCGAAGCGCCATTACGCCCAATACGGCGATGATCTTGAAAGTTCATCCTTCTAACTACCGTATCGAGGGTTTCCACGAGGAGGTTTCCGCGGCGGAGCTTTCTGCGCTGGCGCATGAGCACGGGCTGTTACTGTACGAGGACCAGGGCTCGGGCGCTTTGCTTACAGATGAGGTGCTCGTCGATGCTGGGGAGAAGCCCACGTCCGCCTCGCTTTGCGCCGGCGTTGACGTCGTCTCGTGCTCGGGCGACAAGCTGCTCGGCGCCTCGCAAGCGGGCATTATTCTCGGTAGCGCCCAGGTAATCGCCGCCTGTGCCTCGCATCCGCTTATGCGCGCGCTTCGCCCCGGCAAGCTCACGCTCGCGGCGCTCGAGGCCACTTTGCGCCTGTATGTGACCGGATCCGATACAGCGCATCGGGAGATCCCGGTGCTCAACATGCTTTCCGGCGCGCCGGCTCCGCTCGAGCGTCAGGCCAAGCGCCTGCATGACCGCATGCTGCGCAAGCTTCGCGAGTCTCAGTGTGAGGAGGCGGTGGAGCTGCAGGTTGTCGAGGGCGTGTCTGCTCCGGGCGGCGGTTCGCTGCCGACCGTCGAGCTCCCAACTTTTTGCGTTGCCGTCTGTCCCGTCGATGGGCGTCTATCCGCCGATGGCCTAAAGCGCGCTATGGTACAGGAGCCCGATACGCCGGTTGTGACGCGCGTGCGGCACGACCAGGTGCTTTTTGACGTTCGCACGCTTTTGCGCGACACCGACCTTGACCTGTGTGCGTCTGCGTTGGCGGATGCCGTGCGGGCAGGTTTGCGTCGATGACCGCGCGCGAGCTTGTCGAATGTCCCGTTATCGTCGGAACGGCAGGACACGTCGACCACGGAAAGTCGGCCCTTATCGAGGCGCTGACCGGCAAAAATCCCGACCGTCTGGAGGTCGAACGGCGCCGAGGCATGACCACTGAGCTCGGCTTTGGCGAGCTCGAGCTTCCCAGCGGCAAGCTTGTCGGCTTGGTCGACGTACCCGGGCATGCGCACTATCTGCGCGCCATGGTGCAGGGCGCCACCGGCGTGGACGTTGCGTTGCTGGCGGTTTCGGCCGTTGAGGGCGTGATGCCGCAGACCCGCGAGCACGTTCGGGTTCTGAAGCTGTTGGGTGTGACGCGCATGGTCGTCGCACTCACGATGCGCGATTTGGCCGACCACGAGATTGCCGCGCTGGCGGAGCTCGATGTCGAGGCGTTTCTGGACGGGACCGTGTTTGCGGGTGCCTCTATAGTGCCGGTGTCCTCCAAGACGAGCGAGGGCCTGGACGAGCTGCTTACGACGCTCGATAACACGGTTTGTTCGTGCTGGTCGGAGCATCTGGAGGCGACCGCTGGCTCGGGCGCCGCGCCCCGTCTTCCCATCGACCGTTGCTTTAGCATCCGCGGCACCGGAACCGTCGTGACGGGTACGCTGCACGACGGTCCCGTTTCGGTTGGCGATGAGCTCGTTGCGCTGCCGTCGCAAACGCGCTGTCGCGTGCGCGGGGTGCAGGTTCACGGGGATACCCAGTGCGCGGTTCCCGGCCAGCGCGTCGCCCTGAACCTGGTGGGCGATGGCGTGGCGGGCCTCAAGCGCGGCGAGATGCTCGGCGTCGAGGGTCGCGTGGGCCAGACGCTGCGCTTTTTGATGCAACTGACATATGTGGGGCGCGATGGCGTGCGAGCCGGCGTTCTTGCTTCGGGTACACGCGTGCACGTTATGGCGGGCACGGCTGAGGTGCTCGGCCGCATTATGCTTTTAGACGACGAGCCGCCTATTGCGGTCGGCGAGACGCGTGTGGTGCAGGTGCGCCTGGAACGGCCGCTGCCGTTGCGCGCCGGCGATCATGCCGTCATTCTGTCGTATTCGCCGATTTCGCTGCTTGGCGGCGGACGCGTCCTGCTATCGCGCTGTCGCCGCGCGCGGGTCCTGTCGGCGGGGGAGCGCGCGTTGTATGCGGCGCTTGAGTCCGGAGATGTCGCGGACGGCGTACACGCGTGGCTGGCGCTGCAAACGCTGCCTGTTGCTGCTGCCGGTGTTGCCGCAGCGCTCGATCTTGTTACCGGCGAGGTCGAGATCGTTTTGCGTGGGCTTGTGGACCAGGCTGCCGTGTGCGAGCTTGCTGCGGGCGGTGCGGTGCTCTACGCAGATGCCTCGGCTCTCGATGCTGCAATGGATGTGCTGGCTGCGGCCTTGTCCTCCATGCACGCGGCGGCTCCCAAGGAGATCGGCTTTACGTCCGGTGCGGTCGCGCACGCGGCTTGGCCGGGCGCCGGTAACGATGTCGCGATGGCACTTATTGCCGAGGGCTGTGCACGTGGCGTGTGCGCCGTCGACGGTGCCGAGGTGTTCGACCCGCATTCCGCCACCGCGGCGATACGCGTGGTGCGCGAGGCTGGCCAGCGTATCGTGGCCCTGCTGGATGAGGCCGGTCTTAATGCGCCGACGCTTCCCGAGGTGAGCGAACAGTTGCAGCTCGATCGCGACACCATGACGCGTGCACTGCGCGAGCTTTCGCTCAACCACTCGATCGTTAAGGTCGAGCGCGACGTTGCCTTGTCCGCCGCTGCCGAGGCCCATGCGCGTGAGGTTGTTGCGACGGCTATCGAGGCTGCTGGCGGCGCCGCCACCACGAGTGTGCTGCGCGAAGCCCTGGGCGTGTCGCGCAAACGAACCATTAGCATCTTGGAGCACCTGGATGCCGTGCGCTTTACAGTACTCGACAGGGAGGCCGGCGGTCTGAGATCGCTGCGTTAGCGGTTTCCGCATCGCTCTTTTCGGTTGTGGTCTGTTGGGTTTGGTAAAATACCGCCACGTTTGGGAACGGATGGGCTCCGGTGGGCCCCGCGGTCCTCAAAACCGTTGTGAGGCGTGCAAAACGTCTTGGATGTGTTCGATTCACATACGTTCCCGCCAACGCATCCTGCCAACCACCACAAAGGTGCCTGTCCTCTTTGTGGTGGTATGGACCATGTGGACGAAACAGCTTCGAAACACGCGATTTGTACGTCGGGTGCTCAAAAACGCTTCTACCTGCATCGTAATCAAAACGAAACATCTGCTCGTCGGCTTATGCGAAATTTTCCCGCAACAGTGCGATATTATCCATAAACGATAAAGTTCGCGGCGCATGGGGTGCCGCGATCAACATTTTTCGTTTCCCATCATTGGAGGAAGCATGAGCTACACGCAGAAAGTTCTCGACGAGCTCAAGGCCCGCTATCCCGAGCAGCCTGAGTTCATCCAGGCCGCGACCGAGATCCTCGGCACCATCCAGCCGGCGCTCGACGCCCATCCCGAGTACGAGGAGGCCGCCCTGCTTGAGCGCCTCGTCGAGCCCGAGCGCATCGTTATGTTCCGTGTTCCCTGGGTCGACGACCAGGGTAAGGTCCAGGTCAACCGCGGCTATCGCGTCGAGTTCAACTCTGCCATTGGACCCTACAAGGGCGGCCTGCGCTTTAACCCGACGGTCACCCTGGGCATGCTCAAGTTCCTGGGCCTGGAGCAGATCCTCAAGAACAGCCTGACCACCCTTCCCATGGGCGGCGGCAAGGGCGGCTCCGACTTTGACCCCAAGGGCAAGTCCAACAACGAGATCATGCACTTCTGCCAGTCCTTCATGACCGAACTCTATCGCCATATTGGCCCCAATACCGACGTTCCCGCCGGCGACCTGGGCGTTGGCGGCCGCGAGGTGGCCTACATGTTCGGTCAGTACAAGCGCCTGACCAACGAGTGGACCGGCGTCCTCACCGGCAAGGGCCTCTCCTTTGGCGGCTCGCTCGCCCGTACCGAGGCCACCGGCTACGGCCTGGTCTACTTTGTGGACGAGTACCTCAAGAGCCGCGGCGACTCCTTCGAGGGCAAGAACGTCGTCGTTCACGGTTCCGGCAATGTCGCTATCTACGCCGTCCAGAAGGTTTCCCAGCTTGGCGGCAAGGTGCTGGCCTGCTCCGATACCCACGGCTGGGTCGAGGATCCCGACGGCATCGACTACTCCGTGCTCGAGCACGTCTACAACCAGAAGCGCTCCGGCCACGACAAGGGCGTCACGCTCGCCATGTACGTTGACGAGAAGCCCGGTGCCGTGTGGCACGAGGGCGACGGCCGCGGCGTGTGGCAGCTGCCCTGCGACATCGCGCTGCCCTGCGCTCGCGAGAACACGCTGCTGCTCGAGGACGCCCAGGCGCTCGTCGCCAATGGCTGCAAGGTGGTCGGCGAGGGCGCGAACATGCCCACGACCATCGAGGCCACGACCTACTTCCAGGAGAACGGCGTCGCCTTTATGCCCGGTAAGGCTGCCAACGCCGGCGGCGTGCTCGTGTCCGGCCTCGAGATGAGCCAGAACGCCGAGCACCTGTCCTGGACCTTCGAGGAGGTCGACGGCAAGCTCGAGCAGCTCATGCGCGGCATGTTCCACAACGTGGACGACACCGCCAAGGAGTATGGCCAGGAGGGCAACTTTGTCATGGGCGCCAACATCGCCGGCTTCCTGAAGGTCGCCGACGCCATGCTCGCTCAGGGCGTCTGCTAAATTCAGCCTGACATAGCTCCGTACAGCACTCGCTGATGCGCTAAGGCTCCCGACAATTCCTGCCGGGAGCCTTTTTCTATGGTGGTGAGGGTCGTGCGCCCTCGTTTGGTACACTTAGAGATACTGGACAAGTAAAGAGATGGGGGAGAACGTGCTCAAGTTCGGTACCTACGTCCGTGTTGGAAACGCGGCCGAAGCCTATGAGCTCTTGCAGAAAAACCGCAACAACAAGATTGTGGGCGGCGGCATCTGGATGCGCCTTGGTTCACGTCGCGTGGCGACGGCGATTGACCTTTCGGCCTGCGGACTCGATCAGATCGAGGAGACCGAGACCGAGTTTCGCATCGGTGCCATGTGCACCCTGCGCCAGCTCGAGCGCCATGCCGAGCTCAACGCGCTCGTCAACAACGTATTTGAGTTTGCCGTTCACGACATCGTGGGCGTGCAGCTTCGCAATACCGCCACGGTGGGTGGCAGCATCTACGGCCGCTTTGGTTTTTCGGACGTGCTCTCCGCCTTTTTGGCGCTCGACTCGTACGTTGAGCTGACGGGTGCCGGCCGCGTGCCGCTCGCCGAGTTTGTGAACATGGGCTATGTGCGCGACGTGATCGAGCACGTCGTGGTCGTAAAGCACGATTACCGCGCGAGCTACGAGGCCGTGCGCAAGGCCGCGACCGACTTCCCCTCTCTAAACGTTACCGCCGCCTGGTGGGATAACAGCTGGCATGTCACCGTGGGTGCCCGCCCGCTGCGTGCGACCCTGCTGCAGGGCGAGGCATGCGGCCTCGAGAGCGAACAGCCTTCCGAGGACGAGCTGCGCGCCCTGGCCGCGTCCGTGCGCGCGCTGAGCTATGGCACCAACATGTGGGGCTCGGCCGAGTACCGACGCCGCATCTCGGCCCCGCTGGCGATTCAGGCCGTGCGCCGCGCCGCCGGCATCGAGCTTTCGGCCGCGCTTGCCCGCGAGCTCGAGACCGTGCAAGTGCCTAAGTTTGCCACGGACGAGTATTCCTGCCGCCGCGTGCCCGGCGTCGATTCTAGCGAGGTGCGCTAATGGCTGCCAAACTCATCGATCTTTCCTTTACGCTCAACGGCCGTAAGGTCAAGGTTCAGATTGCCCCCGACACCATGCTCTTTTCGCTTTTGCGCGAGCAGGGTTGCGCGTCGGTGCGCTGCGCCTGCGAGACCACCAACTGCGGCCTGTGCACGGTGTGGCTCGATGGCGATCCGATGTTGAGCTGCTCGGTTCCCGCCGCGCGTGTCGAGGGCCGCTCTGTCACCACGCTCGAGGGCCTCAAGGCCGAGTCCGAGGCGCTTGCCCGTGCGATGGCTGCCGAAGGCGCCGAGCAGTGCGGTTTTTGCGCCCCCGGCCTCATCATGAACGTGCTGGCGCTCGCCCGCGCCGCCAAGGAGGACCCGAGCCTCGTCGCCACGCGCGAGGAGCTCTCGCGCCAGCTGGCCGGCAACCTCTGCCGCTGCAGCGGCTACGAGAGCCAGCTGCGCGCCATCGTCCGCTTCCTTAACGAGTCCGGCGTGCAGGTGGGCTTTGAGATGCCCGAGCTGCCGGTCAACGACACTAGCTGCGACGGTGTCTCGTACAAGCAGATCACCCATAAGCAGCCTAAGAAGGACTCGAAGGCCCTGCTCGAGGGCCGTCCCGTCTACACGGGCGATATGGTGCCCGCCGGCGCGCTCATCGTTAAGCTCAAGCGCAGCCCGTATGCCCGCGCCAAGATCTGCTCCATCGACACGTCTCGCGCCCTGAAGGTGCCGGGCGTCGTGGGAGTCTACACCTATGAGGACGTGCCCAAGCGCCGCTTTACCATCGCCGGTCAGAGCTATCCGCAGCCGAGTCCCTACGACCGCTTGATCCTCGAGAACCTCGTCCGTTACCAAAACGAAGAGGTGGCGATCGTCGCCGCCGAGACCGAGGAGGCCGCCGACAAGGCGCTCAAGCTCATCAAGGTCGACTATGAGGTGCTCGAGCCCCTGCTCGACTTTACCCAGGCACTCGATAACGATATCGTGGTCCACCCCGAGGGCGACGTGACCTTTATGTTCCCGCAGGGCGGCGACGTTCCGCGCAACCTGGTGTGCAGCGGCACGAGCGACTTTGGCGACCTTGACGAGGCCTTCGCCCAGAGCGACATCGTCTTTGAGCGCACTTACACCAGCCAGGCCACGCAGACCGCGCCCATGGAGACTTTCCGCGCCTTCGCGACGACCGACGCGTTTGGGCGCATCTCGGTGACCACTTCTACGCAGGTGCCCTTCCACGTGCGCCGCATGGTCGCTCAGTCGCTCGATATTCCGCAGTCGCAGGTGCAGGTCATCAAGCCGCGCATCGGCGGCGGCTTTGGCTCCAAGCAGACGGGCTGCTGCGAGATCTTCGTGGCATTCGTTACCCAGCAGACCGGCCGTCCGAGCTACTGCTGCTACACCCGCGAGGAGACCATCACCGCGGGCAACTCGCGCCACCAGATGCAGATGACCGTTAAGCTGGGCGCCATGAACGACGGCACCATCACGGCCATCGACCTGCACACGCTGTCCAACGCCGGTGCGTATGGCGAGCACGCCACCACGACGATCGGCCTCTCGGGCCACAAGAGCCTGCCTATCTACAACCACGTGAAGGCGAGCCGCTTTAGCTGGGACGCCGTCTACACCAATACCAACCGTGGCGGTGCGTATCGTGGCTACGGTGCCACCCAGGGCCAGTTTGCCGTGGAGAGCGCCGTCAACGAGCTCGCCGACATGCTGCACATGGACCCCGCCGACCTGCGCCTTAAGAACATCGTGCGCGAGGGCGAGATCATGCCGCAGTACTACAACGAGAGGCTCAACGCCTGCGCGCTCGACCGCTGCCTGCTGCGCGCGATGGACATGATCGGCTGGCGCGACAAGCCGCTGGCCGTCGATCTGGGCGACCGCGTGCGCGCCCTGGGCTGCGCGCTCACCATGCAGGGCTCGGGCATTTCCAACGTGGACATCGCCGGCATCGACATGCGCCTGGAAGAGGACGGCTTCATTACCATCGGCACCGGCGCCACCGATAACGGCATGGGCGTCGACACGATCCTGGCGCAGATTGCCGCCGAGGAGCTGGGCGTGGAGAGCTCGCTGATCGTGGTGCGCGGCGTGGACACCGACGTGTCGCCGTTCGACGCCGGCTCGTACGCGAGCTCCGGTACCTACGTGACGGGCCTTGCCGCCAAGAACGCCGCGACCGAGCTGCGCGAGAAGATTTGCGCCAAGGCCGCTCAGATGTGGGACGTTGACGCCGCCGACGTGGTCTTCGACGGCCAGTACGTGCGCCTGTCCGACGAGCGTGCCGCTCGTGAGCAGAACCGCTACCTCACGCTGCGCGAATTTGCCAACCTATGCGTCAAGAACATCGCGGGCGGCGACGCGCTGACCTCGCACGCCTCTGCCTGCCTGCCCGTTTCGCCCCCGCCGTTTATGGCCGGCATTGCCGAGGTCGAGGTCGACAAGGCCACCGGCAAGGTGACCGTGGTGGACTACGCGGCGGCCGTCGACTGCGGCACCGTGATCAACGAGGCGCTCGCGCGCGTCCAGGCCGAGGGCGGCATTGCCCAGGGTATCGGTCATGCGCTCTACGAGATCGTCGAGCACGACGACCGTGGCCGCCTGCGCACCGGCAACTTTATGAGCTACAAGCTGCCCACGCGCCTGGATATCGGCAGCATTCGCGTGGCCTTTGAGCCGAGCTACGAGCCGACGGGTCCGTTTGGCGCCAAGTCGATCGGCGAGGTCGTCATCAACACGCCGCTCGCCGCCGTGGCCTCGGCCGTGGCGCACGCCACCGGCCATCAGGTTCGCTCACTGCCCATCACGCCCGAGAAAGCGCTGCTGGGGGAGTAGCGGGTCGGCGAACAAGTCGTAATTGGCGGGGCGGGGCAACTCGCCCCGCCTTTCGCACTCGTGGTGAGGTCGTGAGCCTGTAAAACGTATGCGTGCGCTTGCCGTTCGTATCTGCTATCATTCCTAGTCTGTGCGCTCATGCGGGCGTGGCGGAATTGGTAGACGCGCCAGATTTAGGTTCTGGTGGGATTCCCGTGAAGGTTCGAGTCCTTTCGCCCGCACCAACGCATCTGCGTCGGCTTCGGCCGTCGCGACTCTTTGTTGCATAAAGGTACCAGCACCTCAGATAAGCTGGGCAGTATGAGGAGGAACGTGTTGAACATCACCGCTTCTGACGTCAAGGACGCCAAGCTCACCGCTACGGTCACCATCCCGGCCGCCGACGTCGACGCCGCGATCAAGAAGGCCTACAAGGACACCGCCAAGAAGTACCGCTTCCCGGGCTTCCGCGCCGGCAAGGCTCCCCGTCCGGTCATCGACTCCGCTCTTGGCGCCGAGGCTACCCTTGCTCAGGCCACCAACGACCTGATCGCCGCCAACGAGCCCGCCGTCCTCAACGAGCTGGACATCGTCCCCACCAAGAACGGTGACTACAAGGAGCTCGACCTCGCCAAGGATCACGAGGACTACACCTACACCGTCGAGTTCTCCCTGCGTCCCGCCGCCGAGCTCTCCTCCTTCGACGCCGTCGAGATCGAGATGCCTCCCGCGGAGGTCACCGAGTCCGAGATCAACAACCAGGTCGAGATGCTTCTCAACTACCGTGCCACCTTCGAGGACGTCGAGGGTCGCGCCGTCGAGGCCGAGGACTACGTCACCGTCGACCTCAAGGCCGTCGAGAACGCCGATAACTTCGCCGCCGAGGGCCGTATGCTCATCGCCGGTAGCGACAGCAACCCCACCGAGTTCAACGAGGCTCTGATCGGCGCCAACGTTGACGACGTCAAGTCCGTCACCTGGACCGACGAGGCCGAGGAGGGCGAGGAGGCCGAGACCCACACCGTCGAGGTCACCGTCAAGGGCATCAAGGTCCGCAACACCCCCGAGCTCACCGACGAGCTCGTCAAGTCCGACTTTGGCTTTGACAGCATCGACGCCATGCGCGACGCCATCAAGATCGAGATCGAGCAGGACAAGGCTTCCCGCCTCCCGGCCGAGAAGGAGAACCGTTGCGTCTCCGCTCTCGCCGAGCGCCTGCAGCTCGACGAGATGGATGCCGACTACGAGCAGTCCGTCTTTGAGGAGCTTGGCCAGAACTTCCTGTCCAACCTCGCTGCCCGCGGCATGACGCTGGACACCTGGCTGCCCGCTTCCGGCCTGACCATGGAGCAGTTCATCGGCGACCTGCACAAGCAGGCCAACGACGTTGCCCGTGAGTCCCTGGCGCTCGACGCCCTCGCCCGCGAGCTCAAGATTGAGGTCACCGAGGACGACATCAACGCCGAGTTCGAGAAGGCTGGCGTCAAGGACGTCGAGGCTTCCAAGGCCGAGTTCATCGCCGATGGCCGCATGCCTGCCGTCCGCGAGTCCATCCGCCGCTCCAAGGCCGTCGATCACCTGGTCGAGAACGCCAAGGTGACCGAGGTCGACGAGACCGCCAAGGACGCCGAGTAATTCTCGCCACCTTGTCCGCGAGCGCATGCGTGCGCCCGTGATGGGGTAAAGTTATACACCGGTTATCCGGTTGCTTCGTACGGTGCCAGCCAATGCATAGCATGCGGGCACCGTACGTTTATCTAGAACCACTATTGGTCCGTAAGAGAAATGGAGATGCGTATGATCGCTAAGTTCGATTCCGCCCTCGTGCCATACGTTATCGAGCAGACGCCGCGCGGCGAGCGCAGCTACGATATCTATTCGCGCCTGCTCAACGACCGCATCATCTTCTTGGGCGAGGAGATCAACTCCGTCAGCGCCAACCTGGTCGTTGCCCAGCTGCTGCATCTTGAGAGCCAGGATGCCGAGAAGGATATCTCGCTCTACATCAATTCGCCCGGTGGCGAGGTTTACTCTGGCCTGGCGATTCTTGACACCATGAACTTCATCAAGCCGCAGGTCTCCACCATCTGCGTCGGTATGGCCGCGTCTATGGCTGCCGTGCTGCTTTCGGCCGGCGCCAAGGGCAAGCGCTTCTGCCTGCCGCACTCCAAGGTCATGATTCACCAGCCCAGCGGCGGTGCTCAAGGTCAGCAGACCGAGATCGAGATCGTGGCCGAGGAGATCAAGAAGACCCGCCGCGAGCTCAACCAGATCCTGTCCGATGCCTCGGGCCAGCCCATCGAGAAGGTCCAGGCCGACACCGAGCGCGACAACTACCTGACCGCTGCCGAGGCCCTCGACTACGGCCTGATCGACCGTATCGTCACCTCGCGCGATCTCGCCGCGAAGGACGCCTAGGATGGCAGGAAACATGCAGGACAACTTTGACGAGAATGGCAACCCCATCCGCTGCTCCTTCTGCGGAAAAGAGCAGGGGCAGGTTCGCCGCCTTGTAAAGGGTCCGACCAACATCTTTATCTGCGACGAGTGCGTTGCCGCCTGCTCCGAGATCCTTGAGGAGTCGCTGGCTTCGGACTTTATGGACGCTGCCCGCAACGGCAAGCTGCCGGGCTTCCTCAACGACCACGGCCAGGCTGCATCCCAGCCCGCCGCGGACCCCGAGACCGAGGGTTTTGAGCTCGAGGACGATCGCCAGGTCATCACGCACGTGCCGACGCCGCACGAGATCTATGACGAGCTTTCGGCCTATGTTATGGGTCAGGAGGACGCCAAGCGCGCCATGTCGGTGGCCGTGTACAACCACTATCGCCGCGTGATCGAGGGTGGCGCCGCGGTGTCTGCCTTTGACGGCGGCATGGGCTCGCAGTTCGACGACGATATGGACGAGGTAGAGCTTGCCAAGTCCAACATCCTGCTGCTCGGTCCCACCGGTACCGGCAAGACCTTGTTGGCCCAGACGCTCGCGCGCATCCTCGAGGTGCCGTTTGCCATCGCCGATGCCACCGCGCTCACCGAGGCCGGCTATGTGGGCGAGGACGTGGAGAACATCCTTCTCAAGCTCATCAATGCTGCCGATGGCGACATTGAGCGCG
The DNA here is from genome assembly GCA_937966215.1 of uncultured Collinsella sp. Lineage (GTDB taxonomy): Bacteria > Actinomycetota > Coriobacteriia > Coriobacteriales > Coriobacteriaceae > Collinsella. The sequence goes on along the minus strand of CALCKK010000001.1, from coordinate 100,001 downwards.
CTCAGGTGGGCATTATCTACGTGGATGAGATTGACAAGATCGCCCGCAAGGCCGAGAACCTCTCCATTACCCGCGATGTCTCGGGCGAGGGCGTTCAGCAGGCGCTGCTTAAGATTCTTGAGGGCACGGTGGCAAGCGTTCCGCCCACCGGCGGCCGCAAGCATCCCCAGCAGGAACTGTTGCAGATCGACACGACCAACATCCTGTTTATCTGCGGCGGTGCCTTTGTGGGTCTGGATAAGATCATCGCCGATCGCGTTGGCAACAAGGGCGTGGGCTTTAACTCCGAGATCGCCGGCCCCACCTCGGTCGACGAGAACGACCTGCTGCGCCAGGTACTCCCGCAGGACCTCAATGCATTCGGCATGATCCCCGAGTTCGTGGGACGTACGCCCGTCGTCACCCAGACGCAGGCGCTCGACGAGGACGACCTGGTGTCGATCCTGACCGAGCCAAAGAATGCCGTGGTGCGCCAGTACCGTAAGATGTTCCAGCTCGAGGACGTCGATCTTGAGTTTGAGGACGCTGCCCTGCACGAGATCGCCCGCATGGCGCTTGCCCGCAAGACCGGCGCCCGCGGCCTGCGCGCCATCTGCGAAGACGTGCTTCAGCAGACGATGTTCGACCTTCCCAGCGAGGAAGGCGTTACCAAGGTCGTCGTAACCGAAGCGGCGGTTAAGGGCGAAGAACAGCCCCAACGCATCTACGGCTAAACCAGCCTAAAGCGTGTTTGCAAATAGCCTCCGACCACCCGCGGTCGGAGGCTATTTTATATATACGCAATAACCCTAACTACCTGTGCTATTCTGTGTGATTGTTTAAGCCTCAGCGAAGTCATTACAGACTGAAGTAATCGATACCTAAGGGGAGGAATGTAGGCCCGATTTTCGTAGATTCCGCACGAGCCGAAGACCACTTAATGTGGTCTTCGAGCGAGCCCAGGACCTGACCGAGCGAAAAACGGGCCTACATTTCTCCCCGACGGGACAGGGAGAGATATATGGAAGAAATGCCCAAGAACTACGATCCGTCGACCAACGAGCCGGCGATCCTGCAGAAGTGGCTCGACGGCGGCTACTACAAGCGCCGCGAGGGCGTGGGCGACTGCACCGTCACCATTCCGCCTCCCAACGTGACCGGCAAGCTCCACATGGGTCACGCTACCGACGACTCCATCCAGGACGCCATCGTCCGTATGGCCCGCATGCGCGGCAAGTCCACGCGCTGGGTGCTGGGCACCGATCACGCCGGTATCGCCACGCAGACCAAGGTCGACAAGAAGCTCAAGAGCGAGGGCATCAGCCGCCTGGAGATTGGCCGCGATAAGTTTGTCGACGCCTGTTGGGACTGGACCCACGAGTACGGCGGCATCATCGTCGAGCAGATCAAGCGCATGGGCTGCTCCGTCGACTTCGACAACGAGCGCTTCACCATGGACGAGGATTACGCCCAGGCCGTGCGTAAGGTCTTCTGCGACTGGTACCACGACGGCCTGATCTACCGTGGCAAGCGTATCGTCAACTGGTGCCCCAACTGCACCACCGCCATCTCGGACGACGAGGCCGAGTATAAGGACGAGAAGGGCCACCTGTGGCACCTGCGCTACCCGCTGACCGAGCCGGTTAACGGCCAGGACTACATCGTCGTCGCCACCACGCGCCCCGAGACCATGCTCGGCGACACGGGCGTCGCCGTCTCCCCGAAGGATCCCGAGAAGGCCGCCTTCGTGGGTAAGACCGTCAAGCTTCCCATCGTCGACCGCGAGATTCCCATCTTTGAGGATTGGCACGTCGATGCCAACTTTGGCTCCGGCTTTGTCAAGGTCACCCCGGCTCACGACCCCAACGACTATGCCATGGGTCAGGCCCACGACCTGCCGCAGATCAACATCTTCGACGAGCACGCGGTGGTCGTCGAGGGCTACGGCGAGTTCACCGGCATGAACCGCGACGAGTGCCGCGAGGCCGTCATCAAGTGGTTCGACGAGCACGGTCTGCTCGAGCACGTCGAAGAGCTCGACCACTCCGTCATGCACTGCTACCGTTGCGACTCCGCCCTGGAGCCGTGGCTGTCCGAGCAGTGGTTCGTCGCCGTCGACAAGCTCAAGGGGCCGGCGCTCGACGCCGTCAACTCTGGCAAGGTCACCTTCCACCCCGCGCGCTGGACGCAGACCTACACCACCTGGATGGAGAACCTCAAGGACTGGTGTATCAGCCGCCAGCTGTGGTGGGGCCACCGCATCCCTGTGTTCTACTGCGAGGACTGCGGCTGGGAGGACGCCCTGACCGAGGACACCGACGTGTGCCCCAAGTGTGGCGGTCATCACGTGCATCAGGACGAGAACGTGCTGGACACCTGGTTCAGCTCGCAGCTGTGGACCTTTGCCACGCAGGGCTGGCCGCAAAAGCCGGAGCTGCTCGAGGGCCATCACCCCACGACTGCGCTCGTCACCGCGCGCGACATCATCGCGCTGTGGGTCGCTCGCATGGTTATGAGTTCGCTGTACTTCTTGGATGAGGTGCCGTTTAAGGATGTCGTCATCTACCCGACGATTCTGGCCAAGGACGGCAGCCGTATGTCCAAGTCCAAGGGCAACGGCGTTGACCCCATGGACCTCATTGGCATGTACGGCGCCGATGCCATGCGTTACAACCTGCTCACGCTGTGCACCAACAACCAGGACGTCAAGTTCGACGCGAACATCGATAAGAAGACCAAGAAGCTCATCGACAGCCCGCGCACCGACCAGGCCAAGTCGTTTGTGACCAAGATCTGGAACGCCAGCCGCTTCCTGCTTATGAACATGGAGGGCTATACGCCCGGCGAGCCCGTCGTGGAGACGCCGGCCGACGCCTGGATGTTCAGCCGCCTGGCTAAGGCCGTGAAGATGGTCACCGAGGGCATCGAGAACTACACCTTTGGCGACATGGCCCGCGGCGTGCAGCAGTTCTTCTGGAACGAGGTCTGCGACTGGTACGTCGAGGTCACCAAGGCCCGTCTGAAGGGCGAGGGCCGTCTGCAGGCGCAGCGCAACCTGATCTTTGTGCTCGACACCTCCATTCGCCTGATGCACCCGCTCATGCCGTTTGTCACCGAGGAGATCTGGGACAACATGCCGGCGAGCGTGCTCGACCTGGACGCCGAGGGCAACGTGAACCGCGCCGAGGCGCTCATGATCGCCAAGTGGCCCGAGCCCGCCGACTACGCCAAGTATGTTGACGAGGACGCCGAGCGCGCATTTGAGCTGTGCCGTACCGTCGTGTCTGCCGCCCGCGCCACGCGTTCGCGTTATCGCTTGAGCCCCAAGGCCGAGCTCGACGTGGTCGTGCGCGCCGGTGCCGAGGATATCGAGAAGCTCGAGAGCCTGCGCTCGACCATCGAGCCGCTGGCGAATACCGCTTCGCTGGTCATGGGTACCGACGTCGAGAAGCCCGCCGCAAGCATCGCCGTGGTCGATAGCGGTGTCGAGGTCTTTGTGGTGCTCGAGGGCAAGGTTGATCTTTCGGCCGAGAAGGCGCGCCTGGAGAAGGAGATTGCCGCCGCGCAGAAGGAGCTCGCCGGCTGCGAGAAGACGCTTGCCAACGAGGGCTTTGTGGCCAAGGCCGCGCCCGCGGTGGTGCAGAAGAAGGGGGACCGTGCAGCTGAGCTCAAGGAGATCCTGGCGGCGCTGACTGCTCAGGTTGCTGACTTCTCTTAAGCGTTACTGGGGGACGCGGTTTGGGGCATTGCTCGCTACGGCGGACACCTATTCCGCCGTTCTAACGAACGGCGGCTGACTCGACGCTGCAAACGCCTCTGATGGCCAATCTGCCGTTCAACTTCGGGCGCATGGGCATAAGCCCTATGCGCCCTTGTTTCACGGCACCTTGGCTCATCAGAGGCGTTTTCGCTGACTATCCTCAACCTATACTGTTTTATTTTTCTATGAATGGCGGTTCTAAAAATGCCTAAGCGTTCCGGCTTGTATACCGTTCCTTTTGAGTTTGATTTGCTTTCGTTTGATGAGGCTGTTGGGCTGGCTGCTGATACTGGGCGGATTTCTGGGGATGCTGGGCCTCTGCTTGAGACGGTTGTCGATATGCTTGATGAGCTGGGACGTCCGGACGAGTATTTCGATTGCATTCAGGTTGCCGGTACCAATGGCAAGACTTCGACCACGCGTTTTTCGGCTGCTATCTTGCGTGGTGAGGGGTTAAAGACCGCGCTGTATACGTCGCCGCAGCTGGTGCGCTATCCCGAGCGCATGGAGGTCGATGGGCGCGTCGTGAGCGATGAGGCCTTTGCCCGTGGCGTTTCCGCCGCTGTTGAGGCGGGACATCGCGTGAATGCCCGTCGTGTGGCGGCGGGGGAGCGTGCCTATGCCATCACACCGTTTGACCTGCTGACGGCTGCCGCACTTGTCGTGTTTGCCGAGGCCGCGGTGGATGTTGCCGTGCTCGAGGTCGGCATGGGCGGACGCTGGGATGCTACGAGCGCGACCGATCCCGTCGCCGTTGCCATCACCGGCATCGGGCTCGACCACACACGAATTTTGGGCGATACGCTCGAGGCTATTGCGGGGGAGAAGGCTGCGGTTATTAAGCCTGGGCGCCTGGTTGTTTTGGGCGAGGGCACGCACGAGGCGAGCGTTCAGCGCGTGATGGATGCGCGTTGTTGCGAGTGCGGCATTGTGCCGCTGGTGGTGAACCATGCCACGACCAAGGTGCCGGCACACGTGGGCGACACGGTTGAGTTTAGCTGCACCACGCCGCGTGCGATTTATACGTCGAGCATGGTCAAGCCGGCCTATCAGCCGCAGAATGCCGCGTGCGCGATTATGCTTTGCGAGGGGTATCTGGGTCGCGAGCTCGATCATGACAAGCTCGATGCGTCGCTTATGGGCTGCCCCACGCCGGGCCGATTTGATGCGCTGGGGACCGATCCGCTCAAGCTGATCGACGCCTGCCATAACCCCCAGAGCTGCGAGAACTTTGTGAGCGCGCTGGACGAGATCGATCCGTGCGTGGAGAATCGCCCCACGCTGCTGTGTGCCGCGCTGGCCGATAAGGACGTGGCGGGCATCGTTGACGTTCTGGTTCCGGCGTTCCCCCGCGTGGTCGTGACGCAGACCGATTCCGATCGCGCCCTGCCAGCAGAGGAGCTTGCCGCACTTGTGGACGCCGATAAGCTCGCGGGCGTATATCCGAGCGTGCCCGAGGCCCTCGCTGCCTTCGATGCCGCGGGCGAGTCCTTCGTAGCAGCCGGCACCATCACCCTGGCCGGCGAAGTAGCGGGCCTGCTCCGTTAACCCATCCCCACATCAGTTGCGGTGAAATACGGACTGTTTTACAAGCAAGAAGCCTCAAACAGTCCGTATTCCACCGCAACTTCTAGGGGAGCTTTGGTGGCGTGCCTAGTCTAGGCGGACCGGATCGTGGGGGTAGGCGTTGAGAATCTCGACGCCGTTCTCGGTCACCAGGGCCAGGTCCTCGATGCGGACACCGGTGCGGCTGGGGAGGTAGATGCCCGGTTCGATGGAGAACGTCATGCCCGGCTCCACGACCTGCTCGTTGACGAGCGAGACGTCGCCTGGCTCGTGGTCCTGCAGGCCGATCGAGTGTCCCAGGCGATGCGTAAAGTATTCGCCGTAGCCCGCGTCCTCAATCACGTCGCGCGCGGCATGGTCCAGGTCGCACATGCGCACGCCCGGTGCGATGAGCGCTTCGGCGGCCTCGTTGGCGCGGCGCACGATGTCGTAGATGCGTGCCGTCTCCTCGTCCGGCTCGCCCCAAAAGAACGTGCGCGTCATGTCCGAGCAGTAGTTGCGATGGCGACCGCCAATGTCGAACAGCACCACGTCGCCACGCTTGAGTACGGTATCGTCGGGCTCGTGATGCGGGTCGCCGGCGTTGGCGCCAAAGCTCACGATGGGCGGAAAGCTAAAGCCCTCGCAGCCGTGCTTGCGATACAGGCCGAGCATCTGGTCAGCAATTTCGCGCTCCGTCACACCTTCGTGGACGAGTTTGATGGCATCAGCCATCACGGCGTCGTTGGCGGCGGAGGACACGCGCATGAGCTCCTGCTCGGTGGCATCCTTGTGGGTGCGCGCGGCGGTGACGGCAAAGTCACCCAGGAAAAACTCGCTGGCGGCGTGGCGCTCCATGAGCGGCATCAAAAAGCCGGAGCGCATGACGGTGTCGATGCCGAGCGGTTTGGTCGGATCGACCTCGCGAATGATGGCGTCGGCCACGACGTCGGTATCGGTGTGATAGGCAACGCGCGCATTGTCATACTCGGGCAGCTGATGCAGCGCGTTGGCTAGGATCACGGGCTCGGCATTGCGCGCGAGCAGCACGCCGCAAAAACGCTCGAACATATCGGCATAAAAGCCGGTCAGGTAATAAATCGACCACGGGTCGTTTACAAGCAGCTGTGCACCGGGGTGCTGGGCCTCGAGCGCATCGAGCACGCGTGCCACACGCTGGTCATCGACATGTGCCATGGAACATCCTTTCGCTAGGCTGCCACCATGGTATCCCAAGCCCGGCAGATAGGGACGTTCCTTTTATGCCGGCACTTCGGGACGCTCCTTTGCATCCCATGCGCACCCTCATAAGTTGCGGTGAAATACGGACTGTTTAGCGGCCTGAAGCCATAAAACAGTCCGTATTTCACCGCAACTGAGGAGGGCAGGATGGATGGCAGGGTAGCTTAAAGAGCCCGTCCCAAATTAGCTGCTTAGGCTGGGTCGATGTTCATGCTGGCGATAAGGTTGATGTTGGTGTCTAGGAGGTTCTCTAGCACGACGTCGCCCATGCGGATGGGGGCCTCGACGACCACGCCGCGGATGAGGTCCATGGCTTGAGCGTGGAGTGCCAGCGGGATGGCTTCGGCCGTGCGCACGGGGAGCAGTGCTTCGTCGCCGCCGGAGACGGCCACGGTCGTCGTGAGCACGCGCATGGGGCAGGTGAGCTCCTGATGCGCGAACGTATCGCCGCGCGGACAGTTGTTGCCGGTTACGGAGCGCACCTCTGCCACGGCGCCGTTGGCATCGCGCTCCACCTCTACGGTCAGGAGGCACTCGGATGGACAGGTCGTGCAGTTGAACTGCAAGGTCTCGGTCGCATTCTTGCTCATGGCCTTACGCCTCCTCAACAGGATCAACGGACAGAATAAGCTCGCTGGCATCCATGTCGAACGCCTGCTGAATCACCTTTGCCGGCAGCGGGAAGCTTTCCATGACGCTCGGCTTAAACGCGCGGACCTTGCCGGCGAACAGTTCCTCGCCGTCGGCCAAAACCCTCACGCAGGCGGTATCGACTGGCCGGCGCACGCGGAAGTTCAGCTTAGTGAGCGCCGCAGCCGTAATGCGTCCCGGCAGCGCGTATCCCGCAATGCCGGCAGGGGAGACGGTGAGCTCGCAGTCCGGAACGACGCCCGCGCCGTTCCCCAGCGCCCACGCCGCTGCAGCTGTGCCAGCCCTCTCGGACTCGGTCGTCACGTTGTCGGCCAGGTCGTGCACGTGCAGCACGTTGCCGCAGGCAAAGATGCCTGGTACGCTCGTCTGCAGGCTCTGGTTCACCACGGCGCCGCGCGTGCGCGGGTCAAGCTCTACGCCTGCGGCAACCGAAAGCTCGTTCTCGGGAATCAATCCCACCGAAAGCAGCAGCGTGTCGCACGGAACAATGTGCTTGGTCCCGGCAATGGGCGCCAGGCGCTCGTCGATTTGGCTTACCTCGACGGCCTCCACGCGGTCGTGCCCGATCACGCGCGTCACCGTGGTGGACAGGTGCAACGGAATGCCAAAGTCGTCCAGGCAGTTCTTCACATTGCGGCGCAGCCCGTTGGCGTACGGCATGAGCTCGTACACGCCCTCGACCGAAATCCCCTCGAGCGTGCAGCGGCGCGCCATGATAAGCCCGATGTCGCCCGAGCCTAAGATGACGGCGCGCGAGCCGGGCTTGAGGTTCTCGATATTGATGTATCGCTGCGCCAGGCCCGCTGTAAACACGCCGGCGGGACGGCTGCCGGGAATCTTGATCTCGCTGCGGGTGCGCTCGCGGCAACCCATGGCAAGGACGACCGCGCGTCCGGTGAGCCGTAGCATGCCGGCGGGGTTCATGAGCGTGACGGTATGGACCGCGGTGTCTTCCGTAGGCTCGCTCGAATCAATCCCAATCACCATGCTGTTCAGGAACAGCACAATGTCGGTTGCGTGCACCTGGTCGATAAAGCGCTGCGCGTACTCGGGACCGGTGAGCTCCTGTTTAAAGTGCGATAGGCCAAAGCCGGGGTGGATGCACTGGCGGAGGATGCCGCCCAGGTGCTGCTCGCGCTCCACGATGGCCACGCGTGCACCTGCCTTATGCGCGGCAAGCGCGGCCGCCATGCCGGCAGGTCCGCCGCCAATAACGACCACGTCGAAGGCTTGCGTTTGTACGGCTTCTGCGACGCCGCAATCAATCGCGCTCGATTTGAATTTCGCCATCCTAGCGTACCCCCTTCAGCGGTCCCTGGACCAGCCAAGATCCGGCATCCTCCAACAACACCTCGCTGGGGTCGCAGCCCAGTTCGCGCGCCAGGATCGCTACCACGCGGCTCTGGCAAAAGCCGCTCTGGCACCGACCCATGCCGGCGCGGCAGCGGCGCTTGACGCCCTCGACCGAAACCGCGCCCGGGTGGCGTCGGATCGCGGCAACAATCTCGGCCTCGGGCACCGTTTCGCAGCGGCAGACGATTTGCCCCCAAGCGGGGTCGGACTCAATGAGTTCTTCCTTGCGCGCCAGCGGTGCGCGGTCAAAGTCGTCCGGCTCGCGGCGAATTGGGTTCCAGTCCGCCCGCTCGTGCAGCTCCACGCCCGCCTCACGCATCACAAGCTCCATGCGCTCGGCAATGGCCGGTGCGCTCGCCACGCCCGGCGACTGGATGCCCGCCGCCTGGAACAGCCCCGGCACCACGGCCGACTGCCCAATAAAGAAGTCGTTCGTTCCCTGAATGACCGGTCGACCGCCGGCAAACGCGCGCACCACGCGACGCGTGTCCAGATCGGGCACCAGCTTGTGCGCACCGGTCAGGAGCGCGTTGACATCGGTCGCGTAGGTCTGCGTGTCGCCTGGCTCGCGCACGGCAGCCGTCGCGGTAATCACGGTGTTGCCATGTACGGTACCCGTGACGATAACGCCCTTGGACACTGGCGTGGGAACAGGGTAGAGCGGCATGAGCGTGCGCGGTTCCTTATCCAGCACCACGATGTTGCCCTGACGCCAGACCATCTGGAACTCCTCGGCGCCCACCATATGCGAGATGTCGGCGGCGCCGTTGCCCGCGGCGTTGATCAGGTAGCGGCAGCGCACGTCTCCGGCGGGCGTCGCCAACGTAAAGTGCGCGTCGTCGCCCGAGCCCGCGACTTCAATCGCTTCCACCGGCGCAGACCGCATAAACGTCACCCCGTTGGCCACGGCGTTCTCCAGCGCGGCGATGGCAACCTCAAACGGGTCGACAAACCCAGTCGAGGGGCACCACAACGCGCACGTTGCATCGGCACTGGCACGCGGCTCTAATTCGTGGATGCGGTCGGGTCCGACGATCGACAGCTCGGGAACACCGTTGACATGGCCGTTGCACCGCAGCTGCTCCAGATGCGTGCGGTCCTCGTCGTTAAAGCCCAACACCATCGACCCGGTGCGGCAGAACAGAAAGCCCAGCTCCTGCGCCCATGTACCGTACAACTCGCAGCCACGGGCGTTGACCTGTGCCTTTACGGTTTCCGCCGCCGGATCGTAGCCAGCGTGCACCAGGCCGCCGTTGGCCTTCGACGCGCCCAGCGCAATATCGTTAGCCGCCTCGACTACGCAAATGGATAGGTCAAACCGCGCGAGCTGCCTCGCGATGGCGCACCCGGTAATGCCCGCGCCCACAATTGCGATATCAAACGTTTCTGCCACGGTGCCTCCCAGATAAGTTGACAGGCTGTCAATAAAACCATCCTACGGTCTGCGCGCCCCTAGTGCGGCGGCAATGCGGCGAACAGCCCCGCAACACCCGCCAACGGCAGACGAGGGCCGCCCAGCACGGATGCCGGCCACGTTAGGCCACGAGATCTTCCCACCCAACCTCGCGGTCGTCGACGTTACCTGTTACAGATTGAGATGTTGAGACCACGGGCGCACGTTCGTCTCGATCTGTAACAGTAGGAGGGGAATTGCGGTCCTACTGTTACAGATCGAGACGTTAGCCCGTCGGGTTATTCGTATGTCTCGATCTGGAACAGCTAACTGAGGATTTGGGTTCTAGATGTTACAGATCAAGACAAACCTTCCGGCGGATTTTGAATGTCTCGATCTGTAACAGTTAGACGAGGATTTGGGTTCCAGATGTTACAGATTGAGACGTTAGTCTGGCGCCCCTTCCGTTCGTCTCGATCTGTAACATCTAGACCCGGATTTCGCCTCCACCTGTTACAGATTGAGATGTTTGTGTCCGCGCCAGCCCCGCCCCTAGCCGTGGTCCCATATAAACAAACCCCGTGGTAAACTTGACCGGACTGTTAATATTCCGAAAGGTACCCGTAATGTCCAAGTACATCTCCGAGCTCATGTCGCCGCAGCTTATGGGCGTCGTCTATGCCTTCGTTGGCTTTATCATCGCCCTGTATGTGCTGTCGGTCGTCTATGTGTTCATCGACGCTCGCCGCCGCGGCGCCAGCGCCTACGTGGCATGGGGCATCATCGCTCTCATCCCGTTTGTGGGCCTCATTGCCTACCTGGTCCTGCGCCCGCACTCCTACGCGTCCGACCGCGAGGAGCAGGAGCTGGACATGGCCCTGCGTGAGCGCCAGCTTGCCCAGTATGGCACCTGCCCGCAGTGCGGCGCGCCCATCGAGAAGGACTTCGTCGTCTGCCCGGTGTGCGACACCCAGGTTCGCAACGTATGCCCCAGCTGCCATCGCCCGCTCGATGCGCACTGGAAGGTCTGCCCCTACTGCCGAACTCGCATCCAGTAACGCATCCATCGTCGGGTCGGCCGCAAGCCACGGGCACCGCGCGCCCCGCGCAAGCCACGGCCGCCACGCGCCCCGCGCCGCCCCCACACGATGAAGCATGCGTAGAAAATCGCCCGCCGTGCCATTAAGGTGCGGCGGGCGCTTGTATACCAAGGCAACCTGCCTATAATGATGCAAGTTAAAACGCCGAGCGCATCGCACGCACTTGCATCAGGCATCCGAGAGGAGAAAACATACCCATGAAGGCACTCTACAATGACGGTTCGGTGGCCGAGCTCCCGCAGGACGAGGTCACGCACGTCATCCGCCACTCCGCCGCGCACATCATGGCGCAGGCCATCAAGCGCCTGTACCCCGAGGCCGACTTTGCCTACGGCCCCGCGACCGACAATGGCTTCTACTACGACGTCGATCTGCCCGAGGGCGTCAAGATCAGCGAGGACGACTTCCCCGCGATCGAGGCCGAGATGAAAAAGATCGTCAAGGAGAACCTCAAGTTTTCCGTGTACGAGAAGCCCCGCGCCGAGGCCATCGCCCTTATGGAGGAGCGCGGCGAGAAGTACAAGGTCGAGCATATCGGCGACCTGGACGACGACGCCCGTATCACCTTCTACCAGCAGGGCGACTACATCGACATGTGCGTCGGCCCCCACATCTGCTACACCAAGGCGCTGAAGGCCTTTAAGCTAACCGGCGTCTCGGGCGCTTACTGGAAGGGCGACAAGGACAACAAGATGCTCACCCGCATCAACGGCGTCGCCTTTGCCACCAAGGAAGAGCTCGACGAGCACATGCACATGCTGGAGGAGGCCAAGAAGCGCGACCACCGCAAAATCGGCCGCGAGATGGACCTCTTTATGATGCGCGACGAGGCCCCCGGCTTCCCGTTCTTCCTGCCCAACGGCATGATCCTTAAGAACACGCTGCTGGACTACTGGCGCGAGATCCACCACAAGGCCGGCTACGTGGAGATTTCCACGCCGCTCATCATGAACAAGCAGCTGTGGAAGACCTCGGGCCACTGGGACCACTACAAGGACAACATGTACTCCACCGTCATCGACGACGAAGAGTACTGCATTAAGCCCATGAACTGCCCGGGCGGCGTGCTGGTGTACGCCTCCAAGCCGCACTCCTACCGCGAGCTGCCCATCCGCGCCGGCGAGATTGGCCTGGTGCACCGCCACGAGCTGCGCGGCGCCCTGCACGGCCTGTTCCGCGTGCGCTGCTTCAACCAGGACGACGCCCACCTGTTTGTTCGTCCCGACCAGCTGACCGACGAGATCGTGGGCGTTGTCAACCTCATCGACTCCGTGTACCAGAAGTTTGGCTTTAAGTATCACGTCGAGCTTTCCACCCGCCCGGAGGACTCCATGGGTTCGGACGAGGACTGGGCGCGCGCCGAGGAAGGCCTGCGCACCGCTCTGGAGAAGCTGGGTATGGACTACGAGGTCAACGAGGGCGACGGCGCCTTCTACGGCCCCAAGATCGACTTCCACCTGGAGGACTCGCTCGGCCGTACCTGGCAGTGCGGTACCGTGCAGCTCGACTTCCAGATGCCGCTCAACTTTGACCTGGAGTACGTGGACGCCGACGGCACCAAGAAGCGCCCCATCATGCTGCACCGCGTGTGCTTTGGCTCCATCGAGCGCTTCATTGGCATTCTGATTGAGCACTTTGCGGGCAAGTTCCCCACTTGGTTGGCTCCCGTGCAGGTCAAGGCGCTTCCCGTCTCTGAGAAGAGCCGCGACTACGCTCACGAGGTGTGCGCCAAGCTGGAGGAAGCCGGCATTCGCGTGGTCTGCGACGACCGCGACGAGAAGATCGGCTACAAGATCCGTGAGGCTCGCAGCATCGACCGCGTGCCCTACATGCTCATCTTGGGCGAGAAGGAGGTCGAGGCCGGCAACATCTCCGTCCGCGATCGCTCCAACGAGACCGTCCAGATGAGCGTTGACGAGTTTGTGGCCAAGGTGCTCGAGGAGATCAAGACCCGCGCCTAGCACAAACAATACAAGAATTAACAAAGGCGATCGTCCTCGCGGGCGGTCGCCTTTTTGTTGTCTATAGAAGAAAAGCCGCTGGTTAGAGCGGCTTTTTTGTTGTGCAAAAAGGTACAGGTTTTTGTAGAGGGGTATGGAGATGCGCCCATTCGCGGCGCATTTTGTGCAATCTGGTAAAACGTGAGCGGTTTGCTCGTATAATGAGCAACGTCGAAAGATACAAAAACCTGTACTTTTGCGACTGCGCCTAGCTGCGAGCGAGAAGCCTGTTCTTAACGCCCCTGCATCTGCGTGCGTCGCGGAGCTGGAGAAGGGGGCGAGAACATGGAACGGACAATGCGGCGCCAAGAGCAGCTGCCCGGTGCTTTTAACGGCGCTATCACCAAAAGCCAGCGCGGCCGCGTCCGCTGGTATCTGGTCCACACCCCCCATGGTAAAGAACGCGAGACCTGCGAAAAGGTCCGTCGCATTATCCCGCACGAGCTGATGCAAGACGCTTTTGTGATGCAAAAGGAGTTCTGGTTTAAGCGGGACGGAGCCTGGTCGCTCCAAACCAAACCCATGTACAAGGAATACTTCTTCGTCGCCACGCGCGATGCTGCCCTGCTCGACAAGGCTTTGGCTCAGCTGAGCTTTGGCTGTCGCATTGCCGGCAGTAAGGAGCGGGCCTATGCGCCCATGCCGGACGATGCGCAGGACTGGTACCGCAGCGTGCTCGACGATAACGGCGTGGTGCGCAACAGCGTGGCGCGCATAGAAGACGGTGTGCTGCACATAGAGCAGGGGCCCTTGGTGGGGCAAGAGGCCCGTGTAAAGAAGATCGACCGTCATAAACGCTGGTGCCTGGTGGACGTGGGCGAAGGCGACTTCGCTTTTAGGGAGCTGCTTGCGCTCGACGTGCCCAGCAAAACGTAAGGGAGACGTTGCGCTGGTAATTCATTCGTTATTTGAATTCATCGATGGGGGGGGGTGTCCCTGGGAACAGGGACGTGGATTTGAACTTGACTACTAAAGAAGTGACAGGGCAAAACGCGCCGGTGGGGGCCGTGCTGGTCGCCCAGGCCATGAGCGGCGACGACGCGAGCATGCGCTACAAGGGCATGCAGGCCGTGAAGGACTGGGACCGCACGCGCCTGGGCTACCGCGCCGTAAAGCGCGTGTTCGACATTGTGTTCAGCGGCTGCGTTCTGGCCGTCATCGCCATTCCGAGTCTGGTGCTCGCCGCGGCCATCCGCCTGGAGAGCGAGGGCAACCCGTTCTACAGCCAGATCCGCGTGGGCCAGACCCGCCGCGACGGCAGCCTGTCCACCTTCCGCATGTGGAAGTTCCGCTCCATGTACAGGGACGCCGACGAGCGTCTCGCCGAGCTCAAGGAGCGAAACGAGATCGCCGGCGCCATGTTCAAGATGAAGGAAGACCCGCGCGTCACCAAGATCGGCAAGTTCATCCGTAAGCACTCCATCGACGAGTTCCCGCAGTTCGTGAACGTGTTCCTGGGCCAGATGTCCGTCGTGGGCCCGCGCCCGCCGCTGCCCAACGAGGTGGCCGAGTATACAGAATTCGACCTGCAGCGTCTGGCGGTTAAGCCCGGGATCACCGGCTGGTGGCAGGTCACGGACCGCAACGATACCGACTTCGACGGCATGGTTCGACGTGATCTCGAGTACATCGCCAAACGCGGTCCCATCACGGACCTGAAGATTGTTCTCCTCACGGTCGTTGAGGTCTTTACCGGTGGCGGTGCTTGCTAAATGGCTGAACCGATTAGAGTAGCTCAGGTTGTTGGCAAGATGGTTGGCGGCGGCGTCGAGGCCGTCGTCATGAATTACTACCGCCATATTGATCGCAGCAAAGTGCAGTTCGATTTTCTTGTCGATTCCGATTCGACGCTTGTTCCCCGCGAGGAGATTGAATCTTTAGGTGGCAGGGTTTTTGAGATTCCTCCCTACCAGCATGTTGTCGAATACCAGCGAGAGCTTCAGCGCCTCTTTAAGGAAGAGAACTGGAAGATTGTGCACAGCCATATCAATGCGCTTTCTGTCTTTCCGCTTCGCGCTGCTAAGAAGGCGGGCATACCTGTGCGTATAGCCCACAGCCACTCTACAAGCGGAAAGGGGGAGTTTGCTAAAAATGTCATCAAAGGCTCTTTGAAGCTGTTCTCAACAAGGTATCCGACTGATTTGGCAGCCTGCACCGAGCATGCTGGAAAATGGCTGTTCGGTTCATCCCGTTTTACTGTTTTTAATAATGCTATCGATTTGAACAACTTTTCTTTCAATCGATCGATTAGGGACGAGCGACGTGCTCAGCTCGGAGCGAAGGACGATACGCTGGTATTGGGGAATATCGGTAGGTTCATCTCTCAGAAGAACCAGTTGTTTTTGCTTGATGTTTTCAAGGCAGTGCATGCTCAGAATCCTGATTCCATCCTTGTCGTCTGCGGCGATGGAAAACTGAGACCTCAAGCGGAGGAAAAGGCATGCTCACTTGGCATTGCCTCGGCGGTGCGTTTTCTCGGCCAGATTTCTGATGTGCAGGACGTCTATCAGTCGCTCGATTTATTCGTGCTCCCCAGCCTGTACGAGGGCCTCGGAATGGTCGCGATTGAGGCCCAGGCTTCCGGTCTCCCGTGCATCTGCTCTGAAAGGGTCCCCAACGATGTTGCGTTATCCAGTCGGTGCAGCTTCCTTCCGTTGAGTATGGGCGTCGAGGGGTGGTCCAACGCGATCCTTGCCGCCCGCAGGGATGTCTTTGATCGCTCCGATCCTCATTCATCTCCGGGGTTTGAATCTTATGACATCTTTAAGGCGGCGCCCAAGCTTGAAGAGTACTACCTGAAGCTATTTGAAACGGTGAATTAATGAAAATCTGTATTTTAACGTGGCTCCATAACCAAAATTTCGGCACGTTGCTCCAGGCTTATGCTCTGCAGCAGTTCTTGAAGTCCGAGGGTCATGATGTTGTTGACGCCGACTATCTCCCCTGCGTCAAAGAAAAGCTACTGAACTGGGCGATCAACCGAAATTCCTTCGATTTGTTTGCCGGTAAAGCACATGAGCTGCTCAATCGTAAGAAGGAGCATGACGACTTCGGTTCCTCGACCGCTGATGTTTTCAATCGCTTTTTAAGCCAGAATATCGTTACTACTGAACGGATTACCGATACAGACGGACTGGTCGGCTTGCGGGGGAAATACGATGCGTACGTCTGTGGATCGGATCAGATTTGGTCGCCATATCTTTTGAACAGGAATTTCTATTTCTCCTTTCTGAGCGACAGTGATAAGCGAATCGCGTATGCGCCCAGCTTCGGTGTTACGAACACCACAGAGAGGAAGAAGAGGATCATTGCTAATCTTCTTAAATCTTTCAGTTCCGTATCTGTTCGCGAAGATGCCGGTGCGGATTTTGTCGAATCACTCGGTCTTGAGCGTCCCTCACAGGTCGTGGACCCTGTGCTGCTTCTGTCGAAGGAGGACTGGGCCCCTCTCATTGACGGAAAATGTCCTGAGCCCGGTAAAATTGTCTGCTACTTTCTTGGGGATAGGCCGTTTTACAGGAAAGCGGTCGAATCGATTTCGAAGGAGCTCGGCTGCGAAGTTGTGACGCTTGTTGGTTCAGGTAAAAATGCAGTCGACGAGGAGCTTAATCCACGCTACGGGCTTGGTCCCGATGAATGGCTCGCGTATTTGGCGAGTGCGCGGTTCGTGCTGACCGATTCGTTGCACGGTACGCTATTCTCCCAAATCTTTCGCAAGGACTATTACTGCTTCAAGCGATTTGAGGAGACCGACAAACGCTCTCAGAATTCCCGAGTCGAGAGCCTCGCGAGGCTCTCGAACACTGAAGATCGCCTACTCGATGGCTATGAAAGCCACATGCATGCTACTGAAATCGAGGGGTATGAAAGACGTCTGTCGGATGTGGAGTCACTCATCTCGTTCTCGAAAAATTGGCTCTTGGATGCTCTCGAACAATAGGGGGAGTCAGCTTGAACAAAAACATCGCCATAATTTCTCATCAAGCCTGTTTTGGATGCGGAGCATGTGCGGCCAAATGCCCTTTTTCGGCTATTGAAATGCATCCTTCGCCCGATGGTTTTGATTATCCCGTGGTGGATGCAGCCAAATGCACTTCCTGTGGCCTATGCCTGCGCTCCTGTCCGGCGGAAAACCGAGTTGATGCGGACTCGGAGGTCATTCGCGCCGCTGTTTTGCAGAGTGGTGATTCTGACGAGCTCGCGCAGAGTTCGTCCGGCGGCGTCTTCTCTCTTCTCGCGAAGCGGGTTCTTGAGAAAGGTGGGCGTGTTTACGGCGCCGCTTGGGACGGTGTTGATTGCGTTAGGCATATCGGTATATCCGATCTTGCCGATATTGCGCTCCTTCAAAAGTCCAAATATGTCCAGAGCGATGCGAGTGAATCGTACCCCGATGTGCTCAACGATCTGAAATCCGGCAAGCATGTACTGTTTAGCGGTACTCCCTGCCAGGTTTCCGCGCTGCTTCTCTATTTGGGTAAGCCGATGGATGGGCTGACAACCGTCAGCGTTGTTTGCCACGGTGTACCAAGCTCTTCCATGTTTCGTTCCTATGTTGACTGGCTTGAGCTTCGGGAGAAGTCCGATGTCACCGCACTGACTTTTAGAGATAAATCGAAATTCGGTTGGGGCCATAACATAAAGATTGAGTTGTCCGACGGCAGGATTATAAAGAGGCCCGCCGCATTCGACCCGTTTTATGGGTCCTATATCAAAGGCATGATCAGCAGATCGTCTTGCTATAGTTGTCCCTTCAGAGGGTGCGACAGTCCCGCTGACATTATCCTCGGCGACTCCTGGCGTTCTGAGTCAGCCCGAGACTGCGTGTATCCTGAGAAGGGCATTTCAGCCGTTATCGTGAAGACCGAGCGCGGCGCCAAGCTGATTGATGAGATAGTCGATTGCGTTGCCTATTCTAACAACGACGTCGCAGCGGATGACGTGCTCCTGCATGAAGACCCTAATAAGCGTTCAGGACTTGAAGAGAGGCGCGATGCGGTCATCGCTCAGTATGAGGCACTGGGGTCGGGGATCTTTGATTCTGTCTTGGTTCCCAAAGTGAGCCTTTTCGACCGTGTGAAAAAAATGCTTCCGCCGTCGATGCGGTTGGGCGTAAAACGTTTGGTCCGATCCATTATACCTGGGAACGCGCATGAGTAGCCTTACCACAGCGATTACGATTTGCGACCGTCCCCATATCGGGGGTGGAGCTTCAAAAATCGCAATCGAGACAGCTTCGGCATTGGCAAAGATGGGGCTTAACAGCTATTTCTTCTCAGCGCTGGGAGATCCCGATCCGGCTTTGGTCGAATCGGGGGTTATTTGCGTTAATTGCGGGCAGGGCGACGTCTTGAACGGTGGCGTCTCTGGTGCTGTTCAGGGCATCTGGAACCGACGCTCGGAAACGGCGCTGGATGATTTGCTCAATCAGCTTGACCCAGAAACGGCGGTCGTTCATGTGCATTCTTGGACGCACTCCCTTTCTCCCTCTATATTCAGGGCAATAGAGCGACGGGGCTTCAAATGCCTCATTACTGCCCATGAGTACTTCCTTGTTTGCTCTAACGGTGGGCTCTACGACTATGTGAATCATTGTAACTGCGGAATCGCTCCCGGTTCTCCGAAGTGCCTGCTGCACAACTGTGACAAGCGCTCGTATGCCCAAAAATTGTACCGGTCCGTTCGTTTCTCCGTGCAGAACCATGTCTTAGGCTCGCTTCGCCCGGCGGTCGCCTTTGTCTCCGACTCCAGCCGTCGATTGATCGAACCTCATCTAGCGTGGAATTCTGAACGGTATGACTGCTTAAACTATGTTGATGCGGCTAAGTTTCAAGATGATTCCGAAGGAGATTCTTCGGCATACCTATTCGTCGGCCGCTTAAGTCCAGAGAAAGGCTGTGACTTGTTTTGCGAAGCGGCCTGTCGGGCGGGCGTGAATGCGATCGTCATTGGCGACGGTACCGAATTGAAGAGGTTGTCGGATAGCTATCCAGATATCAGATTCATGGGCTCCTTGCCTCATGATGAAGTTCTTTCCGTCATGAAACAATCTCGCGCTATCGTCATGCCTTCTGTTTGCCGAGAGACGTTCGGGCTCGTCGCTTATGAAGCAATGATTGCCGCCGGCCTGCCATGTATTGTTTCGGATGTCGGCGATGCGGCCTCCTTTGTGATGTCAAAAGGTCTCGGCGAGATCTTCAACGCAGGTAGTGTGGAGTCGCTATCTGACGCAATGGTCAATATGCTCGATTCTGATGTTTACTCGCGTTACAGGGAGGCAGTTGAGAAGGCGGACTTTAGCCATCTCAAAAAGATCGCGTATGTTGAACGTCTTATCAATATTTACGATCAGCTAATGGCTGAACTTTAATTGGACGAAGGTTTTTAATGGTTACGGTTGTGATGTCAGTCTATAACGGCACACGATATCTTACTGAACAGCTAGACAGCTTGCGACTTCAGACCGTGTCTCCGGATCGGGTGGTGATCGCGGATGATTGCTCGACAGATGGATCGTTCGATCTCATCTGCGAATACATCGAGGAACACGCACTCGCTAATTGGACCGTCAACAAGAACAGCTCGAATTTCGGCTGGCGCAAGAGCTTTAAACGGCTTCTTGACCTTGCATCTATAGACGATGGAATCGTCTTCCCGTGCGACCAGGATGATATTTGGGAACTCGATAAAATCGCTGTGATGTCCTCAATCCTCGAGAAGGACCCCTCGATTGAGGTTCTCAGCTGCGCCGTCGAGCCGTTTTATGAGAGCGGCGGTAAAAAGGTAACAGTCTATGGTGCTGTCGATGATTCCAAACCTCTGGACGATTTGGAGACCCCGGTTTTCGATAGCAAGTTTATGTCGGTACGGCGCCCTGGATGTTCGTATGCCGTTAAATCTAGTTTTATAAGGGAAATCATGCCATATTGGCAGGATGATTTTGCGCATGACGGTATGTTATGGCGCTTCTCATTACTGAAGGGGACTCTCAGACTTCTAAATCAGCCCTTGATTCGGTTCCGCAGGCATGACTCTAATGCAACTGAGATGCGACATATTGACAAGAAATCTCGTGTTGCTGAGATAGGGATGTGCTTGAGATTTTCTAAGGTTTTAGAAGAATACTGCAGTAGTAATCCTGGCGATTATCGTATAACTTCTTCACATATAGAGCATTACGGTTCTGTTTTAAATGCCCGTTTGCACTTGCTCGTAGGTGGCCTAAAAATAAGTGATTTAGGCACCATTCTAAAATACCGTAAGTATGAACTGTCAAATCGTTCCCTGCTTGGTGATTTTAAGGTCTTAATCAGTTCCTGTGACAGTAAGTAGGTGTTTAGAATGCTTGAGCTATTTACTAATGAATTCACTATTTTGATTTTTGCCGCAATCTTAAGTGTCATTTCTCCCGTTAAAGGACTATTTTTTTCTGTTCTAGGATTGCTCGTTTTCAAAGAAGTTCTTTCTGGGCGCCTCTACAAAGTGTTTTTAAATAACGCTATTCCCATTGTCGTTATGGGCGCGATGGTTTTCTTTTCTGCCATTGCGTTTACGTCCCGAAGCATTAATGAATCCCTCCTTACGGTCTGCTCGTATTTCTTTTGCATCCTTCTTGGTTATATTTACGGCAAAGTAAAGAACGATGACTGGGTTGAGTCTGCATTGCTTATGCTTCGCAACGTTATGGTGTTCGCCTGCCTATTTAGCTTTGTCCTTGAAATTGTTTTAGGTCAACGACTAGTTACAAATGGTTCCTTTTCTTTTCTGCAAACTGTAACGATTGATAATCCATCCTTGTATCGACTGCGTAGTTTTTTCGGTCATGCAATCGTATTTGGCCAAATGATAGTTATTGCTGTTGTAATCAACTATAAATTGGAGACGGGCAGGATGAAACGTCTCTTATACTCTGTAGTTCTTTTGGTCGCTCTGCTTCTGACAAAGAGTCGTAGCGCGTGGATTATTCTCATTGCTTTAGCATCGGTGTACCTGATCTTTCGCCTAAAGAACCCCGAGTATTCTAAATGGAATTTAATTGCGCTTTTAGTTCCAGCTGTATTGCTACTCGTTTTCATTCTCTACAAGTTTGGACTGTTTAACTTTGTGGCTTCTCGATTTGGTGAGCTTGAAACTGATGTTTCATATAGCCAGCGTTCCGGAGCCATTGCCTATATTATTCATAGCTTTTTAAGCAGGCCGCTGTTTTGGCTTACTGGAAATGGTTATGGCAGTAGTCGCATGACTATGCTGGGCACGACGGTTGAAATTAGCGGTTTTTCAACGGTGGATAATGGTTTCCTTGCAATGCTGTATGAATATGGTTTTCTCGGAATTTGTAGTTTTGTATTCTTGCTAATTTCCGCTGGTATCGGTTCGTTCAGGTCGGGTTGCGAACTCGATCAAGTACTATTTTCCGTTTCCTGCATATGCTGCGCGGAGCTCATGTTTTATTGCGAGCTTGGTTGGTGGGTGCCAACGGTCATCTTGTTTGTTTCCTGTGGACTCGTTCTGGGTAGAACGAGTGCTCGGTATTCAGATTTGTGCGAGTCAGGCCCTATTTTGATTTCTGAATAAATCAAGGTTGCTAGTTTAAACAAACGAGGTTGAATGAATTATTCGTCTATCGCACGCAACACTATGATTGCGTTTGCTGCACAGTTTATTTCTCTATCGGTCAGTGTCGTCATGTCGCTGCTCGTGCCGAAAATCGTTGGCGTTGCTGATTATGGATACTGGCAACTGTTCATGTTTTATACGACCTATTCCGGCTTTTTTCACCTTGGCCTGAATGATGGTGTCTACCTGATTAACGGGGGTCTCTCTCGTGATGAAATCGATAAGAGCTCAATCAAATCCCAGTATATCTTCGGTGCTTGTTTCCAGGCAGTGATTTGCCTCGGCATCACTTTGGCTTCGCTGCCTCTCGTCGATGATGCAAATCGGTTATTTGTTATCGCGTCTTTCGCGCTTTACACCGTCGTATATAACCTGACAAGTTATTTGGGCTTTGTCTTTCAGGCCATGAACGAAACTAAGCTTTTTTCGTTTTCTACAATGCTAGACAGGCTGGTGTTTCTGGCTCCGCTCCTTGTTTTAATTGGATTTAAGGTTTCGGACTACCATCCCTATGTCTACGCGTATCTCGTTTCGAAAATTATTGCGCTCATATATTGCTCTTGGATGGGCAGGGATATCCTACGCGCTAAATCAGTGTCTTTTGGCAATTCGCTTAAGGACGGCATCCGCAGTATCATCGTCGGCGTGAAGCTGATGATTGCGAACATCGCCGACACACTAATCCTCGGGGTATCTAGGTTTCTTATCGATCATTTTTGGGGTATCGTCGCCTTTGCAAAAATTTCGTTCTCCCTCTCTCTGGTGAATTTCTTCATCACCTTCGTCTCACAGGCGAGTATGGTTTTATTTCCTGCCCTTAGGACAGGCTCTGAAGATGAGAGGGTTCGTTTTTACATTGGCATAAGGAATTCTATCGAGCTTATTTTCCCTGCGATCTATTTACTCTATTTCCCTATGGTTTGGTTTTTGGGGATATGGCTTCCTCAATATGCCGAAAGCCTCAAATACTTTGCGCTCTTACTTCCGATATGCGTCTTCAATACAAAGATGAGCCTTTGCTGTACTACCTATTTCAAG
Organism: uncultured Collinsella sp.; assembly: GCA_937966215.1. Taxonomy (GTDB): domain Bacteria; phylum Actinomycetota; class Coriobacteriia; order Coriobacteriales; family Coriobacteriaceae; genus Collinsella. Next base: position 77,327 of record CALCKK010000001.1, on the reverse strand, counting down.
GTACTTCGTAAAGAACAGCTGCTCCTGAAGTTGAATATCGTCACTGTTATTTGTAGCGCTGTTTTTTCGATATTCGGTGTTCTTGTCCTTAACTCGCTCGACGCCGTCCTGTGTGGCGCCGTTATCTGCATTATTGGCAGGTCGTTGTGGTCCGAGCTCTATCTGAACGAACAGCTTTGCGCCCCGGGTTCAACTAGGCCGTTTCAGGAGATCCTGCTTACAGTCGCTTTCGTCTTGTTCGCTGAGCTTTTATCTGGTGGAACTGCGGCGATTCTGTATGCATTAGTCTACGTTGGCTATCTCTTGCTCAATCATTCTGCGCTGAAAAGCGTTGCTTCATGTTTGACCAAACTTAAGAAGCAGCGATAGCTACATCAAAATGGATTGGATTTTAATATGAAAGGCATCATCCTCGCCGGCGGGTCCGGCACGCGACTGTACCCGCTCACTCTCGTGACCTCCAAGCAGCTGCTGCCGGTCTACGACAAGCCCATGATCTACTACCCGCTGTCCACGCTCATGCTGGCGGGCATCAAGGACATCCTGGTCATCTCCACGCCGACCGACCTGCCCAACTTCCAGCGCCTGCTGGGCGACGGCTCGCGCTTCGGCGTGAACCTCTCCTACGCCGAGCAGCCCTCGCCGGACGGCCTGGCGCAGGCCTTCACCATCGGCGAGGAGTTCATCGGCGGCGAGCCCTGCGCGCTCGTGCTGGGCGACAACATCTTCTACGGCAACGGCCTGTCCCGCCACCTGACGCGCGCCGTCCAGAACGCCGAGTCGGGCCGCGCCACGGTCTTCGGCTACCACGTGGACGACCCCGAGCGCTTCGGCGTCGTGGAGTTCGACGGCGAGGGGAGGGCCGTGTCCATCGAGGAGAAGCCCGCCGAGCCCAAGAGCTCCTACGCCGTCACCGGCCTGTACTTCTACCCGGGCGACGTGGCCGCCAAGGCCCACGAGGTCAAGCCGTCCGCGCGCGGCGAGCTGGAGATCACCACGCTCAACCAGATGTACCTGGAGGAGGGGACGCTGTCCGTCGTCACCCTCGGCCGCGGCTACGCGTGGCTCGACACCGGCACCATGGAGAGCCTGCACGAGGCCGCGGAGTTCGTCCGCGCCGTGGAGCACTCCCAGGACCTGCCCGTGTCCGTGCCCGAGGAGATCGCCTGGGAGAACGGCTGGATCACGACCGCCGGGCTCGAGGAGGCCGCGAAGGCCTACGGCAAGTCGGTCTACGGGCAGCACCTGAAGAAGGTCGCCGCCGGAGGTCTAGTGCCAATTCAAGATGACGGATTATTCAATGAGATTAATTAGATCCGTCTCACTTCCTCTTGAACTGAAAACGGGCTTCACTTCGTCGCGCATCAACGCCAACTCAATGGCGGGTCAGTCTCCATATTTCGTGGGACTTTACGAGGACCTTGTAAGGATGACCGCGTCGATATCTTCCTATAACCCCGATTACATGGTTTTGTTTAGGGGTCAAAATAACGATTATTTAGATGATGCAACCGGGCGCTCATTGATAATGCCTTCAATTTATAGGGCCAATAACGGTCGTGAGCTGAGTCTTGAAGAACTCGATTCGCGGTTTGATGTGCTTGGGACAGCATGTTCGCTACTTGAAAGCGAGCTCACCGGGGAGTATAAGGGATTGTTTGGCAAGGAGAAAACAAGATTTGCCTCCCGAAGGGTTGAACAGTGGGCTTTACTGCAGCACTACGGGATTTGCCCGACACCGCTTATTGATCTCACGAGATCCCTTAGAACTGCGTGTTGGTTTGCTCTTCATAATGCGGACCCGTCTGATAGCCCGGTAGTCTATGCTCTCGGAATGCCGTACATGAATGGACCACTTTCGCTAAACTCCAATGATGGACTTTTCCAAATGGAACTATCTGGTCTGATGCCGCCTCAGGCGGAGCGTCCTTATTTCCAGAAAGCAGTTCTTGTTGGTTCCGAACGCCCCGATCGGAGAAAGGAATCTATCCATGAGTCTAACTTGGGCGTAAGGGTCCTCGCCAAGTTCTCAATTCCGGCTGGGGAAGACTGGGAAGACGATCTCGGTATCGATGGAAAATATATATACCCGAAGGATGATCCGTTTTTCAAAGTCGCTAATAGAATTCATCTTGGGCTAGTCACAAAAGGACTTGTTGATCCAAATGAGACTGAGGTCGAAGCCGCAACAGTTGCAATTGAAACTATGGCGCAGGTGTTAAATAAAGCTTTAGCAGGTATGGCCCTCAGCAAGAAAGGTGCTAAAGGATGACCAATTCTTTTCGGAACATCATCGTCACGGGCGGCTGCGGCTTCATCGGCAGCAACTTCGTGCACTACGTCGTGGACAACCACCCCGAGGTGCACGTCACCGTCCTGGACAAGCTGACCTACGCCGGCAACCCCGAGAACATCGCGGGGCTGCCCTCCGACCGCGTGGAGCTCGTCGTCGGCGACATCTGCGACGCCGGGCTGCTCGATAAGATCGTGCCGGGCCACGACGCGATCGTGCACTACGCCGCCGAGAGCCACAACGACAACTCCATCGCCGACCCGGAGCCGTTCCTTCGCACCAACGTCGAGGGCACCTTCCGCCTGCTGGAGGCCGTGAGGAAGCACGGTATCCGCTACCACCACGTCTCCACCGACGAGGTCTACGGCGACCTCGCGCTCGACGACCCGGCCAAGTTCACCGAGGAGACGCCGTATCACCCGAGCAGCCCGTACTCGAGCACCAAGGCCAGCTCCGACATGCTCGTGCGCGCCTGGACCCGCACCTACGGCCTGCGCACCACGATCTCCAACTGCTCCAACAACTACGGCCCCTACCAGCACGTGGAGAAGTTCATCCCCAGGCAGATCACCAACATCGTCGACGGCGTCCGCCCCAAGCTCTACGGCCGCGGCGAGAACGTCCGCGACTGGATCCACACCGAGGACCACTCCTCGGCCGTCTGGGACATCCTCACCAAGGGCCGCACGGGGGAGACCTACCTCATCGGAGCCGACGGCGAGAGGGACAACATCACGGTCCTGCGCATGATCCTGGAGGCCATGGGGCGCGATCCCGAGGACTTCGACTGGGTCGCCGACCGCCCCGGCCACGACCGCCGCTACGCCATCGACTCCACCAAGCTCCAGCGCGAGCTGGGCTGGAGGCCTGCGCACACCGACTTCGCCGAGGGCCTGAAGCAGACGATCGACTGGTACGTGGCCAACGAGTCCTGGTGGCGCCCGGCCAAGGAGGCCACCGAGGCCCGTTACAGGGCCCAGGGCCAGTAAGACCGCATCCCGGCGAACCGCACCGCGGGGCGCCCGCGCGGGGCCGCAGGGCATGGGGATGATCCTGCGTCCCCGCGCGGGCGCCCCCGGTTATCCAACCTCTTCGATAGGAGCTTTTCCCACATGGCAGACATCGCATTCGAGAAGGACCTCTCCGTGGTGGAGACCGGCATCGAGGGCCTCAAGGTCGTCGACCTGGCCGTCCACGGCGACTCGCGCGGCTGGTTCAAGGAGAACTGGCAGCGCGCCAAGATGTGCGCGCTCGGCATCCCCGATCTCAAGGTCGTCCAGAACAACATCTCCTACAACGACAGCCGCGGCGTCACCCGCGGCATCCACGCCGAGCCCTGGGACAAGTTCATCTCGGTGGCCCGCGGCAGCGTCTTCGGCGCCTGGGTGGACCTGCGCGAGGGCAGCGCCACCTACGGCAAGGTATTCACCTGCACCCTGGACCCGTCCAGGGCCATCTACGTCCCGCGCGGCGTGGGCAACTCCTTCCAGGCCCTGGAGGACGGCACCGCCTACACCTACCTGGTGGATGCCCACTGGTCCCTCGAGCTCAAGAGGACCTACACCTTCGTGAACCTCGCCGACCCCGAGCTCGCCATCGAGTGGCCGATCCCGCTGGAGGAGGCCACCGTCTCCGAGGCCGACCTCAACCACCCGATGCTCAAGGACGTCGTCCCCATGGCGCCGAAGCGCACCCTCGTCACCGGCTGCAACGGCCAGCTGGGCCATGCGGTGCGCGCGCTCGCCGAGGAGCGCGGCGTGGCGAAGGACTTCGACTTCTGCGACATCGACACCTTCGACATGTCCGACCCGGAGGCCTATTCGCAGTACGACTGGTCGCTCTACGGCACCGTGATCAACTGCGGCGCCTACACGGCCGTGGATAAGGCGGAGACCCCCGAGGGCCGCGTGACCGCCTGGAAGGCCAACGCGACCGGCCCGGCCCTGCTCGCCCGCACCTGCGCCGGGCACGGGATCACGCTCGTCCACGTGTCCAGCGACTACGTCTTCGACGGCACCGCCGAGGTCCATACCGAGGAGGAGCCCCTCAGCCCGCTGTCCGTCTACGGCCAGACCAAGGCCGCCGGCGACATCGCCGTGGCCGGCTGCCCGCGCCACTACATCATGCGCAGCTCCTGGGTCATCGGCGAGGGGCACAACTTCGTCAAGACCATGAAGGGGCTGTCCGACCGCGTCGCCGACCCGGACGACAAGCTGGACAAGGTCACCGTGGTGGACGACCAGCTGGGCCGCCTGACCTTCACGCGCGACATGGCCGCGGCCATCTTCCACGTACTGGACGCGAAGGCCCCCTACGGCACCTACGACTGCACCGGCTCCGGTGCCGTCAGGTCCTGGGCGGACATCGCCCGCGTCGTCTTCGATGCCGCCAACGGCAACGGCGGCAGGGTCGTGCCGGTTTCGACCGCCGACTACTACGCCGGCGCCGCGGGCCCCATCGCCCCGCGCCCGGTCCACTCCGCGCTCGACCTTTCCAGGCTCGAGTCGGTCGGGTTCCACATGCCCGACTGGGAGGAAGAGCTGGGGGAGTATTTGAATTATTATTTGTAAATGACACGGCCTATTGAGGATTTCTCCCAATAGGCCGTAGCTTTCAAATTCGTCTAAGTTGTTGTAACCCTGGCGCCTGCTGTCTGGTGCCTGATGCGTATGCTCGGGAGGTCGGAACGCATGCACAATTGTTTTCTCAGTGACTTGCATAGTATTCTTGAGAATACGAAACCGAATACCGCTGAATATGATTCCGCTGTTACCGATTTGGCTGACACTGTATATACATCTTGCGACTACGAAGATGTTCTCGCTCGCATGGAGCGTCTGTTTATCCATGAAGGAGAAAGTAAAAACAACCAGGTAACCTTTACCGGCTTCTATTTATTATCGGTGATATATAGACGGGCATGCGACCGTCAAAAACTTCAGTCACTTATTACACTCGGGGCAACTCGGTTCGAAGATTACATCGATTTCAAACTAATTTATCTTAGCTGCTATGAGTTTTGCAATCCTCTCGGTAAGTCACATGCCGAGTTGCTAGAAGATGCAAGCGCTCTTTGTTCTCAATTCCCTGATAGGCCGTCGTGCCTGAACGTGTATGCCCACATTGTTGCCTCTCTTATGGAAAGTGGCGTGGAGATGGATTCCGCTTATCTTAATGAAGCCATCAAGTCTGTAAATCGTGCAATCAGTTTAGATCAGTCTTATTCCAAATACCGTGTTACAAGGGCTCGGCTTAATGCGTTGAAGGGGGATATGAATAATGCATACATTGATTTTGATAAAGCAGTTTCTTTGCTGCATCCGACTTCCCCTGAATATCCAAAGCATCTCGCCGATATTGAAGCTGCTCGATTGCGTGCAGACTTTCTGTCGTCGAATAAGAGAATCGCTGACCGTGCTTCTAAAGAAATTGAAAATGTAAAAGCAAGTGTGTCAAGTAACGTTGAAATTGTTGGTCTATTTTCCGCCGTGCTTTCTGTGGTGTTTACCATGGCATCTATTACGGCACATTCAAAGCTGAAGTTTTTTGAGCTTTCATTTCTAGCATGCTCTTTGTTTGGACTGCTGATTACGGTATTTGCAGTGTTTTCTCTCATCTCGGGGCGGGACGAAAAGCTGTGTCGTCGCTTGATTATCTTTGGTATCGTTTTCGCCTTTATTCCGATTGCCTTGTATGGAGCCGTCCCTTTAATTGTTTCTTTAATGCCTGGTAAGTGAGCGGCGTGTGTAGCTAGAATCACTATATTCGACGGAGTAGTATTTCGGAGGTCGCGCAGTGGATTGCCGTGATTTTGATCCTCAGCTTTGTATTGTCCAGCTTACGGATTTTCATTTCGAAGAACTCCAGGGCAATTATCAAAAACGGGTAGACGATATCCTCGTGACTATTAAAAAGAGTATTAAGTCTGGAACCGTATTGCTGCTTGTTACTGGTGATGTTGCCCGAACTGGCAAGGAAAGCGAATATCAATCAGCAGCTATGTTCTTTGACTATCTGATTGAACAACTGAACCAACCTGAATACCAATTGAAAGTTTATATATTGCCGGGAAATCATGATTTGCAAGGCCCGTGTAAGTCTGTTGGGTGCTTTGCTGGTGCACAGTACGGTGTGGATATCGAAAATATGACGTCATTTTTTGAATTTGCAAACAAATATGACAACCGTTTTGTTTTTGGTCAGCCAGGGCCAATTGTTTTTGAGGTTGAGGGGACGAAAGTCTCGGTATCTGGTTTTAATAGTGCCCCCTTATCTACTCTTGACGGTGATGATAAAGGATTTCATGTATTGAGAAACCCTAATCGCTCTCTACTTGATAACACACCGGACTCAGGCCTTCATATTTTTGCTTCGCATCATGGCCCAGAGTGGTTCTGCGATAATGAGCGTATTAGCCTGGAGAATATGCTTGCCAACTGCTTTGACTTTGCGTTTACGGGACATGAGCATATGGGACAAAGCCGCTGCGTAGGTGGTTTGTCAGGTGAGTCCTGTGTCGTCGTGCGAGGAGGAACTTATTCACTTTGCGATGATGACCAGAGCTCCTATAAAATGCTACTAATTCGCTTTGGAGAGTTTGGCAGCTATGAATTTGCGGAAAGGGTCTATGGCTGGGAAACCTCTGCACAAATTCACACGCTTCTCGATGAGGCCCACTCTTATCGGCGTTATATAAAATCAAAAACGTACTTCAGACCGCGCCCAGATTTTGTGAACGAGCTTTTTGAAACTGAAGATAATTCAAGTGAATCATTTAAGGACTCATTTGTGTTTCCTTCTTTGAAAGAAGAGATCGCAACTGGCACAAAAGATGGTGAACTAAGAATTAATGATCAAAAGTTAATATCTGATATCCATTCTTTTATGGAGTTCCTGCTTGATGCTAAAGCGCTTGAAATCCATAGTGATATTCGTGCGGGCAAGAGCTCTTTACTTAAAGCCATATACCGCGAGTCGTTGGCGATGGGCTATTCGCCTTTATTGTTGACTCCCGATTATTCAACTGGTTCCATTTCACGAACGCTGTCATCCATTATCAAGGATCAGTATGGTGATACTCGGGAAGCTGTTGAACTGTTTGGACGAATTCCTCGTGAAAAAGTTCTTTTGCTCGTCGATGACTTTGATTCTCTGAAGAGAAAAGCTAAAAAATCCGATGTCATTAAATCGATGCTCAAGACTGCCGGCAATATTGTTTTAATTACTGATAATAGTTTTACGTTTGAGTTGGACGAAACGGTCGAGGTTGATTTTCGACATCTGCTTATCTGTCCTTGGACGAAAAATAAAAGAGACGAGTTAATTCAAAAGAGATGTAAGGGTACTGGGCTTTCCGACGCACAGGTAGATGAGCTTATTGCCATTGTTGATAAAGCTGTTGGCTCTCATTTTCAATTGTTTGATATGACTCCGCCCTTCATCAATCAATATATTGATTATTACATTTATGATTCCGGTGCGTCTTTTATCAAGGGTGACTTGCCGTTTACGTCAATTATGAATTCAAACGTCAAAAGAAAGATATGTAATGTCATATCAGACGGCGAGAATCAGATGCTCGATATATTGGCGGATGCGGTTATTACCGTTTTGAAGAAACTTGCTCTTAAAATTCACTCTGATCGAACGACTGTTTTCTCGAGTATGACATTCTCTGAAGTGGCTGAAAACTACCTGAGTGAATACGGTATCCCTATAACTCCAAAAATAATCATGGATGCTTCTGTCCAGTCTGGCGTGCTCCTAGTTGAAGACAATGGCTTCAACTACTCTTTTGCCTCGAGAAGTCTGTATGCCTATTTTGTTGCTCAGGCAATTGATCTTGAGTTTGACGAGGACGTGGACAAGGGAGAAACCTATGTACTGCGTCTTTTGGATGAGCTAGATTTTTCCATAAATGAAGAGATACTCGTTTTGCTTGAGGGAACTCGATTCATTCCCTGGCTAACCCAGAAACTAGTCGAAAAGGCATCGGATGCCGTGGATAGTTCAGATGTCATTTTTAATCAGGGAAAAACCTATAAGTGTTTGAGTGGGTTGGAAGGCATTAAGATTGCTCCGCCCTCTCAAGAAGGTGCGGGTGCCATTCGCAGCGTAACTGATGAGATAGAGAAAAGAAATTGTGAAGCCATTGAAAGGGTTAGTTATGCTGGCGTTTATGAATATGAGGTTCCTGAAACGAGGAGTGCCTTTCAGTCGGCAATTATTGCTTTGAAATATGTTGCTATTGCGGGACGTTGCCTTAATCGACAGCAGGTAAAACTAAAGGAGCCGCTTAAGGCGACTGTTAGAGAACAAATCTACTACGCAACTGGCGCTGCTCTCAATTTGCTTTTAGAAGCGGTTGATGATTCCTACGACGAAATGGTCGAAGATGTTGTTGGCCAGCTAGAATCTCCGGAAGAGGCTAGGCCAAATATTAGAAAGTTATTATCTATGGTAGCGCTGTCGGGTTGTATCGGACAGCTGGACACGGTAGCGTCTAATGCCTGTGGACCTCTTAGTGTTCTGGGTTTCTCCAAGATTATTGACGAAAGCGATTTTTACTCGCTATTTATGCTCGCGCTATATCTGCGGTCGAACTCCGAGAAGGAGTTTTGCAACGTAGCAAAGAAATCCATTAAGACTGCGCGGGAGCATGCCGCGTGGCCTTTTATTATGGCGATTACGGTTTTGTCTGCTGGATATATTGTCGAGCATCCTCATATGAGCAAATCTGCACGTCAATCGCTTGTTGATACTGTGTTCAATGGCAACCAGAAAGCAAAGGCGAAATTCCTGAAGTCTGCTAAGGCCTAGGTAGTGATGATATGGCTTTGCGTTTGCTTGCCAGTTTACCGAAAGCGGTGATTCCATGTTCAAGGCCAAGTTTTCCTGCTCTGCTATAGGTAATCAGGTTAATGAAGATTACGTTGCAGTTGGGTCGACATATGCCGTGCTACTCGATGGAGCCTCTGGCATCACCGGCACGCGTGTGCTGCCGCATCATTCTGGTTCGGACGCTCAGTGGTTCAGTCATTTTGTTGGCGGCCGCATTTGTGAGTATTTAGACATGTCTCGTGGAATTGTCGATTCTATACGCCTCGCGGTGGATGATTCGCGCGACTTTATTGGCAAACACGGTGTGACGGACAACGAGGAACTGTTTCCCTCCTCCACGTTGGTGGTGGTCTCTGTTTCAGGCGATTTGGTCGATATTGTCTCCCTAGGTGACTCTCCAGCGTTCATCGGTTTTAAAGACGGCTCGCTCGTGACTATGTCTGATGAGCGGATTGCGGAGCTCGACCAAACAGCAGTGGACGTGATGGTCGATCGCTCGCGTGGCAGAGCAATGACTGGGGTGCAGAAGCGTGCTGCCGTCAACGATACATTGCTTGCGAACCGTCAGCTCAAGAATAAGCCCGATGGCTATTGGATTCTTGATCCGTCTGGGATTGCCTTGGAGCATCTCAATGTGAGGCAGTATCCTGTCGAGGATGTTGATTATGTTTGCGCTATGTCCGACGGGCTGGAGCGCGCATTTGATCTGTTTGGGTTGGCCGATCCTGCGGCGTTTCTCGCTACGGCGACTCGCGAGTCGTTTGATGAGCTCCTTGTCCGTCTACGCGTCGAGGAAAATCTGGACCCTGACTTCGATCGTTATCCGCGGCTTAAGCTGCACGATGACGCATCGTGTTTTATGTTGCGGCTGTAGGGGGAAGCCGAGCCTATTGGTAGATGGCTAATTCTAGGACGAGAAGTTATGAAATACGTTTTTCTTGACACCTGCGTAATCGTTGATTGCGCGTTTGCTCGCAAGGAAAAATCGAGCCCGAAATTGCTCGAGCGCTTAATGGGGCGATTGGGGGATAGCGGTGTCAAATTGATTCTCCCCGAGGTCGTTCAACTCGAATTGGAAAAGGTTCTGCCCCAGACTATGTCTGTCGCCGTTGAGTCTTTTGGGGCGGTCAAAAAGAGTGTGCAGGATGTAGCTGAAAACTCGCTTTTAAGTCATTCAGCCAAAGTGAAGCTGCTTGATGCCGTGAAGGCCGCTCGGGCTGAACTTAATAGTGATGTTAAGGATGCGCTGGAGTTAATTAATCATATTTCGAATGAGTCCGATAGGTGCGTAGTTCTTCCTCTTATACAGGAGGATATTATCGTTGCGACAAAAATGGCTATTAAGGGCAATAAGCCATCGAAGTCAAAGGCGGAATGGGGCCTAGTTCAGGAAGACTGTCTAATCATCGCGGCTCTAGAGCGTTTTATGAATGATAACCCGGGTGTAGAAATGGCTATTTGCAGCAGCAATACAGACGATTTTGCTACGAAGGCTAGCGATGGCAAGGGCTATACCTTGCACGAACAAATCGCCTCCAGATTGGTAGGTTGCCGCTTCTATTCAAATCCTGTCGACTTAATGACTGACGAGACGTTTATGTCTAAGGAAAATGAGGAAATGGCTGACAAGGAAACGCTTAAGTCTTCTTATGAGGCTGCCTCACAGGCTATCAAGACGATGAGTCAGAAGAACGCGGAGTCTGTTGCGGCGGCATCGCGTGCGTTGTTGAAGTACAACTTGTCTAATCACTATTCCGATATGGCTGCGCAGATTCCTTCGTCCCTGTCGAAGGTCGGCCTTGCGACTGATTCCTTTGCGAAGATTTCGGCTATGGCTCGGCAGAATCAGCTTAATGCTTTGAGTTCATACCTTGAAGCGATTGATTCCATAAAGTGGAATCAGATTGGGCTCGCTCGTTCGGCTTTGGACAACGTTGGCTTTGGCGAGACCGACGGAGGGAACATCGAAGACGATGTTGAGTAGCATGGACGACATGGCTGCTGTCCTGGTGGGCGTTGTGATTGCGGTCGAGCATTCTCTCGACCGTGTTTTTCTCATGCCTTGTGATCCTGCCGTATGACCTTCCGCATGCCGGCCTCCCATCATTTGTGATGCTGTTTTTGTGATGGGCGAGGAGCACACCCTACACCATCTCATAGAGATGGTGTAGGGTGTGCTCCTGTAATACAAAAGTTCTTTGAGGGCTTTAGGGCGATGCTTTCAGTTGGGGAGCGTTGTCTTTTTTGAGTGTAATGTCTGACATATTTCCCAAGTGTTGTTTCATTTGCTTGATAGACAAGGGTGTCTGAATTTGGGTTTTATGGTTTGCTGCTCGACTCAAATATTTAACGTTGATTTTTGGATCGATAATCAGTAGACTATCTGAACAGCGGTATTGACGCGGATAACCTACGGGTCCCGCGTCCTGCAGAAAGGCGGCTGTCCTTCTTGGGATGGCTGCCTTTCTTCATTTGAGGAGCCTCAATGACAGCAAAGCCTTTCTTGCCCATTGACGATCAAGTCAGATTGCTTAAGCAAAGGGGTTTGACTGTTGACGACAACACGGCTCGCATTCTGATGAGCGAGGGTTATTACTCGATTGTTAACGGCTATAAGGATCCGTTTATTGATATGAGCTTAAGCTCGAAGTTCAATGAGGACCGGTATCGCAGCGGCGCAACCTTTTCGGACCTATATTCATTGTTTACGTTCGATAGGGAGTTGAGGTCTCTAACATTTAAGTTTCTCATATTAGCCGAGGCCAAAATAAAGACCGCGATCGCGTACACCTTTTCGAATGTTCATCGTGGTCCCAATGACTATTACTTGCAGTCTTCATTTTGTACTCAAGACGAATATTCTGCGACGGGAAAAGACGAGGCGAGATACGCCCGTGAGATTTCCAATCTGACGAGCATACTTAGCCGCAGGGCATTAAAAAGTAAATCTGAATTTGTTGCTCACTATCGCAATGAATATGGTTCGGTGCCGCTGTGGGTTCTGGTTAATGATTTGACGTTTGGAAACATGGAGCATTTCTACAATCTGATGAAGCCCGGCGAGCGGCGTACTTTTTGCAAAATGATTGTAGATGCAACTGGGAAAACCGGATCGAAGAAAAGCGGTTTCTTTAGCGAAAAGGCCGCTCAACTTTCAATTGAAACACTCGTTAAATTCCGTAACGTTTGCGCCCATGACGAGCGTCTTTATTGTGCTAGGGTCGGAGGGCGCAAGAACATTAACTACATCCAGATGGTGTGGATGCTCAAACGTTATCTGACCGAGATTGAATTCAGAACGTTTGTCGAAGAGTTGACGGCTCTGCTGAGTAGGTATTTGAAAACCTACGCGATAAAGCACATACTCGACCAAATTGGATTTGTTGAGCTGCTTCAAAAGTCACAAGATGGCACCCTGTTCGATTGAGGCTGAGGGCGTCGATACGGTTGAGTTGTCCTGCAATTGATATCCAAATGATTGCACGACAATCTCTATCGAGTATCCAACTTTGCAGAATTATGAGCTGTGGTCAATGAGATGGTCGATGAGTTCGACGGTGGAGTGGTCACTATCTTTTACATTGAAGCCTAAGGCGATGGACATGCTTTAGATGGGACCGTTCTCACGTGCTGCTGGTTCATGAAGAGTTTTAGACAATTAGAATTAGTTTGGACATGGCTTATTTATCAAGGGGGGCTGGCAAGAATGCGTCGCAATATCTTTCTGGGTTTTGGTTGTAGCGGCTATCGCTCCTTTTTCGGAAGTGAAGACTCGCGCTTCGGTCCATTTGATAAAGTCCAAGTCCTAGCGGGACAGAATAACTGCGGAAAATCGTCTCTTGTTGATTTTGTTATTAAGGCAATGACATCCATTGACCAAAGAGGGGAAATCGCCCGCAATCGCTATCCCTTCACTAGGGAAGATGCGCCCTTGCTGCTGAAATCAGCGGGGGCAAATGACCCGTTGACTATTTCCCTGTGTATAGATCGATCTGTTTTATTGGAGTCCTCCAGTTTAAAGCGACCTTCTGGAGATAAGCGGATGGCAGAGCTTTCTGAGTTTTTTTCCCGTCCGCCGTATATATCAAACGATGGAGATGGCGTTTGGCTTGACTTTCTAACGGCGTCGCCGGCTGCTGGGTCGTCTTTAGTAAATGATCTGATTGCGTCTTTCTCGCAGTATAAAAGTGCAGGCTTGTCTATGGACCTGAATCGCTGCTCCCTTGATCCTCTCCAACACGGCGGTGATGACGAATCGTGCTATGCCGACATAATCCGCAGTATTGTTCCGTGGGGGAATATCCCTCGCTTTGTTAAGGTCGATGCAATTAGGTCGGTTGAAGACGATGATTTTCCAGATCGCGATGTCGATCTTTGCAGCGGACGCGGTCTTCCAACAGCTTTGCTTCGCTTGTTTAATCCGGAGCGTTCAAATCATGCTCGGGCAGAAGCGCGGCTGAATAAGCTGCAAGGATTCGTGCGCGATGTCATGAACGACCCCCGTGCCTCTCTGCTTGTTTCGCATGAAAGCCATGAGATATCTCTTAAGACTTCCGATGCCGATTACCTGCCGCTTGAATCTTTGGGTACGGGAGTTACGGAGCTCGTAATTCTCGCTTCGATTATTGCTTGCAACGACAACAGCATTATCTGTATTGAAGAACCCGAAATTCATCTGCACCCGGCTCTGCAGGCGAGGTTTATGAAATACCTTCTCGAGGACGATTCAAACCGATTTATCATCACTACGCATTCTCCAACTGTTATTAACTATCCCGGCGTTCAGGTTGCCCATGTGTCTAAGACAAATGGAGTTTCTGGATGCAGACAGCTTGACGGTCTGGGTTGTGCTCGCGATTTGCTTGATGATTTGGGGGTCAAGGCCTCCGATCTGTTGCAAGCAAACTTTGTAGTGTGGGTTGAGGGGCCCTCGGACCGCGTGTACCTGAATTATTGGATTAAGAGATGGTCTGATGAGCATAACATTTCGCTCGAAGAAGGTATTCATTACAGTGCAATGATTTACGGTGGCAAGTTGCTGAATGCACTAGATGCAAGTGCTGGCGAAGATATCCCCGCGGAGCTGATATCCCTCTTTAGAATCAATACTCATTTCTGCGTGCTGATGGATTCTGATAAGAAATCCTCTCATTCGAGACTTAATTCAACCAAGCGACGCATTATTGACGAGTGCACACAGAACGGCGCAATGTCGTGGGTTACCTGGGGCGCAACAATTGAGAACTATGTTCCAGAAGATGTGCTTGCAGCTTCGATTGAGAAATGTTATTCGGGTAAAAAATGGGAGCATCCCCTTGGTGACAGATTTATTTGCCCGCTGAGCTTTACGTTTAAGGGTGGGAAAACGCATCCAGATAAAATTAGGATTGCAAGGACTGCCTGTGGGGCCGGTTTTTCTCCGTTGGGTGATGCAATGAAACGCGTGGCAGAGTTGTGCGATCTGATATGTGCGGCCAATGACGTTGAAACGCAGTAGGTGAATTATCGACCTGTCAATCATGATTGAGGGGTGCGGCAGCTTTGGACAATAGCGTTGCGTATGAGTTGTATCTATACACGATTGATACTTACAAGAGACTTGCCAGCACGCTTCCACTTGATGAGAGGCTTGCCCGTTTCGATCCTAATTGCTTTTCGAAATTAGGTGAACTTGAGCTTGGGGATGAAGCGTTTGCTGCGGTCTCGGTGCGTCTTATGCTGCAGCGCAAGTATTTTGTGCGCGGAAAGGACTTGTTTCTCAGGAGGCTGCTCAAGTCTGCTGAACGGGACTTCGCTTCTAGTAAGGATGTGATTGAATCCTTGCTGGATAGTCTTGATGCCCTTAATAGCCAATCAATTGAGTTTGCCTTTGGGGACGGCAAGGTTGTCGAGGGTGCCTTTGCAAATGTCGAAGATGTAATGTACGGAGTGCTGATGCACGCGGATATAACGCGGGCAGAGAACCTCGTCTCTGTTCCCGAACACATGAGACTGGTCGCCCTGGCACCGTATATCGCGGGGAGAGAACAGATTTTGCTGCAGTTCTCTGAGTTCCTTCTTAATGCTGGAATCAAGCCGCTATCGAGGAAAGAGGAAGCATCGGCAACTGTTTCGTTTGAATCAAAAGACGCTTGTCGCCAGATTGAGAATTCGCCATTTTGGCGAAATCTTCGCGGTAGAGATCTTGGGGATGAGGACATTGAGAAAAAGGTTCAGCAAGGTTCGCGCGATGATTTAGAGATAATCACCGCTGTTCTACTATTCAAAGAGGCGCTTGGCAGAAGGCCCCTGGACCCCAGCGAACTCAATTCCCTTGTCGCACGGGAGACCATTTTCAGATGGGGTGATTATTTGCAAGCCGCCGAGCTTTTGGAAGGGGATTATGGAATGAGCACTCTTGTTCGGTATCAAGAGGACGGCTCGGCCCTCGTAAAGCTTCTCCCAAACGTTCGAGAACCGTTTCTGATTGAGGGACCGCAGCTCATCGAGGGCGGGCATGAAATAGTTCTGGTGAAGCGGAACGGCATTTGGAAGATATGGGCTATGAGGTGACTCTTTTCATCTAGTTTGGACGGCCTTTTATCCATTGGCGGGCGACGTATCACTTCTTTTGCAATTTAACAGCCACATAGCGAGTACGGCCACGCCCAGTCATATGATTCCCGGCGCTAAATAGCAAATCACTGACGTGGGCGCATGGACCGCGTCTTCGAGAGTCGCAACAGTTGACGAGGAATCGTCGCGTAGGGATATAAAGAATCTGGTGAGTGCGTTAGCCAGAGATGGCTTTACCGGGTTGCCGATGGTGGAGCCGGGCGCTGGAAAAGTTCTTTGTCTTGTGACGATATGTTAAGATCGATACCGTTCAGTTCCCGGATCCGCGGGCCGGTGTAGTTGGCGTTGTAGATTGTCGTGTGCACGTCTTCAACAAAGCGGCTTCGCCTGTTTTCGGTTTCTTGATGGCATGGAAGCTCATCTTTTCTTGTTCCCCCAGGTCTCTTAAATTGCCTCGTCGAGAAGTTCTACAAAGAGCCTACTGTGACTTGCCAACTCATACACTGCAGTATAGCTTGCGCCCGCTTTCGCCTCGTGCCAGGCAAGCGGATCGTAGTAGGCGAGAACATTCAATACTGGAAGAAGGCATTGATATGGGAAGTGCCGTGCCTTTTTGCCACCAAAATGCCCACCGTGCTTAATGGCGTAATTCATAAGATTTGTTATGGTCTCGGCCGGCTAGTTACGGGCTGATTTCCTCAATCAAGGGGAGATGGTGTAGAGTATTTTCCTACAATACAAAAGCTCTTCGGGAGCTTTAAGGGCGACGCTTTCTGTTAGAGAGTGTTGCCCTTTTTTCATGCATGTAATGTGCGACGTGCTTGCTAAACGCCATTCCGGCAATGGGATGGTCGAGTGTGGGCGGTTTGCACCTTGCGCCTGCTGTCATTGGTGTAGCAAGCACTTGATTTAGCCTACTTAAAGTCTATAATCAAAGAAAAACTCTGATATACCTTTTAAAACAATGAAAAGAATGTTGAGTACCATGCTTTGCCAGTTCACCTTCAGGAACTATAGATCCTATCGCGACGAGACCGAGCTTTCCATGCAGGCAACATCGATGAGGGAGTTCGAGCGTTCCCTCATAGAGTGCCCTGACGGGCAGAATTTCCTTCCGGTAGCTGCGGTGTACGGGCCTAACGCTGGCGGCAAGTCTAACCTGCTCGAAGCTCTTGACTATATTCGTTCGGCGGTGGCAAGGCCGATCAGATTGTTGTCTGCCAGCACTGATGTGCCAGAAGGTAACCGCTCTTCGATACCCCGTTGCTCTGCGTTCGAGTTCGATGACGTGTCGGCTGCTAAGCCCACCGAGTTCGAGCTCTACTATCGCGCAGGTGAGCATGAGTACCGCTATGCCCTGTCCGTGCATGCGGACGAGATTGTGTCCGAAGGACTGTGGCGGCGCAAATTGGGGGCGTCACGCACAGCGATGCTGTTCGAGCGCGAGGGCACAGGGGTTGAGCTTGGTCCCACTCTGCGTAAGCTTGTCACGGCTGCGAGATTCAACCCGAGCCTGCCGTACCTGTCGTTTCTCTGCATCAACTTTGACGCGCCGGTGGTCAAGGAGGCTGCCAGCTGGTTTCTTGACGGGGTGTTCCTGAACTATAACAGCTCCTATCTGGAGCAGATGCTCGAACAATTGCTCGACGAGGATGACTCACCCGAGGTCACGCGTTTTTTGTGCGCCGTTGATGTGCGTATTGATGGCTTCAGAGTGGAGAGGGCGCCGGAGTGGCGCGGCCAGCGCGTCTTCGTGAGGCACGAGGTGGGCGACAAGGCGTACGAGCTGCGTTTATCCGAGGAATCTGCCGGAACCCAGAAGCTCATGGGGTTGGCTGCGTATCTGATGACAGCGCTTGAGCGTGGTGGCACCGTTGTGGTAGACGAGCTCGACGCCAAACTGCACCCGAAGCTTCTTCGCTATGTGATTCTGCTGTTTAAGGATCCTGAGGTCAACAAGAGTGGCGCGCAGCTCATCTTCTCGTCCCAGGATGTGTCAACCATGCGAAACGATGTGTTCCGCCGTGACGAGATATGGTTCGCTGCGCGCGGCGAGGGGGAGGCGAGCCAACTGTGGTCTCTCGCCGACATCCACGAGGCAAACGGTAATCTGGTAAGCAAGAACGCGGCTCTCGACAAGCAATACCTGTCTGGTCGCTACGGCGCCGATCCGTATCTCACCCGCATCGAAGAGTGGGATTAGCATGCTGGCGAAGAAGTCGAAGGGCTGGCGTAGCGGCAAGCGCGAGGGCAAGGAGACCGAGCCTCGCTACTTTGAGGGTGTGCGTGCGGCGTTGGGCGCGGCGAACGAGCGTAAGGTTGCCATTGTCGTTAAGGGGACCGGCAAACACACGCTTGACCTACTTGACTTCGCCGTCGAACACTGCCGCTATGCGCCCGAGACATTCGACCATGTGTGGCTCGTGTATGACAAGGATGACTTTCCTGCGTCCGACTTTGACGCGATGGAGCGCAAATGCAACGAGCTCTCCGACGGTTCGAGGACCTTCCATGCGTTGTGGTCGAACCCCTGCTTCGAGCTGTGGCCGCTTCTGCACTTTCGCTACACGACCGCGCATATGTCCGCGTCCGACTGCCAGCATGTCCTCGCGCAGGAGATGTCGAGAGACCTGGGCATCGAGTACCGCAAGAACTTGGACGGGCTGTTCGAGGTGGTGGACGGCAAACGAGGCGAGGCATTGCAGCGTGTTGGGCGCCTCGTCACATACCATAGGGGGCTGGGTAACGTTAAGCCATCTGCGCAAAACCCTGCAACCAAGGTGGGCGAAATTTTCGATGTAATCGGGCCGTATCTGGTTGGCTAGTCGAGTCTGTGGATTGGCTTTCCGGTTAGGGCGATTGGCGGATTATGATGCGCGATTGCAAATCCGGTGCGTAGGAGAAGTGCGGAGAAAAATCGAAACTCGCCGAGCATAGCCCGATTTCAGGCAACAAAACCGCAGGTCGCGGGTGCCCAAAACTAGGGTCTGGTCGACAGGTCTCGGTTTTTCACCCCACTTCCGAATTGGTCGCTCATTTAGCACTCTTGATGTCCCCACATCCTCTAAAAAAGTTCTTAAAACAGCCTTAAAGGCGTTCCAACTCGCGTTGACAGCGTAAAATACGCATGTTTGACTATGACAGAAGTGGATTTTAGGGGAGGAGTACGCCATGGAGGTGCTGGTTGTTGGCAACACCGCATATGTTGACGATGACTTTTGTGCCAAGGCGTTCCCCGGGGACCACGTTAAGGTCGTCGCTGCCGCGGAAGCGCGCCGCGACGAGTCGTCGCCCCATGCCTCGTGGAAAGAGCTCCTCCAGCACCTGGATCAGGCCTACGAGTTCGACCGCGTGGTTTACCTGTCTAATTACCTTACCCCGCATACCGATTCCGTGGGCGATATCGAGCTGCTGCGCTCGGTCTTTCGTACGTGCGCGGGTCGCCGGGTCCAACTGCTGTATGTAGCGGGGCCCGCGGGTGCCGAGGGTGCCGCCGATGCCGCGGGGCGAACGGGCAAGGGCATTATCGCGCACGCAGCCAACGACCTGTGCCGCTACTACGCTGCTCGCGAGGGCGTTCAGACCAAGATCCTGCGCGTGCCGTTCCTCTATACCGCGTCTGCCGCGCTGGAGGACCCGTTTTTGGTGCCGATGTTCGACGCATGCTCAACCGGATCGGCCGCTCTGCAGGGCGCGCAGGATGCGGCGTTTCCCCTGCTGTGTGCCGAGGAGCTTTCGGTGCTGGTACGCCGTATCTTCGACAGCTGGAATGCTAACTTTGAGACGCTCGACGTAGTCGATACCTTCCATCACACGGTGGGTGAGGTGGGCGACGCCCTCAAGGCGCTGTTCCCAGGGCTCTCAGTTGCCTATGGCGATTCTGCCGGCTACGCCCTGCCCGCCAGCGACGTCGCTCGCGTGCGCTACGGCTGGTTTCAGCGCTACGACTTGCTGCGCGACCTCTCGACCATTCAGGCTCGCTGGGATGCTGGCCGTGCAAAGAAGGTCAACCCCTTGCGCGCGGCCATCGACCGCATTCAAATGCGCACGCTGCCTGTCAAATGCCTGGAGACGGCAGCCGCCTGGGTGCTCTTTGAAGTGCTGGAGCGCTTGTTCTCCCAATCGACCCAGCTCAACGTGCTCGATTATCGCCTGCTCTACGTGGTGCTGATCGGCACGCTGTATGGCTTGGACTTTGGCCTGGTTGCGGCGCTGCTGGCGTCGGTGGGTTTGGCTGCGAGTTACTTTACTCTGTACGGCTATACCTTCCAGGGCCTGTTCTACGAGCCGTCCAACTGGCTGCCGTTTATTGCGTACTTTGTTGTGGGTGCCGTGTGCGGCTATGTGCAGCTGCGCAACAGCGAAGTCATTAGGGCGGAGCGCGATCAAAACGAGCTCGTGCGCAACCGCAATACGTTCCTTACGCAGCTCTATCACGACGCGATCGAGGACAAGCGTGCGTACAGGCGCCAGATCGTGGGTCGCCACGACAGCTTTGGCAAGATCTTTGCCGTGACGCAGGAGCTCGACGTGCTCAACCCTCGCGACATCTATCGCAAGTGCTGCGAGCTTCTGGGCGAGATCCTCGAGAACGATTCGGTGGCGATCTACCATGTTTCGGGCGGGGCATTTGCACGCCTGGTGGCGGCAAGTCCCGCGATTGCCGAAGATGCCGCACGTTCGCTCACGCTTGAGCAGCTTGCACCTCTTTTGAGCGACGGGGGTCGTTCGAACCTGTGGGTGAACCGCGAACTGATGCCGGGGCTTCCCATGTTTGGATATACGATCGAGCGCGATGGGGCACCCGCCGTGTTGATCTTTGTGCGTCGCGCGGCCGAAAACCAAATGACCCTCTATTACCAAAACCTGTTCCGCATCTTGTGTGGCCTGGTCGAAAGCGCGCTGGGCCGTGCCTTTGACTATGAGGCGGTGGCACAGGATAAACGCTGCGTTGACGGCACTTGCGTGCTCAAGCAGGCTGCCTTTGGCCAAGAGCTCGCGGCCGAGCAGGCGCTGGCAGATGGCAAGATGGGGAGTTTTTTGCTCCTGCGCGTGGTACCAGGCATGGAGCCTATCGGCGAGCTGGTGGGCGCGATTGGGTCGGCGATCCGCGAGAGCGATGCGGCGGGCCTGATCGACGGCGACGTGCTCTACCTGCTTATGCGCCAGGCAAAGGCATGCGATCTGCCCATTATCCGCGAGCGCCTGAGCGAAAAGCAGATTGAGGTGGAGCCCGTCGACGGCGAGGATATCGTGGCGCTGTTGCAGCACATCTCTTACACCGGTGACGGTGAGGGGGGTGCCGCTTGATCTCGCTTGTCGTTGCTGCCGTCTTGCTGCTGATTCATGCGCTGGTTTGCCTGGTGCTGTGGACGCTCATGAAGTTGGGCCTGCTGCCGGTGCGCGGGCACATGCTGCCTGTGATAGTGCTGGTGCCGCTGTGGGGCCCGTTGCTGGTGGTTCTGCTATCGGTCTGCAGCGCGGTGTTTGGCGAGGGACTGAATGAGTCTGCGCTGGAGTCGCTGCGCTTCAACGACGACCTGCATCGCAGCATCTTAGTGCACGAACGTGATGCCGATGCAGGCGTGATCCCGCTCGAGGAGGCGCTCATCGTCAACGACCCGGCAGACCGGCGCCGCCTAATGCTCTCCATGCTCACCGAGGAGCCCGACGCGTACCTGGCGCAGCTGCAGGCGGCTAAGCTTAACGACGACGTTGAGGTGGCTCACTATGCCGCGACGGCGGTGGCGCAGATCTCCAAGGAGTCCGACCTTAAACTGCAGCAGCTGGAGCGTGCCTTTAAGACGGACCCGAGCGCGCAAAACCTCAACGAATACTGCGATTTTCTTGGTGAATACTTGGGCTCGGGCTTGGCTGAGGGGCGCGTGGCTCAGATTCAACGCCAACAGTACGCGCGCTTGCTTGCGCGTCGCTGCGAGCGCGAGGACACCCTTGAGCTTCGCATTCGATACGCGACGGCGCTGGCCGATGTCGGACAGATCGACGAGGCGCAGGCCGTGACCGACCAGCTGGTGCTCGACGTGCCCGAGGAGCAGGAGGTTTGGATGCTTTGCCTGCGCCTGGCGGTGATGCGCCGCGACGGTGACGAGGTCCACCGCGTGATCGATGCGATTGACAAACAGCATGTATACTTGAGCGCCGCCAACCGCGAGGAACTGGCGTTTTGGCGCAACGGAGAGGAGGCCCGATGAGCGTGGTGCAGCATATCCGCGACCGTGCGGGCCATTTTCGCTGGATGGGGCTGCTTGTGGTGTGGGCGGTCTTTATTGCCATGGCGGCCGTGCTGCTGGTGGAGCGCGCCGGCGTGCAGTACAGTGCGGGCCAGCATAAGCTGGGGATGCTTGCCGCCAACGATGCGGTGCCGGCTTCCTCCGCAATATTTGGCCAAAAGCCCACGTGCCTGGTCATTACCGATTCCGACCAAGCTGGCGTCGAGGACGTAAAGGAGCAGTTTGACCAGATCCTGCTCGACATGAAGATCGCGCACCGCGACGTGGACCTTGCCCTGGACGGCGTGGATGCCATTCCCTCGCTGACCTCCTTCGATCGCGTGATTTTGCTCATGCCGTCGCTCGATGGGCTCGGTACGCACCTGAGTGACATTATGAGTTGGGTGAGTGCCGGTGGTTCGCTTATGCTCGCCATGCCTCCGGATAACTCGAGCTATCTGCAAGTAATTACCCCCAAGCTTGGCATTGAATCGGCCGGATATGACTATGTAAAAGCCGAAAGCATTGTGCCGAGCGAGGACTTTATGCTGGGCGGGGGAGAGCGCTACGAGCTCTCGGACCCCTTCGATTCGTCGCTTTCGGTTTCGCTGCGCGAGACGGCTCGTGTGTGGGCTAAGACCGGCGATGCGGGCGCCCCGCTCATTTGGTCGAATGACTGCGGTAGCGGGCGCACCGTGGTATGCAATATCGGTATCTATGACAAGGTTATGCGCGGTTTTTACGCCGCGGCGATCAGCCTGCTGGGCGATGCCACGGCCTATCCGGTCATCAACAGTGCCGTTTTCTACCTAGACGACTTTCCCAGCCCCGTGCCCTCGGGCGATGGCACCTACATCAAGCGCGACTACGGGCTTTCCATTGCCGATTTTTACACCAAGGTTTGGTGGCCCGATCTGCAAAAGCTCGCGCAAAAATATGGCATTCGCTTTACCGGCGTGATGATCGAAAACTACGAGGACGCGGTCAACCAGACCGAGCCCGCGCGCCAGGCCGATACCACGCAGTTCCGCTACTTTGGCGGCATGCTGCTGCAGATGGGCGGAGAGCTGGGCTTTCACGGCTACAACCATCAGCCTCTGGCGCTCTGGGATACCGACTATGGCAAGCTGTACGACTACAAGACGTGGAAGAACGAGGAAACGCTCGTCGCGTCGCTCAACGAGCTCATCGCCTTTCAGGACGAGGTGCTGCCCAACGCGCACGGCTCGGTCTATGTGCCACCGTCGAATATCCTTTCGGCCCGTGCGCGCAAGCTTATTGGCACCGACGTTCCGCGCATTAAGACCATCGCCAGTACGTATTTTGAGGATGGCACCGTCTTGCCCTATGTGCAGGAGTTTGGCGTGGCGAGCGATGGCATTGTGGAGCAGCCACGTATTGTCTCGGGCGGCATGGTCAACGATTCCTATATGCGTCTGGCAGCCGTGTCCGAGCTCAACATGCACTACGTGAGTACGCACTTTATGCACCCGGATGATCTGCTCGATCCCGATCGCGGCGCCAAGGAGGGCTGGGAGGTCTACAAGGGCGGTCTGACCAACTACCTGGAGTGGCTTACCAAGTCTGCGCCCGACCTGCGGCGCCAGACCGGTTCGGAATGCTCGGGCGCCATCCAGCGCTTTTCGTCCGTGACGGTGAGCGTGGATACAAGTGCGGATGCCTGGACGCTCAGCCTGGGCAATTTCCACGACGAGGCGTGGCTCGTGTTCCGCGCCAACAACGGTGAGCCCGGTGCAGTCACGGGTGGCGAGATTACGCATCTGACGGGCGACCTGTACCTGGTCAAAGCCACGGACAAGACGGTGACCATTGCACGCAAGGAGGGTGGCGACAAATGAGAATCTGCTTGGTACTCGAGGGTTGCTACCCCTATGTGCACGGCGGCGTGTCCACCTGGATGCACGGCTACATACAGGCCATGCCCGAGCACGAGTTTGTGCTGTGGGTGATTGGCGCGCATGCTGTCGACCGCGGCAAGTTTGTCTACGAGCTGCCCGGCAACGTGGTCGAGGTGCACGAGGTGTTTCTGGACGACGCCCTGCGCCTATCGGGCGAGCAAGAAGAGGCCGACTTTAACGCCCGCGAGCGCGAGGCGCTGCGCCGCCTGGTGTCGCTCTCCAATCCGGACTGGGACGTGCTATTCGATATCTTCCAGCGCCGTCGCGTGCATCCGCTCTCGTTTTTGCAGAGTCGCGCCTTTATGGATATCTTTCGCGACGTGTGCCTGGCCGAGTACCCATACACGCCCTTTGCCGATGCATTCCACACCATGCGCTCCATGCTGCTGCCCGTGCTCTACCTTCTGGGCAGCGAGGTGCCGGTGGCCGATGTGTACCACGCCATCTCGACCGGCTACGGTGGCCTGCTCGCCTGCCTGGGCTCAAGCGTTCACCATGCGCCGGTGCTGCTGACCGAGCATGGCATCTATACTCGCGAACGCGAGGAAGAGATCATTCGCGCTGACTGGGTGGTGCCGTCGTTTAAGGACCGCTGGATCCGCTTTTTCTACCTGCTTTCGGAGGAGATCTACCGTCGCGCCTTCCGCGTGACCAGTTTGTTCCATAACGCCCGCAAGACGCAGATCGATATGGGCTGCGATGCGGACAAATGCCTGGTCATCCCCAACGGCATCCAGTTCGACCGCTTTAAGGACATTCCCTTAAAGCCCGATGACGGCTGGGTGGACATTGGCGCGGTGGTGCGCCTGGCGCCCATCAAGGACGTCAAGACCATGATCTATGCGTTCTTTGAGCTGCACGAGCGCCTGCCCAAGGTGCGCCTGCACGTTATGGGCGGCGTGGACGACGAGGAGTACGGCGCTGAGTGCCACGCGCTGGTCGATACCCTGGGCGTGCGCGACCTGATCTTTACCGGCCGCGTCAACGTGGTCGAGTACATGGAAAAGCTCGACTTTACCATTTTGACGAGCATCTCCGAGGGCCAGCCACTCAGCGTGCTGGAGTCGCTTGCAGCGCGCCGTCCCTGCGTGACGACCGAGGTGGGCTGCTGTCGCGAGCTGCTCGAAGGCGCCCCGGGCGACGACTTTGGCGTGGCGGGTTTTGTGACGCCGCCCATGTATCGCAAGGGCTTGGCCGATGCCATGGAGCGCATGTGCGTGAGCCGCGCCCGTCGCATTGAGATGGGGGAGCGCGGGCAGCGTCGCGTTGCCACGTACTTTTTGCACGAGCAGATGCTCGCCAACTATCGCGCGCTGTACGACGAGACGGCGTGTGCGTTTAACCTGCCCAGAGAGGGGGAGTAGCCGGTGGCCGGAATTGGTTTTGAGCTCAAGCGCCTGTTTAGGCGCAAGGGCCTGTTTGCCACGATGCGCGCTTACGGCTACGCCGGCATCGTATGCACGGGCCCCATGCTGCTGGGTGTGCTGCTGCAGGTGGGTATTTTGGTGCTGTGCGGTCTGTGGGGTGTGGGCCGTGCCAACCAGGATCTGCTGGTGTGCATGGTGACCTACACACTGCTGGCCTCGCTTGCGCTCACGAGCTTTTTCTCCATGCCGGTCACGCGCTTTTTGGCTGATATGTTGTTTGCCGAGCGCGAGGATGAGATACTGCCTTCGTTTTGGGGCTCCAATGCTGTCATGCTCGTTGCGGGCACGGTGCTCTACGGCGTTTTTTTGCTGTTCTCGGGCGCCACGCTGCTGCAGGGGCTGCTATGCCTGTGGCTGTTCAACATTATGATCGTCAACTGGAACGGCATGAGTTACCTCACGGCCATCAAGGATTACCGCGGTATCCTGTGCAGCTTTGCGGCTGCCATTGGCGTGGCGTGCCTGTGCGCTCTGGCCGCGCTGGCGCTGGGACTGCCGCCGGTCGAGGGCCTGCTGGCGTCAATCGCTCTGGGCTACGGCGTGATGCTCGCTTGGGACGTGGTGCTGCTGTACCGGTATTTTCCACGGAGTGGCCGGAGTCCCTGGCGTTTTTTGCGCTGGCTCGACCAATTTATGCCGCTTGCGCTTACGGGGCTGTTTACCAACTTGGGGCTTTTCGCACACCTGGTTATTATCTGGGCGGGCCCTATTGGCGTGCAGATCAAAGGCCTGTTTTACGGGGCTCCTTACCATGACGTGCCGGCACTCATTGCGTTTTTGACCACACTCGTCACGACCGTCAACTTTGTGGTGTCGGTCGAGGTCAATTTCTATCCGCGCTACCGTGACTACTACAGCCTTTTTAACGACGGCGGCGTGGTGGGCGATATTGTGGTGGCCGAGGAGGAGATGCTCTCCACGCTCAACAGCGAACTGCGCTTTTGCGCGCTCAAGCAGCTGTTTGTGACGGCGGCGGTCATTTCGCTCGAGACCACAGTGCTCTCGGCCCTGCCGCTGGGCTTTAACAATCTTATGCACGGGTATTTTCGCACGTTATGCGTAGGCTACGGCCTGTATGCCGTGGGCAACACGATCCTGCTTATCTTGCTGTACTTTACCGACTACAAGGGAGCCGTTCTGGCCTCGGGCCTGTTTGCCGGTGTGGCAGGGTTGGCGACCGCCGTGTCGTTGCTTTTGCCGCAGCAGTTTTACGGCTTTGGCTTTTTGTTGGGTGCGGTGGTGTTTTTTATCGTGGCCCTGCTGCGGCTCGATACCTATACCGCCAACTTGCCGTATCGTATCCTGAGCCAGCAGCCCATTGTGGCGACCGACAAAACGGGTCGCTTTACACAGCTGGGCCGCTTGCTCGACCGTGCCGAGCAGCGCTATGAGGAGTGCCGCCGCAAGGGCGTGCCGCACGGCGCGTTTCAGCGCGCAGTAGTTCGCGTGTATCGCAACCATTGGGGAGGTTCTGATGATCGATAAGTTGATGTCTCGCCGCTGCCTGATCGAGGCGGCTGCCGGCGCGCTGCTGCTTTCGGGCTGCTCATCTCAGGACGAATCCTCGACCAAAAAGGTCAAAAAGCAGGACAAGATTAAAAAGGCCGAGTCCTCGGACGCTACCAAGCACCTACGCGATAAAGACGAGCTGTACGAGGTCTACGACGACTCGGGCATTGTGACCATGTACCTGACGGTCTCGCGCGGCAACAGCTCCGAGAACACCGACCACAGCTGGGCCGAGATCAATACGTACTCGGTGTATGACTATGCCGACATGGGCGTGACGCGCTATCAGGTAATGGGCCTTTTGCAGGCGGGCGACGAAGACGGCCCGGCGGCCGGCGAGGTTGGCTATGGCGAGGAAGCGCCCAATGCTACCGTGCAGGTGCGCGGTCAGACATCGAGCATGAACTCGCAAAAGAATTACAAGGTGGAGCTCAAAAAGGGCAAGGGTACCTGGCGCCAGCAGCGCGCGATTGCGCTCAACAAGCACATGGGCGAGGGTATGCGTTTTCGCAACAAGATGGCCTACGACCTTATCCGCGGAATCCCCCAGATGATGGGCCTGCGCACGCAGTTTGTGCATCTTTGGGTGTGCGATCAGACCGAAAAGTCCAACGATACCTTTGAGGACTACGGCCTGTTTACGCAGGTGGAGCAGCTCAACAAGACGGCGCTCAAGGCACATGGCCTGGATAAGAGCGGGCACCTGTACAAGGTGAACAGCTTCGATTTCCGCCGCTACGAGGACACCATTAAACTTGCCGACGACCCAGACTACAACCAGGCAAACTTTGAGGGCATGCTCGAGATCAAGGGAGACTCGGACCACACCAAGCTTATCGAGATGCTCGAGGCGCTCAACGACGATACGCAAAAGATCGACGATGTGCTCGACACCTACTATGATACCGAGAACCTGGTCTATTGGCTGGCGTTTCAGCTCCTGACGGGCAACTGCGATACGCAGAACCGTAACTGCTATCTGTATAGCCCGCTCAACTCCAATACGTGGTACATCCTCGATTGGGACAACGACGGCATGCTGCGCAAGCTGGAGCTGTCTCTGACCGGCTTTTCGGACTATGCGAGCTGGGAGCGCGGCGTAAGCAACTACTGGGGCAACGTGCTATTCAATCGTGCAATGCGTAGCAAATCGTTCCGCAGCGAGCTCGACCGCGCCGTAAAGGACCTGCGCTCGTATATGACCGAGGCACGTCTTGCCAAGATGATCAAACATTATCGCGAGGTTACCGAATCCCTGGTTTTTGCCTCGCCCGATATCGACAATCTGCCTGTCACCAAGGACCAATACGAGCAGATCGCCGCGGCGATTCCCTCCGAGATCGAGGAGAACTATAAGAGCTACTGCGAGAGCTATAAAAAGCCCATGCCGTTCTACATTGGCGTGCCGCAGATCGATAACGGTAAGCTGCGCATTAACTGGGATGCGTCCTACGACTTTAAGGCGCGTGACATTCGCTATACCGTGGAGCTGGCGCGCGACTATGCCATAAGCGACGTGCTTTTTAAGGCCGAGGACGTGCTGCTGCCCGAAGTGACCTGCGATGCGCCCGATGCCGGCCAGTATTTTGTGCGCGTGCGCGCCACCAACTCAGACGGCTATACGCAAGATGCGTTTGACTACTATGTGACCGACGACGGCAAGCACTACGGCATGAAGTGTTTTTACGTGCAAGACGGCGGTAAGGTCGTGGAGGACACGTATGAGGAAGGCTAGCGCGCTGCTTGAGCGCTTGGCGGCTCCGCCTGTGCGTGCCACGCAGGAGCGTTACCGCCACGAGCTCAAATATCTCATTAACGAGGGTGAGCACGCCGCGCTGGCCTGCCGCATGGCGCCGGTTTTCAAGCTAGACAAGCATGCGCAGGCGGGCGGCTATACCATTCGCAGCCTGTACTTTGACGACTACTGCAACTCGGCCTACGAAGAAAAAGACGCCGGCATTCTTATGCGCAAAAAGTATCGCGTGCGCATCTATAACGGCAGCGACAAGGTGATTAAGCTCGAGCGTAAAAAGAAGTACGGTAGCTGGATCTACAAGGAGGACGCGCCGCTCACGCGCGGCGAGTTTGAACAGATTCTGGCCGGAGACTACGACTTTTTGCTGAGGAGCCCCTATCCCCTCTGTCGCGAGTTCTACATCGAGTGCATCTGCAACATGATGCGCCCGCGGACCATCGTGGACTACGAGCGCGAGCCGTGGGTGATGGACGAGGGCACCGTGCGCATTACCTTTGATAGCAACGTGCGTGCCGCGGTGGGAAGCTTCGACATCTTTGACGCGACGCTGCCCGCGCTGCCGGTCCTGGAGCCCGGCAAGCTGGTGATGGAGGTCAAGTTTACGGAGTTTTGCCCGCAGCTGGTGCGCGATATGGTGCCGCCGGGCGCGGCCGAGCTCACGGCGGTCTCCAAGTACTGCCTGTGTTACGAAAAGACCGCCTACCTGCGCGGATTTAATTACTGGGAATCGGATTTTGAGAACCGAGGGGATATTTAGACCATGAGCACCAGGGACTTTTTTAAGAACTCCGTCTTGGAGGCGTTTGGCCAGGTCGACCCTGCCAAGATCGGCCTGTCGCTGCTCGTGGCGCTCGCCATGGGCATCCTGATCTATTACGTGTACAAGCGCTTTTTTACCGGCGTGGTGTATTCGCGCAGTTTTGCCGTGACGCTTGTGGGCATGTGCGTGCTTACCTGCATGGTTACGCTCGCGATCTCGACGAACGTGGTCATCTCGCTCGGTATGGTCGGTGCTCTGTCCATCGTTCGTTACCGTACGGCGGTCAAGGACCCGCTCGACCTGCTGTATCTGTTTTGGGCCATTACGACGGGTATTACGGCCGGCGCCGGCATGTATGCGCTCGTGGGGCTCACGGCAGCGGTGATCGTGGTGATGATCGCCGGCTTTGCGAGCCACCAGGACAAGGCGCGTGTGTACATGATGGTCATCCACTACACGGGCCAGACCACCGGCGACGATATCGTGCGCGCGTTTGGGCGTACCAAGTTCACCGTCAAATCTAAGACGATGCGCGGTGACAAGGTCGAGATGGCCGTCGAGGTGTTCTCGGACGGCGTTGACATGCCCTACGCCGATGCGATTCGCGCGCTCGACGGCGTTGAGGACCTGACGCTCATCCAGTACAACGGCGAATATCACGGCTAGTTTGGTTCCGGCGTTCTAACGAACGCCGGACCGCTCGACGCTGCGCGGGCATCTGCCGGGCGATCTGCCGCTCAAACCGTCGCTCGCGTACATAAAGTACGCGTCGCTCCTCTTTTGTGGCACCTCGCCACGGCAGCTGCCCGTTCGCTGGCGTATGCTCGACCAGGATGGGCATATTTGGTTCGGTTTAAATTGATTTATTATGCCGACTTGGGCTGGGTATGATGGTGCAAACGATTGCAAGATAAAGGGGTGCTCGTGGTAAAGATGAAAGATGTGGCCGAGCTAGCGGGCGTTTCGAGCGCCGCCGTCTCGCGCTACCTCAACGGTGGATATATCTCGGCGGACAAGGCCGAGCGCATTAAGCAGGCGATTGAGCTGACCGGATACGTGCGGTCCAACCAGGCCCGCGCGCTGCGCACCGGCTCCACCAAGCTCATCGGCGTCATCGTGCCCAAGATCAACTCGGAATCCGTGAGCCGCATTACTGCGGGTATCGGTCAGGTGCTCGGTCGCCGCGGGTACCAGATGCTGCTCGCGAATACTGACAACGTGGCCGAGCGCGAGCTCGAGTATCTCGACTTGTTCCAGAACCACCCGGTCGATGGCATCGTGCTCGTGGCAACCATGATTACCGATGAGCACCGTGCGGCCATTGCGTCTTGCCGTGTACCCATTGTGCTGATCGGCCAAAACGTCGAGGGCGCGGCTTGCGTCTACCATGACGATTACGAGGCTGCCTTTGAGCTGGGCCAGGCGCTTGCGACGCATGTTGAGGGCAAGATTGCCTATATCGGTGTTACCGAGGAAGACCGTGCCGCCGGTTACGACCGTCGTCGTGGTTTTGAAGCTGGTCTGGGCGCCGCGGGCGTTGTGCTCGATCCCGATTTGATTCGCTGCGGGTCCTTTACCCTCGATTCCGGCTATCGTGCGTCGCGCGAGCTGCTGGGCGAAGTGCCGGATGTTTCGTTTATCGCGTGCGCGACCGACACTATGGCGGCCGGCGCCCTGCGCGCTCTTGACGAGGCGCGCGGCATGGGCGAGGGCGTGCGTCGCGTGAGCGGTTTTGGCGACAACGCATTTTTGCGCGCGCTGACGGGCGGCATTCCCACCGTGCATTACGGTTACCTGACCAGTGGCGTCGAGGCGACCAATATGTTGCTCAACACGCTCGATGGCGTGGAGGGGGAGAGCGGCCTCAAGACGCTCAAGCTCGGACATCAGCTGATGAATGTCTAGGCTTTGGGCATGTCTGCCGGCCTTTGATTCCCTGTTTTTGGCTCAAAACCACCTTTCACCGTCAAATATCTACCGTTTACCGCTAATGAAAACGATTACAGCTATATATAACTGAAAACGATTACAGTGTAAGTGTCAAAGATGGCCGGGTGCAGATGCGCCCGTTGGAGGAAAGGGAAGTCATGGACTACCGCAAATCAGCCCAAGAGGTGCTCGACAACGTCGGTGGCGCCGACAACGTTGTTTCGGCCGCACACTGCGCCACGCGTCTGCGCCTGGTGATTGCCGATAACGCCAAGGTTGACAAGGAGGCCATCGAGAATATCGACGGCGCCAAGGGCGTCTTTGAGGCCCAAGGCCAGCTCCAGATTATTTTTGGCACTGGCACCGTCAACAAGGTCTACGAAGAGTTCATCGCGCTTAGCGGCGTCGAGGCTGCCACCAAAGCCGAGGTTAAGGAGGCCGCGGCACAGCAGCAGAACATCTTTATGCGTGCCATTAAGGTGCTCGGCGACGTTTTTGTCCCCATCATCCCCGCCATCGTGGCTTCGGGCCTGCTGCTGGGAATCATGAGCGCGCTCAACTTTATGGCCTCCAACGGTTTTATCGCGCTCGACACCAATAACTTTATCTACAAGATCGCCGACCTGGTCTCGGGCACGTCCTTTGGCATTCTGCAGATCCTGATCGGCTACTCCGCGGCTAAGGCCTTTGGCGCTAACCCGTATTTGGGCGCCGTCGTCGGAGGTGCGTTCATCAACTCCTCGCTGCAGAGCGCCTACACGGTTGCCTCCGAGGGCGTGCAGACCATGGTCACCGTCATTCCCGGCGTGTACGGCTTTGAGTGGGTCGGTTATCAGGGCCACGTTATCCCCATCGTTATCGCCTGCGCCATACTCGCCTTCCTCGAGAAGCGTCTCCACAAGGTTGTCCCCGAGATGTTCGACCTCTTTGTGACCCCGCTCGTCTCGGTGTTCGTTACCGTGCTCGTGACCTTCGTTGCCGTCGGTCCCATCTTCGTGTGGGCCGAGAACGCCATCCTCGGTCTGATTCAGGCCCTGCTCACCCTGCCCTTTGGTATCGGTTCCTTTATCGTCGGCCTGTTCTATGCCCCCACGGTCGTTACCGGTATCCACCAGATGTACACCGCCATCGACCTGGGTCAGCTCGCCCAGTACGGCGTAACCTATTGGCTGCCCATCGCCAGTGCCGCTAACATCGCCCAGGGTGGTGCCGCACTCGCCGTTGCCTTTAAGACCCGCGATGCCAAGATCAAGGGCCTGGCGCTTCCTTCGGCCCTGTCCGCCTTCATGGGTATTACCGAGCCTGCCATCTTTGGTGTGAACCTGCGCTTCTTTAAGCCCTTCATCGCCGGCTGCATCGGCGGTGGTTGCGGTGCCCTGGTCTGCGCGCTTACTTCGCTGGCTGCCTCCGGCACGGGCGTTACCGGTATCTTCGGTATCCTGCTGTGCCTGGCCCAGCCCGTGCAGTATGCGATCATGTTTGCGGTTGCCGCGCTGGTTTCCTTTGCCGTCTCGTTTGTCCTGTACAAGGATGAGCCCAAGGCTTCCGAGCAGGCGTAAGAGCTTTTGATTGAGGGGATGCCCGCGGGTTGTATGCTCGCGGGCGTTTCCCGTATCCGGTGCCGATCTCTGGTGTCTTGTTACTTTCGATCCGTTAGGACTTTGATATGTCTAATGCACTTGGTCGCGACCTTGCAAAGTTGGTTGCCGCGGTTGATGCTGCCGCCTCTGAGTGTGGTCATGGCGCGTATGGCCAACACTTCCATATTATGCCGCCGGCGGGTTGGCTCAACGACCCCAACGGTCTTTGCCAAGCGGGCGGCGTGTTCCACGCTTATTTTCAATATGCGCCCTTTGATGTCGAGGGTGGCGTTAAGGTCTGGGGCCATGCGACGAGTCGCGACCTTATGACGTGGGATTACGTTGGCGCCCCGCTGCTGCCCGACGAGTCGTTCGATTGTCACGGTGTGTATTCGGGCTCCGCGCTTGCCGAAGACGGTCGCATTCGCGTACTTTATACGGGCAACGTTAAGCTTTCCGATGCGGACGGCACGTACGATTACGTCAATACCGGTCGACGAGCCGATACCGTCTATGTGGAGAGCACCGACGGCCAGGCGTTCGGCGCCAAGCGTGTGGTGCTGACTTCCGAGGATTATCCCGAGGATTTGACCTGCCATGTGCGCGACCCCAAGGTGTGGCGTGACGTGGACGGGCGTTATCACATGGTGCTGGGCGCGCGTCGTCGCGTCGACGGTCCGCATGTCGAGAGCCGTTTTTGCGCCATGCATGGCGAGGGTGCCGGTCGCGATGTGGGCGAGATCTTGGTGTACGGCTCGGCTGACATGCTTAGTTGGGAGCTCGAGAATCGCGTGTCTACGCCCGAGCGCTTTGGCTTTATGTGGGAGTGCCCCAGCTATATCGAGCTCGATGCGAAAGGCGGTGCACCGGCGAAGTGGCTGTCCTTCTCTCCCCAAGGGCTCGAGAGCGGTCGTTGGGACCGCGGCAATGTGTATGCAGCGGGCTACATGCCCGTTACGGGTGACATTACGGCTGGCAAGGACGCTTATGATCTGGGCGAGTTCCGCCTGTGGGACGCAGGTTTTGACTTCTATGCGCCGCAGGAGTTCACGGCCGAGGACGGTCGCCATATTCTAATCGGCTGGATGGGCATGCCCGATGAGCCGACCTATGGCAACGACCCCACCGTGGCGTGCGGCTGGCAGCACTGCATGACGGTGCCGCGTGAGCTTACGGTCGGTGCTGGCGGCGTGGTACTGCAGCAGCCGGCGCGCGAGATCGAGCACCATTATGCCTCGGTGCGTGTGGGGGAGGGCTCGTTGGAGGTTGCCGGCGATACCTGCTTTGACGTTATTGTTGCCGGTGTCGACGGCGCTTTTAGTGCGACCGTTGATGGCGAGCTGAAGCTGGCGTTTGTGCCCGCCGAGGGTGAACTGCCCGCGCGCTTTGAGATGCGCTTTACCGACGAGGCCCGTACGGCGGCCGGCTGCGGTCGCGCGGTGCGTTGGGAACCGGTCGACGAGGTTCGAAACGTACGCATCGTCGGCGACGCTTCTTCGGTTGAGGTGTTTGTAAACGATGGCGCGCTCGTGTTTTCGACGCGCATCTATCCCGAGGCCTATGGCGTGACCGTTGACGCCGTCGGCGCGAGCGTGACCTACCACGCGCTCAACATCTAGCGATTCGCCGCATATCGGCGCTATACTGCAGCCGTTGCCCACGATGCGGGAAACACCCGCATCGTGGGTTTTTGTTTTGAAGGGACGGTGCCGTGTGGATGTACAGCAGCTAGAAGAGGCTTGGGCTTTGAGGGCCGGTGCGCGTGAGGTGCGTCTTGTCTCGGCCTCGCATGTGCCGGCGGCGCTGTCGATGCTGGGGATTGTGCGGCCCGGCGATCGCTTGGTGGCCTTTGCGGACGACTTTGCCGATGTGTTTGCCTGCGGCTTTGATGGCTGCGATGTTGCGCTGGTGGGGGAGCCCGCGGCTGCGGCGTTTGCTGCTGCGTCCGAGGGCTTTGATGCTTCGTTTGATGCCGAGGGGCCGCACCTGTGGTGGTTCGTCAACTCCATCGGCGGGTTTGGTCTGCGTGTGCCCGACCTTCGCGCTCTGGGCCGCGCGTCTCGTGAGTCGCACGCGCTGCTGGTTGTGGACAACACGGTGGCGTCGGCTTTTGGCTGCGATCCACTGCGGCTGGGTGCTGCGCTGTCGCTCGAGGCGCTCGATCGCGCGTGCGCCGGCAAGGCTCCGCGCAAGCTCGTTGCCGCTTCGGTGGCACGCTCACAGCTCAAGCGCCATCGCGTGGATGCCGCTGCCGAGCGCGCGCATGTCCTGCTTGAGGGCTGCGGATTGGCTGCGCTCGACTTGTCCTCCGATGAGGCTGAGGTTCTAGAGCACGAGCTCGACACACTCGACACCCGCATGCAGGAACACTTCGACCGTGCACGTGCGCTGGCCGAGTATTTGGCTGCCAATGAGATGGTGCGCAACGTGCGTTATCCCGGGCTGACCTCGCATCCCGACCATGCCATCGCGACTGGCATCCTGGAGCACGGTTTTGGCCCGGCAGTAGAGTTTGACCTGATGGGCTACATTGCGGGCGAATTCTTCAGCATGCTGCCGGACGAATTCCGCACATCGCCTGCCGGCGGCCCAACAACGCGCCTTTCGGCCCCACGCGGCAAGCAGGGGAGCACCATCCGCCTCTTCGCCGGCACCGACGACCCCCTGGTCGTAGCGTCCACCCTAGACAACGCCCTCCGCAACTAGCTAAATCATCCTCGACTCAATAAGTTGCGGTGAAATATGGATTGATTTACGGCTTTAACCGCATAAACAGTCCCTATTTCACCGCAACTTATGAGAAGAGATTGTGCGGCTAAAAAGCCCCGTCCCAAATTAGCTACTCTTTGATGCTGGCGATGAGGGCGTCGGCGCGGGTTGCTATGACGTCGTTGATTTCTGCCTGCAGGGTTTCGTAGACTTCGATGGCGCGCTTGCCGGCGGGGGTGAGCGATGATCCGCGGGCGCCGTCGCGCTCGATGAGCTTGCAGTCTAGCTGCCCTTCAGCCTCGTTCACAATGCGCCAAGCCTTGGAATACGCCATGCCCATGCTCTTGGCGGCACGGTTGAGCGAGTGGTCGCGGGCAATACCCTGCAGCAGCAAGACGCAGCCATGGCCAAACACACCCGGCAGATCCTTGTCGCACGCTTGAATGACCAACTTTGCCGTCGTCTTGTACTCCATGTGCTCCACGTCTTTCCGCTAAAGTGTTTGCTGGGCAAACGCAAAGCCTGCGTCAAACCCTCGTGTGCTCTTCTTAAATCATGCATTGTAGCAGTCAAAGTGCGTTAAGATACTTCCCCAGTATTGGGCGCCCAAGGTTGGGCTGGGTCCTACGAGGCCTGCAGCCGACCGGTCGCATGGAAAAAGGAGAAACATGGCTACGTTCTTTCCCGGTGAGTCCCACACGTTTTCGGAGTATCTGCTGGTTCCTGGTTACTCGTCCTCGCAGTGCATCCCCAACAACGTCTCTCTTAAGACGCCGCTAACCCGTTTCAAGCGCGGTGAGAAGCCGGCAATCACCCTGAACATCCCCATGGTTTCCGCCATCATGCAGTCCGTCTCGGGCGTCGACATGGGTGTCGCGCTCGCTACCGAGGGTGGCCTGTCCTTCATTTACGGTTCCCAGACCCCCGAGTCCGAGGCCGCTATGGTCAAGGCCGTTAAGGATCACAAGGCTGGCTTCGTTCAGTCCGATTCCACACTGACCCCCGACATGACCATGGAGCAGGTCATCGAGCTCAAGGAGAAGACCGGCCACTCCACCATGCCGGTTACCGACGACGGCACCCCCAAGGGCAAGCTCCTGGGTATCGTTACCAGCCGTGACTATCGCCCCAGCCGCGATGACCACCAGAAGAAGGTCGCCGAGTTCATGACCCCGCGCGAGCAGCTCATCGTGGGCGACAAGAACATCAGCCTCAAGGTTGCAAACGACGTCATCTGGGACAACAAGCTCAACGCTCTGCCCATTGTCGACGACAACGATCACCTCATGGGCATCGTCTTCCGCAAGGACTACGACAGCCACAAGACCAACCCCAACGAGCTGCTCGACGGCGATAAGCGCTACATGGTCGGCGCCGGTATCAACACCCGCGACTATGCCGAGCGCGTGCCGCTGCTCATCGAGGCCGGTGCCGACGTCCTATGCATCGACTCTTCCGAGGGCTTCAGCGAGTGGCAGAAGCGCACCATCGAGTGGATCCGCGCCAACTACGGCGAGGACGTCAAGGTCGGTGCCGGTAACGTCGTCGACGCCGAGGGCTTCCGCTTCCTGGCCGACTGCGGTGCCGACTTCATCAAGGTCGGTATCGGTGGCGGCTCCATCTGCATCACCCGTGAGACCAAGGGTATCGGCCGTGGCCAGGCCACCGCGCTGATCGACGTCTGCCGCGCCCGTGACGAGTACTATGAGGAGACCGGCGTCTACGTGCCCGTGTGCTCCGACGGCGGCATTGTCTACGACTACCACATGACGCTCGCCCTTGCCATGGGTGCCGACTTTATGATGCTGGGCCGCTACTTCGCCCGCTTTGACGAGAGCCCGACCGAGCGCGTCAACGTCAACGGCCAGTACATGAAGGAGTACTGGGGCGAGGGTTCTGCGCGTGCCCGTAACTGGCAGCGCTACGACCTGGGCGGCGCCGCGAAGCTCAGCTTTGTCGAGGGCGTTGACTCCTACGTTCCCTACGCCGGCTCCCTCAAGGACGGCGTGGGCGGCACGCTCTATAAGGTCAAGTCCACGATGTGCAACTGCGGTGCCCTCTCGATCCCCGAGCTCCAGGAAAAGGCACGCCTGACCCTGGTAAGCTCGACCTCGATCGTCGAAGGCGGAGCCCACGACGTCGTAGTCAAGGACTCCCAACAGAGCGTAACGTATCGATAAGATAAGACCTGCACATAAAGGTTGAGCCTCAACCACGTTATTTAGATAAAGCGAGATGCCTGCAAGTCGCAGGCATCTCGCTTGTTGTATTTGCTATCATCAGTCGAGTTAACGATGTGGCGGGGCGTTCTTATCTTTGCTCGCTGCAAGTTCCGCACGAGCCGAAGAGCACTTAATGTGCTCTTCGTGCGAGCAGGACTGTCCGCAGCAGCGAGTAAAGGTAAGAACGCCCCGCCCCAACCCAGCTAACAAAGGAGCTGATATGTGCGATTGCACAGATCATAAGGATGAGATCCCCGCCTACGACGCGCAGGCCATTGAGTCCCGGTGGATGAAGGCGTGGGACGACGAGAACCTCTTTGCCGTCGACACCGACGCCACCAAGCCCAAGAAGTATGTGCTCGAGATGTTCCCGTATCCGTCGGGCGACCTACACATGGGCCACGCGCGCAACTACACCATCGGCGATGCCATGGCCCGTCAGGCCCGCATGCGCGGCTTTGACGTGCTGCACCCCATCGGCTTTGACGCCTTTGGCCTGCCCGCTGAGAACGCCGCCATCAAGCACAACACGCAGGCTGCCGCCTGGACGTATAAGAACATGGACCAGGCGCTCGCCACGATGAGGCGCATGGGCTTCTCCTACGACCTGGATCGCACCGTTAAGACCTGCAGCCCCGACTACTATCGCTGGGGCCAGTGGATCTTTGAGAAGATGTGGGAAAAGGGCCTGGTCTATCGTAAGAAGAATCCGGTTAACTGGTGCCCCACCTGCAAGACCGTTTTGGCTAACGAGCAGGTGACCGAGGGCAAGTGCTGGCGTTGCGGCACCGAGCCCGAGAAGCGCGACCTTGAGCAGTGGTACTACAAGATCACCGAGTACTCCCAGGAGCTGCTCGATGACCTTGAGAAGCTCCCTGGCTGGCCCGAGCGCGTCAAGCAGATGCAGGCCAATTGGATCGGCCGCTCCGAGGGTGCCGAGGTCGACTTTACCCTGTGCGACGCCGATGGCGAGCCCATCGAGGGCGACGAGGGCAAGATCACCGTCTTCACCACGCGCGCCGATACCCTTTTTGGCGTCTCCTTCTTTGTCCTGGCTCCCGAGTACGCCCGTCTGCACGAGCTCGTCGAGGGCACGGAGTACGAGGCGGCCGTCACCAAGATCGTTGAGGACTCCAAGCACATTTCTGCCGTCGAGCGTGCCCAGGGCACTCTCGAGAAGCACGGTGCCTTTACCGGCCGCTACGTGGTGAACCCCGTTAACGGCGAAAAGGTCCCCGTGTGGGTTGCCGACTACGTCGTGGCCGATTACGGCACCGGCGCCGTCATGGCCGTTCCCTGCGGCGACCAGCGCGACTTTGAGTTTGCCCGCAAGTATGATCTGCCGATCGTGCCGATCATCCTGGACGACGATGATCGCGCTGCCGTCGAGGCCAGCGGCGAGACCATCGATACCTTCCATGCCGAGACTGTCGACTGGGAATGCGCCCACGCTGCCGAGGGCACGCTGGTCCAGTCGGGCAAGTACACCGGCATGCGCGGCGGTAAGCACTCCGAGGGCGAGTCTGCCATCGTGGCCGACCTCGAGGCCATGGGCTGCGGTCGTCGCAAGGTCGAGTTCCGCCTGCGCGACTGGCTCATCAGCCGCCAGCGCTATTGGGGCAACCCCATCCCGGCCATCCACTGCGAGCACTGCGGCATCGTGCCCGTGCCCGAGGATCAGCTGCCGGTGACGCTGCCCGAGAACCTGGACCTGGGTGCCGGCGAGACGCTTGCCGAGTGCAAGGACTTCTACGAGACCACCTGCCCGGTCTGCGGCCGCCCGGCCAAGCGCGAGACCGATACCATGGACACCTTTACCTGCTCCAGCTGGTATTACCTGCGCTATACCGACCCGCACAACACCGAGCTGCCCTTCTCCCGCGAAGCCGCCGACCGTTGGATGCCCGTCGATAACTACATCGGCGGCATCGAGCACGCCATCCTGCACCTGCTCTACAGCCGCTTCTTTACCAAGGCACTGCGCGACCTGGGCCTGCTGAGTGTGGACGAGCCCTTCACCAACCTGCTGTGCCAGGGCATGGTCAAGGACGAGAACGGCGACACCATGTCCAAGTCCAAGGGCAACGTCGTGCCCCCGAGCTCGGTCATCGAGCCCTACGGCGCCGACACCATGCGTCTGGCGATCCTGTTTATCGCCCCGCCCGAGAAGGACTTCGACTGGGATCCCAAGGCCGTTGAGGGCGCCAACCGCTTCATCAAGCGCGCCTGGCGTATCGTGTGGCAGCTCGTCCAGTCCGGCGACGCCAACGTGGCCTTCGACAAGTCCGCGCTCGACGAGGTTGCGATGAAGCTCTATCGCGAGCGTCACCGGACCATCGCCAAGTGCACCGAGGACTTCGATCGCGGCCAGTTCAACACCGCCATCTCGGCCGTCATGGAACTCGTCAACGCGGCGAGCGCCTACCTCAACGCCACCGAGGGTGCCGCGCGCGACAAGGCCCTGTGCTACGGCGTGGCTAAGGACATCGTGAGCGTCCTTGCCCCCATCTGCCCGTTCTGGGCCGATGAGCTGTGGCATGAGGCACTCGGCTGCGAGGGCAACGCCTATACCGCCGCCTGGCCCGAGTTCGACCTGGCCGAGTCCATCGAGGACACGGTGCAGATTGTCGTGCAGGTGCTCGGCAAGGTTCGTGGCCGCATCGACGTAGCCCGCGATGCCTCCAACGAGGAGATGCAGGCTGCCGCCGAGGTCGCTGTCGCCAAGTGGACCGAGGGCAAGACGGTCGTCAAGGCCATCTGCGTGCCCGGCAAGCTGGTCAACCTGGTGGTCAAGTAAGCGCTGCGTGTAAAGCTGGCATGCAATAAACGAGGGACGGTCCGGTTGGGTCGTCCCTCGTTTTGTGTTGTATGCCCTGCTTAGTCAGTGCGTCGCACCGTCTTCTACGGGATGTGTACTAGGTCCCTAAAGTAAACGTTGCCCGTTGCCTCTTCGAACATCCAAATGTTGAGGTAGATGTCGTTGAGGTCGTTGTTCACATCAAAGTCGGGGTCGTCGAAGGTGCCCACAAAGGTGAGCATGGCGCGCGTTTCCTCGCCCGCTGCGACCTGCTGGCGCATGCGCACGTCGCAGACCTTACCGCTGACGTAGGCATAGGAGTCCGCGTCGCCAAACATCATGTCGACACCGGTATTGTTGGTCACCGTAAAGACGAGCGCGGCGTCTCCGTAGCCGTCGGTGTCCTTGCCCACGCAGGTAACATGGACGTTTTCGTCTGCCTCAAGGTCGATGGGGAACTGTTCTTGGGGGTCGGGACCTAGGCCCTGGGGATCGTCGATGTCTTCGTCTATTTTGTCGAAGCTTACCGGGGGTTCGGTTTTCTCGATGGCTTTGGTGCTGCCACGATCCGGTTCGCATGTTCCGGTTTTGCCATCGATGTTGTTGCAGCCCGT
Source organism: uncultured Collinsella sp. (assembly GCA_937966215.1). GTDB lineage: Bacteria > Actinomycetota > Coriobacteriia > Coriobacteriales > Coriobacteriaceae > Collinsella. The sequence goes on along the minus strand of CALCKK010000001.1, from coordinate 36,187 downwards.
CAGAGCGAACGAGCAGGCAGCGACGACGAGCGCGGTCGCGCAGAGGGTGCCTAGGCGTTCCATGGATCCTCCTTGCCGTAGAGATGCTGGAAGGTTGTGCGGTCAATGCGTGCGGCAGGCTTTCTCGCTACAGAATGCCTCTCGGCTCTAGTCTGGCCGATGTGCGCCCAGGGATGGAATGCCCATAGGGCCCGATTCGGTCGGCACGCTGGGACGCATGGCCCGTTTTGGGACTGTTGAGGGCGCGCCGCATGGGGTTCCTCGGTCAATTGTCCCATTCTTGTGGAGAACCTGTGCGCACGCTGACCTGCAGATTCGTACTGTGCTTGCGCGTTTCCGCAGCTATTGGTATAGTTTGCTTGCAAATGAAGTTGTAATTGAAAGAAGTGGGGTTTCGGCCCCGCTTCTTTTTTGTATGGATGGAGGTGCCGCAATGGTCAAGACCAAGACCGAGCAGGCGATCATCGACGCGCTCGAGGCCGTCGCTCCCCAGCACGATGTCGACATCGTCGACGTCGAGCTCGTGGGCGCCACCAAGGCCCCCTGCGTGCGCGTGCGTATCGAGGGTGCTGAGGGTCAGAGCCTGTCTCTCAACGACGTCACGGCCAACACCAAGTGGGTCGGCGATGTGATTGAGGAGCTCGACCCTATCTCTTCGAGCTATACGCTTGAGGTGTCGAGCCCGGGCATGGCGCGCCCGCTGCGCCGCCCGTGCGACTTTGCCCGCTTTGTGGGCGAGAACTGTGAGCTCACCTCCACCGCCACTGAGGGCCGTCGCAAGTACGCCGGCAAGATTGCCGCTGCGACCGAGACCGACGTGACCCTCGAGCTCGAGGACGGCGAGTCCGTCACCCTCGATTTCTCTGATGTTAAAAAGTGCAAGTTGAAGCCCACCTACGACTTCAAGCCCGCGAAGGAAGGAAAGTAAGATGGCAGCATCCGACATGATGTCCGCCCTGATGGAGCTTTGCCAGGAGAAGCACATCGACCAGCTCTACCTGATCGACCGCCTGGAGCAGTCGCTCGCCAAGAGCTATGCCGAGATCCTGCATCTTGAGTGGGGCGCCAAGGTGACCATCGACCGCACCACCGGCAAGATCTACGTCTACCGCCTGGAGCCGATCGACGATTCCATGGACGAGGAGGGCAACTTCACCGAGTTCGAGGAGATCGACGTTACCCCCAAGAACACGAGCCGCATCGCCGCCCAGCACGCCAAGGCCGAGATCAACGCTATCGTGCGTAACTCCGCCCGTGAGCAGATCTACGAGGAGTTCTCCGGCCGCATCGGTGACCTCATCAGCGGTACCGTGCTGCAGTCCACGCCGGACTTCACGATCGTCAAGATTCGCGAAGGCGTCGAGGCCGAGCTTCCGCACTTCGATCAGCGCCGTTACGAGAACGAGCGCAACGAGCGTCCGATGGGCGAGCGCTACCTGCACAACCAGCATATCAAGGCCGTGATCATTGACGTTCGCGACCCCAACTCCAACCTGCAGCCGGTTCGTGGCGAGCACAGCCGTCCGCCGATTGTCATCTCCCGTACCCACCCCGAGCTCATGCGTCGTCTGTTTGAGCAGGAGGTGCCCGAGATCTATGAGGGCACCGTCCAGATCAAGTCGATCGCCCGCGAGCCCGGCCAGCGTTCCAAGGTCGCTGTCCACTCGCTCGACGACCGTCTGGATCCCGTGGGTGCCTGCGTCGGCCCCAAGGGCAGCCGTGTTCGCGCTGTCGTGGGCGAGCTCCGTGGCGAGCGCGTCGACGTCATCCTGTGGGATGCCGATCCTGCCGTCTACGTCGCCAACGCCCTGTCGCCTGCCAAGGTCACCCGCGTCCTCATCGACGAGGAGAAGGCCTACGCCGGCGTCATCGTGCCCGACGACCAGCTGTCCCTTGCCATCGGCAAGGAGGGCCAGAACGCCCGCCTCGCCGCGCGCCTGACCGGCTGGCACATCGACATTAAGTCCGAGACGCTTGCCGCCGACATCCTCAAGAACGTTCCCGTTCACGAGGAGCCCGCCGCCGACCTGATCGGTGACGAGGAGGACGAGGACGTCCGCCGCTGCGAGTACGTGTCCGAGGACGGCATCCAGTGCCGCAACCAGGCCCGTCCCGGCTCCCGTTTCTGCGGTGTCCACGACACCGACGCCTTCGATGATGCGGAGGACCTGATCTAGCGCGCGGTCGCGCCGGGCAGGTCCCGGCGCATCTCCCACGCTCGTTCAGTCTCTAGGCACCCAAGGTGCCAGAAAGGGTAGGTGAAGTCATATGGCAAAAGTCCGTGTGTCCACCCTGGCCAAAGAGTTCGGCATGACCTCCAAGGAACTGATGGGTCATCTCGCCGATATGAAGATTCCCGCTAAGTCCGCTTCCTCCACCTTGGAGGACGCTTATGTCGCCATGGTCCGCAAGCAGCTCGCCTCGGTGATCGAGGCCCGCGCTCAGGAAGTCGAGGCCGCCAAGCAGGCCGAGGAGCAGGCAGCTGCCGCCGAGGAGGCCGCACGCGCTGCCGAGGCCGAGCGCGAGCGCATCGCCGCCGAGAAGGCCCGCGAGGAGGAGCGCCGGCAGTTTGCCGCAGCCCAGGCTGCCGAGGAGGCTGCCCGCGCCGAGGCCGAGGCCAAGAAGAAGGCCGAGCAGGAGCGCCTTGCCCGCGAGAAGGAGGAGGCTGCCCGCGAGGCCCAGCGCCGCGCCATTCCCGCTTCCGACTCCGGTTCGCGCTTCCGTTCGCTGCTCGACCAGATCGCCGCACAGGAGACCGTGCTCAAGGAGAAGAAGGACGCCGAGGACAAGGCCAAGGCCGAGCGCGCCGCCGAGCGCGGTAACCGTCGTGGCGGCAACAACGACCGCCGCGGTGGCCGTCGTAACGATCGCAACGCTTCCGACAACAACTCCGAGCGCAACGCCTCCGAGAGCCGTCCGCACAGCCATCGCACCAACGCCAGCAACAACGTCGCTGCCGGCATGGACTTCCCCAACCCCGATAAGCAGGGCAAGGGCAAGAAGCGCAAGGGCGGTCACAACAACGAAGAGGACCACTACAGCCGCATGGCTCGCGAGGCCGAGGAGTACAGCCGCGAGAAGGTCCTCGAGGAGGCCCGCGCTGCCGTCGAGGAGGCCTCTCGTGAGTCCACCGGTCGCCGCAAGAAGCGCAAGGAGAAGCGCGAGCGCGAGGCTGCCAAGGCTCAGGAGGAGCGCAAGATTGAGGAGGCATTGGCCCAGGGCGTGAACCCCGAGGAGCTCGACGCCATCAAGGTTTCCCAGGGCGTTACCGTCCAGGAGCTCGCCGAGGCGCTCGACGTTCCGGCCAACGACATCATCAAGCGCCTGTTCCTGCTGGGTACGCCGCTCACCATGACGCAGTCCATGTCCGACGACCTCGTCGAGCTCGTTGCCGACGACTTGGGTCGTCAGATCAAGATCATCACCCCCGAGGAGGAGAACACCTTCTCGTTCTACGACGATCCCGCCGACCTTAAGCCGCGCGCACCGGTCGTCACCGTCATGGGCCACGTCGACCACGGCAAGACGAGCCTCCTCGACGCCATCCGTCACACCGGCGTTGCTGCCGGCGAGGCGGGCGGCATTACGCAGGCCATCGGTGCTTCGCAGGTCATGATCAACGACCGCAAGATCACCTTCATCGATACCCCCGGTCACGCCACCTTTACGGCTATGCGTGCCCGTGGCGCCAAGGTGACCGACATCGTCATTCTGATCGTGGCTGCCGACGACGGTGTCATGCCCCAGACGGTCGAGTCGATCAACCACGCCAAGGCCGCCGGCGTACCCATCGTTGTCGCCGTCAACAAGATCGATAAGCCCGGCGCCAACCCCGACCGTGTGCGTCAGGAGCTCACCGAGTACGGCGTCATCCCCGAGGAGTGGGGCGGACAGAACATGTTCGTCAACATCTCGGCCAAGCAGAAGATCGGTATCGACGATCTGCTCGAGACCGTGCTGCTCCAGGCAGATGTGCTCGAGCTCAAGGCCAACCCGGACACCTTTGCCTCCGGCAACGTCCTCGAGGCCAAGCTCGACAAGGGCCGCGGCTCGGTCGCTACTGTGCTCGTGACCCGCGGTACCCTGCACGTGGGCGATACGCTGGTCGCCGGCCTCACCTACGGCCGCGTCCGCGCCATGCTCGACCCCAAGGGCCGCGCCGTCACCGAGGCCGGTCCCTCCGACGCCGTTGAGATCCTGGGCCTGCAGTCCGTGCCCAACGCCGGTGACGAGTTCCGTGTGTTCGAGGACGAGCGCGAGGCTCGCGCCCTTGCCGACGAGCGTTCGCTCAAGGCCCGTATCGAGGAGCAGAGCCGCGTCAAGCACGTCACGCTCGAGAACCTCTTCGAGACCATTGCCGACGCCGAGGTCAAGGAGCTCAACCTGATCATCAAGGCCGACGTCCAGGGTTCCATCGAGGCCCTTCAGGACTCGCTCGACAAGATGGATCAGTCCGAGGTTCGCATCAACACGATCCACTCCGCCGTTGGTGCCATCAACGAGACCGACGTCGTTCTGGCCGACGCCTCCAACGCCATCATCATCGGCTTTGGTGTCCGTCCCGACGGTAAGGCCCGCTCCGCTGCCGAGCGCGAGGGCGTCGAGATCCGTTGCTACGACGTCATCTACAAGTGCCTCGAGGAACTCGACGCTGCCCGTATCGGCATGCTCAAGCCCACCGAGGTCGAGGTCTCCACGGGTACCGCGACCGTCCTGGACACCTTCAAGGTGCCCAAAGTCGGTATCGCCGCCGGTGTCCGTGTCGAAGAGGGCGAGATCGCCGCGACCGATTCCGTGCGTCTGGTGCGCGACGGCATCGTGGTCTTCAACGGCAAGATCGCCTCGATGCGCCACTACAAGGACGAGGCCAAGAGCCTCAAGAGCGGTTCCGAGGGCGGCATTGGCCTGGAGAACTTCCAGGACATCAAGCCCGGCGACCAGATCGAGGGTTACCGCATCGACCAGGTTGCCCGTACCGAGTAGGGGGTAGCGCTATGAAGCAAACGCAGGCAACCCGCCGTCTGGGCGAGCAGCTTCGCGAGAAGCTCGGTTATATCCTGCTCTTTGAGGTTTCCGATCCGCGTCTCGACCTGGTTACTTTGACCGCGGTCGAGGTCGCGGTGGACCGTTCGTTCGCGCGTGTGTTCGTGTCGTGCGATGCGAGCCGCTACGACGAGGTCATGGAGGCGCTCGCAAGCGCTAAGGGCCGTATTCGCAGCCTGTTGGCTCGCTCGCTCGATTGGCGTGTTACGCCCGAGCTCGATTTTCGCATCGATCGCTCGACCGATGAGGCCGAGCGCATCACGCGTGCGCTGGAAAACGTTCCCGCCACGCTTGCGATCGAAAAGGACGAGGACGGCTATCCGATAGCGGATGCCGCCCAGGAGGCAGCTTTAGATGACTAATTCCGCCGACCTCGCCTCGTGCGAGTCTGCAGATATTCAGCGACGCATCCTCGAGCTCATCGAGGGTGCGTCCTCCATTGCGATTTCGGGACATACTTCTCCCGATGGCGATGCCTTGGGCTCCGTGTTGGGTCTGGGCCTTTCGCTCATGAAGTTTTTCCCCAACAAGGACATTGCGCTGCTGTTGGCAGACGATGACCCGGTTCCGCGTATCTACCGCTTTATGGAAGGCTCCGATCGCCTGGTGCCGGCATCTGCGTACACCGGCAATCCTGACCTGTTCATCTCGGTGGACGTACCGGTCGTAGAGCGTCTCAATAATTCCGCCGAGGTGCTTCGTCGCTCCAAGCATGTGGTGTGCTTCGATCACCATCCGGCGCGCGAGGAGTTTGCCGAGCTCAGCCTGAGGCGCGTCGAAGCTGCAGCCTGCGCCATGATCATCGACCGCTTCTTGGACAATTGCGGCATTGTCGCACGTGATGGCGTTGCAACCTGCCTGCTGTGTGGCTTGGTTACCGATACCGGCCGTTTTCAGTACCAAAACGCCGACGCCGCCGCGTTCCATGCAGCCTCGCGTCTGGTTGCCCACGGTGCCGATCCGGCGCGTGTGGCACTCGAGGTCTACCAGAGCATGCGCGTTGAGTTTTTGCACCTCAAGTCCATCGTTATGGGCCGCATTAAGACGGTGGCCCACGGGCGCGTCGCGTATAGCTACGCGTACCAGAGTGACCTTGAGGCGTGCGGTGTCACCTCGGATGAGTGCGACGGTCTGGTTGACGTGGTGCGCTCGGTGATGGGCGTCGAGGTCTGCCTGTTCCTGAAGGGCATTGAGGGCGATACCAAGGTGCGCGGCAACCTGCGCTCCAAGGGTGACCTCAACGTGTCCGAGATCGCTGCTGCCTTTGGCGGAGGCGGACATCCTGCTGCCGCCGGTTTCTCCAACAACGGAACGATTCTCGAGACGCTCACCGTGGCACTTCCCATGCTGGCCGAACTGGTAGGGGAGGATCCCGCTTCGGTGACCGTCGAGCTTTAACTTTTTGGATGGTACATGGCTCGTCGTACGCCTTCTCAACTGAATATGCTGCTCGCCGTCGATAAGCCGGTGGGCTGCACGTCCCACGATGTGGTTTCGCAATGCCGGCGCGCCCTCCATGAGCGGCGCGTCGGCCATGCCGGCACGCTCGACCCCATGGCATCGGGTGTCATGGTGGTGGGTGTGGGCCAGGCCACCCGTCTGCTGGGCATGCTCACGCTCGATACCAAAAGCTATGTCGCCGACATCTCGTTTGGCGCCGAGACCAATACCGATGATGCGGAGGGCGAGGCGGTCCGCACGGTGGCTGTTGCCAACGAGCTCCGCGATCCTGCCTATGCCCGTGAGCGCCTGGCCGCTATGCTGGGTCCGCAGATGCAGGTGCCGCCGGCGTTTTCGGCTATCTCGGTCAATGGCGTTCGCGCCTACAAGTCTGCTCGTGAGGGCAATGCGGTGGACCTACCTCCGCGCCCCGTCGAGGTCTATGCCGCCGACCTGATCGCCGTGGGCGGCGAAGGTGATACGTGTGTGTGGACCGTGGCGTTCTCGGTGAGCAAGGGCACCTATATCCGTGCGCTCGCTCGCGACTTGGGCCGCGCCTGCGAGAGCGCCGCGCACATTTCCGCGCTGCGCCGCACGGCCTCCGGTGTTGTTTCCATTGGCGCCTGTCATGCGGTCGAGGAGCTTTCTCCCGAGTCCGCGCCCGGCTTTGCCCTGGATCCCATTGCGGCCCTGGGCGCCACGCGTGTTGACTTGCCGGGCAATCTTGCCGACGATCTGCTCTGCGGTCGACGCATTCCCGTTGAGCGTGCGCTTGCCGATTTCGATACCTCGAAGTCGCCTTTTGCGTTGGTGCTCGATGGGGGACTCAAGGCGCTCGCCCGCATCGAGGGTGGCCGCTTTGTCATGGAGCACGTGTTTCCGCAGGCAATCGGCGGTGTTCGATGATGTTGTCCGCTCACGAGCTCGCGCGTATTTTTTTCGCGGGCGAGTCGGACGTGGCTCACATCGTTACTGCCGATGCGTTTGATAAGTGTGAGCACCTGGGTGCCGCATCGATTGCCATCGGCGTGTTCGACGGCGTTCACCGTGGACACCAGGAGCTCATTGCGGCGCTTGTTAGCGATGCGCGCGCCCATGATTGCAAGGCGGTCGTGGTCACTTTCGATCCCGATCCGGACGTTGTGGTGAGTCCTTCGCCCGCTCAAAAATTGATGACGACGGCCGACCGTCTACATGCCTTGGCTCAGACCGGGGTCGATGCGGTGGTGGCCGTTCCCTTTACGCCTGAGGTTGCGGCACTCGACCATGTTGCTTTTCTCTCGCTGGTGTCGCGTCTGGTCGACATTCGTTCGATTCGCGTTGGCAGCGACTTTAGGCTGGGTCGTGGCGGTGCTTCTGGTGTTGCCGAGATGCGCTCTTGGGGTTCCGAGCGCGGCGTTGACGTGTATGGTCACGACCTGCTTTGCGAGGGCGGTGAGGCCATTTGCGCCACCCGCATTCGTCATGAGCTGGGACAGGGCCATGTGGAGCTTGCTGCTGAGTTGCTCGGCCGCCCGTATATGCTGCGTGGCGGTGTTATTCGTGGCCGTCACGAGGGTTCTGACATGGGCTTTCCCACGGCAAACCTGCAGGTTCCCGACGGCATTCAGGTGCCTGCCGATGGTGTGTATGAGGGTCTGGTGCTCGTCGATGACATCGCGTGGCCCGCTGCCGTTAATGTCGGCCTGCCGCCGACGTATGCCGACGATGCCGCTTCATCGCATCTCGAGGCTAACTTAATTGGTTATACGGGCGACCTGTACGGCGCTTCCGTTTCGCTGGCGTTTACGCGCTGGCTGCGTCCCTCGCGTGTGTTCGAATCGCTGGATGAGTTGATCTCGACCGTCGAGGGTAATATCGAGGATATTCGTCACAACTTGGGCGAGCAGGGGGTGAGTATCCGTGATTAGCGATGAGGAAAAAGACCAGGTACGCGCTGCGTCCGACTTAGTTGCCATCGTGCAGGAAACGGTTGAGCTCAAGCCCCGCGGCCATGAGTTTTGGGGTTGCTGCCCCTTCCATGGCGAAAAGACGCCTTCTTTCCACATTATCCCCGCTACGCAGGTCTGGCACTGCTTTGGCTGCGGCGAAGGCGGCGACGTCTTCACCTATATCATGAAGCGCGAAAACCTGAGCTTTCCCGAGTCAATCCGCTATTTGGCCGATCGTGCGGGTATTGAGCTGCATGACACCGGAGATCGTCGCGAGCGCGGTACCAAGCGTGCCCGCATCTACGATCTGTGTGCCGAGACCGCCCAGTTCTACCACACCATGCTTATGCGCGGTAAGGACGGCCGTCCACGCGAGTACTTTGCCAGCCGTGGTATGGGTGGCGACGTCTGCCGCCGCTACTGCCTGGGCTTTGCACCGGGCCGCAACACGCTGGTGTCGCACCTGTCCCAGGCGGGTTTTACCCCGCAGGAGATGATCGACGCCAACATTGCCGTGAGCCGCGGGCGCGGGCAGCTTGCCGACCGCTTCTACGACCGCGTGATGTTTCCCATCTTTGACGAGCAGGGTCACAACATTGCCTTTGGCGGGCGCATCATGGGTGACGGCCAACCCAAGTACCTCAACACCGCCGAGACGAGCGTGTTCCATAAAAAGCGAAACCTCTATGGCTTTAACTGGGCCAAGGAGTTTATCGTCGCGCAGGATACGGCCATCGTGGTGGAGGGCTATACCGATTGCATCGCCTGCTGGGAGGCGGGGATCAAAAACGTTGTCGCCACGCTGGGCACCGCGCTCACGGAGCATCACGTCAAGACGCTCACCCGCTTTGCCAAGCGTATCGTGTATATGTTCGATGGCGATGCCGCGGGCCAGAAGGCCGCCCGTCGCGCGATTCAATTTATCGAGCAGGATTCGATGGACCTGCGCTGCGTGGTGCTGCCCGACGGCAACGACCCCATGGAGTTCATCACAGCGCATGGTGGACAGGAGCTTCAGGCGCGCATCGACGCTGCCGAGCCGCTCATGGACTTTGTCTACCGTTCGCTGCAGGAGTCGAGTGACATCACCACGCCGGGCGGTCGTGCCAAGGCGCTGGAAGATGCGCTGACGCTTATCTATCCGCTGCGCGATAGCTATATGATCGACACATACTTTATTCAGATTGCCGATCTGCTGGGTTTGGATCTGGAGACGGTTCGCGCGAGTTCGGGTCGCGTGTTTCGCGATGTCGCCAAGCGCGAAGATGCGGAACGACGTCGTGAGCAGAACTATGAACGCCAGCGGGCGCAAGCCGAGCGCTCTTGTAGCGCGGGCGGTCGGACGTCTGGTTCGCAGGGGGCATCTCGCGGTGCTTGGGCATCGGGCGCGACGCCGCCGGTGTCCGCGCCGGTCGAAGAAGAGCCGTATGACTACGTCCCGCTCGATGCCTACGGTGCCGCGCCCGTGGAGGTCGTCGACGACCTGCCGCCGATCGATGTGCCTGATGGTATGGGCTCTGCGCCCGCCGGTTCCCTGACAGACGCCTCGGCCACTATGGTTTTGACCGATCTGGAACGCAAGTCTTTGGCAGGGGAGCGCGAGCTGCTGACCATGCTCACGAGCTACCCCGACCTGTTCCGCACGTATGCCGATCGCATCTGCTCCATCGAGTGGGTCGACCCGCGCCACGAGTCCATCGCATGGGCCGTACTGGCGACGCCCCCGGGTACCGATCCTGCGGCCTGTATGGATGCGGCGCGTGCGGTGTGTCCCGAGGCGGCAACGCTTGTGAGTACCGGGCGCATCTCGGCGACGAGCAAACACCCTACCGAGACGAACATCGTGTTCATGCTTGATACGCTCGAGCTCTACACCATCAAGCGCCGCATGCGTGCCGCACAGGCCAAGCTGCGCCAGGACCGTTCGCTCGATGATGAGGCCCGTCGCGCGCTGACCGTGCAGGCCGCGCAGGATTCGCAGCGTCAACGCGAACTGCAAAAGTCGATCGGCGGCGTGGCGGACCCGTTCCGTTTGATCGGCCTGGAGGCCGCAGGCACCGAACAAGCCTAGATGTTGTGGTCAACCAGCGTATTCTCGCCTATATCCAGTCCTCTTTTTGGGTATAGACGTCGATGTGTGTGCTAAAGTATTGAATCCTGTGGACTATGAAGGGAGAATCTGTGCCAAAAAAGACTGAGAGCACGGGTACTGGGCTGGAATCCTACGTTGCAAAGCTCATGGGCAACGGCTCAAACAGGACTTCGGTAACCGAGGACGAGATTCAGGTCGCCCTGAAGGATATCGATGTTTCTGACGAGCAGCTCACCGCGGTGTATTCCGCGCTGCGCAACAGCGGCATCCAGATTATCTCCGCGAGCGGTAACGACGACGCCCCCATGGACGTCGACGATGACGATAACGATACCGATACCGACGATTTCGATGACGACGACGAGCACGATTCCGGCTCGCTCGACGATCATGAGCTCAAGATGGCCCGTCAGGCCGACGCCGAGATGGGTTCTTCCAAGAGCAAGAAGAAGCGCACCGTGCGCACGTCCCGTTCACGCTCCCGCGTGCGTGGCATCGATGCCTCCACGGTGATGCTGACCGGCGATCCGGTCCGTATGTACCTCAAGGAGATCGGCAAGGTCGACCTGTTGACCGCCTCCGAAGAGGTCGATCTGGCCATGAAGATCGAGGCCGGTCTTGAGGCCACCGAGAAGCTCGAGGCTGCCGAGGCGGGCGAGCTCGAGCTCACGCGTGCCGAGATGCGCCGTCTGACCCGTATCGAGAATGTCGGCCTCGAGGCCAAGCAGGCTCTCATCAGCGCAAACCTGCGTCTGGTCGTCTCCATCGCCAAGCGCTATGTCGGTCGCGGCATGCTGTTCCTGGACCTGATCCAGGAGGGCAACCTCGGTCTGATTCGCGCCGTCGAGAAGTTTGACTACCAGAAGGGCTTTAAGTTCTCCACGTACGCCACGTGGTGGATCCGTCAGGCCATCACGCGCGCTATCGCCGACCAGGCCCGTACCATCCGTATTCCCGTGCACATGGTCGAGACCATCAACAAGCTCGTCCGCGTGCAGCGTCAGCTCCTTCAGGACCTGGGCCGCGACCCGACCCCCGAGGAGATCGGTGCCGAGATGGACATGAGCGCCGACCGCGTCCGCGAGATCCAGAAGATCTCGCAGGAGCCCGTGTCGCTCGAGACTCCCATCGGCGAGGAAGAGGATTCCCAGCTGGGCGACTTCATCGAGGACTCCCAGGCCATCGTTCCGCCCGATGCGGCCAGCTTCTCCATGCTGCAGGAGCAGCTCACCCAGGTGCTCGACTCGCTTGCCGATCGTGAGCGCAAGGTTATCGAGCTGCGCTTTGGCCTTGTCGACGGTCATCCCCGTACGCTCGAGGAAGTCGGCCGCGAGTTTGGCGTCACGCGCGAGCGCATCCGCCAGATCGAGTCCAAGACCCTGGCCAAGCTCCGCCACCCGAGCCGCTCGAGCAAGCTCAAGGACTACATCGAGTCTTAGGGTTACGGCGTTCTACCGAACGCCGTAACTGGCCGACGCTGCAAACCCGCCAGAGCGGCAATCTGCCTTTCAACTTCGGCGGCATGACCAGAAGGTCAATGCCGCCTTGTTTCAAGGCACCTTGCTCGCTCTGGCGGGTTTTCGCTGTCCGTCCTCTATCTGCGGCGTTGCTATGGCTGTCAGTTGTGCGACAGTTTGGGGGTGGTTATTGGGGACAGACTTAAATGAGTAGTCGTTGGGGACGTTCTTGAATGACTAGTCGTTTAAGAACGTCACCAATGACTAGGCGGAGAAAAATTCTTAAAAAAGTTCTTGCCCTGAGCTGATTCGTCCGTATAATAAACTTCGTTGCTTGAGAGCACGCACCTATTCCTCGGTAGCTCAATGGTAGAGCACGCGGCTGTTAACCGCGCTGTTGTAGGTTCGAGTCCTACCCGGGGAGCCAGAATTTCTCAGCCCATTCCGCTGGGCTTTTAAATTCCTCGGTAGCTCAATGGTAGAGCACGCGGCTGTTAACCGCGCTGTTGTAGGTTCGAGTCCTACCCGGGGAGCCAGGTTGTAAAACCCGTCGCTTATGCGGCGGGTTTTTTCATGCCGCGACCACTTGACTCGAACGTTGCCATATCAACATTTCGTGTCGAGGATGTAATCCCGCGACCCACCACCTCAACATGGCGCGGTCGTTGTAGAATATTGCAATGATTGCTCCCACGACATGGTGCCGCGAGCACCAGATAAGGAGATTCTTGTGTCTGAGACCATTAACGGCAGCCTGAGCGTCTCGAACGACGTTATTGCCGATATTGCCGGTTATGCCGCGATGACGTGCTATGGCGTCGTCGGTATGGCTGAGCAGCTCCAAGGCGCCGAGAGCGTGCGCCTGCTTGCCGGTCAGCGCCTCCGCAAGGGCGTGCTTGTCTCCGCCGACGAGAACGGCCTTACGGTCGATCTTCACGTCGTGCTCGAGAACGGCGTCAACATGAAGTCCGTCTGCCACAACCTTTCGAGCTCCGTTGCCTTTACCCTGCAGGAGATTGCCCAAATCGATCCCGCCAGCCTTAAGATCGGCATCCATATCGACGCGCTCAAGAGCCGTCTGAACTAGCATCCGAAAACGGAGATTCAAATACCCATGATTGCAAAGACCATTCGCACCTGTTTTCCGATCGCTGCGGCTGCCGTTTCTGACAAGGCCGAGGAGATCAATAAGCTCAACGTCTTCCCCGTACCCGACGGCGACACCGGCACCAACATGTCGCTCACGCTCGCCTCGGTGACCAAGGAGCTCTCCGCCCTTCCCGCCGATGCCGACATGAAGGCCATTGCCGGCGCCATCACCCACGGCTCCCTGATGGGCGCCCGCGGTAACTCCGGCGTCATTACCTCGCAGATCCTGCGCGGTGTGGCCGAGGGCCTTGTCTCCGCCGACGAGCCCATTACGTCCGCCAACATCGCCTTCGCCTTCCGCCGCGCCGTCAAGGTCGCCTTCCAGGCCGTCCGTAAGCCCATCGAGGGCACGATTCTCACGGTGCTGCGCGATGTCTCGACCAAGGCCGACGAGTGCGAAAAGAAGAAGTTCTCGGCCGAGGACGCGCTCGATGCCATCGTCGTCGAGGCCTACCAGTCCGTCGCTCGCACGCCCGACCTGCTGCCCGTCCTCAAAGAGAACGGCGTGGTCGACTCCGGCGCCTTCGGCTTTGCCATCTTCTTGGAGAACTTTGTGGCTGCAGCACTTGGTCGCAGCACCGTTGTCGAGGATTTCTCCGCTACGTTCGATTCCGCTGGCTCTGCACGCGATGCCGCTCTTGGCCGCGTTGAGATCGAGGCCAACGACGATTGGGAGGGCTCGGAGTTCCGCTACTGCAACGAGTTCCTCTTTAAGGCCGACGCCCCGTTTGACGAGGACGAGTGCCTTAAGTTCCTGGGTTCCATGGGCGACTGTGAGCTGCTCGTGGGCGCATATCCCGACTACAAGATCCACGTGCACTCCAACACCCCGAACCTGGTGCTCGAGCACATGCTGCAGCTTGGCCAGATCTACGAGGTCTTTATCCACAACATGGAGATGGAGGCCCACGACCGTACCGCCAAGATCCACGAGGACCAGGAGAAGGCCGCCGAGCCCGCGAAGGCCCTGGGCTTTGTCGCCGTTGCCGCCGGTTCCGGCGAGGCAGACATCCTCAAGTCCCTCGGCGTTGACGTGATCGTGTCCGGTGGCCAGACCATGAATCCCTCGACTGCAGACCTGCTGGGCGCCGTCGACCAGGTCAACGCGACCTCGGTCATCATTCTGCCCAACAACGGCAACATCCGCATGGCCGCCGAGGCCGCTGCCTCTGCCTGCACCGACAAGAAGGTCGCCGTCGTTCCCACCAAGACCGTTCCGCAGGCCTTCTCCGCGCTGTTCGCGGTCCTGCCCGATTCCGAGCTCGAGGATGCCGTCGCCGCTATGGTCGACGCCATCAGCGAGGTCCGCGATGGCGAGGTCACCCGCGCCGTGCGCGACTCCAGTGCCTCCGACGGTTCGCCAATTCACTCCGGTGACGTCATGGGCATCATTGCCGGCTCCATCGACGTGGTCGGCTCCGACGTGAAGCAGGTCACGCTCGATTGCATCAACCGTATGCAGGAGGAAGAGGAGGGCGACGCGCTGACGATTCTGGCCGGCGAGGAACTGTCCGATGAGGCCTTCCAGGAGATCGTCGACGCTATCGAGGAGGCTCAGCCCGATCTGGAGATCGACGCCCATCGTGGCGAGCAGCCGCTCTATCCCGTGATCTTCTCGATCGAGTAGGCAACTGCCCATGTCCGAACTGTGCTCCGTGCCGCGCGTCTCGGAGCGCTTTGCCCAGAGCAATGCGCTCGACGAGGATATCGCGCGACTCAAATATGTTTCGGGTAAACGTGAGGAGGCCCTTCGCCGTCTGGGAATTCGGACGGTGGGGGACCTCCTTCTCCATATCCCTCATCGATACCTGGACTTTACGCGCTCCTGGTCCATCGAGATGGCGCCCATCGGTACCGTGTGTACCATCATCGCCACGGTCGATCGTATCGTCCAAAAGCAGCCGCGTCCGCGCATGCAGGTGACCGAGGTCTCACTCGTTGACGAGACGGGCGTGCTGCAGGTCGCCTTTTTCCGCCAGCCCTGGATTGCCCAGCAGCTTAAGCAGGGCGACCGCCTAGCCGTAATGGGTAAGGTCGAGTTTGCCTACGGCTTTAAGCAGATGGCCTCGCCGCACTTTGAAAAGCTTGAGGAAGGGCGCGCCGCGGGCACTATCCTGCCGGTCCATTACGTGAGTGACGGCGTGAGTCAGGCATGGATGCGCCGTATCGTAAGTGGCGCGCTCGAGGCCGTCGGCAATCCCTTTGATCCCATTCCGGCACGCTTACGCGTTAAACGTCGCCTGATGAGCCATGCCCGTGCCCTTCGATCGATCCACTTTCCCTCGAGCATGGCTGAGCGCGAAATCGCGCGCGCACGGCTTGCCTACGAGGAGTGCCTCTACCTGCAGCTGGCGCTGCGCCTGCGCAACGACGGTGTCTTGGTCGAAGTCGCTCCCTACGCCCACGCCGCGGGCGAGCACCTGGCCGCGCTCAAGCAGGCCCTGCCGTTTTCGCTGAGCGACGAGCAGGAGGCCGCGTTCCAAGACATCCTGCGCGATATGTGCGATGGCGGGCGCGTGATGAACCGCCTGCTGCTGGGCGATGTCGGTACCGGTAAGACCGCCGTTGCCGCCTGCGCGCTGGCTGTGGCTGCCGATAGCGGCACGCAGGCCTGCGTTATGGCGCCCACGGGCGTGCTGGCGCGTCAATATGCCGATAAGACCGGCCCTCTGCTCTCGCAGGCCGGCATGTCTTGGGCGCTTCTGACGGGTGCCACGCCGGCCGCAGAGCGCGAGCGCATCCATGCACAGCTGGAATCCGGAGAGCTCGACGTCCTCTTTGGAACCCATGCGGTCCTTTCGGATAACGTGGCGTTTAAGTATCTGTCGCTCGTAGTCATCGATGAGCAGCACCGGTTTGGCGTCGGCCAACGCAATGCCTTGCGCGCGAAGGGCCCCGGTGCTGATCTGCTCGTTATGACGGCAACGCCCATCCCGCGTACGCTGGCGCTTTCGGTCTACGGCGATCTGGACACGAGTATCATCCGCCATCGGCCCGTCCCTGGCGCTGGCGTGACGACACGCGTGCTTACCGAGTCGAGTCGCGACCTTGCCTATGGCGCCATCCGCGAGGCGCATGAAAAGGGTCAGCAGGCCTACGTGATTTGCCCGCTCGTGGAGCCGAGTGACTCGGCCGATGATCTGGAGGACGTGCCCGGTATCGTCCGCGACGACGATGGCCGCGTGACGGTCCCCGTGCCGCTGCACGATACGGCGACCGAGCTCGATCGCCTGCGTCTGGCGTTGCCGGGTCTTGCCATCGAGCGCCTTCACGGCCGCATGCCAGCGGGGGAGAAGGACCAGGTTATCGATGCCTTTAAGCGTGGCGAGATTGACGTGCTCGTCTCGACTACGGTGGTCGAGGTGGGCGTCGACGTGCCTAACGCCACCGTCATGGTCATCGAGAACGGCGAGCGCTTTGGTTTGGCGGCGCTGCACCAGCTGCGCGGTCGCGTGGGCCGTGGCAGCGTGTCGGGCACGTGCCTGGTCATGACGCACTCCAAGGGCAACGGCGGCGCTTCGGCAGCACAAGATCGCCTGCAATCGCTCGAAAAAACCTCGGATGGCTTTACGCTCGCCCAGATGGACCTGCGTCTGCGCCACGAGGGCGAAATCCTGGGGTACCGCCAGCATGGCGGAGTGACCCTGCGCTTTGTCGACCTGGATGCCGACGAGGAGCTGATCGAGTGGGCCCATTTGGACGCGGTTGAGCTCTTGCGGTATGCTTGCAACCTTGACTCCGTGGCGACGCGCCCCCTGCGCGATGCGGTCGCCATGCGATATCGACACATTTTTAAGGAGGTCAGCGGAGGATGAGAATCATCGGCGGCGAATGGCGCGGTCGTAAGATCGAGGAGCCCCGTGGTCGCGATGTCACCCGCCCCACGACCGATCGCGTGCGCGAGGCATGCGCATCTATGGTCATGTCGGCATTCGACTTCGATCTGGACGAGGTCCGCGTGCTGGACGCCTTTGGCGGCTCCGGTGCCTTAGGGTTAGAGATGCTCTCACGTGGTGCCCGCTCGCTCACGACGTTCGAGATCGATCGGAATGCCGCGCGGCTCATTACCAAGAATATCGAGTCGCTCTGCCTTGACCGTGCGCGTTGGCGCGTGATAGCGGGCGACATGCTGGCGAGTGCCTCGCGCGGTCGTGTGCCGGGCGGCCCCTTTGATCTGGTCCTGCTCGACCCGCCCTATGCTTTTGGTGCCGAGCCGGTCGAGGAGCTGCTGCAGAAGCTGGCTCAGCAGGGTCTGCTTGCACCTGGCGCTTATGCCCTGTTTGAGCATGCCGCCGCCGATGCGGGCGCGCATCCGGCAGGCTTTGAGATCGTGCGCGAGAAGCGCTACGGCATTACCTCGGTCGACCTGCTTCGTTGGGTCGGCGATGACGATGGTGAGGAAGATTGCGCTGGCACCGATGCTCACAACAACGATGCCACGACGTTTCAGGAGGACGACCATGAATGACACCATCAACCGCGTGATCGTCCCGGGCACCTTCGATCCCATCACGTTTGGCCATATCGACGTCATCCGCCGCGCCCGCCGCATCTTTCCCAGTGTGATCGTCGCTGTTGCCGAGTCGCAGGGTAAAAACGGTGTGGGTACCACGTTTATGCTCGATGAGCGCGTGGCGCTGGCCCGCGAGGCGCTCGGTGATATCGACGGCGTCGAGGTCCTGCCCTTTACCGGCCTCTTGGTCGACTTCGCTCGCGAGCAGGGGGCGGGGGCCGTGGTCAAGGGCCTGCGCGCCATGACCGACTTTGAGTACGAGCTGCAGCAGGCAGATCTCAACTATCGCTTGGATAACGAGCTGGAGTCCATCTTTGTCATGAGTGCGCCGCAGTACGGCTATATCTCGAGCTCGGTCGTTCGCCAGATCGCCTCACTCGGCAGCGATGTATCGACGTTTGTCCCGCCCAACGTGGTCGAAGCGCTCAGACATCGCTTTTCGTGACGTTTTTTATTGCCTGGTGGCATGTGGTAAACTAGCACGATGATATGTTACCTATGAAAGGAGACCGGATGCCGGGCGAGAATTTTCCTGGCGATAGGATCGTCAGCTTGGTCGATGAGCTCGAAGGGCTGATCGAGGAAGCCAAGCCGCCTTTCGGCAAGAACGCTCAGTTCAAGGTCATCGACGCCGACGTGTTCTTCAACATCCTCGACGAGATCCGCATGAGCTATCCCGAGGAGTGGCAGAAGTCCCGCCGTATCCTTAAGGAGCGCGAGGAGCTTATGGCTTCCGCCGCCGCTCAGGCCGATTCCATCATCGCCGACGCTCAGCAGCAGGCCCTCACCATTGCTGGTGAGCAGGAGATCGTCCGCTTAGCACAGCAGCAGGCCGACGACATCCGCGATCGTGCCCAGCAGTACGAGCGCGAGACGCGTTATGCTGCCGAGGACTACGCGGAGCAGGTCTTTACGCACCTGGAGGAGAACCTCAAGAGCCTGACCGGCACCGTTACCCGTTGCCGTCAGCAGCTCAACGAGGGTGCCGCCCAACAGAATGGTCAGTGGTAATGGCTGAGTTCCCGAGCGTTACCGTCGATCTTTCCGAGCAGCTCGAGTTTCCTGGTGATTCGTATCCGCTGACCGGTAAGGTCGATGTCGCCACCTACATGGTGGGCGAGAAGGAGTACCAGCTACAGGACGGCATCGACTACGACGTTGTCTTTACCAATGCCGGTACCGGTGTCTTGCTCACGGGCATGGTCCGCGCGCACGCCACCGGCGAGTGCGACCGTTGCCTGGAGCCCGCCTCGTTTGATATCGCCGGCGAGATCGAGGAGTTCTACCTCTTTGAGGAGCCCGAGGATCCCGAGGCCTACGAGGACGGCTACGAGCTCCTGGGTGAGGACCGCATCGTCGATCTGGGTGAGCCCATCAATGACGCGGTCGTTATGGACACGCCGTTTGTGGTGCTCTGCAAGCCCGATTGCCGCGGTCTGTGTCCCACTTGCGGTTGCAATCTCAACGTCGAGCAATGCGATTGCGCCGCCCAGGCAGAGGCGGAATGGGCCGCTGCCACGGAAAATCCATTTGCAGCATTGAAGAATCTCAAGCTCGATGAGTAAAACTGTGGTAGTATCGCTACTTGCGCGTAATCGCCACACTGGATAGTTCATAAGGAAGGTTACTATGCCCGTACCTAAACAAAAGCAGGGTCGTATCCGCACTCACACCCGTCGTTCCGCCAACATGAAGATCTCGGCTGCGGCTCAGTCCACGTGCCCCCGTTGCGGCGCTGTCAAGCTTCCGCACCACGTGTGCCCCAGCTGCGGTTTCTACAAGGACCGCGAGGTTATCGTTACCGAGTAACGGTATACTCTGGATGCGATGCCGTTCCAAATGGAACCACAATGGCCGGCTCAATGAGTCGGCCATTTTTGTATAAGGAGCATGTATATGAGTAACGTTCGCGTTTGTGTAGACGTTGTGGGTGGAGACGAGAAACCTCAGGTTGTTCTCGATGGTATCGAGGCTGCACTTGCCGCCGATCCCGATATCGAGGTCTTGGCAGCTGGCCCCGCCGAAATCGTCAATCCCTTTGCTGCTTCCCATGCACGTGTTGAGGCCCTTGAGGCACCCGACGTTATCGCCATGGATGACGATCCCATTCGCGCCGTGATGACCAAACGCAAGTCGTCGATCGTGCTGTCGTGCCGCGCCATCAAGAAGGGAAATGCGGATGCGTTCTTCTCTGCCGGCTCGACCGGTGCCATGACCGCCGCTGCCACCGCCTACGTGACGCCGTTTAGGTATCAGGCCGAAGGCAAGAAACAGCCGGTGCGTCCCTGTCTGACCAATGCGCTACCCAATCGCGCCGGCGGTCTGACGGTGCTGTGTGATATGGGCGCCAACCCCGATGTCGAGGTCGATGACATGGTACGTTTTGCCCAGATGGGTAGTGCTTATGCCCGCGTCGTCCTGGGCATCGAGCATCCCCGCGTGGGCCTGCTTGCCAACGGCACCGAGGACGAGAAGGGCTCCAACTTTACCAAGGCCTGCTTCCCGGCCATGAAAGCCGCCGTTCCCGGTTTTGTGGGCAACTGCGAGGGCACCGATCTTACGTCGGGCAATTTTGACGTCGTGGTCGCCGACGGCATGTCGGGCAACATCGCGCTCAAGGCCACTGAGGGCGCTGCCAAGTTTTTGCTGCAGGAGCTCAAGGGCGTCTTTATGTCTTCGCTTGGCACCAAGATTGCCGCGCTGCTCATTAAAAAGCAGATGCGCGAGATAAAGGCCAAGCTTTCGGGCGACGCCAAGGGCGGCGCGATTCTTTTGGGCTTGCGCGGCGTGGTCCTGATCGGCCATGGCGCCACCTCGATCGAGGCTGTTAAAAACGGTACGCTCGCGGCGGCCGAAGCCGTGCGCGCCGGGCTGGTCGAGAACGTCGCCAACTCTATGGACGGTATCGTTTTATAACAGCGGCGTTATGCGTCTCGGGGTGTGCGTCGTGGGGTAGAATCAGAACCGTGTCTTGGTACCGCCCGGGCGGTACCATTCTTTTGGTATTCATGCACTATGAGAGGAAGCGCTATGGACCGCTCCGAAATCTTCGACAAGATCGCCGAGGTCGCTACTGACGTTCTGGGCGTCGATGTTGCCGAAATTAGCGATGAGACCACCTTTGACGACCTCGATGCCAACTCGCTCGAGCGCCTGCAGCTGGTTACGGCTATCGAGGACGAGTTCAACCTCGAGATCGATGACGAGACCCTGCTCTCGCTCAACTCTGTCGCCGACGCGGTCGACGCGATTGAAAACGCCAGGGAGGCCTAGGTCTTGGCTTTATCCGAACGACTTACGCGTGCCCAGGAGATTCTGGGCCATGAGTTCAATGACAAGGTGCTGCTGCGCGCAGCCCTCACGCATCCTTCGGCCGTCGAAGGTCAGCCTGTCTCGGCAAGCTACGAGCGCTTGGAGTTTTTGGGCGATTCCATTTTGGGCGCCGTCGTTGCCCGTTCGCTCTTTGAGTCCTATCCCGAGTTTGACGAGGGCAAGCTCACCCGCCTAAAGGTGTCGCTCGTCTCGGGCGCCACGTTGTCGGAAGTGTCCCACGAACTGGGCATCGACGACATCATCATCTTTGGTGCCTCCGAGACCGGTACCGGTGCGCGCGGCCTGCATTCGGCGCTCGAGAACGTCTACGAGTCGCTCGTGGGCGCGCTGTACCTGGATGCCGGCTGGGATGCCGCAGCGGAGTTTATCCATCGTACGCTTAAGCCGCATTTGGCTTCCGAGCGTGCCGAGCACCCCGCGAACCCCAAATCGTTTTTGCAGGAGTGCGTGCAAGCCGACGGTCACGAACCCCCGGCGTATAAGCTCGTTGGCTCCGAGGGCCCGGCGCATGCGCCCACCTTTACCGCCGTGGTTTTGATCGATGGTATTCGCCAGGGTCGCGGCTCCGGCTCCTCAAAGAAGGAAGCCGAGGGAGCCGCCGCGCTCGAAGCGCTCGACCGCATGGGTTACACCACCAACGGCGTGATTCTGAACAAGAAGCACGTGTAAGCGAGGAACCGTGTATCTCAAGTCCCTCACGCTCAAAGGGTTCAAGTCGTTTGCCGATCGCGCCCATATGACGTTTGAGCCGGGCCTGACCGTCATCGTCGGTCCCAACGGCTCGGGAAAATCGAACATCTCTGACTCGATTCTGTGGGTCCTGGGCGAGCAGAGCGCCAAGCAGCTGCGCGGCCAGGCCATGGAGGATGTCATCTTCTCGGGCTCGTCAGCGCGCAAGCCGGTGGGTGTCGCCGAGGTCACGCTGGTGCTCGATAACTCGGACCATATGCTGCCCGTCGACTTTGACGAGGTCGCCATCACCCGTCGTATGTATCGCTCGGGCGAAAGCGAGTACCTCATCAACTCGAGTCCGTGCCGCCTGATGGACATTCAGGACATCCTGCACGATTCGGGCTTGGGCAAGGATACGCATTCCATCATCAGCCAGGGCAAGCTCGATGCCATTTTGCAGAGCCGCCCCGAGGAGCGCCGTGCCCTCATCGAGGAGGCCGCCGGCATCTCCAAGCACAAGCGCCGCAAGGAGCGTGCGCTCAGAAAGATTAAATCGATGGACGAGCACCTGACGCGTGCCCGCGACATCAATAAGGAAATTGCCCGTCAGCTGCGACCGCTGGAGCGTCAGGTCGATCGCGCGCGCAAGTATAAAGAGCTGTCCTCGCGCGCGAACGAGCTTACGCAGATGCTGGCCGTCGACGAGCTGCGTTCGCTGCAGTCGCAGTGGAACGACTTGGAGAGCCGCTCCAAGGAAGGTGCCGCCGAGCTGGAGCTTGCGCAGTACCGCTTGGGCGAAAAGGAACGCGAGCTCGAGAAGCTCCAGGTCATGCTCGAGGAAAAGGGCCTGTTTGTGGGCGATCTGGGCGAGCAGCGCCGCCATATGCAAGACGTGGTCGGCCGCATTAACTCCGATATGCGCCTGCTCGAGGAAAAGGGCCACAACATGGTGTCGCGCCTGTCCGACATGCGCGGCCAGATCTCGAGCTCCGAGCATCAGCGTCGTCGCGTGGTAGAGGAGCTCGAGGACGCGCGTGCGCAGCTTGAGGAAGTGACCGGCGCGCACATGCAGGCCCAGGAGGACGTTGACGCCGCCGGACCTGCCGCCGCCGAGCTCCACGAGCGGCGCGTGACGCTCGACAATCAGATTTCGCAGCTTACGCGTGAGCAACGCGATGTGCAGCGTGTGGCCGATAACGCGGCGCTCGAACTCGCCAAGGTGAAGGACTCGCTGAGCAACGCCGAGGTCGAGGACAACATGTATGCCTCGCGCCTGGAGCAGATCGATGACCAGCTCGAGGAAGTCACGGCCTCACTCGAGAGCCGTCGCGACCGCGCCGAGGAGCTTGAGGGTGCACTCGATCAGGCCCGTCAAGCCCAGATTGATGCGCGCGAGGCTACCGAGGTCGCCCGTGCAGCCCTTAAGGACTTGCGTGCCCGCGAGAGCGAGGCGCGCAACAAACTGTCCGAGGTGCGCTCGGAGCTTGCTAGCCAAAAGAAACTCGATGCCCGCATGGCCGACAGCTCGCCGCTCGTGAGCTGTCTGGTGGGTGTACTGGGCGACGATGTCTCGGGTCGTCTGGGCGACGTGCTCGAGGCCCCTCGTGAGCTCGAGGGCCTGGTGGAGCAGCTGCTTGCCGGCGATATCGATGCGCTGCTGTTCGACGATACGTCCGCGCTTGAGCGTGCCGGTCGTGCCGCTCTGGACCAGAAGAAGGCCTCGGGCGAGGCGCTGCTGGTGGCGCGCGGTGCGAGCGCCTCTGCTGCCGCTAAGGGCGCTGCCGGTTCCCGCCTGGTCGATCGCCTGTCCGTGCGCTCCGGTTATGGCCCGGTTGTCGAGGCCCTTCTCGGCGGCTATTACGTGGTCGATGACTTGGCTGCCGCGTTGGCTGCCCCTGTTGTTGACGGTGTGACCTACGTGACTCCCGATGGCGCCCGCGTGAGCTGTGGTGGTCTGGTGCGCGTGGGGCTCGATGCCGGCGAGGCTTCGGGTGCCTTGGAGCGCAAGCGCCGCATCCGTGAGCTCGAGGGCCTGGAACCCGATCTGGCTGCTGTGTTTGAGCATGTGTCGGATCAGGTCGTCGAGGCCAATGCGGCCGTTGAGGAGGCGCGTGCCGCCGAGGGCGATGCCGCCGGCGAGATCGCCCGTCTTGAGGGCGAGCGCCGCTCGCTGCTCTCCGAGATTGGCCGCCTGGAGCAAAGCGCCAACAACGCCGAGGTCGAGCGCGTGCGCATCTCCAAGCGCCGCGAGCAGGCCGCCGAGGCCGTTCGCGCTGCGCGCCCGCGCGTTGACGAACTCACCCGTTCGCGCGACGAGGCCCGCGCGCAGGCAGGCGACCTGGGTCTCCAGATTGCCGAAGCCAACGACGAGCTCGATCGCGTGCGTCGTGACGATTCCGAGGCTGCCGGCAAGCTCGCCGATGCCAAGGTCCGCCTGGCTCAGACGAGCGAGCGCCTGCGTTCGCTGAAGGGCCGCGTGCCCGATCTTGAGCATCGTCTGGAGGGTATCGACCGTCGTATCCGCGGGACGCGTCAGGCCTCGCGCTCGCTCGAGCTGCTGCGCCTTCGCGTCGATCCCATGCACGAGCGCTATTCCGCCCTGTTGGAGCGCGCCTCGGACTGGGCTGCGCGCCTGCGCGATCAGGCAACGCTTGAGGAGGCGGACTCGGCTTCGCTTAAGAAGACCATCGAGGACGCCAAGACCGAGGTCGCCCGCGCCAAAGAGCGGGTCGATGTTGCCGCCACAGCGCAAAATGAGTTCAAGGTGGCGCGCGGCAAGCTCGAGGTGCAGGTCGAGGCTGCCATCAAGGCCATCACCGCCGATGGCACCACGGTGCTTGAGGAAGCGCTCATGCTGCCGGCGCCCACCGATCGCGACGCCGCCGAGCGCGAGCTTAATCAACTCGCGCGCCAGATCAACAACCTGGGCCCCGTGAACCAGGTTGCCATGGAGGAGTACGAGCAGCTCAAGCGCCGCGCCGATTACATCGAGGAGCAGCTGACCGATCTTGAGAGCGCGCGCAAGGCGCTCACCAAGATCACCGTGGCCATCGACCGCAAGATGCGTAAAGCCTTCCTGGTGACGTTTGAGAAGGTTGATGCGAATTTCCGCGAGATCTTCGCCATGCTCTTCCCGGGCGGCCAGGCACATTTGGAGATGACCGACCCCGAGCATCCGGCCGAGACGGGCATTGAGGTCGTGGCGCAGCCGCGCGGCAAGCGCATCACCAAGATGATGCTCATGTCGGGCGGCGAGAAGAGCCTGACGGCGCTCGCCCTGCTCTTTGCCGTATACCGTACGCGCACGGTGCCGTTCTATGTGCTGGACGAGGTCGAGGCGGCGCTCGACGACGCCAACCTGTCCAAGCTCATCGGCGCCCTCGATGTGCTGCGTTCCGATACGCAGCTCTTGGTAATCTCGCATCAGCGCCGTACTATGGAGGATGCTGACGTTCTCTACGGCGTCTCGATGCAAGCCGACGGTGTCAGTCGCGTCGTCTCGCAAAAACTCGATCGCGAAACCGGAAAGGTCGTGAATGCATAATGGGATTTTTTGACGCACTCTCGCGCGGACTTGAGCGCAGCCGCGAGGCCCTCAACGAGGTCTTCTACTTTGGCGGCGAGGTCGACGAGGATTTTTGGGAGGACCTTGAGGACACCCTCGTTATGGGTGACATGGGTGCCGAGGTCGCCATTCAGGTCTCCGATGACCTGCGCGACGCCGCTGCCAAGAAGAACCTCAAGACCGCCCCGCAGCTTCGCCGCGCCCTGGCCGAGCAGCTCGAGGGCCATTTTGTGCCTGTTGAGCGCGATCCGTTTTCCGACACGCCGAGCTGCGTGCTGTTTGTCGGCATCAACGGTGCCGGCAAGACCACGACGGTCGGCAAGATTGCGAGCGCCATGGCCGCCCGCGGCAAGAACGTGGTGATCGGTTCGGCCGACACCTTCCGCGCCGCCGCCATCGAGCAGCTCGATGTGTGGGGCCAGCGTGCCGGCGTGCCCGTCATCAAGCGTGACCGCGGCTCCGATCCGGCGAGCGTGTGCTATGACGTGCTCGACGAGGCCGATAAGCGCGGCAGCGACCTGGTGCTCATTGATACCGCCGGTCGTCTGCACACGAGCCCCGAGCTCATGCGCGAGCTTGCCAAGGTGGTCAATGTGACCCGTAAGCGCGCCGCCAATATGGCCGCCGGTCCCATGCCCGTTTCGGTCGTGCTTGTGATCGATGCCGCCACTGGCCAGAACGGTCTGAACCAGGCGCTCGAGTTTAACGAGGCGCTGGGCCTGGACGGTATTATCATGACTAAGCTCGACGGTACGGCTAAGGGCGGTATCGCCATGGCCGTGGCCGAGAAGCTCAAGCTCCCGATTCTGCGCATCGGCGTGGGCGAGCAGGTCGATGACCTGCAGGAGTTTAATGCAAAAGATTTCTGCCGCGCCCTGGTGGGCGAGTCCAATTAAGGAGTGACTAGTGTTTGATTCCCTGAGCGATCGCCTCAACGACACATTTGACCGCCTGCGCGGCAAGGGTAAGCTGACCGAGGCCGATATTACTTCGGCCATGCGCGACATTCGCATGGCGCTGCTCGAGGCCGACGTCAACTTTAAGGTCGTCAAGGAGTTCGTCGCCAAGACCAAAGAGCGCTGTATGACCGCCGAGGTCATGGAGTCGCTCTCGCCGGCGCAAAACGTCGTTAAGATCGTGCTCGACGAGCTCACCGAGATGCTCGGCTCCACCGAGAGCAAGCTCGTCTTTAGTAACCGCATTCCCAATGTCATCATGCTCGTGGGCCTGCAGGGCTCCGGTAAGACCACGGCTGCCGTAAAGCTTGCCTACCTGCTCAAGAAGCAGGGCCGCTCGCCGCTGCTCGCCGCGTGCGACGTCTATCGTCCCGCTGCTGCCGACCAGCTGGCCACGCTCGGTGGCGAGATTGGCGTGCCGGTCTTCCGCGGTGACGGCGCGCACCCGGTCGACATTGCCAAGGGTGCCATCCAGGAGGCCGTCGACCACCTGCGTGACGTGGTCATCGTCGATACCGCCGGTCGTCTGCAGATCGACGAGCAGATGATGCAGGAGGCCGTCGACATCAAGAAGGCCGTCAAGCCCGACCAGGTGCTGATGGTCGTCGACGCCATGACCGGCCAGGATATCGTCAACGTTGTCTCGACGTTTGCCGAGCGCACCGATTTTGACGGCGTTATCATCTCCAAGCTCGACGGCGATGCCCGCGGCGGCGGTGCGCTTTCCGTGCGCCAGGTGACCGGCAAGCCCATCAAGTTTGTGAGTATGGGCGAGAAGCCCGACTCGCTGGAGCCGTTTTATCCCGATCGCATGGCCAAGCGCATCCTGGGTATGGGCGACGTCGTCGGCATCATCGAGAAGGCCCAGGAGGCGGCCGACGCCGAGCAGCTCGAGGCTGCCGAGCGCATGCTGCGCGAGGGCTTCACCATGAACGACATGCTCGACCAGATGAAAGCCGTTAAGAAGATGGGCGGCATGAAGGGCATTCTCGGCATGCTCCCCGGTGGCCAGCGCGCGCTCAACCAGATGGGCGGTAACCTGGACGAGGGCATCTTCGACAAGAACGAGGCCATCATCATGTCGATGACCAAGGAGGAGCGTCTGCGTCCCTCCATCATCAACGGCCAGCGTCGCGCGCGTATCGCCAAGGGCGCCGGTGTGACCCCCACCGAGGTCAACAGCCTTATGAAGCAGTGGGGCGAGATGAACAAGATGATGGGCCGCATGCGCACGATGGCCAATCAGGCACAGGCCGGCGGCAAGAAGGGCAAAAAGGGCAAGAAGGGCAAGAAGATGCGCATGCCCAATATCCCTGGGCTGGACGCTATGGGTCTGGGCGGCATGGGCGGCCTGGGTACGGGCGGTCCCAAGTCCGATATGGAGCTGCTGCGCCAGATGGAAGCACAGATGCGCAATAAGAAATAGGGCTGTAATTCCAGCTTGATATGGCAAAGGCCACTCGGAAGCTACCGGGTGGCCTTTGTTGTTGGCTTTGATAGTTGGGCTGCGTTCAGCGTCGCGCCCCGAGCTCGCGGTGCCGTGCCGTTAGTGGCAGCCGCAGTCCTCGTGGCCCTCGTGCTCGTGATGGCCGTGGCAGCTGCAGGACTCGCCATGTTCGTGGGCGTGGTCGTGGTCATGGCCGTGGCAGCCGCACGTGGCCTCGCCGTTCTGTGCGAGCGTTCCGGCGATAAGGGCCTCGACACAAGCGTCGCAGCTGCCCTGAGCTCCTGCGTACACCGTGATGCCGGCTTGGGCAAGCGCGTTGATGGCGCCACCGCCGATGCCGCCGCAGATGAGCGTGTCCACGCCACCGTTGGCGAGCAGGCCCGCAAGGGCACCGTGGCCGGTGCCGTCGGTGCCCACGACCTGCTCGTTGAGTACCTTGCCATCCTGAATGTCGTAGATCTTGAACTGCTCGCTGCGGCCAAAGTGCATAAAGATGTTGCCGTTGTCGTACGTGGTTGCCACCCTCATGGTGTCGACCTCCTTTGCTGGCCATGCGGCCGTCGTTGCGGTGATGGGGGAGTACGCGATATTGCCGCCCTCGATGACGAGCGCCCGCCCGTTGACCAGCGCGTTTGCCACCTTGCGATGTGCGCGGCTGCAAATAGCCGCCACCGTGGCGCGCGCGATGCCCATGTGCTTTGCGACGGCCTCCTGATTGAGGCCTTCCAGGTCGCATAGCCGCAGGACCTCGAGTTCGTCGACCGTCATGTCGATGGCCTCTCCGCTGGCAAGGCCATCGGGGGTAAAACCGCGATATTCGGGGATGATCCCGACGCGGCGCAATTTTTCACGTCTTCCCGCCATACTCTCTCCAAATCTGACATATGTCAGTAATAGGATAGCGTGTATGCGGTTCCGCGCAAGCTTTTTTAGCATATGTCAGAAATTCAAAGTTGTTACGTCTGCGATTGTGGGGGTGCTGGCTGCCGCGCATTGCGTGTGCCGACCCAAGTGTCCAATCCGACACTGCGCGCCTGGGATACAATGAATCTCGCTTATAGGCGACTGACAGGAGGGTCAATGAGCAAAGCTGATCAACAGTTTGTAACCATGTGCCGCGATATTCTGGACCATGGCAGCACCACCGAGAGCCAAAAGGTCCGTCCGGTGTGGGAGGACGGCACCCCTGCCTATACCATTAAAAACTTTGGTGTCACGGCACGCTACGACCTGCGCGAGGAGTTTCCGGCGCTTACCCTGCGTCGTACGGCCCTCAAATCTGCCATGGATGAGATCCTATGGATCTATCAAAAGAAGTCCAATAACGTGCATGACCTCAACAGCCATATTTGGGATGAGTGGGCCGACGAGACCGGTTCCATCGGCAAGGCCTACGGGTATCAGATTGGGCAGAAGAGCCATTATGCCGAGGGCGATTTCGACCAGATGGACCGCGTTCTGTACGACCTTAAGAACACGCCGTACAGCCGCCGCATTATGACGAATACCTATGTGTTTAGCGACCTGTCCGAGATGCACCTGTATCCGTGCGCCTACAGCGTGACGTATAACGTGACGCAGCGCCCGCAGGATGACAAACCGACGCTCAACATGATTCTCAACCAGCGCAGCCAGGACATTTTGGCCGCGAACAACTGGAATGTGTGCCAGTACGCCATCTTGCTGATGATGGTCGCGCAATCGGTCGATATGATTCCCGGCGAGCTGCTGCATGTGATCGCCGATGCCCACATTTACGACCGTCATGTCGATATCGTCCGCGAGCTTATCGAGCGTCCGCAGTTTGCCGCGCCTAAGGTAACGCTTAACCCCGATGTACATGACTTCTATGCGTTTACGACCGATGATCTGATCGTCGAGGGCTATGAGCACGGCCCGCAGGTCAAGAACATCCCCATTGCGGTGTAGGTGACGCGCATGACGTGTAAGCTTTCCGCCATTGTCGCCGTGTGTGACGATTGGGGCATTGGGTGCGAGGGTGACATGGTCGTGTCTAATCGCGCCGACATGCGTCATTTTGTGGCGCGCACCAAAGGCTGCCCGGTCATTATGGGACGCAAGACGCTGCTGAGTTTTCCCGGCGGGTGTCCGCTCAAGAACCGTCGTAATATCGTGCTCACGCGCGATGAGGACTTTGCTCCCGAGGGCGTCGACGTGGTGCATAGCATCGACGAAGCGCTCGCCGCGGTAGCCGATGAGACCGTTGCGTGGGTGATTGGCGGCGGCGAGGTATATCGACAGTTTTTGCCGTATTGCGTGGAGGCCGAGGTTACGCATAACCATTGCGTGCATGACGTGGATACGTATTTTCCCGATCTGGATGCCGATCCCGCGTGGGAGATTGCGCGGCGTGGCGGTGTTGCCACGATTGCCTCGGGCGAGGGCGACGAGGGTGTCGATTATGAGTTCGTAACGTATCGTCGCGTTGAGGCGTAAATCGTCCGGCGTGAACGGTATCATCGGATTGTTTGAATGCATGGGGCGGCGCTTAGCGTCGCCTCGTTTGGTATAGATGCGCTGTAAAGAAAGGTGCGGGCTGGCTGCTATGACTGATGCCGTTGAGGTGCTGCGAATCGATTCGCTCGAGGACGAGCGGCTTGATGCCTACGTGCGACTGACCGAGCGTGAGCTGCGCTGCGTGCTGGAGCCGCAGAAGGGCATTTTTATCGCCGAGAGTGCCAAGGTCATCGAACGTGCGGTTCGCGCCGGATACGAGCCGGTGAGCTTTCTTTTGGGCGAGCGCTGGCTCGACCAGATGATGCCGCTGTTTGAGCGCCTGGCGGTACGCGAGGGCGCGGGTCCGGTTCCCGTGTTCGTTGCCTCGATGGAGCTTATGGAGCGTCTGACGGGTTTTAACGTGACGCGCGGTGCGCTCGCGGCATTTCGTCGCCCGCGACAGATTCCGGTTGATGAGTTCTTGGGCGGCGTCGTCGAGGCGGCGGGGGAGCGCCCGGTGCGCGTGTGCGTGCTCGAGGGCATTGTCGACCATACCAATGTGGGCGCAATATTCCGCTCGGCGGCCGCGCTCAACGTCGACGGCATTTTGGTGAGCCCCACTTGCTGTGACCCGCTGTATCGTCGTTCGGCCCGCGTGAGCATGGGCACGGTGTTCCAGGTGCCCTGGACACGCATTGGCAGCGAAGCGCGCGTATGGCCGCATGATGGGCTGGCGGCGCTACACGATGCCGGCTTTTCGTGTGCCGCTATGGCGTTGACGGATGATTCGGTGTCGCTGGACGATCCCGCGCTCCAGGAGATTGACCGCCTGGCAATCTTTATGGGCACCGAGGGTGCTGGCTTGGGCGCCAAGACCATTGCAGGCTGCGACCGCGCCGTGCGTATTCCGATGGCGCATGGGGTCGATTCACTCAACGTGGCCGCGGCAAGCGCTGTTGCCTTTTGGCAGCTGTGCCCGCATGTGAGCAACGAGTACCACTACCAGCCGGGGCTGTATCACTAGGCAGATAGTTAGCACCGGGCTCTGGTTCGGGGCGTTTCGGCCGACGTCGGTCGGTGCTAAGCTGGTATTGGCTTTGGTCTTAAATTGCCGTTTTGTTGTTTGACGTACGCTGGTGGGGAGGGCGTGTGGCTAAGAAATCTACGGCTATCGATGTAACGCAGGGTGTCATTTGGCAACAGCTGCTGTCGCTGTGCGTCCCTATCTTCTTTAGCTCGTTTTTTCAGCAGGCTTACACGCTTATTGGTACGTATATCGTCGGCCAGTTTGGCGGCAAGCTCGCGCTGGGTGGCATTCAGGCCACGATGGTGCTCACGGAGCTCTGCATTGGTTTTTGCGTCGGTGTGGGTGCTGGCTGTGCGGTCATTACGGGCCAGTTTTTTGGCCAGCACGATGACGAACGCCTGAGCCGATCGGTCCATACGGCTATGACGCTCGCGCTGGTGGGCGGCATTGTCATTTCCATTCTCGGCATGGTGTTTGTCGAGCCGATGCTTGTGCTGATGAATACACCGCATGAGCTGCTGGCCGAGGGTGTGGCGTATGCCCGTTGCTACTTTGCCGCCATGTTTGCAGTGCTGCTGCTCAATATGGGGACGGCGCTGTTGCGCGCCGTGGGCGACACGCGTGGTCCGGCGGTTATTATTGCATCCGGCTGCTTCGTCAATGTGGCATTCGACATTCTTTTTGTCGCCGTGCTGCACATGGAAGCGCTGGGCTGTGGCATCGCGGTGGCGCTGACTATCTGCACCAATGCCACGATGATTTTGATTCGCATGATGCACGCTCCGGGGGCGTGGCGCTTGTCGCTATCCAAGCTCGGTATCGATCGCGGCATTTGCAAGAGCATGCTTTCGTGCGGTTTGCCGCTGGGCGTTCAGTCTGCGGCGTATTCCATCTCCAACGTTTTGATTCAGGTGTCGGTCAACTCATTTGGAGCCGATGTCACGACCGCTTGGGGTCTTTCCGGTCGCCTGGACGGCATTATCTGGATGGTGACCGAGGCGCTCGGCGTGTCGATCACCACGTTCTCGGCGCAGAACTTTGGCGCGCGCAATTACGATCGCATGCGAAAGGGATACCACACGTCGCTCGTGCTTTCATTTGTGCTTATTGGCGGCCTGTCTGCCGTGCTGCTGGTGTTCTCGGGCCCGCTTTCGCGTCTGTTTATCGACGATGCCGCGATTTCGGCGTACACCACGACGATTCTTCATTTCATCGCGCCGTTCTACGCGATCTTCTCGATTATCGAAAACGCGTCCGGCTCCATCCGTGGCGCCGGCGTGAGCTTCCAGCCTATGATGCTCACGATCTTCGGCACGGTCGTGCTCCGCGTGGCGTGGGTGTTCGCGATTATGCCGCTCGACCCCTCGCTCGAGCATCTGCTGCTGGTCTACCCCGTAACCTGGCTCATCACGGCAACGATGTTCACCATCTACCACCACAGCGGCAACTGGCTAGGCCGCGCCACTGCCTAGCCATTGGGGACGTCCGCAATGGCTAGTATTCGATGCCTTGGCGGGCTAGGAGGCCTTCGTCGAAGTAGTGTTTGACGGGGCGCATTTCGGTGACCAGGTCTGCCAGATCGGCGTGGGGCAACAGACCGCGGCCGGTGAGCACGAGCTCCGTGGTGGTTGGTTTCATCGCGATCAACGCTTCGACATCTTCGCGCGTCACAAAGCCCCGTCGCATGGCCTCGCCGAGTTCATCCAAAATGAGCACGTCGACCTGCGAGATCTGTTCGCGTGCAAGTTCCATGATCTGCTCGGCGCAAGCCTCGGGCGTGTCGCGATCGGCCTGTACAATGCGCAGTCCCAGGCGCGGCGCGGCATCGTGTTCGGCGCAGTGCAGCTTCTTGGCAAACTGAAGCATGAGTACGTTAAGTCCATAGCCCGTGGCGCGCAGTGCAAGCCCCAGCGCAGCCGTCGTCTTGCCCTTGCCGTCGCCCGTGTAGATCTGAACCTTGCCGACTTCCAGTGATGCCATCTCTGTCCTTTCGTGCCCGGCGTCGGTTTATCGTCGCTCGGGTTGGGTATTCTAGAAAGCATTATCAACCCCAGTAGATGGAGTTCAAGCAGATGGAGATGGATGACAACAAACGTAGACGGAATATGATCCTCTACGTGCTCATCGCCTTCGTCGTCTACCTCGTGCTCTCGACCGTTCTGTTCCCCAACATCGGTCACACGCAGCAGATTACGAAGACCGATTACTCGACCTTTGTCAAAGCGCTCGATAAGAAGAGTGTCGACAAGGTCGAATACAATACGGACGATTACACGATTTATTACACCAAGAAGGGCGAGGACGAGAACATCGCCTACAAGACGACCGGTGTGCCAAACGATGCGGGCTTTACCGATCGCGTGCTTGAATCCGGCGCCTCGCTGGAATCTGTTGTCCCCGATAAGAACTCGGGTCTGATGACTTACTACCTGCTTACGCTCATTCTTCCCATGGCTATCTTCTTCCTCATCGGTTGGTGGCTCAATCGTCGCATGAAGAAGGCCATGGGCGATGACGGCCCGTCGATGAACTTTGGCGGCGGTGGTTTTGGCGGCGGCGGACTGGGCAAGTCCGGTGCTCGCGTTATCGCTTCCAAGGATGTGGGCGTGACCTTTAAGGACGTTGCTGGCCAGGAAGAGGCCAAGGAATCCCTTAAGGAGGTCGTCGACTTTCTGGAGAAGCCGCAGCGCTACGAGGAGATCGGCGCCAAGCTGCCGCGCGGTGCTCTTCTTGTCGGCCCTCCGGGTACCGGTAAGACCCTGCTTGCCAAGGCTGTGGCCGGCGAGGCCGGTGTTCCGTTCTTTAGCATTTCGGGCTCGGAGTTTGTTGAGATGTTTGTCGGTCGCGGCGCTGCTAAGGTGCGTGACCTGTTTAAGCAGGCCAAGGAAAAGGCCCCGTGCATCGTTTTTATCGATGAGATCGATACCATCGGCAAGAAGCGCGATGGCGGCGGCTTTAGTGGCAACGACGAGCGCGAGCAGACGCTCAACCAGCTGCTGACCGAGATGGACGGCTTCGATAACCACAAGGGTATTGTCGTTCTCGCTGCTACCAACCGACCCGACAGCCTTGACCCGGCCCTGTTGCGCCCCGGTCGTTTTGACCGCCGCATCCCCGTTGAGCTGCCCGACCTGACCGGACGTAAGAACATTCTTGAGCTGCATGCCAAGAGCGTGAAGACGCAGCCGCCGATCGACCTGACCGCGATTGCCCGCGCCACGCCCGGTGCCTCGGGCGCCGACCTGGCCAATATCATCAACGAGGGCGCGCTGCGTGCTGTCCGCGAGGGTCGCAAGCGCGCCACGCAGGACGATTTTGAGGAGTCGGTGGAGGTCGTCATCGCCGGCCAGCAGCGTAAGTCCACGGTTCTGTCCGACCACGAGAAACAGGTTGTTTCGTACCACGAGATCGGCCATGCCATCGTTGCCGCCCGCCAGAAGGGTTCTGCGCCGGTTACCAAGATCACCATCGTGCCGCGTACGAGCGGTGCTCTGGGCTACACCATGCAGGTCGAGGAGGATGAGCGCTTCCTGACCACGCGCCAGGAAGTCCTGGACAAGCTCGCCGTCTACTGCGGCGGACGTGCTGCCGAGGAGCTGATCTTTGGCGAGATGACGACTGGCGCGGCCAATGATATCGAGCAGGCCACCAAGCTCGCCCGCAATATGGTGACGCGCTTTGGTATGTCGGATGAGTTTGGCATGATGGCGCTCGGTACCGTACAGAATGCCTACCTTAACCAAGACACGTCGCTCACCTGCGCCCCCGGTACGGCCGAGCGCGTCGACGCGATCGTCGCCAAGCTGATCGAGGATGCGCACGATCGCGCCCTGCAGATCCTCAAGGAGAACAAGTTTAAGCTCCATGAGCTGGCTCGTTATCTGTACAAGAAGGAGACCATCACGGGCGAGGAGTTTATGAATCTCCTCACGCGTGAGAATCCGCTGATGCCAAAGCAGCAGTAATACTAGTTGCGCAGTGTCGATCGCCCCATTTGAGTGTTCATCTCAAATGGGGCGATTTTGCGTGAGGAGAGTTGTTATATGAAGATCGTGGTAAGTGCCTGCTTGATGGGCGAGAGCTGTAAGTATAACGGGCTCGACAACTACCATCGCGAGCTGATCGAGGCTTGCAAGCGCACGGGGGCCGAGGTCCTGCTGGTGTGCCCCGAGGTCTTTGGCGGCCTTCCCACGCCGCGCAAGCCATCCGAGATTGTGAACGGCGAGGTCCGTACCTGCGAGGGCGTCTCGATCGATCGCGAGTTTCGCCTGGGCGCAGAGCGCGCACTCGATATGTGCGAGCAGGCGGGCGGCCCGTCCGAAATTGCTGCGTGCATCCTTCAAGATCGTAGTCCCTCGTGCGGCGCGGGTCGCATCTACGACGGAACGTTCAGCGGTACGCTCACTGCGGGCAACGGTGTTTTTGTCGACCTACTGCTGCACCACGGGTATCGTGTGATTCCCGCAAGTGAGTTCGACCCCAGCATACTGGAACATTGTCCATAGCACTCGAACCCAACACTTCCTCACGGGTGACCGTTTTGGCATCATCCGTGAAGTTTATATTGAGTACGACCCGGTCATCAAAGACGTAGACCGAGTTGACAGGCACGTACCCAGGCAGCCCCTCCCCGCGGCTCTCGCGCAGGAACGCGTACACGGCCCTCCCGTCTCTTGCGCCCCTCCCGGAACTGTCCACATCAGTGTAGCCAATCCAGTCCGCCAAGGGCTGCAGCTCGGACAACGCGGCGATGGAGGGCTTCTTCGGCCTGCTCAAGAAGGAGTTCTGGCACGGCAGGGACTGGTCGGACTGGACCCCCGCCCGCTTCATCGAGGAGCTCGGGGGCTGGATCGGCCGATACAATACGGAGAGGTGCAGCGATGCGCTCGGTGGCCGCACGCCGGCCGAGCTCCGCTCCGCGCTGGGAAGGGCCGCGTAACGGTCCAAGAAATCGTCCGCAGTCCCCATTCTTGCCCCTTTGGGACGGCTTCTTGTTGGGGCGTGTCTGCCCCAAACCCTGCTAGGAACGAGTACAGCAAACTGGAATTTTAAATTAGTCTTTGCAAACAACCTTTGAACCTTCACCATCAATTACAATTCCCTGA